>CANJBQ010000006.1 GCA_947472645.1 Burkholderiaceae bacterium
GGCAATTTCATGAAACATGGATACATCCCTTCTTTTGATAAATATTAACTATTTATTATGAATGAGTTTTATACTCTTTAAAAATACTGGCAAAAATCGTCATGGAGACCTAACTTGATTCAGCAATATTTAAAGCAATTTTCAAGCATAGCTTTGTTGTTTTTTGTATCTCTTTACTGTTTTATTCTGCCTGCTTTTGGACAATCCTCACAACCTGATTATCCAAATCGGACCGTTAAAATCATAGGTCCTGGTGCGGGCTCTGGTACTGATATTACAGCAAGAATCATCGCAAAATATCTCACAAATCTCTGGAAACAACCGGTCATTATTGAAAATAAACCCGGGGCAGGCGGCTCAATTGGGATTCATGCTGTCATTAATTCTCCCGCGGATGGTTATACCCTTTTAGCGAACTCGGCAACCTATGCCATCAATCCTGCTGTCTATAAAAAACTGCCCTATGACGCTGTGAAAAGTCTAGCTGATGTGAGTCTATTAACATCTACTCCCTATGTATTAATCACTAACTCTAATAGTCCTTATAAAACTTTATCAAGCCTTATTCAAGCCTCTAAAAAATCGAGTAATGGACTAACCTTCGGCTCTGCTGGCGTTGGGAGTTCGACTCACTTAGCAGCAGAATTTCTCCATCAAGCAGCAGGTATTACCAATACTCATATTCCTTATAAAAGCTCTCCTGAAGTCATCCAAGATGTTTTAGCGGGAAGAGTAGATTACTTTATGGCCCCATTTGATACTGCACTTCCTTATCTAAATTCAGGGAAACTGAGGTCATTGGGTATTACCTCTAAAGATAAACTAAGTCAATTTCCTCAATTTCAAACAATTGCTGAACAAGGTTACGGTAACTTTGACATTAATTTTTGGGTAGGAATTTGGGCTCCCATTGAGGTTCCGCCAGAAATACTTCGTAAAATTAATCTAGATATGAACAAAGCCATGCAAGATCCTGAAATTAGATCTACCTTTGAAAAATCAGGCATTCAAATTCGGGAAATGAATCAACTTCAATTTCACCAGTTTGTTCAAAATGAAATGAAAAAATATTTAACTATTGTTAAAACTGCAGAAATTAGCGTTAACTAATCTTCGATTACCCACAGGGAGCCCACCATGGCCAAACTTCGTCACATCACAATTACTGTTCCTGATCCAGAAGCAGCCGCTCAATTTTATATCGATACCTTTGATATGAAACGAGTTGGCGGCACTGATTGGGCTAATGCAAAAGGTGTCTATCTCAGCGATGGAACCGTTAACTTAGCACTTTTAAAATATAAAAACGAAATTTCTGCAGGAGATCGTGGTGCAGACTTTGTAGGAATTCATCATTTGGGATTTTGGGTAGATGATGTGGCTGATACACGGAAAAAACTAGAGGCTAATGGCGCAAAGTATTGGATGGGTGATGTTAAGCATGACGGTGGATTTTATGAGGTAAAGTATTTCGATCCGCAAGGAGTTGTTGTCGATATCACGGAGCATGGTTGGAAAGGCGCAACAAAAGAAGTGCTGGCTATCAACCCCATTAAAGATGAGAAAGACGCATAATGAAAAAATATTTTATATTCCTATTCCTTTTATTGAATATGCACTGGGCTTTTGCTCAGAATTATCCGAACAAAACTGTCAAAATGATCGTACCATTTGAAACAGGGTCGCCAGACTCATTAGCGCGTATTCTTGCAAAAGAACTTTCCCAAAAATCTGGGCAATCTTTTTATGTTGAAAATCACCCTGGCGCAAATGGAATGATTGGCGCTGACTTAGTGGCAAAGGCTAAAGCTGATGGCTATACATTGTTAGTTACTTCAACTTCAATTACAGTCAATCCAAGTTACTATAAAAAAATACCTTACGACCTCACAAAAGATTTAGTTCCTGTTACTAACTTAGGAAATGTCGAAGGTCTTTTGGTGGTTGTAAACACAAAATTACCTGTTAAAAATTTAACGGAGTTTCTAAGCTACGCTAAAAATCCAGCCAATAAAGTGTCCTTCGGAAGCCCAGGCAATGGTAATCATCTTCATATTGCTAGTGAGTACTTTAATCAAAAGATGAACCTCAATATGGTTCATATACCTTATAAAGGTGCAGGGCCTGTTACTACGGCTCTACTAGGGGAGCAAATACAAGTATTTATCGCAACGCCACCTTCTGTTCTTCCCTATATCAAAGATGGGCGCCTCAAAGCTATTGCTTATACAGGTTTAAAAAGAGCTGCCTATCTTCCAGATGTTCCAACTGTTGCTGAACAAGGTTTTCCGAATTTTGAAATCGATGGGGGATGGTTCGGTTTATTTACAACAGCGGGATCTTCTACTGAAACGGTGCGTAAAATTCAACAACTTATTCGTCAGGCATTTGATAATCCTTCAGTACGAGATAGCATTATTCAAATTGGCCTAGATCCTATTGGAGATTCGCCAGAACATTTCAAAACATTCGTTGATGCTGAAATCATTCGTTATGCAGATCGATTAAAGATGTTGCGTATTCAAGCAGGAGAATAAGGAGTCACTCTAATTTAGCGCCTGAAAGTCTTACTGTCTCCATCATTAATGGCGCCTCTGATTTCAGCTGCTCTAGATATTGCTGGGGTGACTTAGAAATAGATAGATCCATGCCCTGCGCTGCTAATCTTTCTTTCGACACTGTTCCTGCCATACCTTTTTGGGTGGCCTGGAAGAGCTTACTCACAACACTCGCAGGAGTCCCGACTGGCGCATATAAGCCATAAGAAAAAGTTGAGTTATAACCAACTAACCCACTCTCTTCAGCGCCCGGAATGCCATGAATCGCTGGAGAAGATTTAGCTGAGGTGAGTGAAATCGCCTTTAGTGAACCATTTTTGATAAAACCCATCACAGTAGGCGGGGTCGCAAACATCAGCTGTGTATCTCCTGCAATAGTTGATAAAGCAGCTGGGCCACCACCTTTAAATTGTATCGTTGATAATTTCACATTGGCAACGGTACTAAATAAAGCGGAGGCTAAGTGAGGGGTCGATCCATTACCAGATGAAGCATTAAAAATCTTTTCAGGATTTTCTTTCGCGTATTGAATCAGTTCTTTAAGATTTTTGTAAGGCGCCGAAGGATTGGTGCAAATAATCATTGAACCCGTTGCTAAGTTACTGATTGGCACAAAATCTCGCTCAACATCTAAAGCCATTTTTGGATATAAAGCCTTAATTTGAGCATGAGGTCCTGACATAGATATTGTATAACCATCTGGTACTGATTTTGCAACAAGGTCAGCAGCGATTGCTCCGCCCGCCCCAGGTTTATTTTCAACAATAATGGTAATACCTAGCTCTTTGCTAATTTGATCAGCGCTGACCCGTGCCACGAAATCTGCGGCGCCACCAGGCGGATATCCAACTATCAGTCGAATGGGATGATCTGGATAATTAGACTGTGCAACTGAGTATTTCCATTGCAAACACAAAAAACCGAAGAGCCCACAAATAATACTTTTGATGAGTTTTTTACTCATTCGATGGCTTGCTCTTTTCTGAAGTCATCAATCGCTTTTTGAGTAAATCCTAATTCACTTAAAATCTCATCAGTATGTTGCCCCTTTAAGGGAGAACTTGTTTTCATTTGTGCAGGAGTTCTTGACAATTCAATACCTTGATTGAGTAATGTAATCTCCCCTAAGCTAGGATGGTTGACCTTCACCGTGGCTCCTAGATGCTGAACTTGAGGATCGTCAAATACTTGATCCATAGTATAAATAGGTCCACATGGCACGCCATGCTCTAATAAATAATCAACCCAATAGGCAGTTGTCTGAGTAATCAAGGATTTTGATATTTCTCGATTAAGGCGCTCACGTCCATCAGATCGGCCTTTCGCTTTTTGAAACTCGTCATCATTAAGTAAATCTGTTCGGTTCAGAGCTGCTGCAAACTTTTCCCATACACCCATTCCCGTCGCCGCTACATTCATGAAGCCGTCAGCCGTTGCATATGCAGATGTTGGCATAAAGGTTGGGTGGTCATTCCCGACCTGCTCAGCAACCTCACCCTTCATAGTATATCTTGCTGCCTGAAAATCCAGTAAAGTTAATCCGGCTTGCAACAGGTTAGAGCCAACCCACTGTCCTTCACCACTTTGCTCGCGTTCAACCAAGGCTGTCAAAATTCCCATCGCGGCTAAAAGTCCTGCAGTCACATCCGTAACAGCACTACCTACCCGCATAGGACCATCACCAAGCTTGCCAGTTACCGACATAAGGCCCGACATGCCTTGTGTGATCTGATCAAAACCTGGGCGATTTACATAAGGGCCATCTTGTCCAAAGCCAGATATACTGGCGTAAACGATTTTGGGATTGATTTTTTTCATGGACTCATAATCAATACCCAATCGGAATTTAACATCAGGTCGATAGTTCTCAACAACCACATCAGCTTTTTTTATAAGCTCTTCGAAAATTTCTTTCCCTTGGGCAGACTTCAGATTTAACGTCATAGAACGCTTATTGCGATGAAGATTCTGAAAATCCGGCCCCTCTCGTGGGCCGGCATAAGACTCATCACTAACGTTCTCAACTTTAATCACATCGGCACCAAAATCAGCAAGGTGCCTTACACAAACTGGCCCGGCTCGAACTCTGGTCAAATCAATAACACGAATATGTTTTAACGCTGCTAGACCTGAAGTTTTAATCATGCGTATTTATAAGAATTACTGTAATAATTTATAAAATCGCTCATCATACAAACTACCACTCATCGTGGAAAGGCTCGCTCGAAACTCTTTTTTATGCTCCGAAATTTGATGAGCATCATTCGATGCTTTAGAGGACCATATTTCTACAATCGTCATATGATTTGGCCTGCTATTTTGAGTCAACGCTTCATAACGCGATTGACCAAAATCTCCCCGACTAACTTTCGTGATATTTTTAACGAGAGTCACGCCTTGCTCTTTCAGAGTAGGGACAATATCGACGTGGGTAATCGCATAGAGATCATTTTTATTTTTTTGATTCAAGGAAACTGGTCCAACCTCTAACGCAGTATGTGGACGCTCATCATACGTAGATCTCAATAGAGGCTTAAGATTTTCTTTAAAATTTGTAGTACTTATCAAATTTTGGTGAGCCGTTAGAGCATCTTGTGAAATCCAAGCTTCTAATACAGCAAAATGATCAGGTCGATCCATCTGCTGTAAAACCTCAAATCGTTGATTACCTTTTTCTTTAGAACTTTGGAGAGACAACTGCTTCAGTAATTTGACTACAAGAAGACTATTTTGTGGATTTACCTCAAAATAAGAAACAATGTATGCAGATCCCGCATTAGCATTTGACTCCTGTGCAAAGCTAGCAGAAGTCATTGTCATTCCAAAGATGATGATGATGTTTAAAAAAGTAAATACAATTTTCATTTTGATCCTTGTTATGAAAAACAACCATGAAATTAAATTAAATTTAATTTAATTTACCAATCAACTTTACCGCCTTCACCATGCGGTCTCCATCTTCTTTAGCAAATTTCTTAAACTCAGGTTGATCAAGGTATTCATAAATCATACCCCTTTGTTGCATCACTGATTCCAGTTCTCCAGAATTTGCAGCTTCACGTATGGCATCACGTAATGTCTTAACGATCGCATCAGGCGTGCCTTGCGGAACAAACAATCCATTCCAAATATTAAATTCAGCATCATATCCCGACTCACGATAGGTTGGTATATTCGGTAGAATTTTAATTCGCCGCGGGCCAGATACCGCAATCGCTTTTACTTTTCCGGACTGCAATTGAGCCATAGCGACTGATGGTATAGCTGTTGTTATTTCAACTTGACTTCCTAGCAAAGCCATCATCGAAGGGCCCCCTCCTCCAAAAGGTACTTGGACTAATCGAATACCAGCGGCCTGCTCAAACATCACTACTGATAAATGAATTGGGCCAAAATTTCCAGAGGATGAATAATTAATAGTGCCGGGCTTTTCTTTTGCAGCTTTAACAACATCAGCAAGAGTCTTCCAAGGAGAATTTGCGTTCACCAACATAATCATTGGATCATTCGAAATCATTCCTACTGGAATGAGTTGATCAACCTCATACAGTGACGTCTTCCCTTGAACCCTCTCAGCCTCTGGAGAAACCATTATTGAAGATAACCCCATCAATACGTTGTAACCATCTGGCTTTGATTTAGCCACAAATGAATTACCAATCTGGCCAGCAACCCCAGGTTTAAATATAACAACCACTGGCTGTTTTAATATTTTTGACAAGGAGTCTGAAAGAATTCTGGCATTGGCATCTGATGAGCCCCCCGGAGGATTAGGGACAATCAAATTAATAGGACGCGATGGATAAGGCTCATCTGCAAATGCTGCATGTGTTGAAAAGTATAAAAAACTCAATAAGGCAAGAATCAGCCGACTGGTTGTCATATTTATCTCCATCTCTTTTTTATAAGTTCGTTTATTTTATAGCCTTTTTTGATGAAGGACTATAGGTACTTCTATTCATTAACTAATTTTCCAAAACGATTCTCAAGTAAAGTCCATAATTGACTTCCTAGTTGATCTTTCCAACTCCGATAAAAGGACCCTGTCAAACAGTCTCTAAAAGTTTGAGTATCGGCGTCATTAAACAACATTCCTTTGGAGGCTAGATCCTCCTCTAACTGGGCATTGAGCGCAATCGTGTAAGTTCTTTGCCTACCTACATGAATTTTGATGTTATTTTGAATGATCGTTTGCAGATTGGTTGGGAGACTTTGCCAAAATAGTAAATTACCAATGAGATTAAACCCCGACCACATATGCGAAGTTTTAGAGACGTACTTCGTAACTTCATGTAACTTGAGTGAGTCGAGAATCGCGAGGGGATTTTCTTGAGCTTTAACCTTGCCAGTTTTAAGCGCGTCATATAACTCAAGCACAAACAAGGGAACCGGATTTGCGCCAAGCGCCTTAAACGTATCTTCGAATACTTGTCCCTCGGGGATTCTAATAGAAACATCTATTAAATCAGATACTGTGTAAATGGGTTTATCCGAACAAACAATATGCCGAAAACCATTCTCCATGAGGCCAAATGGAAATAAATACAGGCCTTTTGGAATTAATTGGGATCTTAAATAGTCGCCTATTTCACCATCCATAGCACCATATACATCATCATTTGTTTTAAAAATAAATGGCAGACTTTGGACATTCATTGCTGGTGAAATCGGGCCTAAAATACTTCCCATCAGGGCATAGAAATGAATACTACCTTGAATTACTTGATCAACAACCTCAAGATGAGATTTTTTTAAGCCTCCATTATTGGCGCAAACCTCGATATGTACCTGACCATCTGTTTGCTCATATACACTTTGCCAAAGTTCAACTAAGAATGGATGAACATGACTTTTTTCTGGTTGGTAATGGTATTGATACCCATGCCATTTAGTAGAGCCTAAGATTCCCATCACTCAATATTTTAAAATTATTTCGTGTCAGACTCAATCTTAGCTTCGGTGACAATACGACTGAACTTTTTCATTTCACTTTGGAAATAAGCCTGAAAGTCTTCTGGAGTTCCACCCTTAGGGAAAATACCTTTTGCTTCTAATTTAGCCTTTATCTCGGGATCACTGAGTGCGGCTTGGAAGGCTTTATTGAGGCGATCAACAATATATCTTGGAGTATTCGGTGGCAAAAAGATACCAAACCATGTATCAATTTTGATTCCTGGAAAACCCATCTCTGCCATTGTCGGAATATCTGGAGATTCAGGTAAACGATTTGGCGCTGCAACTGCTAGAGCATGTAGTCGTCCTGATTTGATTTGTGGAATCGCTAATGATGTGGTCTGAAAAGTAACTTGTGTTTGCCCAGATATAGCAGCAGTGACTGCCTCAGGAGATGTTTTATAAGGAATGTGCGACAGCTTAATCTTCGCTTCCAAATTAAGTAACTCACTCGCTAAATGCCCCATCCCTCCAACACCCCAAGAGGAATAATTATAGGTTTCAGGTGGTTTAGCACGTACCATTTCTACAAACTCTTTGAGGTTTTTAGCTTTGACATCTTCATTGGCTAATAAGATAAGATACACGTTTCCTAAGTAAATAACCGGCACAAATTTACGTGGATCGTAATTCGTCTTGCGTAAAAATGGATTAGCCGCGACGGATGCCGATGAAAAAATTAGGGTATAGCCGTCAGGCTTTGCATTAAATCCGGCCTCCTCGCCTAAAACACCATTGGCCCCTGATTTATTCTCAACAATCATCGGTTGCCCTAAATAATTACTAATAAAGGGCTGTATAGTTCTAGCAAAAACGTCGGATGTACCACCAGCTCCCATCGGCGTAATCCATGTGATAGGGCGATTAGGATATGTGGCATCCTGTGCAAACAAACTTTGACTAACGAATAATGCCGATGATGCAATTAAAATACTTATAATTCGTTTCATGTTTAGACCGTCTTTATTTTGTTCTTGCGTTAATCAATACACATCATCTGCGGCATCAATTGGTAAAGCGATAGGACGTTTTAACCTGGCAGATAAATCAAAAGCTTTTGTCATCATCAAATTTTTATGTGCGTCAGCAACTGTCGCTGCAGGGGTTGGTAAATTTAAAGAAACACGATTCAGCCAAGAATCTGTCTCCTCACGCATCGGACCACGCAATTCCCCTAAAGCCATATCACCTGGAGGATAACTACCCATAAAATCGACTCGGCGAGAAGCATCAGGCGCATACCCTTCACCTTGAGATTTTGACGTAGCAAGGACAATATCTCTATGGGTATCATCAATCGTCAATACTCCTTCAGTACCGACAATGCCAACATCTAAACTATAAACGGCACCTGGCCATACCACCGGAAGTGCCCATGAAATCGTGGCTTGGTAAATAGTGCCATCTGAAAATGTGACGACGCCACTAGTTGCATCAATACCTTTGTATTCTGGGCCAAGCGCTTTATCAATAGCTCTGGCATAAACCTCAACAGGAGTCTTTCCCTGCATCATCCACATCACGATATCTAAAGCGTGCGTCCCAGAAATGACCATCGGGGATATGCGTTCAGGATGATCGGTGCGTTTGTAATTATCAATCGCCACTAGGCGGTTCATAAAGGCACGAGAGGTGACTAAAGTCACATCACCTAATTGTCCAGAGACTACTTTTTCTTTTGCGGCTAACCAACGGCGACGAAATCTTTGTGTGTAACCAACGATAGCATCCACCCCAGCAGCCTCAATAGCTTTTAAAACTCTCGCTGAATCAGCTAAATCTGTTGCAAGCGGTTTTTCAATCAGTAATGAATGCCCTCTTTCAACCGCTTTTAAGATGGGGTCAACATGTAAATGTTCATCCGTAGAAATAATGACAGCGTTGACTTCCGGGCGATTGAGTAACTCCTCATACGAGTCGGTGACAAAATCAGCTTTAAGTATTTCTGCAACAAGTTTTGCGCGCTCAGGATTTTTTTCTGCAATCCCAATCCATCCTACTTGAGGATGACGCGCCGCAACTTCACCACGGAATAAACCGACCCGACCAGCTCCAACAATAGCTAGACCCAGAGTTTTTGCTTGACGATCACGCATCAGTTAACCATTTACAGCGCGAAGTTGATCTTGCGAAATTGGCAAGTAGACAGGTTCGCCAGTTTCAGCTGAAAGATCAGCGGCCATATAAACTTCCATGACCTGACGAGCTTGCTCACCAGTAACAAGAACATCACGATCTAGTGCAACAGCTTCAATAAAGTGAATGGTTTCATAGGCCATTGGCCCCGCATAAACGTGATCGACTTGCTCACCAGGCATCGTTGACATCGGCAGTTGCATACCATTTTTCATGGTGTTAAGCACAACATCTTTATGACTATCATCCACCAGAAAAGCACCATCACTACCAATAAATTCAATCCACGTTGAAGAAAAATTAGGGTATCCAGGAGGCAAACTCCAGCCACCACCAACAACAAAAGATAACCCACTATCCATCGTTACCATCGTCCACTGTGTATCAGGAATATCTCCTCCAGTAGATTCACGCATGACGCCATAGTTCACCTGTGAATATACTTTAACAGGCTTGGCAGGCTCTAAGCACCAAAAAATAAAGTCTAAATCATGCGTCGATTCCATAGCAGCTGGTGATAATTTAACACGACCACTAATTTTTTTTCCCAAACTACGAGTAATATGACGGCTGACTAAAACACTGACAGGCTTACCAATCGTGCCATCATTCAATGCTTTTTTAACATAGGCATATTTAGGATTAAATCGCTGAGAATACCCAATCGTAAATTTGAGATTTTTCTGTTTGGCAATAGCAATTAACTCATCAGCCTCCTCTAATGCAATCGCAATAGGCTTTTCTAGAAAAACATGCTTACCAGCTAAGAGCGCCTCTTTAGCAATCGGAAAATGAGTCGTCTCAGGAGTGGACGAAATCATGACTGCATCAATTTCTGCAATCTGAAGTAATTCGCGGTAATCTGTGGTGGCCAACTTAGGATTTACCTTATCCGACATCTCTTTCAAGCGAATTTCGTTCGTCTCTGCAATATAGATATCTTTGACTAAAGGATTACGAAAGGCAGTTTCAGTTCGGATACCACCACACCAGCCAGTACCAATAATGGCAACATTGATTTGTTTCATACTTGTCTCCAAAAAGAATATTTAATTATCTTTTAAATTTTACATCTCTTCAGTTGTTTTTTTAAAAAATACTCAAATTTACGGTTCATCTGGTTTTTACCCTAAAGACCTTGAATATAGTATATTTTCCGGTATATGAAACATTCTTTTATCAAAAAAAGAACTAACTTTGCGATACTGACCTATTGAGCACCCAAAATATAGACTAAAAATAGTGATGACAACTCTCCAAAAAGATATTCCAACTAGTTCCATTGACCCGTTTTCGAACGAATATATTCTCTCGCCTTATGCTTTTCACCAAGAACTAAGGCAGTTAGGCCCAGTTTGTTACCTCAGCAAGTGGGATGTTTTTGCAGTAACCCAATATCAATATGTTAAAGAAGTGCTTGATCAACCTTTGGTTTTTTGTTCAGGGGCAGGGGTCGGTATCTCTAATTTTAAAAAAGAACCGCCATGGCGTGTGCCAAGCCTTGTATTAGAAACAGATCCTCCTGACCATACGAGAAATCGCGCTGTAATTAGCAAAACACTTTCGCCAATTGCGTTAAGAAATCTAAAAACTCAATTTGAAGCAGAAGCCAATATCATCATTGATCAACTATTAGAAAAGAGATGCTTTGATGCAGTAAAGGATTTAGGAGAAGCTTTTCCACTGAAGGTTTTTGGGGATGCAATCGGTATCACATCAAATCAACGACATAATGCTATTTTGTACGGGAATATGGTGTTCAATGGCCTCGGGCCTAAGAATGATCTTTTTATGGATGCTATGTCTCATGCTGATGAAGTGAATCCTTGGGTCATGAGCGCTTGTCAAAGAGCTAATCTATCTAAAACTGGTTTAGGTATCCAAATTTATGACGCTGTAGATAGTGGTATTTTGACTGAAATGGAAGCAACTACACTAGTGAGATCATTCTTTTCTGCGGGTATAGATACTACGGCTCATGCAATTAGTAATGCTATGTTCAGCTTTGTTACATTTCCAGAGCAGTGGAAAAAACTGAAAGAAAGTCCTCAGCTTGCAAAACCTGCTTTTGAGGAAATCTTAAGATTTGAATCGCCTTTTCAGACATTTTTTAGAACCACAACAACCGAGACTCAACTTGGGAATTATGTCATTCCAGAAAACGAGAAAGTCATGATTTCAATGGGCTCTGCTAATCGAGACCCATTAAAATGGGATAAGCCAGATCAATTTGATATTTCAAGAGCAACTATAGGACATCTTGGATTTGGTACTGGTATACACGGGTGCGTTGGTCAAATGCTAGCGAGGTCTGAGGTAGAAGCTCTTCTTCAAGTCATGGCAAAAAAAGTGACCTCCATTCGCATTACCGAAGAGCCCAAGCGACTACTGCATAATACTTTACGTGGTTTTGAATCACTACCGATCGAATTTATTTAAAAGAGACACAGATGCCAACGATTCACTTTATTCACCCAAATGGTCAAACGACAACTCTAGATGTCGGCGTGGGTAAAAGCGTCATGAGCGTTTGTCGTGACCATGGATTTGAAGAGGTTTTAGCAGAATGCGGTGGTTCTGCTCTTTGCGCGACATGCCATGTCTATATTGATGCGGATCAATTCGAAATATTTACGCCACCGAATGAGGTAGAACATCAAATGCTAGAATTTGTCGCCTCTGAGAGAAAACCTACTAGTCGTCTTTCCTGCCAATTAACAATCAATGATCAATGTGACAACTTAAAAGTCTTTCTGCCAAACCAACAAATCTAAAAAACAGTCATTCAGTAAGGAAGATAATAGATGAAGCTACGCCAAAGAAAGTTATTAAAAAGATGTCCCTAGCTAAATATCTTTGATGAAACCTAAGATTCTTTTATTACTTACTTTTACGCAAAGTATTCGCGAACAGTATCTGAACGGACTTCAGCAAAAATTCCCTGATTTAGAAATAAATGTCGTCGACCATCATTCAAAAGTAGAGCCCTTCATCAATGAGGCAAATGTACTAGTTACATTTGGGCCAATGATGTCTGAAAATGTATTGCAAAAAGCGCAAAAATTAAAATGGATACAAGCTTTAGGTTCTGGGGTGGATGGCATCACTGACCGTAAATCACTTGATCGCTCTGTCTTAATTACAAATATGTATGGTATTCATGGTGCTCCAGTATCTGAAGCTGCTCTGATGTCGATGTTTGCCTTAGCCAGAAACTTACCTTGGGTCATCCGTAATCAACTTCAAGCAAAATGGGATCGCCGTATTCCGCCAAGTATTTTGGAGGGTAAAACCGTCGTAATCTTTGGCGTTGGCATCATTTCTAGTGCGCTAGCTCCAAAATGCCAGGCATTAGGGATGACGGTTTTAGGTGTGAGCTCTACCGTGCGAGCCATATCAGGTTTTGATCATATCTACCCTAAAGATCAATTGGTTGATGCCGTCCAAAAAGCTGATTACTTCATATTACTGAGCCCTTACTCTCAGGACACTCACCACATCATCAATGACCATGTGCTTGGACATATGAAACCCTCTGCATTCCTGATTAATTTAGCTCGTGGAGGGGTTGTGGATGAAGCGGCATTAATAAGGTGTTTAGAAGAGCATCAAATCGCAGGAGCAGCACTTGACGTCTTTCAAGAAGAGCCACTTCCACCCTCACATCCGTTTTGGGGTATGGAAAATGTTTTGGTCACACCTCATTTAGGTGGATTTTATGATGAGTATGTTCATCATGCGCTTCCAATTGTCATTCATAATATTCATCAATTTATTAAAAATGATTATCAGGCCATGAAAAACGTTGTTCGATTGCCCCAACAATAATAGGAAAGAAGTCTATGGTAAGTGTTTCAGAAAGAATTAATCAGCCCATCTCTAGTGCAGAACTCGAAAGACGATGGACCACTATTCGTACAGAAATGGCTAAACAAAAAATTGATGTTCTCATCATGCAAGCGAATAATGATTTTATGGGTGGATATGTAAAGTACTTTACAGACATTCCAGCTACAAATGGTTATGTTGTGACAGTTATTTTTCCATTAAACGAACGAATGACCGTCATCGGTCAAGGTCCGTTTGGTAACATCCGATCATTTCCAGAGGACGGTGATGTTTTACGGCGGGGCGTTGGACAACTCATGACCGTACCTAGTTACGCCTCCGCTCACTTCACAGCAGGATATGACGGTACTTTGGCTGAAAAAGCTCTAGAAGCTTATGCTGGATCAAAGATTGGTTTGCTAGGTACCGCAGCAATTTCTTATGCTCTCATCAATACCCTAAAAAATGGTCAGCATGCTAAATCTGATTTTATTGATGCCTCGGATTTAGTCGATCATATTAAAGCAATTAAAAGCCCCGAAGAAATATCTATAATTCGCAAAACTGCTGCCATGCAAGATGCGGCAATGGAAGCTGTTTTCGCTGCAGTAAAACCTGGAATGCGGGATCTTGAATTGGCGGGTATTGCACAACAAGTAGGTCATACCTTTGGAAGTGAGCAAGGCCTATTTCTTTGCGCATCAGGCCCAGTAGGTAGCTCCCCTGTATTTGGGAACCGTCATCTACAAAATCGCATGATCAAAGATGGTGATCAATTTACGATCTTGATTGAAAACAATGGCGCTGGGGGGTTTTATACCGAACTCGGAAGAACTTGCGTGCTAGGTAAAGCATCCCTATCAATGAAAACAGAATATGACTTTGTGATTAAAGCCCAAGACTTTACCTTAAGTCTCTTACAACCTGGCGCCGACTGTAAAACTATTTGGGATACGTATAACCAATTTATGCGCGATCATGGACGCCCCCCTGAATCAAGACTACATTGTCATGGCCAAGGTTACGATATGGTGGAGCGACCATTAGCAAGATTTGATGAAACCATGAAGATCGCTGCCGGTATGGTTATGGCTGCTCACCCAACCTATGTAACAGAAGATACCTATAGTTGGAGTTGCGATACCTTTCTCATTGGTGAGAATGGTAAAAACGAAAGGTTTCACCAATTCCCACGACAACTGACCGAACTTTAATAAATGAAACAAAAATATTTTTCTTTTCAAAATCATTCGTATTTATTATGGCGATTACTAATACTGTTATCTTTTTTGAATGCGGGTATTGCAAAAGGGGATTCGTTCCCTAGCAAACCGATACATATATATGTTGGACAAAGCGCTGGCGGTGGGATGGATACCCTAGCGCGTCTCATTGGTCAAAAAATATCTACAAACTTAGGTCAGCCAGTCATTATCGAAAATAAAGTTGGTGCAGCCGGCATGATCGCAACTGAATTCGTAGCAAAGAGCGCACCAGATGGATATAGTCTAATCATGGCGCCGACTGGGAACATGGTATTTAATCCAATCTTAATTCCTAAGATACGATATTCCCCGACTAAAGACTTTACTCCTGTGTCTTTGGTTTCCACATTTTCATTAGTGTTAATTGTCAACGCAAAACAACCTTTTAAAAATGTGGCTGATTTAGTGAGCTTTGTTAAAGCAAATCCTACACAATCCAACTATGGAGGTTCTGGGCCTGCGTTTCAATTTGCCACAGAACTATTTAAATTAAATACGGATATTCAAGGTGAATTCATTCAATATAAAAGTACTAGCGAAACAGTGGTTGCTGTCGCAAGTGGAGATCTTTTATTTTCTCTCGTAGATACTGGTCCAGTCATGCCTAGCATAGCTTCCGGCAGAGTTAAAGCACTTGCCGTTAGTTCTGCAAAACGCTTGGCAAACTTGCCCCAAGTACCAACAATGCGCGAACTAGGACTTCCTCAAGTTGAATTTGATTATTGGGCAGGACTTTTTGTTCCTGCTGGAACACCAAAAGACATTGTAAAAATTCTTGAAAAAGAAATAAATCGTGTGGTGAGTATGCCCGATGTCGTTAAGCAAATGGAAAGCATACAAGTTAACCCTTTAAGCTCCACATCTGAAGAACTCTCCAAACTATTAAGTGACGATTTAGCCCGCTGGAAAACTGTAGCAGACAAAGCAAAAATTAAATTACTGGATTAATCTTATTCTTTAAGGAGTCTTCATACTCACCGTCGAGCAGAATAAAGACTACAGTACAAGGCTCCTTACTTCGATTGGCCCAAGCATGATTGGTCCCACACTGAACTAAGATATCCCCCGCTTTTAAAAGCACTTCTGAATCATCCAAAAGCATAGTGATTTCACCGGACAGAACAATGGCGTAATCAATAGTCTCAGTTCGGTGCATCAATGGGTGTCGGCCTGTTTTCTCAAAAGTAGCCCCCGCTTGATTTCCAAGAGAGGCAAATAACTCGGCTGAGCCCTTGGCATCCATATTTTTAATTTCATCAGTTTCAGGCGGGAAATGGTTGACCCGAATAACACTACCATTTTCAGTAGGTAATTGTCTTCTGGGGCCTAAGGTTGTTTCTGCAACATTTTCTTCGATTAATGCTGGAGTATTTCCTGTTCTAAAAATATCAGTTGAAAAATAACCAGGGCGTAATGGTATGGTGTGCACGTATGGTGCTGGCCCATCTGATACCACAATCGCTTTTCCATGTTGATCATGCCCAGTAACAACTCTTCTCACCATTCCATTCATATCAGACTACCCTACCTTTGTTTTAATAAAATTCTGAATCATTTCTGTACACCCTATTGGATCCTCACGAACAGCAATATGTCCACAATCAGGCATATCGTAATACACCGATTGAGGAATATTTTTGGCGATTATTTTGCTAAATAATGCAGGTATCCAAAAATCCCTTCCGCCACAAGTAACTAACGTTGGGCATTTAATTTCATGTAAACGGCTAGTGATAATCGTCTCCATTTCTTGTCCAGGTAATTTTCTACCCCAGGCAAGCATCGATTTACAGATCATTTCATATCTCTCTGGCGTATGCTCGCGAACTGATTTTAAATGTGTTTCTAGGAACTGATCAGCATTGGGACTGTCCAAAAACTCATGGCCAAATGTCCATAATGCAATAAAGTCTCGCATATCGACATCCATACCCAACTTATGACACAGTCGAATTCTTAGATTTAAATTCAAGGTAATAAATCGATTGAGTTCAGAAAAGGCCCCAAACAAAAGGAGTGACTTCACTAACGATGGGTGCTGCAATGTCATTGCCATTGCCATACTACCCCCATGAGAAGATCCTAAAATATGAGCACTCTTAATGCCAAAATGATCTGCTAATGCGGCAAAATCATCCGCCCATACTTCCGCAGTTAATTCTTTATCCTTTAACGAAGACCGCCCTATCCCTCGCGGATCCATCACGATGGTTTGATAATGTTTGCGTAGATGTGGCTCAATAGCATCAAAATAACTAGTTCCTCGACCAAGTCCAGGCAAAAGAAAGATCGGCTCTCCCTCCCCTTTTACTTCATAATAAATTTCAGTCGAATTAACATTTGCGATTGGCATAAAACCCTTTCAGTTTATTGAAAATTAATTTTTTTATTAGTGATGAGTGTTGCCCAAGTGGCAGCTTCATCTTTTATCATTTGCGAAAATTTATTCCCAGTAATCACAAAGGGAGTAAATCCAGCAGTAACGAGTTTTTTCTTAAACTCCTCGGATTGTGATGTTTGAACAATACCATTGGCAATCATATTAATCGCTTCCGGCGACATCCCGCGAGGCCCCATAATTCCAAACCAAGGAATCATTTCTACTCCTGGAAAACCTTGCTCTGTAATTGTCGGCACATCCGGAAAGGTAGCACTTCGTTTACCGACCATGGCAATTAACTTGACTTTACCAGCTTGAACTGCGGGTTGCGCAATTGATAAGCCAATAAACATGCCGGAAATTTGCCCCCCCATGACATCCGCTAATGACGGCGATGCCCCCTTGTAGGGAACATGTATAAAATTGACTTTTGCTGAATTTTTAAGCAGCTCTATGTATGCATGCAAGATATTACCAACTCCTGCAGAACCTAGGCTTAATGAAGGGTTTGATGATTTAGCCAGCTGGATAAAATCAGTTAACTGATTAGCGGCAACATTATTAGCAACAATAATTCCAATTTCAGTTTGCGCAACACAAATAATAGGCACTAAATCCTTTTGTGGATCATAAGATAAAGTAGGATCAATCAATGGATTAAAAGTAATCATTCCCGAGCTGACAAACAATAGATTCGAACCATCTACCGCGCCTTGCTTGAGTGTATTGACTGCAACGACACCATTAGCGCCAGGCCGATTTTCAGTAATCACGGTAGTCTTCAAATTCTTTTGCAAACTTTCAGCAATAATTCTTCCCAGCACATCAGTCGGTCCGCCTGGAGCAAATGGAATAATGACTTTGATCGTATTTGGTATGTTTTCACTAAAACACAAAGGACTAATAAAAATCGCTCCCATCATCAATAAGATAGTCGCTAAACCGCACTTCAAAGGCTTGAACACTAGATTCATCGCTGGCTCCTTAAAATCTTTTCTTATGTAATTATTTTGCATTTCTACGACCCTAATATTAGCTTGTTTTAAGAAATATACATTATTTATCGCATCAATTTGAATGCGGAAATACATGCTAAGTTGTTCTTTTTAAATACAATTTATTAAAAATAATTTTTTCATAAATTTAAAGAGTCCTAATTCAATAAGTATCGCCCTATAAAAATTGACAGTATAAGTAATAAGGGTTTAGAGTGAGGGGATAAATAAAGCTTATAAAAGCTATTAAAGGAGACAGCATGGCAACCAATACCCTATCAGATAGTTCTATACCTGAATCGTCTGAAATTACAAAATACCAAAAATTAGTTCTAATATCGGCATTCCTGGGTTGGATGTTTGATTCCATGGATTTAAATATTTTTACATTGATTCTATTTCCGTGTATTAAAGAACTCATTCAATCAACAAATCCCGCAGAAATCGCAAAAATCGGCAGTATTGTTATCGCTATCAAGTTATTTGCTTGGGGTATCGGAGGTGTAGTATTTGGAGTAGTTGCAGACCGTTACGGTCGGGCCAAAACGATGGCGCTTACCGTTCTTATTTATGCTTTATTCACAGGTCTTAGTGCTTTTGCAACAAGTTGGGAAATGTTGGCCTTCTTTCAAGCGCTTGCAGGCATAGGTATTGGTGGTGAATGGGCTGCAGGTGCCGCAATCATTGCTGAAACTTGGCCTGCCAAAAATCGCGCTAGAGCCATCCAAGTTATGCAATTAGCTTTTGCCATTGGATTTTTCTTGGCAGCAATCAATAATTTGTTTCTCGGTCAATTTGGCTGGCGTTGGGTTATTGGCGTCGGTATCGTACCAGTCTTCCTCACTATCATCATCCGTCGTTATGTCAAAGAACCTGAGCGCTGGGTAAAAGTTAGCGAAGAGAGAAAAAATAGCCCCCAAGGAGAGTCTAATTGGAAGATATTCTCCGCTATATTTAGTAAGCCCCACCTCAGAAATACAATTATTGGTGTCACTGTTGCATCAGCAGCGATGCTTGGCTGTTGGGCTGGACTATCACTCATGCCAACTTGGATTATGCAATTAACCACAGCTGCTAAAGCAGGTAACCCCGTCACAATGGTGAGCTATGCATTTATGCTCATGATGGTTGGCGCCTTCGCAGGATATGTCAGTTTAATTTGGTTATCAGATTTCTTAGGTCGTAGGAAATGTTATTTCTTATTTTGGAGTTTGGCGCTCGTATCCTCTCTCTATTTATTTACTCAAGTGAATGATATCTACACATTACTATGGTTTATGCCGATCTATGGCTACTTCGTCATTGGTGGCTTTGGCACATTTGCCACCTATTTACCAGAGCTGTTTCCAACACGCGTTCGAGGAACTGGGCAGGGATTTTGCTGGAACATGGCTCGCTTTTTAACTGGGTTCGGGCCATTGAGTGCGGGATTTTTAATCCAGTCCATGGGCTCTATTCCAAAAGTTGCGGCGACACTTTCATTACTATTTATTGTCGGTTTAGTTGCAATTTGGTTTGGACCAGAAACTAAAGGTATTCCTTTAGAAGATTAATTATTTTAAAGAAAGTATTCGTGTGAGTAATTTAATTGTTAATGTTGAAAAATCTGTAGCAAAAATTGTTTTAAATCGTCCAGAATTTGGCAATCGTATCGAAATGTCAATGGTCAAAGAAATGACTCAATTGATTAATGGTTTTAGTGTTGATGAAAATGTTAAAGTCATTTATCTGACAGGACAAGGCGAAGACTTTTCGCAAGGCCGCCAAGTGACTAAAGTCGACCCAGCCAATAAGCCTCCGGCCAAACCAGCAACCCAAATTCGAACAGAAGTTACAGACCCCATATTGGCGATTTATGCTGCGATGAAATCTTGTCAAATCCCCTTAGTATCGTCCGTTATGGGCAGTGCCTTTGGTCTTGGCTGTGCCATATCGGTTCTTTGCGATGTGACGATTGCTTCCACCAAAGCACGGTTCTCATTGCCTGAGATGAAAAGTAACTTACCTCCAACACTTGCTATTTCTGCCGTAATGCACGCAATCCCTAGAAAAGCTTTGGCGCATTTAGTGTATTCAACCGATGAAATTAGCGCCCAAGAAGCATTTGATTACGGTTTAGTCAGCAAAGTCTATTCCGTCGAAAACTTTACCGCCCAAGTCGATGAATATATTGCAAAAATGGTCACTAGAGATCGTGCTGCACTATCTGCGGTTAAAGAGTATCTAAATTTAGCCCCGGGGAAAGACTTCGAAATTGCATCAAGATACGCTTCAAACTTACTCGCAGGAGTTCTTGCTTCCCAATAATCGGATTCAGGTGAGTTATAGTATTTCATTACAAGTACCCTTATAAAGTTGATTATGGCGTTAATTATCAAAACCTCTTTTCTAGCTAAAGCTTCAAAAGATCAAGTTTGGAAACTCATTACCGATATCGAAAAGTCTGCGCCGTGCTTTCCGGGAGCGGTCTTAGGGGATAAATTACCCGATGGCTTTTATCAAGGTGGTTTCAATGTAAAACTTGGCCCAATGACATTTAACTTTGCTGGTAAATTTGGATTTACCGAGCAAGATCAAGCAAATCATCATGCCAAGATCATGGCAACGGGCACTGATACAAAGGGAAGAGGTGGAGCTCAAGGCTTAATCGACGTCCAATTAATAGAAATAAACCAACAAACAGAGGTACAAATTATTTCTGATGTATCTTTGTCGGGCTCTGTCGCTCAATATGGCCGTGGGGTTGGCATGATTCAAGCTATCTCTCAACAACTCATTAATGAGTTTGGTAAAAATTTATCGGCAATGATACTAGAAGATAATCCTTTAACTGCTTTAAGTCCCTCAAAGATTGAAGTTAGTGTTGATCAGGTACCCCATCGATCAACTCCTCAAAATTCCATCAAAGTTCACGAATTACTTTGGCAAACCTTTTTGACTTGGGTCAAAGGTCTATTTCCTAACAAAAGCTAGAGACGTCTATGAAACCTGCTCCATTTACTTATCATCGTCCACAAAATATCAACGAAGCCCTCAAATTAGTTGCAGAGTTAGATAACTATAAAATTATTGCTGGCGGCCAATCACTAATGCCAATGATGAATTTTCGTTTCTTAATGCCTGACCATATCATCGATCTCAACCAAGTAACTGAACTCAGTAGTATCTCCAAAGAAGGTTCATTTTTATTTTTAGGGTCGATGACACGCCAGCACACAATTCATACTTCTGCCATCGTGCAAGAATCAGCACCCATCATTACTGAGGCCTATTCATTAGTGAGTCACCGCCAAATACGCAATCGTGGTACCTATGGAGGTAGCCTTTGTCATTTAGACCCTTCCTCTGAGCAGCCTTGTTTTACGGCGGCCTTGGATGGTGTCATTGAAGTTGCTAGTAAAGATGGTCGTCGTGAGGTCCCTATTGCTCAGTGGACGGCTATGTATATGACGCCGGACTTAGCACCTAATGAGATTATGCTAGGAGCAAAACTCAATATCTGGCCAGTAACTCATGGCTGGTCATTTATGGAGTACTCAAGAAGACATGGAGATTACGCCGTTGTCGGGGTCGCGGTTCTGGTGAATCTAAATAAAGATATGCACATTGAGAAAATCTCACTGACACTTTGTGGAATTGATGCAGCTCCCGTGCGTTTAAATATAGCTGAAACCTCTCTCATCAATCACCCCGCCGACGAAGAGGCTATTCAAACTGCGACAGCTGAAATTGAAAATCTATCCAACATCATGGAAGATGCTCTCAACACAGCTGATTACCGTCGTCATCTTGCAAAAACATTAATGAGGCGAGCGATGACCGTTGCCTTTGATCGTGCAAAACAGAGGATTTCATAATGGATCAACGCATTATTCATATTAGTGTCAATGGCAAATCCTATGAGCGTGAAGTGGAAACACGTCGAACTCTGGCAGATTTTTTACGAATTGACTTAAAGTTAACCGGTACGCACCTTGGTTGCGAGCATGGAGTTTGTGGGGCTTGTACTGTTTTATTGAATGGTCATACTGCACGGGCCTGTTTAACACTGGCTGTTCAAGCAGACGATTGCGAAGTTACAACCATTGAAGGTCTTGCTCATCCAGATGGCACTCTATCAGAATTACAACTTGCTTTTAGAGAGTGTCACGGCTTGCAATGCGGATTTTGTACGCCAGGTATGTTAACGACCTTAACTGAATTTCTGAATGAAAATTTATCCCCCACAGACGCCGAAATTAGGGATGCAATTTCTGGGAATTTATGCCGCTGCACTGGTTATCAAGCCATTGTAGATGCCACCCTTTTGGCAGCTCGTAAACTTCGGGAAAAAAGAGTATGAACCAACATTTTGAACCATCACTACTGCACACAGATCGCCCAGAGCAATTTATTGGAGCTCGTATACAACGAACTGAAGATGAGCTACTTCTAAAAGGACAGGGAAGGTATGTCGATGATCTACCATTGGTTAATGTTCTTTACTCGGCCTTCTTAAGAAGTCCTCATGCTCACGCAAAAATTATTTCGATCAATACTGAAGCTGCTTCTCAATTGCCTGGCGTTCATAAAATCTACTTGCATAAAGACTTACCAGCATGCGCTCAAAAACGAGTTCCTATTTTATTGCCGAACCCAGCCATCAAACACTTAATGATGCAAGAAGTATTGGTTAGTCAAGAAGTCTGCTGTGTTGGTGATGCCATAGCTTTCGTTGTGGCTGACAATCGATATATTGCTGAAGATGCATGCGCTTTAATCGAGGTTGAGTACGAAATATTTCCTGCTGTAGCTGATTGCTTAAAAGCCCTAGAGCCTAATGCTCCTTCTTTTCATACCTCAATACCCCATAATCTTGCCGCGCAAGTTAAAACTAGCTTTGGAGAAGTTGAAACTGGGTTTAAAAATGCTGCGCATGTCGTTCAAGAAGTTTTTTGGAATAATCGAGGTTCTGCTCACCCAATGGAAACTCGTGGCTACGCTGCCGAATTCCACCAAACGTCTGGTCAATTAACTGTTTGGGCATCTGGACAAACCCCCCATTTAGAAAAGAAAAATTTAATCGATATATTAGAGTGGGATCCAGAAAATCTTCGAATTATTCATCATGATGTTGGGGGTGGTTTTGGTCCTAAAGCCATTTTTTATCCCGAAGAAGCGATGGTCGCAATTGCAGCACATGAACTCTTGCGACCAGTCAAATGGATTGAGGATCGTCGTGAACATTTCTATACAGCTACACAAGAGCGAGATCAGTGGTGGGATATCTCCATCGCTTTAGATGAAAATGCCAAGATTATTGCCATGAAAGTCGATATGACTCATGATAATGGTGCTTACCTCCCTTGGGGCATCATCATGCCTTACATTGGCATCACAACAACTCCTGGACCTTATGTCATTCCAGCAATTGATATCAATCTAAAGGTTGTATATACCAATAAAAATGCAACCTCCCCCGTTCGTGGTGCGGGACGACCACAGGCAGTTTTTGCAATGGAACGGATCTTAGATAAAGCGGCCCGGGTTTTAGGTATTGACCGTGCAGAAATTCGACGGAGAAACTTTGTTCAACCAGAACAAATGCCATATA
Organism: Burkholderiaceae bacterium; assembly: GCA_947472645.1. Classification (GTDB taxonomy): domain Bacteria; phylum Pseudomonadota; class Gammaproteobacteria; order Burkholderiales; family Burkholderiaceae; genus Polynucleobacter. The sequence goes on from CANJBQ010000006.1 coordinate 23,709, forward strand.
ACAATGGTTTTATTTACCGCGACGGTAAACCTATGATTTACGATAGCGGTGATTATCCAAAATGCCAAGCATTGGCATTAGAGAAAATTGCTTATGATGACTTCCCTTCTCGAAAAGCTGCTGCACTTAAAGAGGGGAGATATATAGGGATTGGGATTGCTAACTATGTTGAAGGTACAGGTCTTGGTCCATTTGAAGGAGCAACTATACGCATTCAACAGAATGGTCGAATTACTATATTGACTTCAGCATCTTCACAAGGGCAAGGACATAAAACGACTTTTATGCAAATTTGTGCTGATCAACTGCATGTACCCTTAGACATGATTGACGTTGTAACTGCAGATACAAACGCGATCTCCATGGGGATTGGAACTTTTGCAAGTCGTGTTACTGTCAATGCTGGTAACTCTGTCTTTTTAGCAGCTCAAGTCGTTGCCAAAAAAGTTGCAAGTCTTGCAGCATTCATGTTGCAATGTCAACCTGAGGATATCGTCTTAAAGGATGGTATTGCGATCAACAAACAGGATGCTAGTAAGCAAAAATCTTTTGCGGAACTGGCTCGAGTCTCTCAAGGGATGCCCGGATTTTCTTTCCCAGTGGGGGTCACTAACGGATTAGAGTCCACCGAATATTTTTCACCCGCACAATCAACATACTGTAACGGAACTGCTGCTGTAGAAATTGAACTAGATCGAGACACATGTCAAATTCACATCATTAAGTATGTAATGGCTCATGATAGTGGTAATTTGATAAACCCCCTTCTTGTTGATGGCCAAGTGCAAGGGTCCGTTGCTCATGGACTGGGTAACTCAACCCTCGAAGATATGCAATACGATGATCAGGCGCAACCAGTGACTACGAACTTTGGTGAGTACTTACTACCAACGGCACACGATATTCCAAAAGTTGAGATGCATCATATGTTCTCACCTTCACCCCTTAACCCCCTAGGAGTTAAAGGTGCTGGTGAAGGCGGGACAATCCCTGCTGCTGCTGCAATAGTCGCGGCGATTGAAGATGCGATTTCTGACACAGGTGTCTTTTTGACTCAAGCTCCAATGACGCCACCCCGATTGTTTGAGATACTTAAAAAAGCTGGGGCATATTAATCATTACTTGGTGATATTGCCTTCTTTAGCAATTTTTCGGCTCATTTCTAATCCTTCTTGAATTTGCTTTTTAAATTCATCTGCAGGAGATGCAATGATTTTAAATCCGATATTATCAAAAGATTCTTTTATAGACGCACTTTTCATCGTGGCTTGTAATGCGGCTTGAAGTTTTAATGAAATATCTTTAGGTATGCCACTCGGTGCAACAATGCCTATCCAACCTGAATAATTCCAGTTTTTTAATTCAGGTACGCCGGTCTCAGAAAAAGTTGGTACATTAGGTAACAGTTTAGATCGTGAATTACCTGATATGGCTAAGGCGGTTACCTGACCTATAGCTATATAAGATTTAATGTCCCCCATATCTGGCAACAACATACTGACTTCACCACTCAACAAACCTAACTGAGCAGGCCCACTCGATTTATAAGGTACGTGGAGAGCTTTAATTCCAGTTAAACTGAGAAATGCTGCAGTTGTAAAGTGGATACTAGATCCACCGCCACCACTACCATATGTAAGTTTATCGGGATTAGCTCGGGCATAACTCACAAATTCGGCCATATTTTTAGCTGGTATCGTTGGGCTAATAACAAGCACGGATTGATATTCAACCGCATTAATTAATTGCGTTAAGTCATTCACTGGATCATAGCTAAGATTCTTTTCTAATGCCGGGTTATAAATCATTGAAGCTGGTGAAACAATACCAATGGTATACCCATCTTTAGGAGAGGCGATAACGGACTCTACCCCAATTTTTTGTGAAGCTCCAGGACGATTGATCACAATAATTGGCTGTCCAATTTCTATCGCTAACTGCCTAGCAATAACTCGCGCCGTCATATCGTTGGGACCACCAGGAGCCGTTGGAACAACTAAAGTAATAGGTTTATTGGGGAAGATTTGAGCGCTGCAATACCCGGTATGAATGGCGAATATTGCCCATATAAAAACCTTAAATGATTTAGTCAACATAGTCTCCGGTTTTTATTGATTTTCTTTTTTATAAAACAATTATATATTCATGACCACTTAGAAGATGCAATCAATTTCTAGCTTCATCAAGGGATAAATTATCCCTTGATGAAGCCTTATTTTTGCAACTATTGAAGTAACATTTGATTCATTCTTCGAACGAAGGAAGCTGGATCGGCTATATGGCCACCTTCAGCTAATAAGGCTTGATCAAAGACTAAATGGGTCCAATCATCAAAATGCAAATTATCACTTTGTAATTTTTTGACAATTGGATGCTCAGGATTAATCTCAAGAATAGGCTTCGTATCTGGAGCCTCCTGTCCAGCCGCTTTGAGCATCCTTAATAAATTACCTGAAAGCTCATTTTCATCAGAAACTAAACACGCCGGAGAATCGGTCAGTCGAAAGGTGACTCTGACATCTTTTGCTTTATCCACTAGAACTGCTTTCATCTTGTCCAAAAGATCCGTGAATTGCTTCTCTACTTCTTTTTGCTCTTCTTTTTCTTTAGCATCAGCCAACTCACCTAAGTCAAGGCCACCTTTGGCAACAGACACGAGTGATTTACCTTCATATTCTGTCAAGAATGACAACATCCATTCATCCACACGATCGGTCAGCAGTAAAACCTCAATGCCTTTTTTCTTGAAAATTTCAAGGTGAGGACTATTTTTTGCTGCCAAATATGTTTCCGCGGTCACATAGTAAATTTTCTCTTGGCCATCTTTTATTCTAGAGATGTAATTTGCTAAAGACACATTCTGAATATCAGAATCTGCATGAGTACTAGCGAAACGCAGAAGTTTTGAAATTTTCTCTACGTTTGTAGAGTCCTCCCCAACACCCTCTTTAATCACTTGTCCAAATTCATTCCAAAACAATTGATAGTCATTGCGTTTAGCCTCATCTTCGTGATTGGCTAACTCTTCCAACATGTTTAAAACACGTTTTGTAGAGCTCTCACGAATAAATTTAACATCACGTGACTCCTGCAAAATCTCTCTAGAGACATTCAGGGGTAGGTCTGCAGAATCAATCACACCAGACACAAATCGCAGATAGGTGGGCATTAACTGCTCCGAGTCTTCCATAATGAAGACACGCTTTACATATAACTTGATACCACCCCGTTTAGTCCTATCCCATAAATCAAATGATGCTTTTTTAGGTAAAAAGAGTAGCTGGGTAAACTCACTTCTTCCTTCAACACGATTATGTGAGTAACTTAAAGGACTTTCAAAGTCCCGTGAAATACTTTTATAAAATTCCTGATATTGCTCTTCTGTTATGTCTGACTTACTTCTTGCCCATAAAGCATTAGCTTCATTGACGTTCTCTAACTCTATCGTCATAACCTGCTCTTTTTTTTCCTGATCCCATTCTTCTTTATACATTTGGATAGGAATAGAAATATGATCCGAGTATTTTTGAATCACCGACTTGAGCTTCCAGGTTGATAAAAACTCATCCTCTCCCTCTTTAAGGTGTAATGTGATAACAGTGCCCCTACTCGGCTTTGAAATTTCTTCAATCGTAAAGTCCCCAGCGCCTGCAGATTCCCAACAAACACCCTGATCGGCAGATAGCCCCGCCCTTCGCGTTTCTACAGAAAGACGGTCAGCGACAATAAATCCAGAGTAAAAACCAACGCCAAATTGTCCAATCAAGGAAGCGTCTTTTTGTTGATCACCAGAAAGTTTAGAGAAGAACTCTTTCGTACCTGATTTGGCAATGGTTCCTAAATTAGAAATTACTTCATCTCGACTCATGCCAATACCGTTATCGGCAATCGTGATAGTTCTAGCTGTTTTATCAAAACTCACTTGAATCTTGAGTTCAGAATCGTTCTCATACAGCCCAGTTTGATTAATAGCCTCAAATCGTAATTTATCGGCAGCATCTGAGGCATTAGAAATAAGTTCTCTTAAAAATATCTCTTTATTGGAGTACAAAGAGTGAATCATTAGGTGTAGTAATTGTTTAATTTCCGCTTGGAAATCAAGGGTTTGCTTTTCGGCAGTCGTCATTTTGTTCCTCTTGAGTGTCGAATATTGAAAAAAGTAATCTTAAGTATTCTCCATTTAAGGGCAATTTCTAGAATTTCAAGCCCCTACAATATTACTTTTCTCATAGTGATTCTTTTAGCCATACGAGTTCAGTATTTTAAGGGTTTTAGTTTAAACTTAATCAGTGGAAGTTAATCGCCATATAAAACAAAAATAATATTCTCGGAGAAAAAGTATGCGCATCGTCATTGCTGATGATTATCAAAATTGCGTAAAAGATTTAAAGTGTTTTGCCACCATTTCTGGCCATGATGTTAGCGTTATAGTTCAACCCACAAAAATCTTATCAGAACTTATTCAAAGGTTTTATCAAGCCGACGTGATTGTAGTAGTTCGCGAGCGTATTACCATTGACGAAGAACTCCTAAAGCAACTACCTAATCTCAAACTTGTTGCGTTAGTTGGACGTAATAGTAAATATATTGACTTTGAGGCATGCACTCGTCATGGTGTAGGTGTCACTTTCGGGGTGTCAGGCTCACATATCGCTCCGGCTGAGTGCGCTATAGCTTTAATGTTATCAGCAAGGCGGAATATAGTTCTAGAAGCGTCCCGTATGAAGGCAGGCCTATTCCCCATCACTCTATCCCATCGATTAAGTGGCTCTACTTTGGGTATTTATGGCTTAGGGGAGATTGGTGAGTTGGTGGCAAAAGGAGCTACTGGTCTAGGTATGCATGTTTTGATTTGGGGCCGGCAAGGCTCACTAGATCGTGCAAAAGAATTAGGCTATGAACCTGCGGTATCAAGAGAAGATTTTTTCTCGAGATCAGATGTGATTAGTTTGCACATCCGCTATAACACGAACACACTAGGCATTGTGAAACAAGCTGATTTAGACATGATGAAGCCAACCGCCTTGTTGATCAACACCGCACGGGCGGAATTAATTGAAAGCGGCGCTCTTGAAGCCGCCCTCAATTCTGGACGCCCCGGATTTGCCGCAGTTGATGTCTACGAGAATGAGCCAATTCTTGATGGTAATCACCCACTTTTGAAGATGGATAATGTTATTTGTCTGCCTCATCTTGGCTGGGCAGACCATGATACATTCGAGCTTTATTTTGGCGAGGCGTTTGAACAAGTGGACCGATTTATTAAAGGTCAACCATTACGACTGTTTAATCCTGAAGTTGTTTTTAAACAATAGTCTCTTTTCTTAAATAACAATCAGAAATACACCTCCTTATGAAATTACTCAGAATTAAACTCCTTTATTTATTCATCACTTGGATTTTCATGAGTTTTAGCGCTATTAGCTTTGGTCAGTCCTATCCTAATCGAACAGTGAAGATCATTGTGGCACAAGCTGCAGGAGCTTCTCCTGATGTTGTTGCAAGAACCCTTGCAGTGAAGTTATCTGACATCTGGAAAGTACCCGTTATTGTTGAAAATAAGCCCGGGGCAAATGGAAATCTTGGAATGGATTTAGTGGCTAAGTCGCCTGCGGATGGATATACCCTTGGCTTAGTTGTGCCTAGTGTCATGGTCATCAATCCTTTTGTCTATAAAAATATGCCATTCAAACCACTAGAGGATCTTGCACCAATCACCCAAATCACAGCTATCATATTTTCATTAGTCGTCAATCCACAGCGCCCCTATCAAACGGTTGATGAGATTATTGCCTATGCGAAAAAACATCCTAATGAAATTAATTACAGTTCAGCAGGAGTAGGAAATCTACAACATTTAGCGGCCGAACTGTTTTCCTTTAACGCCGGTATCAAAATGAATCACATCCCCAACAAAGGCGACTCAGCTGCAATGGTGGATGTAATGGGAGGGCAAACCGACCTCATGTTTGTGCCATTGCCTTCAGCGATCAACCAAATCAAAGCTGGGAAACTTAATTTAATCGCTTTGGCAAGTAAAAAGAGAGTTTCTCAGTTTCCAAACATTCCCTTAATGAGCGAAGTGGGTCAAGCAGAAGTCCTTATAGAGGGATGGACGGGCCTCGTTGCTCCAGTTGGAACCCCAGACCATATTCTGGATGATGTTCAAAAAGCTATTCGGCAAATTGTGGTCGAGCCCAATACAAAACAATCTATTGAGTCCCAAGGTTTTGAGGTAGTTGCCTCTTCACCGAAGGAGTTCAAGCAATTTTTGAGGTTAGAATCATCGAAGTGGAGTAATGTGATTCAAAAATCAGCGATCAATTTAAGCAACTAAAAGCCCATCATTTCAGGAGACTTGGCATGAAATTCAAATATTGTTTTGCATCACTTTTCAGCCTTTTTATATTGCCGACTTTCGCACAAGAGTATCCCAATAAACCCATTCAGCTTTTAGTGCCTTTTGCTGCTGGCGGAACAACAGATATCGTTGCCAGAGTGATGGCAGAGCCTTTATCAAAAATTCTTGGTCAAAGCGTCATCGTAGTCAATCGTCCAGGCGGCGGCGGCGTGGTTGGTGCTAGTGAGGTCGTAAGAGCTTCTCCCGATGGCTATACCTTAGGTATTGCTACCGTTTCAACAACAGCAGCTAATCCAGCAATTAATCCTAAAACTCCTTACAACCCCTTAACAGATTTCTCCCCTATTTCTAATATCGCAGCTACCCCAAATATCATCGCAGTTCATACGTCATTCCCAGCAAAAGATTACAAAGGTTTTATTGCTGAACTAAAGAAAAATCCCACAAAATATTCTTATGCATCATCTGGCACTGGTGGTATCGGGCATCTTCAAATGGAACTATTTAAAAACATTGCTAATGTGTCTGTGACACATATCCCCTACAAAGGTGCCGGCCCCGCTCTTAATGATGTAGTTGCAGGTCAAGTACCCGTCATCTTTGATAACATGCCATCGACGTATCCTTTTGTAAAAGATAATCGTTTGGTTCCCATCGTGGTTGCTGCACCTCATCGTCTGAAAGATCTTCCCAATATTCCAACCTTTTCAGAAGTTGGGGCAGAGCCAGTTAATCGTATGGCCTATTACGGCATCGTTGGTCCTAAAGGATTACCCAAAGCCATTGTGGATAAAATCAATGCGGCTGTAAAACAAGCCACTGAATTACCAGCCGTCAAAAAAAGAATTGAAGATACAGGGTCTTTTGTTATTGCAAACTCACCAGAAGAGTTTGCTGCTCAAATCAAAGCAGAGCTAGAGACCTATCAAAAAGTCGTTAAGGAACAAAAGCTATCTTTAGATAGTAATTGATCTAAAGATAGCAAATTCTAATGAACCGGCGAGATCTCTTCAAGTTAGCTAGCTGCACAATATTAACCTCCCCTTTGAGCAAGCTAAGTTGGGGGCAAAGTTACCCATCAAGGCCAATTACTATCGTGGTACCTTTTACCGCTGGCGGTAGTATTGATCTTGGCGCGCGAATTATGGCGGAACAAATAACCAAGGCTACCGAGCAAAGCGTTCTTGTCGACAATAAAGTGGGTGCTAATGGATTGATAGGATGGGGGTTTGTTGCTAAAGCCAAGCCTGATGGCTATACCCTTCTTTCTACAGACACATCACTCACCATTGCACAGAGCCTTTCCAAAAATAACTCCATCGACGCAATCAACCAATTTAGTCATATCATTACCGCAATTAGTGTGCCCAATGTCTTAGTTGTCAATCCTAATTTGCCAGTAAAAACAATTCAAGAATTTATCGCTTTAATAAAAGCAAATCCTGGCAAATATTTTTATGGCTCAGGCGGAGTAGGCACCAACAATCATCTCAGTGTTGAGTTATTTAAAGATGTCGTTGGGGGGCTTGAAATTGATCACATTGCCTACAAGGGTGCCTCTGCTGTCCAACAAGATTTAATTGCTGGGCGGGTGCAGGCTTTTATGGGACCAGCCCCGACAGTTGCTCAACAAATAAAAAGTGGTCAACTACGCGCTCTTTTAGTGACTGGCGATAAAAGAGTCTCCTCAATGCCAGAGATTCCCTGCGCATCCGAATCCGGATTGGCTCAATTAAATATCAAATTCTGGGTTGGCTTAGCCGCCCCAACAGGTACCTCCATCGAAAATATCAATCGACTAAATTCAATTTTAATTAATGGTTTACGTTCCGCGAATGTGCAACAAAAACTAACAGAGATGGGATTTGAGGTTGTCGCTAAATCCCCCTCTGATACATCGAGATTTATCAAAGAAGAAGTAGATCGATGGGCGGGAGTTGTCAAGTCCCGTAATATCCTACTAGAGTAGTTATTTCTTAAAGCCCAATATACCAGTTGCAAGAGAACGACTATCTCGCAGAGTCCATCTTCCTGCAAGAACAGTAAAGTAAAACTCCGTCAAATGGCGATTAAAAATATCTGGGTCTTCAATATTATTGGTATGACCTGCTTTAGAGAAGACAATTAAACCAGCACTCGGAATCATGCGCTTCATCAACAGAGCTGGCTCGAGGCAAGGATCATCCTCGTCACCAGTAATAATCAGCGTTGGAACAGTAATGGTTTTCATACCATCCACCAGTTCCCATAATGATGGGCGCATCTTTTGGACGCCCCTTAATGTATTCGCAGATCCAATTGCTGGATGTTCGGTCATTTGCTGAACAAACTCCGCAAATCCTCGCGGATCCTTGTTTTGGTATTGAACTCGTGTAGGACCCATCGTATATTTTTTCCCACCCTCTACATTACCAACATCGAGAAACAAGTTCGCGGCAGCTTCAACTTCAGCTTGGAAATTATCTTTTTTCGCTGGCTCTGCACCATATCCACAGCCGGCAATAACCAGAGAATGCACTCGATGAGAATAAGAAATCCCCATATGTAAACTGGCAAAGCCTCCCATCGACAAACCACAAATATGAGCCTTTTCAACGCCTAAATGATCCATAATCGCAACAATATCTTTAACAGCGCGTTCTTGTGAGTAATGCTTTGGATCTTCTGGCACATCAGATGGCAAATATCCCCGGGCAGAAAAGCTAACACACCGAAAATATCTCGCAAAGTAACGCATTTGATATTCCCAACTTCGATGGTCACCAGCGAATTCGTGAACAAAAATTAAGGTCTGACCAGAGCCAACCTCTTCATAAAACAAATTAATACCATCATCAGTTTTTGCGTAAGGCATTTTCAGTCTCCTAAATTAAATAACTTTGTTCGTGATAAATAATGCGATTTGTGCATCAGAATAATCTAATTCTTTTAAAATTGCTTTTGCATGTTCACCAAGTTCAGGCGTTGCACTTTTCACCTGAGCGGGCGTTCTTGATAATTTTAGAGCTTGATTCACTAATTTTATTTGGCCAAGTTTTGGATGTGTTACCTCTGCAACCATGTTTTGTGAGATTACCTGCGGATCTTTAAAAACCTCTGACATATCGTAAATAGGACCCGTTGGAACACCCACCTTATTTAAAAGTTCTACCCAATAAGTTTTTTCTTTTGTTTTAAAAATATCAATAAAGATCGCATTTAAATCATCTCGATTTTTAACACGAAGTGGTTCAGTAATAAAGCGTGGGTCTTCTTTAAGTTCTGGTCTTGCTATAGCGTCACACAAGCTCAACCACATCACTTGACCAGTAGCTGCAACATTAATAAAACCATCTAAGCACTGATAACATGAAGTTGGCATACTGGTTGGATGATCATTCCCCACCTGAACAGGTATCTCCCCTTTTTGTAAATACTTGGCCGCTTGAAAGTCCATCATGGCAACCCCTGCCTGAATCAGAGAGCTTTGAACCCATTGCCCTTGACCAGAAACTTCACGCTCCAATAATGCCGTTAACATGCCACAAGCGGCAATGTATCCCGCAGTAATGTCAGTAATGGCAACGCCAGCTCGCATTGGTCCACCGCCAGGTTTGCCAGTGACCGACATGATGCCACTCATTCCCTGGGAGATTTGATCAAACATCGGTCTAGCTACATATGGGCCGTCTTGGCCAAAACCAGAAATTGAGGTCAAAATAATGCGCGGATTGATTGCTTTTAATGTTTCATAGTCAATGCCCAAACGAAATTTAACATCTGGCCGAAAATTTTCCACCACAATATCGGCGGTCTTGACTAAACGATAAAAAATTTCTTTAGCTTCTTGTTTTTTTAAATCTAAAGTGATTGATCGAGAATTACGATGTAAATTTTGCATATCGAAACTATGGCGGTCACCACTCAGTTGATTGCGCTCACCACCATCTGCAGGTTGCTCGACTTTAATCACATCCGCTCCAAAATCAGCAAACTGCTTTGTTGATGTTGGACCAGCCCTAGCACGGGTTAAATCTAAAATACGAAATCTGGATAATGCTGTCATAACAATTCCTCATGGTGTGAAACAAAGTCTAAAAAAGCATTTTTCTGATCATAACTAGGCTCGTAATTGAAGTCTTTTTTGATGCGATCAATACTCATTGGAGATCGCAATAAAGGGCCAATCAATCCAACATTACAATCCTTTTTTTGATCACAAATTTGATATGTGAAATCAGGGAATTTCTGTTGCAACTGTTGAAGCCATTCTTGCAAAGACCACACTTGACCACTTGATAAATGATAAAGCCCTTCTGCAGAGCTTCCCTTCTCCAGAATCAAAGCAAGTCCCTTAGCCACGTCCGTACTATAAATATAGTCAGTTCCAATAGCATGATAAACATTGGCATGATGATTTTTTTTAGCCATCCAATATAGTTGCAATGGCAAACTCAGCGTATCCCTGACGCCAGTATCGTATTCCCAGCGTCCATATACAAGGCCTAAACGAACTACGGTAACATTCAGTTCTCGAGTCGCTCGGTAACGCAAAGCGACTCTCTCAGCAGCTAATTTACTAATTCCATACATCGTAACGGGTAAGACGGGACTATCAATCTCATCAATCAGGAGATCGTGTAGGCCAATATTGCCAAATAACGACCCCGAACTCAGTTGGATCACTTGTGTAATCTGATGTCGAAGGGCACATTCGAACACTTCGATCGAACCCAAAAGGTTCACCTCAAAAATCTCTTTAGCATGAAGGATTTCTCTTGCTAATTCTGCAGTAATGGCTGCAGCGTGAATGATTTTAGTAATTTGATGCTCTTTACATACGCGGTCTAAGTCTTTTGCTGCTCGAACATCTCCTTGGAACCATTTATAATGAACCGGAAGTTTTTTGAGTGCATGAATGATGTGTTCCGGTGGTGGGGTGGGCGACATGAGAACAATAGGCTTTTCCACTCGAGAAAAGTATTCTGCGAGATTCAATCCCACAAAGCCAAAACCACCAGTCACTAATAAAGTCATTTGCTTTCGTTTTATTTGCACCACATTGATTCAAAAAAATTCACTTGAATGCAAATATTAAATGATTTACAGTAAGATGGTATAACATCTGTAAGTACAAAACTTTTTGGAGATTTATATGTTCTCGAATTCAAAGACATCATCTAAGGTAAAACAGTTACTCTTGATTGGAGCATTAGGGTTTTCCTCTATTTCTTCATTTGCTCAAGAAAAAGTCATCCGTATCAGCATACTTTCCCCCATCTCAGGTCCTGGCTCTTATTTCGGTGTTATGGGCCGCCAAGGAGCTGATCTAGCGCTTGAACAAATGAATAAAACCGGTGTTAATGGTTATAAGTTTGTGGTTGACTACCAAGACTCACAATGTTCGCCACTGGCCGCAACGAATGTGGCAAAAAAGACGCTTGAAGACTTTAAGCCTCACGTCGCAGTTGGAGAAGAGTGTTCAGATGCCACTTTAGCGGTAGCTCCTATTTTTGAGGAGGCTAAAGTTCCTTTATTAAATGCTGGTTCTGCCACCAATAAATTTACCGAATCTGGATATAAGTACGCCTTTCGTATTTTCCCGAACGCTCGCCAACAAACAGATAGCTTGGCAATGAATGTTTCGAAAAAAATGGGTGCTAAAACAGCCGTTCTTTTGAATGAAAAAACTAATGCCGGTATTGATATTGCGGATACCTTCGAAAAAACTTTTACAGCCAATGGCGGTAAGGTTTTAGCCCGTATCGAATTTGCTAGGGATGTGAATGACTTTACAGCGATTGCCACACGCATCGCTTCCTTGGGTCCAGTCGATGTTCTATTAACTTCGGCCTTAGAAGGTCAAACTGTTAAATTAGCTCAAGCCCTTGCTCAAGCGGGTATCACTAAAGGTGGTGGTGGTAAAGCAGTTCAAATCGGTACTATTTGGTTGCCTTGGGGCTTTGATCAAAAAGCAGGTAAAGCATCTTTGGGTTATACCAAAATCGTTCAATTTGACCCGAATGAAAACCGCCCAGTAGTACAAAATTTCGTGAAAACATTTAAAGCGAAATATGGTGCAGATGTCGTTCCTACTCATATCAATTCACATGCATTTGATACGATGATGTTAATTGCTGAGGCAGTTCGTCGCGGTGCTAATGATTCTGAATCCATCAAAAATGAATTCTTAAAAATGAAAGATGTTGAAATGACTACTGGAAAAATTACGTTTGGTCCTGATGGTCAAAATCAGAATTTGTCAGTAATTCATTACGTTGAAACTCAAGCTGACTACAGTTGGAAAGCCTTGAACTGGTAATGATTTATTTATAACTCATCATTAAAATGCCCAGTGGCCATTAAATCCCTGGGCGTTTTTTTCGATTTCTCAATATCACACGAACTTAACTTTAGGAATTTATGGGCGACTTCGCAAGCTTAATCCTCCAGCAATGCATTAATGGCGTTGTGATGGGTTGTCTATATGTCATGGTTGCTCTTGGTCTTACCCTGATTTATGGGGTTATGAATCAAATTAATTTTGCCCATGCTGACTTTGTCACATTAGGTGCATTTGCTTCCTTCTTTTTTGTGAAATGGATGGGTGGAGGCTACCTATTAAGTATCGGCGTGTCATTCATTGCCGGTGGTTTACTTGGCTATATTATTAACCTCACTATTTTTGCTCCACTACGTGAGCGTGGTGATGAATTACGCCCCTTGATTGCCACCATTGGGGCGTCGGTCCTCCTTGAAAATGGTGCTTTAGTGATCTTTGGACCAATTCCTTATCAATTCGATACCCCTTATGGTGACGTTATTCGTTTTGGGAAAATATTTTTTACTGAACAAAGTTTATTGGTTGTTGTCGTTGCCTCTGCTGCGATCGCTGGTCTTTATGCATTTATGAAATTTACATTCACCGGTAAAGCGCTCAGGGCTATTTCACAAGACCGTGAAACAGCGGGCCTCATGGGAATCAATCAGGCATACCTGATTATGCTAACAATTGTGATTGCTTCTGCGATGGCCGGAATGGCTGGTGCTATGCTTGGACCGATCCTCGTTCTAACTCCATTTGCAGGTGCCTCAGTGGTCGTAAAGTCATTTGCAATTGTCATTATTGGCGGCTTTGGCAATATGGAAGGAACCATCATTGCTGGACTTCTAGTCGGTTTGATTGAAGCCTTTACCACTCAGTATTTAGGTTCTGGAATTATTGATCTCGTGGTGTTTGGACTCTTACTTGTGATGTTGCTGGTCAAACCAACTGGCCTGATCGCAGAAAAGAAAGAAGAAAATGTCTGATGCCATGATCAAAAAATCACTCTTCCCTCGTTGGGTTTGGTACTCACTTGCGATATTAGTCGTAATCGCCTTACCGATTATTGCTGGCGGCTCGGCTTATTGGAAAAGTATCTTAATCTCTATTGTTTTAAATATCATGCTGGCCATGTCATTAAACCTTATTTTGGGATACACAGGTCAACTTCATCTCGGTCACTCTGCTTTTTATGGTGTTGGCGCCTACGCCACCACACTACTCATTCAAAAAGCCGGTATGAATTTTTGGGTAGCAATGGTCATGAGCTCCATGCTGGCAGGCTTTATCGGCATACTCTTGGCCTTCTTTGCCACTCGACTACGAGGGCATTACTTAGCGATTGCTTCGATGGCATTTGGCGTGATTTTGTACCAAGTGTTAATCAATTGGGATAGCATGACTTCAGGGCCTTTAGGTATCTACGGTATTGCACCGCCACCTCCAATGAATATTTTTGGTAACGAAATCAAATTCAACAATAAAGTGAACCTGTTTTATTTAATTAGTACCGTAGCGATCTTGGTCTTTATCTTTTTAGATAACATTTTGCGCTCTCCAATCGGTGAAACGTTAAGGGCAGTGCGAGAAGATGAAGTTTCCGCGGCATCTCTAGGCATCAATACAAAGCTTTGGAAAATGTTTTCATTTGGAATAGGTGCTGCGATAGCCGGTCTAGCAGGTTCTTTTTACCCTGGCTTTGTAGGCACATTGGTTCCCGACGCATTTATTGTTGTGGAATCCTTTACGTATTTAGCAATGGTCATTGTTGGTGGCATGGGAACAATGATAGGTCCTATCATTGGGGCTATTGTTCTGACACTTTTACCCGAAGTACTGCGTGGCATCGGTGATGCTAGGCTCCTCGTTTATGGTCTATCTTTAACGCTTGTCGTTTTATTTATGCCGGGTGGAATTTTGCAGGGCATTAAAGCATTAAAACCGAAAAAAGCCTCCTCAACCACTACAAATATTTCATAACATGTCTGAACATATTCTTGAAGTAAAAAATCTGTGTAAGTATTTTGGTGGCGTAAAAGCAGTGGATGGAATTTCTTTAAAAGTTCCTAAAAACAAAATACAAGCAATCATTGGTCCCAATGGTGCGGGTAAATCGACAACGCTGAATCTTTTATCTGGAACGTATTTTCCAACATCCGGAAATATTTCTTATTTAGATAAAGATGTGACTACTTTAGCGCTTCATCAAAGAGTGCACTTGGGGATTGCTAGAACCTTCCAAAAAATACGCTTATTTAAACAATTATCCGTTTTAGATAATGTCATTGCAGGTTTTCATATCCATCATCACATTCCATTTTGGGAATACATTATTCCTGCTAAAGCATTTAAAAAAGATCGTCAAGATTGCCAAGAAGAAGCGATGGGGCTCCTCAAATTTGTTGGCCTCTCAGACCGAGCTCATGACCGCGCAGGGTCTCTGGCCTACGGTCAACAACGATTGCTCGAGATTGCTAGAGCACTTGCAACCCGCCCTCAACTATTCATGCTCGATGAACCTGCCGCCGGTCTTAACGATACAGAGGTTCAATTTCTGATGGATCGGTTAATCGAATTAAAAGAAAAAAATATGACCATTATTGTGGTTGAACACAATATGAAACTCGTCATGAATGTTGCTGATCAAATTTTTGTCATGGATCATGGAGAATATTTATTCGATGGTCAACCAGCGGATGTTCAATCTAATCCTAAAGTGATTGCAGCTTACCTCGGTGCAGATGATGAGGTGAGTGTATGAGTAAATTGATCGAAGCGATTGACCTAGAAATCGCTTATGGAGATGTAGCAGCTTGCCAAAACATCAGTTTCTTTGTTGAAGAAGGTGAAATTGTAACCTTCGTTGGATCTAATGGCGCCGGAAAATCAACTACGATGCGTGCGGTTGCTGGCGCTATGTATCCCCGCAAAGGAAAAATCTTATTTGATGGTAAAGATATTACTAGAATGCCATCATTTGAGCGCAATCAATTAGGCATTGCTCTTGTGCCTGAGGGGCGTCATGTTTTTCCCTACCTCACTGTGATGGAAAATCTGGAGATGGGTGGCTATAAGTTCAGAAATGATCGTGCCAAATTTAATACCTTGGTAGAGAAAATGGTAACTATGTTTCCCAAGTTAAAAGCTCGTGCAAAACAAAATGCTGGAACGCTGTCCGGTGGGGAACAACAAATGCTCGTCATTGGACGTGCCTTGATGTCGGAGCCACGTTTACTTTGCATGGATGAACCCTCACTCGGTTTAGCGCCTATCATCGTCCAAGATATTTTTAAAACCATTAAAGAAATTAATGCCCAAGGTACTACTGTTCTTTTGGTGGAACAAAATGCTCGCTATGCTCTATCCACCGCTTCTCGTGGTTATGTTTTACAAACTGGGCGTATATTAACCAGCGGCCATTGTAGTGACCTCATTAAAGACCCGAAAATAAAAGAAGCTTATTTAGGTAGTTAAATTACCCGGAGACAAGAATGCATAATTATTTAAACAATTACTCACTCGACAATAAAGTCGCAATCGTTACTGGCGCAGGTCAAGGCATAGGACGCGCCATTGCGATGGCGTTTGCTGCAGCAGGTGCCAAAGTGGGCTGCTTAGACTTTCAAGTTGAAAACGCTAAAAGAACTGCCGCTGAAATTACCGCAGCTGGGGGTCAAGCCATCGGTGTTTATGTTGATGTCAGCAAAGAAGATGACGTTAAAAAAGCTGTCAAAGAACTTGTCGATCATTACGGTTCTGGTTTACACATACTTCTCAATGGAGCTGCTTATAAAGACCCAAGTGGCACTGTTGAAGAATATGATTTTCTAGAATGGAATAAAGTTCTTGCGGTGAACTTAACCGGAGTATATCTCATGAGTAAATACGCGATCCCACATATGCGCAAAGCTGGTGGTGGCTCTATTATTCATATTGCTTCACAGCTTGGAAGAGTTGGTACGGCAGGCAGATCTGTTTACTGCGCAGTAAAAGGTGCCTTAATTAACTTAGCTCGAGCAATGGCAGTTGATCATTCAGCAGAAGGTATCCGCACAAACACCGTTTCTCCTGGTGCTATTGAAACTGATCGGATGTTATTACGCTTTGGCACTTTTGAAAATGCTAGAAAAGAATTAGGTCCCTTACACCTAGTTGGTCGCTTGGGTCAACCTGAAGAAATCGCCATGGCAGCAGTCTATCTCGCCAGCGATGCTTCCAAGTTCATTACTGGATCTGATTTATTAATCGATGGTGGTTACGCAGCACAATAAATGTTATTTGTGATGATTCCTTTGAAAGGATAACCCATGAAAATTGATTGGTCTCGGAATGACTATTCCAGTATTCCCTATTATTTGTACCATGATGAATCCATCTATCAGGAAGAAATGGAGAAGATCTTTCGTGGCCCCTGCTGGAGTTTTGTTGGCTTTGAAGCGGAAATTCCAAAGGTAGGTGATTTTAGAACTTCATGGATTGGTGATACACCGATCGTCGTCTCAAGAAGTGATGATGGGCATGTCCATGCTTTTATTAATCGTTGTAGCCATCGTGGTGCTCAAATCGTTCGTGAACCGAGCGGTAATGCTCCCCAAGATCATGTCTGCATTTACCACCGATGGTGCTACTCGAAAAGTGGCGAACTCATTGGTATACCATTTAAAAGAGGACTCAAAGGTGAAGGCGGAATGCCCAAAGACTTTGATATGAAAGCCGCATCTCCCAAAAAGTTACATCTTGCCAACTTCCACGGCGTGCTGTTCGTAACATTTTCAGATCAATCCGAAAGTATTGAAGATTACCTGGGTGAATTCGGTCGAAGCCTCATAAAACGCTTCATGTACAAACCCATTAAGATTCTCGGCTATACCCGCCAGATGGTAAATGGTAACTGGAAGCTTTACGCTGAAAACTTAAGAGATACTTATCACGCTAGTTTATTACATGAGTTTTTTGTCACTTATGGCGTGGACCGTGCCACCCAAAAAGGTGGTGTCATGATGGATGAACGACACCGTCATAATATGAACTATGCCTTCGCATCATCCGATACCCAAGAAGACGCCAATAAAGCCTATGAAAATATTAGCGGAGTCAATCTTGACCGTATGCGTCTGTCTGATGGCAAATTACTCAAATACATTCGTGAATTTGAGGACGGAATGAATCTTGCCGCCCCTACTTTTTTTCCGAATGGCATCATTGTGCAAATTAATAATAGTCTAGCTTGCCGACAAATACGGCCAAAAGGCCCCGACTCCTTTGAAATCTTTCAGACTGTATTTGGTTATGAAGATGATTCAGAAGAAATGTCGCGTCATCGGCTGATTTCCGCGAATTTGGTTGGGCCTGCTGGCTTTGTCAGCATGGAAGATGGGGAGGCGATTGAGCTCGTTCAAAAATCAACGAAGAATGATCTAGAAAGTCACAACATAATGGAGATGGGTGGACGCGGAGAGATTAAAAATCTCGAGCACCGTGTGACAGAAACTCCTGTTCGTGGCTTTTGGTCTTATTGGGCAGAGCTCATGGGAGTAGAAGCACAGGATGGTGTTAGGTGATAAACATCAACAACCTTCTTGCTGAATATGGTCTGCTGTTAGATGAGGATCGATTAGAAGAATGGGTGGATCTATTTACAGAAGATGCTCAGTACAAAGTGGTTACTCGCGAAAATAAAAAACTCAATTTACCCTTAGCTGTTATCTGGTGCGATAACAAGAATATGCTTCGTGATCGCATCCACTCCTACCGTCATGTGAATGAACATAATCTTCATTGGGACCGACACATCATTGGCCATCCACGGATTCAACCAATCAACGCCACAGAATGGCAAGTTCAGGCAAGCTACAGCCTTTTCCAAACTACTCTAGAAGGCAGATCGATTCTGTTTAGTGTGGGCGCCTATGATTTTCAAATGATTCAAGAAAATGGCGTACTTAAAATTAACTTCCTTGAGGTCATCTCTGACACTGGATCTTTTGAGACCTTATTAGCAACCCCTATTTAATTTAGTCATGAAATTACATTATTTATTTTTCGTATCTTTGTTAGGCTTTAGTCAGTTTTGTTTTTCAGCCGATACCCCGTTGAGCTATCCCAACCGCCCAATACATATCATCATTCCTCTTGCTGCAGGTAACTCCATTGATAACGGAGTCAGAATTATTACTCAAAAAATCACTCAAAATACAGGTATGCAATTTGTGATTGAGTCGTTACCTGGAGCCGCTGGCGCTATTGGTGCTGACAAAGTAGCTAAATCTTCGCCTGACGGATACACCTTAGGTGTTTTTAACGACAGTATTTTAACCATGGTTCCTAACATTCAAACTAAATTACCATGGGATCCAAACAAAGACTTTATGCCGATTTCTATGGGTGGGAAAATTGAACTGGGTTTGATTGTGTCTCCATCAAATCCAGCAAACAGTGCGGCAGATCTGATTGCATTTGCTAAAAAAAATCCCAGTAAGTTAAATTATGGCTCTGGTGGAAATGGTAGCCCCCAACATATTGCGATGGCTTTACTCAACTCTCAAGCGGGTACGTCGATGACACATGTACCCTATAAAGGTATTATGCAAGCAGCCACCGGTGTTGCTGGTGGAGAGGTCGACGTTGCCTTAATCGCTGTATCGAGTTTAAAAGGGTTGGCACAAGCAGGAAAGCTGAAGTTCATTAGTGTAGCTACCTCTCAACGACTACCTCAATTCCCCAACATACCAACTATTTCAGAGTCGGGTGTGCCCGGTTTTGAATTCACGGCTTGGTTTGCTTTTATGGCCCCTCAAGGTACTCCTAAGTCAATCATTCAACAATTAAATTCTGAAATAAAAAAAGCCCTAACTGACCAAGAGGTTCGAGAAAAAATGCTCGGCCAAGGACTTAATCCTTCAAGCAACAATCCTGAAGAATTAAGTCAGTTAATTAATATTCAACTAACGAGTTATGGAAATTTAATTAAAAAAATGGGCTTACAACCTGAATAAGTTTTAAACGCCTTCAACAATAAATGCGTTAAAGTCGCAGGCTCCAATTCTTTTTTCTTTGGCGATTAAGTACTCTGGAGATTCAAAAAAAGCTTTCGCTGTTTCTTTATCTTTGAATTCTGTAATAACAACCCGCGCATGAGGCATCACTCCCTCAACAACTTCTAGACCGCCACCACGCGTGACAAATTTTGCTCCGTACTTTTCTCCCGCCGCCGCAGTAAGTCCAGCATACTCTTTGAATTTTTCTGGGTTAGTGACTGTAATTAGTGATACCAAATAAGCTGCCATACCTTCTCCTCATTTTTACAATAAATTGGGCCATTTTTTCTTAACATGCTTCTCTAAATCTTCACTCACATCAACCACTTTAGGGAAGGTACTTAAATACTCAAAAGGTCTACAAGCATCAATAATTGCCTTCGAAGCAAAAGGAGCTTTTAAGGTTTGAGCAACGCTCATGGGATCACTTTGCGAGCCAACTCCTCTTTGAATAAAGTCAATATCATTGACGGGGTCAGATCGCGTAGCAACGGCCCACATCACCTCACTCAGATTAGATGGATCAATATCTTCATCGACAACGATGGAATAACGTGACATATACGCACCTACTCCACACTGACTCAATATATGCCCAGCTTGCCGAGCATGACCAGCATATTTTTGCTTGATAGAAATCACATTAAACATTCGTGAACCACCAATCTCATGCGCCCAAACACTCTGAACATTTGGCACACCTGCGGCAACTATAGAATTAAATAACAGCGCTGAACGCATGACAGATTTCGAATACGAATAATCATTCGGTGGCTTTGATGGAGGACTGCCTAAAATGATTGGATTATTTCGATAATATAATTTTTCCACAGTGACTACCGAAGCTAAAGAAGATCCAGAAGTGTAATAGCCTAAAAACTCTCCAAATGGTCCCTCTGGCGCTTGATCGCCGGGATATACCCACCCCTCTAGAACAATCTCTGCAGCGCTTGGAAATGGTAAGTTGGTTACGTCACCTTGAATCACCTCAACAGGTTGGCCTAAGATAGCCCCAATGTAATTAAACTCAGATACATCAAACGGTACTTCAATACCTGAAATTAAATAATTGAGTGGATCAGCGCCTAAAATAATCACGACTGGAAATGGTTTTTTAGCATCCATATACTTCGTATGTTGAATATGCGCATGCTTTCCAGGAATAATCATCAACCCGACTTTATTTTTACTCTGCAACATAACACGATAAGTCCCAACATTCACCCATCCAGACTCTAAATCTTGCGAAACAACAGAACAGCCTGTACCAATATATTTCCCGCCATCATCTTTATTCCATAAGACCGCAGGAAACTGATTTAGATCAACCGCGTCACCTTGCATGACATTTTCTAATATAGGCCCATGGGAAACGGGGGTTGGAGTAAAGTCTTTGGCCTTAGATAACCACTCAGCAGGCTTATCTCTTAATGATTCAATCAAATCTTGATGGGTATTAGGGCTAGGCAATCTTAAAATACTTGCTAAACGTTTTTTACTTCCTGTAGAGCAAGTTAAAACGCGATACCCTTTTGGATAACCAACAATGTCATCAAATAAAAGCGCTTTATGATTTTCTTTTTTGACATTCAGTTGGCTAATCGCACCAATCTCTAAATTTGGATGAGCGCCCAAGCAATGATCTAATTCACCAATTTGATCAATGCGCTTAAGCCACTCCCTTAAATCTAAAGGATTTCCAGTTTTGTTCATGAATGGGCAAGAACATGCTGCGCTATTTCAAGTCGAGTACCAATCCACACATCCGTTGCCTGAGCTGCTGCTTGAATAATTTTTTCGTAAAAATAAGCGCCCCGTGGCCGACCAAAAATATGCGCATGACTTGTTACATCAATAATACATACCTCATCTTGCTCTCGAGCAATGTCTAAATTCTGTAAAAATGATTGCAACATTAACTCTGGAGGATTTCCAAATTTCATAAACGGCATATCGTTTACATCAGTACCCAATGGAATGGCTACAATTTTTTTATCGCCAAATTGTTGAACATATGGCAAATCAGAATCAAATACATCACCATGCCATGTATAACCAGCCTCTGCTAAAAATTGTGCCGACTTAGTGCTTGGAGTCCCTCTTGGACTTAGCCAACCCTTGATAGGAACTCCAGCGGCATCACCCAATAATTTAGAGCAACGTACGATATTTTTTTTCTCATCCTCTTCGGATAACATCACCGGAATAACATCCATTGCATACGAGTGAGAAAGAATCTCATGACCACCATTCGCAATCGCTTTAACAGCCTCGGGGTGACGCTCCGCTATAACACCGTTGACCATCATGCTGGATTTGGCGCCATACTTTGCAAAGCTATCTAATAAACGATAGATCCCTTTTTTGGGACCATAGGATGCCCAAGATATTGCCATATTATCTAATAGGCCAGCAGGCAAAGGATTGCCCATAGGACTTATACCGGGAGCTTTGCCATCTGACCACGCTTCTAAACAAACGTTAAACACAACGGCGATTTTTTTATTTTTCGGCCATGACCAATGATTATTTTGCACCTAATTCTCCTCTTTAATATAAGTTACTACTCAACTTGAACGTTAATTGTTTTAATCATTTTAGATGTTTTATTGATGTCAGCCCGAACCATCTCATCAAATTCTTTAGGTGTATTACCCACCGGCATATACCCCATTCCTAAAATCTTTTCTTGCATATCTTTCGTTTTCAATAATGTTGAAATCTCATGATTCATACTATTAACAATATTACTGGGTGTGCCTTTAGGCGCCACAATACCTAGCCAAATATCATAAGTACAGTCCCCCATACCAAGCTCTGCCAAGGTTGGTATATCGGTATACCCAGGCCATCTCTCTGCAGATGAAACTGCAATAGCGCGTAATTTACCTGACTTGATATAAGGCCCCAGCGATGCTAGCGAGGACATGACCAGAGGTATATGCCCGGCTACTGCATCAAAGACTGCTGGTGCTCCTCCTTTATAGGGGACATGTTCATACTTGGCCCCAGTAATTGGTTTTAAGCATTCACCTACGAGATGTGCTGCACTACCAACTCCAATGGAACCATAGTTAATCGCTCTAGTATGCGAATTGGCAATTAAATCTTTCATCGAATTAATAGGCTCCTGTGGATTTACTGCAATCACCGTTGGGCCACGTGCGACTTGAACAACAGGCACTAAATCAGTCAATGTGGCATATCCAGCATCTTTATAGATAAATGGATTGATTGTGTGATTATTAGACGTCATTAAAAAAGTAAAGCCATCCGGCTTTGATCCCGCAACAAACTTTGAGGCAATATTGCCGCCCGCACCTGGCTTATTCTCAACCACAACATTTTTATTTAAAGCGGGGCCTAATTTTTCTGCAACAATCCGCGATGCCTGATCAGCCGCTCCACCTGCCGCAGTAATCACAATTATCTTAATCGTATCCGTTGATGATTGCGCAAATGTCGGCCCCACAAAACAAAATACTGTGAAGATGAGTAAAGTGCGCTTCAACAAAATTTGCATTTTTAAAGCATTCATTGATGTCCCCATTATTTTATTTTTAGAAATACTAATTACCTAGCTTGGTATTAATTGATTTTGCAATTGGCGTCCACTGAGTTATCTCTTTTTGAAAAAATGTAGTAAATACCTCAGGACTCATTTCAGTAACGTCCGATATTCCTTCACTGCTTAATTGCTCTTTTGCATCTTTTTCTCTCAAAACCTTAATCACTTCTTCATTAATTTGTTTGACAATTTGCGAGCTCAATCCCGCAGGCCCAGAAAGACCAGACCAGTTATAAGTCGTAAGTGTTGCATAACCTAATTCCTGAAAGGTCGGTACTTGAGAGTAATCAGACAAACGATTATTTGAAGTAATAGCCAAGGCCCTTAATTTACCTGCCTTTAAATTTGTGGCGGCAGTTGTTAAAGTTAAGAAACCTACTTGAACATGTCCACTAATTAAATCTAGTAAAGCAGGTCCGCCACCTTTATAGGAGATATGTACTAAGTTTGCACCCGTTTTTAATTTGAAAAGTTCGCCCATTAAATTATTGTGTGTGCCGGAGCCTGGCGATGCATAACTTAAACCCCCAGAGGTCTTATTAGCTAATGCAATCAATTCTTTGACGTCTTTAACCTGTAAATCTGGGTGAACGACAAGCACTAGCGGTGGTCCGCCTAAATTAGCAATATGCGTAAAACTTTTCATCGGATCAAATGGCGCATTAGTTAAATTGGGTGTAATAACATGTGAAGCCATTCCAGAGGCTACCAAAGTATATCCGTCCGGCGCTGACTTTGCCACTAAATCAGAGCCAATAATTCCTCCAGCCCCAGGATGATTTTCAACAATAAATGGACTTTTAAAACGATTTGTTAATTTGTTAGCCATAAACCGAGCTAAAGTATCAGTAACTCCACCAACTGCCCAAGGAACAATGATTTTGACAGGTTTATTAGGCCAATTATTTTGCGCAAAGACAGGGTTTAAAAAAAGTATTAAAGGCAACAAAAAAATAACTCTTTTTATTACCCTTAAAGAATTCATCATTCAACCTTTGATTTTTAAAACGGTTTAAATCCTAAAGCTGATCTAAATCGATTTTTAATATAAACACCATCTCGAGCAGGTAATGCCTTAGGATATTCCTCTGCTTTAATAAATACGTTTGCTAAACCCGACCCATTTCGTGCATTAACATGCTGTGCAATATCTGAAACTCCTGACATCTCACGCACTGGAAAGGACCAATCTAAACTACAAGCCTTCGCAACACCAACTATGTCAGTCCCTAAAGAAGTATGGCTTAATTGCATACCAGTCTCACCATAATGACCATTATCGAGAACCACAATCGTTAAATTTTTAATTTTTTGGGCTCCAATACTAGCCAAACTTCCTAGGCCCATCAACTGTTCGCCGTCACCTGTGATGACTAATACGGATTTTTGAGGTTGCGCAAGGGCTAATCCCAAAGCAAGAGCTGAAGCTCCTCCCATAGCGCCCCATAGATAAAAGTTTTCATCTCGATCCCCCGCAGCAAATACATCATATGAAGGCGATCCTAATCCCGTCACGATCAATGCCTCTGGACAGGCGGCAATTAACTCCTTAACAAATATTCGGCGATCTATGTCACCTTGATGCGTTGAAGTTAAATTCATTGAACACCCCATTTCTTGCGACCTATTAAGCTTTGTGATAATAATATTGCTACTGCGTCTCCTCCAACGAATGCTGCGTCAAAGCCTGCACTCACAACATCAGCTACAGATTCAGGGCGATCAGCACGGAGCACATTCACTCCCATCATTTCAAATGCCTCTTCTGTTACTCGCCCCATCGGTGTTTGCCATTGATTAAATTCAGCCCACTCACCACGCATAGTAACTAGTGTTAAAAAGGGGAACCGACAATTATTAATTAACGAAAACATATTGACGCAGTTACCTACACCACTACTTTGCATCAATAAGACGGATCGCTGACCACCCAACCATGCGCCGCAAACACTAGCGACACCCTCTTCTTCCGTTGTAACAGGTACGCCTCGCATGTCTTTATCTTCTAAAACATGGCGAATGACCTGCGCGTGTCCAGCATCTGGAACGTAAGCCACTTGACTAACACAGCCAGCTTTGAAAATTTGAAAGATTTCATCCTTCCATGGATGAACTAGAGATTGTTCTTTTGAGTCCATATTTGTACCTAATATTTAAAGTTGAAGAAGTATTGCGTAAGTCTCTCAATCCGTCCAATAGAAAATAATTGGCGTAGGTATCCAATTTCGACATAATTACTTTTCCCATTGAGAGTGAGCTTAAAATAACTTACATAATTCAATGAATTAGAGGCTTATTTTGGAAATCAAGCAATTACGTACCTTTTTAGCTGTTGCAGCTTGTGGAAGCGTCACACGTGCCGCAGAAAAATTACACATTGTGCAACCAGCTCTATCGAGACAAATTCAAATGCTAGAGGATGATTTGGGAACCCCCTTATTCCAAAGAATGGGGCACGGAATGCAACTAACCGAGGCAGGACACCTTTTAGTGGTCCGAGCCAAACGAGCACTTCACGAATTAGAACTAGCAAAACAGGAGATTTCTGCCTCTCCTGAAGCAATTAGCGGTACGGTGGTGGTTGGCCTGTTACCAAGCGTTAGTGAACTTTTAGCCGGAAAACTGATCAATTCATTGAAAACCCAATATCCCAACTTATCCATCCGCATCTTGGTTGGTTACGTTGGCTATTTACAGGACTGGCTAGCAAAAGATGAAGTGGATATCGCCTTGCTATATGCTCATCAAGCATCCCCATCCATAGAAATTACCCCTTTATTAAACGAAAAGCTCTATGTAGTGGGTCCTAGTTCTGCACAATTAAAAATAGATCAGCCTATATCCCTAAAAGATTTAAAGCAGCATTCATTTATTATGCCGACGCACCCACATGGGCTGCGAACTCTTCTTGATCACGCCTGTGGTGTCTCAGGCATAGAACTAAACATTACAGCAGAAACCAACTCGATGGATACCCAAAAAAGCCTTGTTGCAGCTGGTGTTGGTTACACAATTTTACCTGGAGTCGTGTTATTTGAAGATATTAAACAAAATAAGCTATCAGCAGCTCCAATTATTGACCCCGAAATTAATCGACAAATTTCATTAGCCCTTTCTGTGACTCGTCATCCAACCTTAGCAGTTCGAAGAGTCATCGAAGAATTAAAGTTAATTATCAATCAGTCTGTTTCTGAAAATGATTGGCCAGGTGCCACACTTATTCAATGACCTAGAGTAAACCCTGATTGCGTTAGCTATGCTTGAATTTGATAGCAGGCCATGTTGATTAGCATTAGACTTGAAAACCTATCTTCCTTAGAATAACAAGATTCTAAAAGAGACAATTTCATGCTCACACAAACTATTTTTCAAAAATTAAAATGATATTAACTGGTGAAATACAAGTCTGTGCGCCAAGAGATGCTGTTTTTAACAAGCTAAATGATGTTCCATTTTTTGCCTCCTGTATCGATGGAGTAAGTAATCTTGAAAAAATTTCAGAAACGCAATATAAGGCAACTTTAACCACTAAAGTGGCTTATATTCAATTTAAGTTTTTAGTACAGGTTGAAATTACTGAAAATATATTTCCTGAAAAGATTACTGCTAAAACTGAAGGCAATCCCATCGGTATGATTGGGCGATTATTAGCGATCTCATCGGCAACTTTGGTTGCGCAAAACGAAGAAACAATCATTCAATATTCAATTGACTTGAAGCTGACTGGGAAATTAGGTGGCATGGGTCAACCTGTATTACGCTCAAAAACGAAAGAACTAGAACAGCAGTTCGCAAAAAATCTTCAAGCCGCTTTTACTAACGTTTGACAAGGCTCTTATGAAACCATTTGCACTACATACCCCTCAATCAATCGAACAAGCTATTCAATATCTTCAAGATGACAATAGTTTGGTCAAACCCATGTCTGGTGGAACAGCATTAATGCTAATGATGAAAAGTGGCGTCTATGAACCCGAGGCTTTAGTTAGCCTATCTAAGGTTCAAACACTTCAGGGTATTGCTATTGATACAAATGGTGATTTACAAATTCAAGCAATGACAACTCTCAGCGAAATAGAACATTCCCCAATCGTCAAGCAATATTTTTCAGTCATTAGCCAGACTATGAAAAAACTCGCCAACGTTCGTGTTCGGAATGTAGCTTGCCTTGGTGGTGCTTTAGCTCATGGCGATCCCCATATGGATATGCCGCCTCTAATGACTGTTTTAGGCGCTACCTTAAAAATTAATAGTGCCTCAGGAACTAAAAACATACCGATCGAAAATTTTTACCTTGGTTATTACACAACGCTATTAAGTAGTGGGGAAATCATTCAATCCATTACCGTTCCGGCTCTCACAAATCGCTATTGCTTATATTTAAAATGTACTACGCGCTCAGCAGATGACTGGCCTACTTTAGGAGTAGCTATCAATCTTGGATTGAAAGGAAAGCTCTTAGACTCCCCTAAAGTAGTATTAAGTGCCGTTGTCGAGACCCCAACACGTTTATCTGAGGTTGAAGAATTCTTAACGGGAAAAACTCCAAGCGAAACATTATTTATTGAGGCTGGTGAGATTGCCGCAAGCCATATTGAGCCTGAAGATGATGCCCGAGGATCGGCTTCTTATAAAAAACAATTAATCAAAGTCTATATTCGTCGTGCTATTCAAAATAGTTTGCAAGGGAAGGTTCAATCATGACTAAACCACAACTGGAATTTGGTCGATCAATACCAAGACTTGAATCTCGCCAAAAGGTTTCTGGCTCTGCTGAATACATGCACCATTTTAATGCTCCTGGGATGTTGTATGGGAAAATATTTCGCAGCACAGTAGCTCATGGAAAAATCATACAGATTCACACTGAGGCAGCAGCAGCATATCCAGGCGTACACTTAGTTGTTACAGGTGAAGATATTCAAAAAGTAATTCCTAGCCCCTACTATGGTCCAGCTTTTCTTGACCAACCCATCTTGGCGCTAGAAAAAGTACACTTCATCGGAGAACCTGTAGCCGTTGTCCTATCTCATGACCCTCACATTGCAGAAGCGGCTTGTCAACTCATTGAAGCCGAGTACGAAGAGTTAAATGCTGTTTTTGATGAAATGGAAGCACTTACATCTAGCGCTATCGTGCATGATGAACTACGACCCTCCGGAACATTTCCGGATCTAAAACATTTAATTGGTCGCAAAAATACCAATATTGCTTTAGATTTTCATCTCAAGTACGGCAATACTGATGATGCTTTTGCAAAAGCTGGTCGTGTGTTTGAACATACTTTTAAAACCCAACAAGCAATGCATACCCCTTTAGAGCCAATGGTTTCAATTGCAGTACCTGGCGATCAATTAATCACGATTCATAGTGCAACACAAATGCCTTCTTTTGTAAGGCTAGAAATTGCACGTCTGCTTGGTTGGCATGAAAACCAAGTAAGGGTTAAAAGTGCTCATTTAGGAGGTGGTTATGGCGCCAAAGTCTATATCAAAGTTGAAGCCCTTGTTACTGCCTTAGCTCTTATTACAAAAGTTCCCGTCAAAATCTCCTTAACCATGGAAGAACAGTTTTATACCATCAGTAAACATGCGACAACCTTCAAAATGAAAAGTGCTGTCGATGATTCGGGGCGGATTATTGCAAGAGACTGCAAGGTATATTGGAATGGCGGCGCTTATGCAGATATCGGTCCACGCGTAGCTCAAAAATCTGGATTTACTGCGGCAGGTCCTTACGATATTAATAATGTTTCCATCGACTCTTTTGAAATCTATACCAATCGACCGCCAGCAGGTGCTCTAAGAGGGTTTGGTATTCCACAACTAGTATGGGCTTATGAGTGCCATACAGATATGCTCGCCCATGAATTAAAAATGGACCCTATAAAGTTTCGTCAATTAAATTTGTTACGAAACGGTGCAAAGCAAGCCACAGGTACAGTGATTACTCATATGGAATCAGACCTTGTACTAGATACTTTGGCGAAAAAAATGAATTGGGATCAAAGCTTTGATCGAGGTTCAGGAACAATTCGCAAAGGCAGAGGAGTTGCGATTGGCTTTAAAGCCTCAGTCTCTCCAACAACATCAACAGCACTTGTTACTATTCACGGTGATGGCAGTTGTCAATTGTCAATGAGTACTGTTGATATGGGGCAAGGTTCAGATACTGGTATGGCACAAATTGCAGCGCATACCTTAGGGATACCAACAGAATCGATTAAAGTCATCCGACCTGATACTGATATCACTCCTTATGATATGGGCACACTTGGATCACGCTCCACTTTTCATATGGGAAATGCAGTCAAGCTTGCCGCACAAGATGTTTTGGACAAGTTAAAAGTTATGGTGAAAAAAGCTGGTTTAGATGAATCGATACAACATCTACCAAGTGTTATTTTACAAAAAACCTATGGTATGCAAGCTGGAACTGTAGTTGGTTTTGGTAGCTACAAACCAACCTATGCCCCTACTGATCCTGCTACTGGAGCATCTACTAACGTCACTCCTTTTTGGATGGTTGGTGCTAGTGGTGTCGAAGTAGAGGTTGATACCGAAACTGGTCATGTCCGTATAACGAATTTGATTAACGTGGCTGATGCAGGTGAGTTAATCAATCCTAAGATTGCATCTACTCAAGTGTCAGGAGCTGCGATTATGCAATGTGGCTTTACCTTTACAGAAGAAATGCTGTTTGATGAAGGTCAACTCACCAATGCATCCTTTGCTGATTATAAAATTCCAGGGATTCATGACGTCAATTTCTCAATGGAAAATATTTGCGTAACAGCGTCGCACAAGGAAGGTCCATATGGCGCAAAAGGTATTGGAGAAACAGGTACTTTTGGGGTTTCCCCCGCGGTATCTAACGCCATATTTGATGCAGTTGGTGTGCGCATTACCAGCCTACCCATCACTCCAGAAAAAGTTTTTCAAGCATTGCTAGAAAAAAGTAAAGGCTAATTTTTATGACAACCAGCAAAATTATTTCTTTCCATCTCAATGGTAATCCCGTAACTATTGAGGTAGAAAATCATTTAAATACCGTTGAACTATTAAACCAGTTTCAATTAAAAGGGGCTCGCGAAAGTTGTGGCCAAGGACTGTGCGGTGCATGCACTATTTTGGTTGATGAGCTTGCCGTTTCAGGATGCTTAACCCCCGCTGTCATGCTTGATGGTAAGTCAGTTAAAACGGTTGAAAGTCTTAGCGCAATCAATGAAAAACTACACCCGATTCAAGAAGCATTTATCGAGCAAGGCGCTTTTCAGTGTGGCTTTTGTACGCCGGGTTTTATTATGATGACAAAACATCTTTTAGATTTAAATCCGCATCCTACCGATGAAGAAATACGTGACTTTTTTGCTGGAAATCTATGTCGTTGCGGCACCTATCCTGAAATCATTGCCGCGGTTCATCAAGCAGCTCAAATACTATCCCATTCTTCTTAAGGTTTTTATGCAAACATATGATCTTTTCATTGGGGGCAAATCTACCGCTCCATTATCCGGCAACTATTTTGATAGTTTCAATCCATTTACTGGAGAGGTATGGGCCAAAGTCGCTCAGGGCAATGCTCAAGATGTAAATGCCGCAGTTCAGGTTGCGCATCAAGCTTTTTCTGAAGGGGCTTGGGCTAATTTGACGGCTACGCAACGTGGTTTACTGCTTCACAAACTAGGAGACCTTGTTCAGCGTGATGCTAGGGAGCTAGCAACGATTGAAGTAAAAGACAACGGAAAACTTTTTGCTGAGATGTTTGGGCAA
Organism: Burkholderiaceae bacterium; assembly: GCA_947472645.1. Taxonomy (GTDB): domain Bacteria; phylum Pseudomonadota; class Gammaproteobacteria; order Burkholderiales; family Burkholderiaceae; genus Polynucleobacter. The sequence goes on from CANJBQ010000006.1 coordinate 54,751, forward strand.
TTAAATTACATTCCTCAATGGTTTTATTATTACGGCGGGCTGGCCGATAAAATTGAAGGTGCGGTCATACCTCTTGATAAAAAAGGTTTCTTTAGCTTTACTCGTAAAGAAGCTCTTGGCGTTGTTGCTGTCATCACGCCATGGAACTCCCCTCTCATGCTGACAGCTTGGAAAATTGCTCCTGCTTTAGCTGCTGGATGTACTGTTGTCATCAAGCCCTCAGAGTTTACTTCGGCTTCACTGCTGCATTTTGTGAAGCTTTTCGAAGAAGCTGGGTTTCCTCCTGGTGTCGTTAATGTGGTTACTGGCTTTGGTAAGGATGTAGGTACTCCGTTAGTAGAGCATCCATTGGTGAGAAAAATTACATTCACAGGATCTGATACCACTGGAAAACTCATTAACCAACAAGCAGCAGCCCATTTAAAACATATTAGCCTTGAACTTGGTGGTAAGTCTCCAAATATTATTTTTTCAGATGCGAATATTGCAGATGCTGTGAACGGTGCTGTAGCTGGTATTTTTGCAGCAACTGGGCAAACTTGTATTGCTGGATCACGCCTACTCGTCCAAGATTCTATTTATGATGAGGTAATTGAAAAATTAGTTGCCCTTGCTAAAACCGCAAAAATGGGTGACCCAATGAGTAGCGATACGCAAATTGGTCCCGTTACAACACGTCCACAATATGAAAAAGTATTAAGCTATATTGATATCGCTAAAAATGAAGGTGCCAAGTTGCTAATGGGAGGGAGTGCAGCCACTCGTCCTGAGTGTGGAAACGGTTGGTTTGTGGAGCCGACTATTTTTGGTCAAGTAGATAACAAAATGCGAATCGCGCAAGAGGAAGTTTTTGGTCCCGTCCTCTCCATTATTCGTTTTAAGGATGAAGATGAAGCTGTAAAGATTGCCAACGATACTAAATTTGGATTAGGTGCAGGTGTATGGACTAGTGATATTAGTCGTGCTTTTAGAATGTCTGAAAAAATCAAATCGGGAACCGTTTGGGTCAATACCTACCGTGCCGTTAGTTTTATGGCGCCATTTGGAGGTTTTAAAGATTCCGGTTTAGGGCGAGAAAATGGCATTGAAGCCATTCATGCTTATCTACAGACGAAATGTGTTTGGATTAATACTGGGGCCCCTAGCGCTAATCCATTTACAATGCGCTAAATGACTATTCAGTACAAATTTCAGTGATCACACTTCCCGCTCGTCTCACCGAATTACAAGCTATGATTCAGCAAGGCTTGGTAGATCCTATTGCCGCACTTCATCATCAATATGCTCAGATTAGTGTCTTGGACGAAAAGTTTCATGCCGTCGTAAAAACTTTTCCGCCAAATGTTGGCCAAAAAGGCCCCTTATTAGGTGTTGGTTTTGCACATAAAGACCTATTTAATCTGCGTGATCGAGAACCTGGCTTTGGCCATCACGCTGGCATTGAAAATACCTCAACGACCATGGCTGAAGTGATTCAGCAATTAGAGCAGGCTGGGGCATCACATCTCGCCGCTCTAGTGATGGCGCCTTATGCGTGTGGTGCAACTTCTCAAAACCCTAACTTTCCAAGAAGCATCAATCCACTCAACGAAATTTATGCGGTTGGAGGTTCATCCAGTGGAAGTGCAATAGCCGTAGCTTCCAAAATGTCCTATGTTTCTCTCGGAAGTGATACTACGGGTTCCGTACGAATACCGTCAGCTACTTGCGGTATTACCGGACTCAAGACCACTGCTGGACTAATTAGTCTTAAAGGTGTTAACCCACTGTCAAAATCCTTAGACACCATCGGTATCTTAGGAAGATATGCAAAAGACATGCAAGTAATATTAGAAATTATTGCAAGCCACCCTTTGGATAAACCTATTCAGTCTCCCCGGATCAGTTCGTGGCTACCTAAAAACATGATTGATCCATTAGTATCTTCAAGCATTGAACAATTTCTACTGAGTTTTAAATCTATTAAGCCCATAGATTTGACTGAATTTAAGGCTCTATGTGATGCTACAAATATAGTAATGGCATATGAAATTAGTACTCAATACGCCAAAGAAATTGCTTCAGAAAATCCACCAAAAGGTCTTAAATCTGTTGGAAAAATTGCCCAATCAATCTCTCTTGCTCAATATGAGCAAGTCATTCACTCTCGTCAACAACAATCCGAATCATTTATCGAAAAATATCTATCAACATCTGATATTTTGCTGATACCCTGCCTTGGTCAATCACTGCCAAACTGGGGATCAGTCGAAATCGGTCACCCTGACTTTTCTAGAGAGGCTTACTTGAGCTTATTTCAGTTTATGGGGTTTGTTAACCTCCTAGGCCTACCTTCTATCAGCTTTCCAATTGGAGATGATTCACGAGGGCGCCCAGTGAGTATTCAAGCTATTGCTCGCCCTCTTCAAGAGAAGACATTGCTAGATTTTGCCCATCAAATGGAACAACAATTATTTGATGGAAATTGCTATATCGATCAATTCCATCACGATAGATCTTGAGGCTTTAAAATAGCTAAATACTATATTCAATAAATATCAACATAAAGGACATACCTCGTGGGCACAATTAATTACACAAAAAACAAACATATCGCATATATTGAAGTTTCAGATCCTGAAAAATACAATGCCATGAGTCTATCTATGTGGATTGAGCTTAAAAAAGCGATCGATGATATTGATGCTGACAAAAATATTCGTGTTTGCATCATGCGCGGTAATGGTGAAAAAGCCTTTGTTTCAGGTGCCAACATCTCTGAATTTGAAACTCAACGTGGCTCAAAAGAAACCTCTGATCGTTATAACATTGCTGTTGAAGAAGCTCAACTTAGCTTATCTGACTGCCGAGTTCCTGTCATTGCAGCCATCAGCGGTATTTGCTATGGCGGTGGTCTTGGTCTAGCTCTTTCCTGTGATATGCGCTATGCCAGCCCTAACTCGAAGTTTAGAATGCCTGCAGGAAGGCTTGGTCTAGGTTACGGCTACCGTAATATGCAACAATTTTTAGCCAATCTCGGACCTATCTTTACTTCTGAAGCATTTTTCTCAGCCAATGTCTACCCAGCTGTTGATGCTGAAAAAATGGGAATAATTAACTCTGTAAAAGATGATGTATTTGGCTATACTCAGGCGCTTGCTGAACAAATAGCATCGAATGCTCCACTAACCATTCAAGCAGCTAAACGAGCAATGCGCAGCATCATTCAGGGTGATACCTCTAACATTGATAGTATAAATGCGCAAATTAACGCTTGTTTTGTGAGCAAAGATTATGCGGAAGGCAGAAAAGCCTTTGCTGAGAAGCGTCAACCAGATTTTAAGGGGGAATAAGCCAACCCTGCAACAAACCACTTAAAACGATAAAATAACTATCTTATAAAGAGCTATTTCTAAACTTATGTCGAACTCAGCGCCAGCAACCCAAAGCATTACTGTTGAAGAAGTCAACCATTTAAAAGAATGGATTGGTAAAACGGAAACGCTGCATGATGTGATTGGCTTATTTCCAGTCCAAGCTTTAGCGGCAACATTTAATCAAGTCCAGACTTACAAAGATGGTGACGTTTTGCCTGAGTTATGGCATTGGCTCTATTTTTTACCCCACTCTCCTCTATCTGAGGTAGGGCCGGATGGACATCCCAAGCGTGGTGGTTTTTTACCACCAGTTCCGCTGCCTAGAAGAATGTGGGCGGGTAGTCGCCTAACTTGGCATCATCCATTAAAAATTGGTGACAAAATTACTCGTCATTCAACGATTAAATCTGTTGAACATAAGAATGGAAGATCTTCTGGCGATCTGATATTTGTTACTGTCGTTCATGAAATCAGTAATGAAGTGGGCTTGGCAATTTCTGAGGAGCATGACATCGTTTATCGTCCAGTGCCGACGGATAATGAAAAAGCTGCAACGCCAGTCATCATCGAAGAAACCCCCGATTGGAGCAAAGAAATTGTTCCTAATGAGGTCCTATTGTTTCGCTACTCAGCTCTAACATTTAATGGTCATCGGATTCACTACGATCGTAAGTACGTCAATGAGGTAGAAATCTATCCGGGGCTAATAGTTCACGGCCCAATGATCGCTACTTTATTAGTTGAACTTTTGCATGAAAAACTTCCACAAATGCGTCTGCGCTCTTATGAATTTAAAGCAATACGCCCTCTGTACGATATCCACTCGTTTGCAGTGAATGGCAAAGTCCTTGAAGACGGTAAGATTTCTCTTTGGACAAAAAACTATGAAGGCTTTGTCAGTATGAAAGCCACCGCAACCCTCGCTTAAATTAGAAAAGTATTTTATGCACAATATCCCAACACCAGATCAATATCAAGAAATCCGCGAAGCTTTACGCGACCTTAGCTCCAACTTTGATTCTCACTATTGGCAAAAAGTTGACGAAGCTCGGGGTTACCCAGAAGCCTTTGTTGATGCTTTAACAAAAGCAGGTTGGTTGGCTGCATTAATTCCAGCAGAGTACGGTGGATCTGGTCTAGGACTTGCCGAAGCTTCCGTGATTATGGAAGAGATTAACTTTGGTGGCGGTAACTCAGGAGCTTGTCACGGCCAAATGTATAACATGGGCACTCTACTTCGCCACGGATCCGATGCGCAAAAGAAATTTTATCTTCCTAAAATTGCCTCTGGCGAACTCCGCTTACAGTCGATGGCAGTTACTGAACCAACTACAGGTACAGATACTACGAAGCTAAAAACTACCGCGGTAAAAAAAGGTGATCGCTATGTAGTGAATGGTCAAAAAGTATGGATCTCTAGAATCCAGCACTCTGACTTAATGATTCTATTGGCAAGAACAACACCCCTTGCTGAGGTAAAGAAAAAATCAGAAGGCATGTCGATCTTTATCGTCAACCTGAAAGATGCTATTGGACATGGTATGACCATCTCTCCAATCCTCAATATGGTGAATCATGAAACTAATGAAGTATTCTTCGACAACCTTGAAATTCCTGCTGAAAACTTGATTGGTGAAGAAGGCCAAGGCTTCAAGTATATTCTTGATGGTCTCAATGCAGAAAGAGTTCTCATTGGCGCAGAATGTTTAGGTGATGCTTACTGGTTTATTAATAAAGCACGCCATTACGCCAATGACCGTATTGTTTTTGACCGCCCTATCGGTAAAAACCAAGGTGTACAGTTCCCAATTGCTGAAGCATATATTGAAACAGAAGCAGCTAACCTAATGCGTTTTCGGGCATGTGATTTGTTCGATCAACACCTTCCCTGTGGTGCCGAAGCAAATATGACTAAATATTTAGCAGCTAAAGCATCTTGGGAAGCAGCGAATACATGCATCCAAACCTTTGGCGGGTTTGGCTTTGCTTGCGAATATGATGTAGAACGTAAATTCAGAGAAACTAGGCTCTATCAGGTTGCTCCAATCTCAACGAACTTAATTCTTTCCTATGTTGCTGAGCATCTATTAGATCTTCCAAGATCCTTTTAATTCAAATGAGACCCCTTGATGGCATTACAGTTGTATCCCTTGAACATGCAATAGCCGCACCTTTTTGCACAAGGCAACTGGCCGATTTAGGGGCTAGGGTCATTAAAATTGAGCGTCCTGTAACTGGGGACTTTGCGAGGAATTATGATCAGCGGGTCAAGGGTATGTCTTCGCACTTTACATGGACAAATCGATCCAAAGAAAGCCTTTGTTTGGATATCAAACATCCAAAAGCTTTCGAAGCACTAATGAAACTTCTAGCGAGAGCCGATGTACTCGTTCAAAATTTAGCGCCAGGTGCAACTGAGCGTCTTGGTCTTTCCTCAGAAAAATTAAAAGAACTCAATCCAAGACTGATCGTTTGTGATATCTCTGGTTACGGCAACGATGGTCCTTATCGCGATAAAAAAGCCTACGATTTACTCATCCAAAGTGAAGCTGGCTTTCTATCAGTAACAGGCACAAAAGATACTCCTTCCAAAGCAGGTAACTCCATCGGTGACATCGCTGCAGGAATGTACGCATACACCAATATATTATCGGCGTTAATACTTCGCGGTAAGACAGGAGTTGGCTCTCACATTGATGTCTCAATGCTTGAAGCCTTAGGTGAATGGATGGGTTTTCCAATGTATTACGCTTATGAGAACGCATCTCCTCCTGCGCGATCTGGAGCATCACATGCCACCATTTATCCTTATGGCCCCTTCCCCGTTGGTGATGGTAATACCATCATGTTAGGTTTACAAAATGAGCGGGAGTGGTTGGTATTTTGTGAAAAAGTTCTCAAAACACCTGCGCTCGCTCATGACGAAATGTTTGCCTTGAATTTCAAACGTCATGAAAACAGAGTGCAGCTAGAGAAAATTATTGTTGATTGTTTTTCTAAACTTAATATCAAAGAAGTCACCGATCTTTTAGAGAGTTCCCAAATTGCAAATGCACGCATGAATAATATGCAGGATCTTTGGGACCATCCGCAACTCAGCGCTCGTCATCGATGGCATGAAGTTGGCTCACCCATCGGTCCCGTTCCTGCGTTACTACCACCAGGCGTAAATAACCAATATGAATATCGTATGGATGCCATTCCAGATATTGGCGAGCATAGTGAGGCCATTCTGACTGAGTTAGGGTTCGATGCCCATACCATTAAAGAACTTCGAGAGGCTCAGGCTATTTAAGATATGAATAAATTATCGGCTCATCTTGCTTTGGCGCAAACTTTTTTATTCGCGCCTGGCCATCGTCCTGAATTTTTTAGTAAAGCTTTAAATAGCTCATCAAAAGCAGTGATTATCGATTTAGAGGACGCGGTTCCTCCCGAACAAAAATCAGAGGCAAGAAAAAACTTGCAGGCACTTTTCAAAAACTGCTCTAAGGAAAACTTAGAGCGCATCCTGATTCGTATCAACCCAATGGATGGGCCATTTACAGATGCTGATTTGGTATTTCTTAATACACTCAATGTGCCGCTGCATATTGTTGTCCCCAAAGCTGAATCGCTCACTCAATTAAACTCACTGTGCTCGGCTGTTCCTCATGTGCAATGGATCATACCGATTATTGAATCTGCTCTTGGAATTGATCGTGTGAAAGAAATTGCCACACATGCGCTAACTCTGCGTTTAGCACTTGGTAATATTGATACTCAGGCTGATCTTGGTTTAACCTGTGACGCTGATGAAACTGAGTTATTGCCAGTAAGGTTTGCGATTACACTAGCGACACGACTTGCTCAAATTGCGCCGCCGATTGATGGTGTTACTACAGATATATCGAATCAGGAACTTTTGAAAACTGATACGCTACGTTCTAAACGGTTAGGCTTTGGGGCAAAGCTGTGTATCCACCCAAAACAAGTCGATGGGATTTTAGACTGTTTCAAGCCCACTCCATCTGAAGTGGCATATGCACAACGCGTTGTTACAGCTGATCAAGAATCAAAAGGCGCCGCTGTGAAATTGGACGGGAAAATGATCGACCGACCAGTGGTTCTTCTCGCTCAAAGAACACTTAAGCTTGTAGGTCTTTCTTAAGAATTATTTTTTCCAACCAGACTCTTCTAAAAGTCTTATTTCCCAAGGAATAATGACTTTAGAAAAAATATTAGCATCTGTCCAACCTTTTACTTCTCGTCCTAAATGCCCACCTTTTGGATTAATCCAAAAATCTTTTGGAACATCTCCCGCTTCCATCAACATCTTAATATCGGATAACAATACCTGAGAGTCATTAACGCCAGCTAATATCAACATTGGGCTGGTAGGGCGTTTCAATAGGTTTTGATCTTTTAAGGACATTTTAGGAACGTATGCTAATAATTGATCCAGATTACTGACTCCTTCATATACATTGATGGAGGCAGGTAAATAATCAAATAAATACTCAGGGGTACTTAATTTCTTCTCAACGAATTTCGACTGAAAAGTATCGTGCACTGGCGGTGATTGCGCTACAGAACCAAGTAATCGATCCTTTTCAATGATTGCCATCTTCGTCGCCCAGTAGGCACCAAAGCTGACCCCAGAAAATATAATCCTCTTACTATCTACATCAGGCCTTTTCACTAAATAGTCTAATCCAGCAGACAACATTCTTTCTGCAGTTGGACTGACTTTGATAGGAGCCTGACCGGTTCCAGGGCTATCAATGACAAAAATTCCAACGCCATGTTTCAAAATTTGAGCATAACTATCTGCGACAGTTTCTTTACGGCTATCCAAACCACTAACTGCATAAATCATCGGGACAGGTTTATTAGCGCTAGCATCTTTTGGTAATCGTAAATAAGCAACTAACTCTTTTCCTTCAAAAGGTATCTTAATGACCTGTAATGGCGGGTCCATGTTTTTACTATATTGCAAATAAGCATCTAATGCCTTGTTATAGGACTCCATTTTCCCATTAGATATTGGCGCAGGCCACTGACCAAAGAAATATAAACGCCATGCTTTCTTGTATAACGCACTCGCCTGTTCAGGTGATTGAGCAATTTTAGCTTGTTGCATATACTTATCAGCAACAGTCCCCCAAGCCTGAGCCCACTCATCTGGGTTGCGGGTTTTTATTTGCCCGAGAGCCTCTTTGACATCTTGAAGATCAAGTCCTATGAGAGGATAAGCTCCACCATTTTCTGCACGATAAAGAGCCTCTGCCTTAATCTCATCAATATTGCGGTCTTTTATTTGCGCTTGGGTAGAAAAAGTAGCGATAAAGACTACAACACTCATCGCAAACAGTATTTTTTTCAACATCACTTTTATCTCCTCATGAATTCCAATAGCGATACAAATTTAACTTTTAATTCTACCTCTGTTCATCCTTCAAGAGTGTGGGCATCAGCATAAACACTAATAAGCTAAAAGCTGTTTAGAATAGATAAATACATATAATAAAATTTGGAGAACGCTCATGTGCTGGATGAAAAAAATCATTTATAGCTTTGTTGCATTATTCTACCTAACGATCTTAGTGCCCCCCCAAGCTCAGGCACAGAATTATCCTAATCGTCCTATAAAATTTATTGCTCCCTTCCCGCCGGGTGGAACCAGTGACGTATTAGGTCGATTTATTGCACAAAAGCTTTCAGAGGGATTAGGGCAGCCTGTCATTGTAGAAAATCGTCCTGGTGCTTCTGGCAATATTGGTCATGATCTGGCGGCGAAAGCCCCTGCGGATGGGTATACTTTATTACTATCCAACAGTAGTACTGTTGTGAATAACCCATTCCTTTTCAAACAGATGCCTTTTGATTGGTATAAGGACTTTACGCCCATTTCCATGGTTGCAAGTGCCGGTCAAGTGTTGGTGGTGAACCCGAATGTCCCAGCAAAATCGCTTACCGAATTAACCAATCTGATTAAAGCTAATCCAGGAAAATATAATTTTGGATCGGGCGGAAAAGGAATTCAATCTCATATTAGTGGTGAAATGTATAAATCTGCGGCAGGTGTAGATATTGTGCATATCCCATATAAAGGTACAGGTCTTGCGGTAGCAGATGCTGTCGCTGGGCAGATTCAAATGGTATTTTCTGATATGGCACCCGCAGTACCTTTTATTAAAAGTAATAAATTAAGAGCCCTTGCAGTCACCTCATTACAACGATCCGGTACGATACCCGATGTTCCAACGATGGCAGAACAAGGCTATCCAAACTTTGAAGCAACTGCCTGGTGGGCAATTGTGGGCCCTAAAGGGTTGCCCACTCCTATCGTTGAACGTATTAATATCGAATTAAGTAAAGTGATGGCAACACAAGAAATCAAAGAAGCCTTCGAAAGATTAGGCGTTTCTCCGCTCTACAGCAAACCTGAAGCTGTCTTTGAAAAATCACGCGCTGAATCACCCATCATTGGCGAAGTGATGAAAAAAGCCGGTATCGAAAAAGAGTAACTTACAGCCTTAACATCTTAATGATGCCTTGAAATAATGGTGTCGATGTATCAGCCATTGCATCCATGATGCTGAAATGGTTGTGATGAGGCATCGCAATATCCCCTCGAAAACTATCTAGCCAAGTTGTTGCAATTAGTTGATTTTGTCGGTGAAATTCACTGGACTCATCCCCTCCAACACAAGTCCAAAAAGGAATTTCTGGTTTTAGTTGCTGATGGATTGGGCTCATTGCTTTAGCCGACACCAAATCAAGTTGAAGAATGGGGTTTAAAAAGCTAGCATAAATTAATGGCTCTAAATCATATAGGCCGCTAATTGAAAAGCCCCCTTTAATTTTTAAATTAGGTTGCGTTTTCCATGAACTACACAGCATCATGGCTGTCATATGTCCACCTGCCGAATGTCCAGACAAATACAACTCTTGTGGATTAGCGCCGTAATCTTGTGCATGTTCAAAGACCCACTGTGTAGCGCGATGAATCTGTTGAATAATTGTCTCTAATGTTACGCGAGGAGCGAGTCCATAATTAACAACAAAGACATTAGCTCCTGCATCAGCAATCGCTTTAGCAATAAACGAAAACTCTGATTTATCGGAAGCCCTCCAATATCCCCCATGAATAAAGATGAGGCACGGCGCATTGCTTTTTTTCGTCAAAAAAACATCAACGCGCTCGTCAATATCTGGGCCGTAAGTTAGATCGATGAGGCATTCAGATTGAGTGCGAGCAATCATCGATTTATTTTTCCAACCCTCCATGATAGCTAGATGATTGGCAACCGCTGGGCGAGGATTATATTCCGCGTTACAAAAGGCCTCTGAATAATTCATCTCAATTTATAAAGACTTCAAAGCACGTTCGTAATAAGAAAGGTCAACTAATTTTTTTTCCTCTAAAGGACGGCCCTTACCAAACTGAGTTCGAATAGACAATAAGTTATCAAATCCTTTTTGAGAAAATTGAGCGTCCTTATCTAAACCAAAACCAGGCGTAACAAGCGCTTGATAAGACTCTTGAACAATTACAGGATCTAACTTCATATTCTTTGTCAAAATGCTAATGGCCTCATCCTTATTTTTAGGATCAAGCGCCCAACGAACCGCTAAGATCCAAGCCGCTATGTATCTTTCAATTACAGACTGATGATCAGCAATCCATGGACGCATAGCAAACATGCCTTGACCTTGATAAGGCCCCACAAAATCAACTAATTTACCAAGACTTTTTAGGCCAGCTTGTTTTGCTTGAATTGAAAATGGGGGATTCAAAGGAGCAGCAGCATTATCTTTACTCTGTTTCATGGCCTCTAATCTGAGCGCAGTTCTTCCAACAGGATTGAGTTTATATTCGGTTTCAGAAACGCCTGCAAGTGCTAGGGCCTTCTTCACCTGGAGTGCGTATGCCGTATTAGGCGCATCTACAACAAGAATCTTGCCACGAATATCTTGCAAAGAATTGAGCTCTGGTTGAACAAACAATTCATTCAAACTTGAATCACCACCCATCAAAATCACTGATTCTTTTTCTTTATAGTCCACAATTGCCACGGAATTATCAACCGCTGAATGCGCAATATCAAACTTCCCCTCAGACAAACCATCTCTGAGCTCAATCGAATTCATCGTATAGGTTAATTGAACATCTAACCCTTTTGATTGAAAAAATCCTTTTTCTAAAGCGACCCACATTGATAGATTTTGAGCGCCAGGGAAAACAATAACCTTCAAGGTATTGCTAGCAGCAAAGACTGATCGGCCAAAAGCTTGGGCAATCAACATGGCTAGTGAATTTCCTATAAATTGACGTCTCAACATCTGTATCTCCCCTATAAAGAAATGAGTATAACGACTTTTGCACCAATTTAGGAATGGGGCTAAATTGATTCAGATGTAAAATTAAAATCAAACTTTTGTTCAAGAAAGCTATATGAAATCAGCATACCTTACCATATCAAAGATTCTAAAGGGTCTTATTCTATTTTCCTGTTTATTGAATCTTTCAAGTTTTGCTCAAAGCTACCCTAATAAGCCCATCACCTTGATTACTCCCTTTCCCGCGGGAGGATCAACAGATTCGATTGCTAGAGCTATTGCTAACCAACTGACTAAACAGCTTGGACAAACAGTTATTGTTGATAATCGCCCTGGTGCTGGAGGCAATATTGGTAGTGATGTTGTTGCTAAAGCAGCTCCGGATGGCTATACATTACTAATTTTAAGTTCGAGTATTCACTCGATTGGTGCGGCACTAAATAAAAAAGTCTCATTTGATTACGATAAAGACTTTACGCCCATTATTCACGTAGCTTCAGCGCCCAATATCTTTCTGGTCACCAAACAACTACCGGTCACTAATCTAAAAGAATTTCTTGATTATGCGAAAGCTCATCCGAATGCATTGAATTATTCCTCCGCTGGAACAGGTACCATCATGCATCTAACTGGCGAGTACTTTGATGCTCAAACTAGCATTCGTATGCAACATATCCCCTACAAAGGCTCTGGCTTATCAATGCCGGATCTTATTTCAGGGAAAGTACATGTTCTATTTGATAGTATTATTTCAGGTCTGCCTCACGTTAAAGATGGCAAATTGAATATCTTGGCAATTACTAGTAAAAAACGCTCCCCCCTCATTCCTGATGTGCCTACCCTGATGGAAATCGGCAAACCATATGGGTTGGGTAACTTCGTGTCTGAGGTCATCTGGGGGATTGATGGCCCAAAGAACTTACCTCCTGAAATTGTGGCCAAACTCAACTCTGAAATCAATAAAGCGCTCCAATCAAAAGAAATCATGCAGGAATTTGCTAATTTTGGTGCAGATACGGGTGGCGGGACCCCTAAATTCTTTGAAAATCTAATCCTAAATGATCGTGCTCAGTGGGCTAAAATCATCAAAGAACAAAATATTATTGCCGACTAATTAAAAACCCGAAAGACCCTTTATGACATTTCAATGGGCTAACCCATATTCAACGATACGTATTCCTGTTTTTGCTAGAAATATCGTATCTACCTCTCAACCCTTAGCCTCTCAAGCTGGTTTAAAAATCATTCAGCAAGGTGGTAATGCAGTTGACGCCGCAATCGCCACTGCGGCAGTATTGATGATTGTAGAGCCCGTCTCTAATGGCTTAGGTAGTGATATGTTCGCCATTGTTTGGGATGGAGAGAAACTACATGGATTAAATGCCTCTGGTGTTGCCCCTGCTGCTTGGAGTCCTGAATATTACGAGAAAAAATATGGCCTCGGTGCAAATGGCTTAGCAAATCGCCCTATGAGGGGTTGGGATACCGTTTCCGTACCTGGTGCTATAGCAGGTTGGGCAGCGTTACACAAAAAATTAGGGAAATTAAGCTTTTCGGAAATCTTGGCTCCCGCCATACAAATTGCGCACCAAGGATATGCGGTCACACCCATTGTTGCTCATAAGTGGGCTGCTGGTATTCCGGATCTGATCAACCAACCAGGCTTTAAAGAAATGTTTATGCCAAAAGGTAGAGCGCCACATATTGGCGAGAACTTTACAGCTCCTGGTATCGCTAAAACCTTTGAACAACTTTGTAAAAAGGGCTGGGAAGATTATTACCAAGGAGAAATTGCTGCTGCAATTGTGAAACACTCTACTGACAATGGCGGCGCTCTGCAAATCAATGATTTAAGAAACTATCAACCTGATTGGGTTGACCTCATCTCAACGAAATATCGTGGTTATGATATCCATGAAATACCTCCTAATGGACAAGGAATAGGCGCCTTAATTGCACTCGGAATTTGTGAACAGTTCAATCTAAAGGACTATCCCGTCGATGGTGTATTAAGTCAACATATCCAAATCGAAGCAATGAAACTCGCTTTTGCTGATGTCTATGAATACGTAGCTGACCCTAAAAGCATGAAAATTAAACCAAGTGATATGCTGGATCCTTCTTATCTTAAAGAACGCGCCAAATTGATTGATTTAAAAAAGGCGACTCATTTTGGCTTTGGTTTGCCAAATACAGGCGGCACAGTTTATCTAACTACTGCAGATCAAAGTGGCATGATGGTGTCATTTATCCAAAGCAATTACATGGGCTTTGGATCAGGCGTAGTAGTTCCAGAGTTTGGTGTTAGTTTACAAAATCGGGGCTACGGATTTTCAATGGATCGTCGTTCAGACAATGTCGTCGCTGGAGGAAAGCGTCCCTTCCATACAATTATTCCAGCCTTCATGACAAAAGAAGTTGATGGTAAAACTTTCCCACAAATGAGCTTTGGGGTGATGGGTGGCGATATGCAACCACAAGGCCATCTTCAAACTGTCGTTCGAATGTTGGATTATCAACAACAACCACAAACTGCTTGCGACGCTCCACGTTGGAAAGTGAACCGTGACTTTACTTTAGACGTTGAATCTAATCTCAATTCTGAAACAGTGATCGGTCTAAAAGCACTCGGACACGAACTAAAAAGTATTGAAGACCCTTATATGGACTTCGGTTCTGGGCAATTTATTTGGCGTCAAACAGATGACTTAAATGACGGCTATGTCGCTGCTAGCGATTGTAGAAGAGATGGTTTAGCCGCTGGCTTATAAATTGATGCGAACTGAACTGATTACCATTGAAACAGACACGATCCCCATCGAGGGATTGTTTTATGAACCAACAGGGCCCATTAAAGGTGCGGCTTTATTTTTTCATGGTAACACCATGAATTTTTATACTGGCGCCGCCAAGTTTTTAGGTCCTGCAATGGTAAATGCCGGTTTTGCTTTTTTTGCATTTAATCGACGCGGACATGATATTTTATCGACCCGAGCCAGTAGAAATCCAGTAGGTGGTGCCTATCAAACCATCGCAGAGTCACTTGCTGACAATGATTATGCAAGACAATGGCTAATTAATCGTGTACATACTCAACCTATTGTGATTGGGCATAGCAATGGCGGCATGCTTGCCGTTGCTCATGTTGCGAAATATTCCAATACGCCTGCCCTTGTTTTATTATCTGCTCCTCGGGGTGGTGTAGGCCAAGACTTAGTAAGAGGCTCTGAAAAATTATTTGCCATGGATCAAGTGGACCAAATTACTGCTCAAGCAAAAGAATTAGTTGCTCAAGGTAAAGGCAAAGAACTCATCAATTTACCCGGTTGGTGGTACATCATTAGTGCGGAGAGTTTTTTAGATCGTTTAGTCTCAGTTCCAAGTACGATTGCACTAGCCCCACAAATTCATTGCCCAGTATTAGCTATTCGAGGGGATCAAGAAGATCAACATCGTTATCCTGCCGAAGAATTTAAAGCAGCATGCTCTGGAAATGTTGATGTAAAGATCATTCATGACTGCGATCATTTTTACAATCAAAAAGAACGAGAAGTGGCTTTACAAATTACTCAATGGCTAAACCATCAAGTTTGATATCGTCTATCCATAAAAAGTACGGGATAACCCCAAACCCGGAAGAGTTATCGAAGTAAAGATTGAATACTGCGTCTCAATTAACGTAAACTATCTCTATAAGATCCATTAGGAGACAATATGAAAATTTTACAAACAATTGCGATTTTTGTTGGTTGTGCTTTAGGAGCATCATTCTCAAGCTTTGCCCAAAGTACGTTTCCTAACCATCCGATTAAATATGTTGTGCCTTTTCCGCCAGGTGGCGCTACTGATAATGTAGCAAGACCAGTTGCCGCAGAAATAGCACGAAGTATGGGATGGAATGTCATCATCGAAAATAAACCAGGTGCTGGTGGAAACATTGGTGCTGACTATGTTGCAAAGTCAAATCCAGATGGATATACCTGGCTGATGGCCTCTGTTGGAACACACGGGATTAATCAACCACTTTATACACAAGGAACTAATAAACTTCCGTTTGATCCGATTAAAGACTTTATACCAGTGACATTGGTCGCGGAGTTGCCTAATGTCTTGGTTTTAAATCCGGCGTTTGCTGAGAGAAATAAAATCAATACGGTCAAAGATTTAATCGCTTATGCAAAAGCGAATCCTGGAAAAATTAACATGGCATCCAGTGGCAGTGGTACATCAATACATATGGCAGGAGAGCTCTTTAAATCGATGACTAAAACGTTTATGGTTCATTTACCCTATCGTGGTAGTCCTCCTGCTCTTACTGATTTAATGGCCGGCAATACAGATATCATGTTTGATAATTTACCGTCTTGTATTAACTTTATTAAAGCAGGCAAGTTAAAAGCTATCGCGGTGACTAGCGCTAAACGTTCACCGGTATTTCCAGATTTGCCAACGATTGCTGAAGCAGCAGACTTGCCTGGTTATGAAGCCACATCTTGGTTTGGCATTGTGATTCCAGCAAAGACCCCGCCAGATCTCGCGGCAAAGATTAGTGATGCGGTAATTAGAGCAGTCAGAAGTCCTGCGGTTAGAGAGCAATTAAGTGCTATTGGTGCAGAAGCATCTGGCATGCCTAGTGATCAATTTGCTGAATATATCAAAAAAGAAATCGCGAAGTGGACGAAAGCCGTAAAAGACTCTGGGGCTAAAGTCGACTAATTTTTAAGAGAGTTCTGATAATCGTTTATTCGGTGTGATTGCCTCTGGTTCAGTAACAATCTCAATCACTGCTCCTAAGTCATTTTTGATGGCATCTTGTAAGGCGCTAAAAAATTCTTTTGTTTTTGTGACGCGATACCCTGGTATACCAAAACTCTTCGCGAACATTACAAAATTAGGATTCGTTAAATTAGTCCCTGATACTCTAGATTTAAATTCGCGCTCTTGATGCATTCTGATAGTTCCATAAATACCATTATTCATAATCAAAATAATGGGCTTCACTTGATACTTCATCGCAGTGGCAAGCTCTTGACAGGTCATCATAAAATCCCCGTCACCGGTCACTCCAATAACGACTCTTTCAGGGTAAGCAATTTTGGCAGCAATCGCCGCAGGTAGCCCATATCCCATCGAGCCATTCGCAGGAGCAAGCTGGGTCCTAAAGCCACCATACGAGTAAAAACGATGTAGCCACGTTGTAAAGTTGCCAGCACCATTGGTAAGAATCGCATCTCTTGGAATGTGGTTTCTTAGCTCCGAAAAAATATTGGCTAACTGAATATCTCCAACAATCGGAACTGGTTGCATAAACTCAATTTGATCCGCTCTTGCTTGCTCATAGTTCTGTTGATTGGGTTTTAAGTTCTTCGAATTATGCATCAGAGCTTCGACAAATAATTTAGGTGAACAATTAATGGCATAGCTTGGACGGTACACAAACCCTAATTCTTCAGATCCAGGATGAACATGAATAAGCACTTGTTTTGGGGCTGGAACATCAAATAAGGTATAAGCTAAAGAAGTAATCTCCCCTAAACGATCTCCAATCACTAGCACCACATCTGCTTGTTTAAATCTTTCTACTAACTTGGGATTGGTACCAAGACCTAAAAATCCCACAAAAGCTGGACTGTCATTGTCGATTAAATCCTGATACCGAAATGATGTTGCCACAGGCACATTTTTTTCCTGCGCCCACTTTTGTAGTTGTTGAGATGTGAACGCGTCCCATGAACTACCGCCAATAATAACCATCGGATGAGTAGCTTGATCTAGAGCACTCATCGCTTGTGCAAAGATCAGTGGATTTAATCCGGGTTGAACAACATGCGCTGAAAGAGTTGGTTTTTCAAACCCCTGTGCAAACAGAACATCTTCTGGCAAGGCTAGTACGACTGGACCTTTACGGCCAGACTGCGCTAAATGAAATGCTCTTGATACATACTCATCAATACGATCAACGCGGTCAATACTTCCAACCCATTTAGCACATTCCGAATACATCTTACGTAAATCCACCTCTTGGAAAGCCTCACGCTCAGCCATATCCGTTCCTACCTGACCAATCAACACAACTAGTGGCGTACTGTCCTGAAAAGCTGTATGAACCCCGACCATCGCGTTAGAGGCGCCAGGTCCTCGGGTCACCATTAAAACACCTACTTTGCTAGTAAGTTTGGCATAAGCATCTGCCATGTAAGCTGCGCCACCTTCTTGTCGACAAGTAATAAACTGTAAAGAATCCTCATGATCATAAAGACCGTCCAAAAGAGCTAAGTAACTCTCCCCAGGAACACCAAAGGCAAACTCGACTCCTTGACGCGCTAATGCATTTGCTAAAATTTTTCCGCCATGCATTTTAATTTTTGTCATTTTTAAATACTTTATAGAATGTTGTTATTTATTGTTGTAAGAATTAACTTATTCAGGCTTGATGTTTTTTTCTCGAATTACCTTTGCCCATATCTCTTTTTCATCCCGCATCATCTGGGCAAATTGAGCAGGTGTGTTAGCCACAATATCATTACCGCCTTTCAAGGCAAATGCAGATACTTCAGGTATTGCCATAATTTTAACAAGTTCAGTATGCAGTTTGTTTTGTATCTCTGAGGGCAAATTTGGTGGGGCCAGCATACCCAACCAAATATAAGCTGCAAGACCTGGCAGTCCCATCTCACCCATAGTAGGGACATCTACCACGACAGTCGACCTCTTTTCAGAAAATAGCGCTAATCCTCTTATTTTTCCAGCATTAACCATTCCTTGAGAATTACCGACGCTGTCACAAAACATCTGTGTTTCACCACCAATCAGCGCCGCTTGTGCAGGTGCGGCTCCTTTATAGGGAACGTGAACGACATTCGTTCCTGCCGCAATATTAAATAACTCACAGGCCAAGTGACCACCAGAGCCTATTCCAACACTAGAGTAATTTAATTGGTTTGGATGCGCCTTTGCGTACTGAATAAATTCAGTTAAATTCTTTACTGGTAAATTAGAATTCGTCAACAAATACATTGGATACTTAATCACCATCGATAATGGAGAAAAATCTTTGACAGAGTCGTATGGCATTGGGGACTTTAATAACGGACTGATTAAGTGTGCGCTATTAGAAGTAAATAGAAGAGTGTAACCATCAGCTGGTGCATTCACGACCGCCAAAGTTCCAGGAGTTCCTGTCCCACCTACACGATTTTCAACAACAACAGGTTGTTTAAAAGACTCTGACATCTTACTGGCAATGAGCCTTGCATAATTATCTGTTGGGCCACCTGGAGGGAAAGGCACAATCACTTTAATTGGTCGGTTGGGATATGAGCTATCCGCACAATATGCAAGCGATGGGCTCAAGATACTAAAAATACATATCATTTTCGCTATTAAGCACAAGCTTAGCTTCATGAGGTCTCCAATTTATTATATTTTTACTAGGGTAAACCAAAACTTAGTTTGTATCAAGATGAGGCAAGTTTATTCAACGAGGTATTCTTCACGCCAAAAACCTAAAGCTTGTTGGGCACAGCGATCAGAAAAACTAAAAATAACGGCCATGTCTGAGCTAAGGAATCGATAGGGCTCCCAGGATGGTACAACCATAACGTCGTGAGTAGCTAAATGGTAGGTCTGACTACCTACCTCCAAAATACAAGATCCTTGAGCCACGTTCATTACAGTATGCTCTGTCGATCGGTATGTTTTTCCCATAAAGCCCTTTGGTAACATCTGCATAAAAGCAGCAATTGTTGTTAAGGGATCTTTACCGGTTTTAGGATTGATGTAACGTAACTTAAAGCCATGCACAGGATCCATTTGAGAAGTCGGCATTTGCGATAAGCAATCGAGTGAACTCTCCCAAGGATATATTAAGCTAGCGCAATGTTGATCTAAGCGTTGACTCGTATGAGTAACGGGATAAATATCCTGTGGATAATTCTCACGAAAATGCGCTCCAAATAAACTCGTAAAGGGTGTATCTAAGCCGTCCATCCATACTACGGCTTGGCTGCCTTCATTACCATGATCATGCCAAGTGAAATTTGGTGTAACAACAAAGTCTCCTGGTCGCATCATCATCTTGACACCGTCAACACTCGTATACGCCCCCTCTCCTTCCACCAGAAATCGTAAGGCATTTGGACTATGTCGATGCGAAGGTGCAATCTCACCAGGCATGATAATTTGCTGACCCGCATATAAGGATTGAGAGATGAAAGAAGATCCCTTCAAAGATGGATTTTCCATGACCAGGACGCGTCGATCTGCATCCTTTTTACTGATCAGTGCCACAGACTTTTCTAATAAAGGTCTCACTGCTTGATAAGCCCAATGCGCAGGCACGCAATGCGACCCTGGTAACAATTTCATTTGGCGCTCCCACAAGGGTAATAAATTTAAAGGGTCAATGGCCTCTTTAAATTGTTGTAACTCTGAACTATTACTTGGAGTCATACCCTTACTCTTTTTTCATTCAACTATTGATGGTTTAAAGATAGACGCTTTACCACCGCGACTTTGCTCTACTGCAACTGTCATTGAACCAATTCTCTCAAATTCAATTTTGACTTGATCACCACCTCGAATGGGCCCAACCCCAGCGGGAGTTCCTGCAGCAATAATGTCGCCAGGCTCTAAGGTCATAATATGTGAAGCAATCTCAATCATCCCAGGGATATCCACAATTAAATCGCGTGTATTTGCATCTTGGCGTAACTCGCCGTTGACCCATAAGCGACCTTGTAGTTGAGTAGGGTCTCCTAATTCATCAGCCGTCATAATCCATGGGCCCACAGGACAAAAAGTATCATAAGCTTTACGAGCGACGCGCTCTTCCTTACCCCGCACCACAATATCCATCAGACAAGAATAGCCAAAGACATACTCTTTCCAATTTTCACGCGGAATATCACGGCCTCGTTTACCAATAATGATGGCTAACTCACACTCATGGTCAATTCTGCGATCTGGTAAATCTGGCAAAACAATTGGGTCACTGGCACCACTCAATGATGAAGTTGGTTTGAGAAAAAAACCTAAATTATTTGCTTTTACTTCACGCCCCATCTCCGCTGCATGATCGTGATAATTAATGGGATAAGCAATCACCTTCGAACTCGCGGGAATAGGTGTCAGCAGCTTCACATTGGCGAGAGGTATTCGTGGGCGATTCAGAGCTTTTTCCAAAATAGGTCTGTAGTGGTCAAATTGAGCAATCAGGCGATTCATGGCAACGATAGGCCAAGCCTGTAATTCATGCTCAACAAGATCATTAACATCAATGATCTCATCACCAATCACAATGCCAATATGTCCTTCATTAAATCTAGCTAATCTCATGTTGATCCTTGAAATTGATTCAAACTATTTATGCATCTTTAAACTTATACTAAGATTATAGGTATAAAGAATTTATCTCAATGAATAAATAATAATCGGAGACGTCATATCATGAAAAAATCATTTAAAAGATGATTCATCACTTTTTCTTCAAACTCTTCCTAACGATTTTAGGCGCTTGCTCTATATCGACTGCAGTTTGTCAACCCATTGCAAATACCTATCCAAATAAATCAATCACAATCATAGTGCCTTACTCAACAGGGAGTACCGCTGATTTATTAGCCAGAAATATAGGAAATAAACTTTCTCTCAAATGGAATGTCTCAGTCATTATTGATAATCGCCCTGGAGCAGCAGGCGTCATTGGGACCGATGCTGTAGCAAAAGCTAAAGGAGATGGTTATGTCCTGTTATTTACAGCAACCTCTCACGCCTCTGTCCCAGCCATTAAAGAAAAACTACCTTACGACCCCATCAATAGCTTTACTCCTATTTGTTTGCTATCTACAAGTGCCATGGGTTTTGTCATTTCGCCTACCTTACCTTTTCAAAATTTTCCAGATTTCCTGAGCTATGTGAAATCGCATCCCAACGCCTATAGTTATTCATCTCCAGGGAGCGGAACAACGCAACATTTAGTGATGGAACTACTAAAACAAAAAACAGGGATGGAAATACTTCATGTACCGTATAAAGGAATCTCTGGGGCTATTACAGATGTTCTTGGAGGCCATGTTCAAGCGAGTATCGTCTCTTTACAAGCCGCAAATGCCTATATTCAAAGTGGGCAACTCAAGATGCTAGCGATACTTAGTGACGAGCGTTCTAAAGTTTTTCCGACTGTACCAACCCTAAAACAACAGGGTATTAATGAAGTGATTGATACCTGGTATGGGGTTTTAGCTCCAGCAAAAATGCCCCCCGAAGTAGTCATGAAATTAAACGCCGAAATCAATAACATCCTTTTAAGCTCTGAAATACAAGAGCTCATGACAAAGCAAGGATTAATTAGTCAAGGTGGATCACCCGATAAAATGCTCTTACAACTTCAAAATGAAATCCCGAAGTGGAAGTCGGTGGTTAAAAATGGCCATATCAATACGGAATAAAGGAAGCTATGAGTATTATTGAAGATCTAGTAATCGCCTCTAGAGTATGCGTAGAACATGGTGTGATTGATGCCTATGGACATGTTAGCGCTAGAAATCCTTCGAATCCCAATACCTACTTTATCTCCAGGGATCTAGCGCCAGAATTTATTACCGAAGCAGATATTCTGGAAATGGACATGGAAAGTCAACCCATTAACCCGAATAGCCCTAAAAGCTATAACGAACGGTTTATCCATAGTGAAATTTATAAGGCTAGACCAGATGTCCATGCAATTGTCCATAATCACTCACATTCAGTTGTGCCCTTCAGTTGTACAAGCTGTGAATTGCGTCCAATATTCCACATGTCTGCCTTTATCGGCTTGGGCGTCCCAAACTGGGACATTCGAGAAGCTCAAAAGGGCACCGATATGCTGGTCCGAAATAGCTTTCTTGGGAAATCTCTTGCCGATAAATTAGGCTCTCATCCTGCAGCTCTTATGCGTGGGCATGGATCCGTCGTTGTTGGAGAAAAAATTCAGGTTGCCGTTGGCAGAACCATTTATCTGGACCAAAATGCAAAAATGCAATACCAAGCTATGATGATGGCAGGCAACCCAATGGAAGTTGTTTATATGGATGATGATGAAGTTGCTGCCAATGTGAAATGGCAAGAGTATTACCGGTCGTGGGATTTGTGGAAACGTAAGTGGCAAAAAAAACTGACTCAGGAAAAACCCTAACTAGTCTCATGGAGCCATCAGGCTAAGCCTTAAGCTAAAACTTTACCATGCACACCGGCAGCTAATGTTTCAGCTTCCCAACGCTTCATGGGTACAACTTCACCAACCGGACCACCAGGCGATCTAAATTTAACCGGTAAATGCCCTGGCTCGGTTAAGATCTCACCACCATTATCTTTGACACTTTTTATAAAAGCCTCTAAATCTTCAACTTCCATACCAATATGATGGATACAAGGTGCAGGTCCTGCGAAGTTGGCTTCATCAGCATCATCAGACTCATAATGAATGAGGGTTAAATCCATGTACCCATCGGTCATATGGCACGAAATATGGTCACCATGTTTGCCTTTACGTAACACCGTATTAACGTGTTTATAGGCAAACACCGTCTCGTAAAACTGCTTGCTTTCTTCAATACTAATGACTCGCATAGCAATATGTTTGATCAAATTAGCCATAAAATTCTCCCTATAGCGATAAGACAAGATTCAAATGAAACTGTTAATATGTATTTTAATGATTTTATATATTTATAATCAAACTAATTAACCCAAGGAGATGTCAATGAAATTCAACAAATTTACGGCTTTAGTTGTAGCTGTTGCATCAACAGTCATCACAGGTGTAGCTCTAGCGCAATTTGCCAAACCAGAGGCTGCTATTAAATATCGTCAAAGTGCTTTGACGATAATGGGCACTCATTTCGCACGTATTGGAGCGGTTGCCAAAGGTGAAGTTCCATACAACAAAGATGAAGTGATGAAAAATGCTGCTATCGTCAATGCGATGGCAAGCCTTCCATGGCAAGGCTTTGGCCCTGGCACTGAGGGTGGAGGTGCTCTTCCAGTCATTTGGAGCGAGGGCGATAAATTTAAATCTAGCCAAGAAAAACTGATTGCTGCTGCAGCCGGCCTCAATAGTGCGGCTCAGTCGGGTGATCTAGAAGCGATTAAAAAAGCTACTGCGGCAACCGGCGCAACATGTAAAGGTTGTCACGATGATTTTAAAAAGAAGTAATCTATTTCAATACATAGTATCTAAATAGTCCCGCTAAAACGATAATAATCACCACTGCCAGTCCGCGAATCTTGATATCATCTTTTGATGTCACTGCTTCAAGGGCTGGTATTTTATTATTCACTTCAACTTCCTTATCTCCATGAACCATTGGTCCTAAGAGATTTTCTTTCTTGACCCGTTGGTAATACAGAATGGCTCCTAAATGTAAGGCTACAATTCCGTACACGAGCCAATGGTTGGTTTCATGAATCCAATTCATGAGCTTTACGATATCTTCAGAAACGTATTTAGCTAACGGGCCCTGAAAAGAAACATCATCATCAGTAAATAGTCCAGCGCATGCTTGAACAAGTATGATGAGCAACATGCCGATGACTGAAAGAGCGCCTAATGGGTTGTGGCCTAAATGCTTTACTTGATGATCCTTTAAAAACTGCTTGAGTTCATTGAATGATGGTATAAAAGAGCTAAAACGTGCATTGTAAGGCCCAACAAATCCCCAAATAATTCTAAAAACAACGAGCACAAGTGCGGTATAGCCACAATAACTGTGCCACACAATTTCCTCTATTAAATCAGTAATGATGGCGCCCAATACGGCAAACGCAAACAACCAATGAAATAATCGCGTTGGTAAATCCCAAATACGTATTTTTTTTAACATGTTTTCATTCCTTGATCGAATAAATGATTCATAAAGCCTTTATTTCCATACATGCGATACCTTATATTTTCTATCATCAAAATCCATTCAAACTTTCGACCCTATTACTCAACAGCTTGATTAATGAACACTCTCCAACATTTACCAATATTTACCATCGCCCTATATTTAATTAAATAAAAGATAAGTTAAGATTCTATCTTTTTCATTGCAATTGAAGTTTGGCATCTTTAATGAGCTTTTCTAATCGGGCTGTTTCATCGACTAAATGTTTTTGTGCAGCGACCGGGCCAAGCACATTAAATTCAATGCCCATCGGGGTTAAAGATTCTTGCGTACTTGGCATATTTGCCAAGTTCTCTAATTCGGTATTAATGCGTTTAATCACTTCAGGCGGCGTGTTAGAGAGCCCAAAAAGTCCAATCACATGCACATACTCATATCCTGGAATCTTTTGACCTATCGCTGGTATTGTTGGGGCTAATTTTGAAGGCTGTAAAGACGCCACACCTATAATCTTGACTTGATTCGTTTTCACAAATCCGACTAAGGATGGAAGTGCTGCATACAGCGCTTGCACTTGTCCGCCAACTAATGCTGGGACCGATTGAGCAGTGCCTTTATAGGGTGCGTGTGTAATATCTAAATTCAGCGCACTTTTCAGAGCTTCCATGGCCAAATGATGCGGCGTACCAATGCCTGAAGATCCATAATTAACCTGCCCTGGATGTGCGCGAACATAGGCTGCAAACTCCTCCACATTATTGGCAGGAATACTAGGTAATATCGCTAAAAAATTAGGCGCTCTGGCAACAAGCGCAATCGGCATAAAGTCTTTTTTAGGGTTATACGGAAGATTTGCATTAGTAATGGGGCTCATATTAAATGAGATCGTGTCTTGTACTAAAAAAG
This sequence comes from Burkholderiaceae bacterium, assembly GCA_947472645.1. Classification (GTDB taxonomy): domain Bacteria; phylum Pseudomonadota; class Gammaproteobacteria; order Burkholderiales; family Burkholderiaceae; genus Polynucleobacter. The sequence goes on from CANJBQ010000006.1 coordinate 80,204, forward strand.
TATACCCGTCCGCAGGGGCGCTTTTAACAGTTTGGGCAGCAATTACCCCTCCGCCTCCAGGGCGGTTATCTACCACAATCGTTTGGCCTAAACGCTGACCCAGAGAAATCGATAGCTGACGAGCCACAGTATCTGGCAACCCTCCAGGCGAATAAGGCACAATAAATTTAATGGTTTGGTTGGGATAGCTATTTTGTGCAAATGCTGACATAGCTATACCAGCCCACAAAAATATCAGGATACTCATCCTTGTATGGCTCTTCATCTTGTCTCCTTTGAGATAAAGTGACTACTGATCATCTTTAAACTTTAAAGCTCTCTTGAACTTCTTTTACAAATATATTTTCTGGTTTTAAACGTTGACTAGTGATCCCTTGCTCAAATGCATATTGAGTAAAAGCATCTAGAGTACTTCGGTTCTTTTCAATACCATATGGCCAAAAATCTTCTCCCATGATACTTTGAGAAACTTGCGCATAGTCTGATACCCATGGTATTGGATAATAAGATGCGGTAATATCTGCGGCACGCTCTATACTTCTTTCTTTTGCTGCTTCAAAAGCATGCATTAAGTTTTGAGCAATCCATCGATTCTGCTCATAAGTCTCGCGCTTAATTGCAATGACATGCATGATAGGGAAAATCTGTGTTTTCTTCCAATATGCCAACTCTAATTCACGGTAGTTGGGCAAGAGTCGTTCAACCAATTCAGGCTTTTGTAAAAAGACATCAGGGGGTCTAGCACTAAGAACAGCATCCACCTGTCCGTCTAACAATAATTGCGAAAGCGAATTCTCTAGCATTGGAGTGTAACGAACCCCTTTAGGTAACTGTAGTTTTACTTTTTCTTTACGACCCGCTGTATTAACCCCAGCTTGATACCAATCAATATTCGTTAAATCCACCCCGTATTCGTGGGCTAACATTCCACGAGAATAAATAGCCGCTGTCTGCGCCCATTCAGGGATACCCACCTTTTTCCCCGCCAAGTCTTTTGGTGACTTAATGGTAGACCCTTTGCGAATATAAATCGATGAATGTCGAAAAGCCCTTGAAGGGAAAACAGGAATTAATACTAACCAAGGATCCGCCTGCGAAACTAAAGAGATTGCTTTAGCAAATGACATCTCTGAAATATCCCATTCGTGATATTTCGTAAATCGAAAAAATGTCTCTTCAATTGATAAGTGTATAGGGGTGATATCAATGCCTTCAGCACGAATACGGCCGCTCGTAAAATCTCGAATATGATCGTAATCGCCTACAGCGATGGATAACTTTAAATTGGACAAGTATTTCCCCTTAAATTTAATCTAATTGCAAACGTAAGCCGCGAATCATTGCGCTGTATTTCAGCTGATCTTTTTTAATGAGTGCAGCAAATTCTTCAGGTGTTGTACCAAAGGGTTCTATCCCTCCTGCTTTATTGAGTGATTCAATCATAGCTGGATCTTTTAACGCTTTAGTTACCTCAACCCTTAACTTTTGAATAATCGTATCTGGCGTATCTTTCGGGGCAAACAAACCAATCCAAATCGTATTATCAAATCCTGGATAAGTCTCAGCAATTGTTGGAACATCCGGTAAATCCTTAGAGCGCCGCGAACTTGATACCGCTATCGCCTTTAATTTACCGGAGCGAATTAATCCTGCATTCGATGTGCCTGAGAACATGGCGACACTATCACCGCCCATTGTTGCTGTTGTGGCTTCAACACCGCCCTTGTAGGGGATGTGTAATAGATCAATCCCAGCTCTAGCTTTGAGCATTTCCATCGTGAGATGGTGTTGACTACCATTGCCTCCTGAGGCATAGGCTGGAGCGGGATTCATCTTTTTGACATATTCCACAAACTCTTTCAGATTATTAGCGGGAGCTTTTGGATTTGCTGCCAAAACAAATTGATTCGATGCCAAGGTCGATACCGGCTTAAATTCTTTATTAGCATCCGGGTTCTTTGTATACAAATATGGATTGATCACAAATAAACTATCCATACCAACTAGCAAGGTATAACCATCTGCGGGCGCGTGCGAAACCACGTCAGCGGCTATGTTGCCATTTGATCCTACTTTATTTTCTACAAAAACTGAGAGGTTTAATTGTTTTGTTAGCGTATTAGCCAAAGCTCTGGCTACCAAATCCGGAGCTCCGCCAGGAGGAATTGGCGAAATTAGGCGAATCGACTTCTCCGGATAATTCTGGGCAATACTAGGCAAACTAATACCACAAGTACAAATCCATATAGCAATATGAATCAGGTACTTCATCTTTAATCTGCTTTAATATTGGCGGATTTCACTAATTTTGCGTAACTAATCAGATCGTTATGAATCAACTTGGCTAAGTCCATACCATTGCCTCGGTATGGTTCAACCCCTGCATTAGACAAATTTTGCTTCACTTCTGGCTCATCCAAAATCTTATTTACTTCATTCTGAATCTTCGTGACAATCTCTGTAGGCATATTAGGTGGCCCCATCAGAGCATACCAAACTGCAAAATCCATATCCTTAATACCCTGCTCTTTAAAAGTTAAGCTATCCGGCATCAAAGAATAACGATGAGAAGTTGTAATTCCTACTGAAGTTAACCGGCCTATCTTGACATACTGAGAGACTAGGTTAGCACTAACAATTGCCAATTGAATTTGACCACCCACAACATCCGTCACTGCAGGAGCGCACCCTTTATAACCAATATGCGTAGCTTTAACACCTGTCTGTTCTTTGACAATCTCGACCATAAAGTGTTGTGGAGTTCCGATGCCGCAAGATCCATAATTGATGCCATTTGGATTCTTTTTTGAGTATTCAATGAGATCTTTTAAATTTTTAATCTTCGTATTCTCTGCTGCAGCAAGGGACATCGGCGTTAACCCAAGCAACATAATCGGAGTGAGGTCTTTTTCTGGATCATAATTTAACTTGCCAGCTAAAGCAGCGCTCGTGACCATCGTTGAATTTTGTAGTAACAAGGTATAACCATCATTGGGTGAGCGAACCGCAGCCTCACTCCCAATATTGCCAGAGGCCCCAGGGCGGTTATCCACGACAATAGCTTGACCCCAAATATTTTGTAGTCTCGCGCTAATTTGTCGAGCCAAAATATCTGATCCGCCACCTGTTGCATAAGGCACAATTAATTTAATCGATTTATTGGGATAGTTACTTTGAGCATAAGCCATGCTCATTGACAGCATAGACATGATGAAGATGATTGCAAACTTCTGAGGAAAAATAATTCTCATCGATTAAATCCTTATTCGGTTAGATTAAGCCTTCTTCTTGTTGGCACCAAAAATCCCACGCACGTTTAATTTGCCCTTCATTCGTAGCCATTGCGTTGAGAGCTTCTTTTTCGTTTAAGAAATTAATCGGGGAATTCATTGTCATTGCTGAAAGTTGTAGTTTGGCATTCGACTCTGCGTAATAAGCTCTGAATACAGCGACTTCAACGGAAGGTGCTGCAATAGTGGCACCATGTCCACGCATCAATACAAAATTCTTGCGACCTAAAGATGTAGCTAGCGCTTCCCCTAAATTTTTATCTCGGATTAATAAATCATTGTCATCACCAGCGGTATCTCTGATCTCAAATCTAGCAACACCACCTCCCAAAAAGCCACTCATATGATAAATAGGCTTAAGCTCAACATCGGTCACACTAAATGGAATCACACTCGCAGAATGGCTGTGCACTACTGACATGACATCTGGACGCAAACGATAAATTTCACTATGGATATAGCGTTCTAAATAAGAGCGTTTATCGGTCTGCATAGCAAGCTCACCTTGCATGTCATACACCAAGATATCCTCGGGTGCGACTAGTGCTGGAGCTCGGTTACATGACAACAAAAAATGATCAGGTGAATTGTCCATCCGAGCACTTATATGACCAAAACCATCTAATACACCTAGTTTATATAGAATGCGGTTGGCTTTTGCTACTTTTTCCACTAACTCAGAATTAGGCTTAGGTGCCATGAATGTTCTCCATATTCAAACATATTAATATTTTTGTTCATCATATCACTATTGGTAGTGATTATTTTTCACAATCTTCGGTCTTTAACAAACTTGTGAAACGTCCACTCTTTGTGGTTAAATGAGTGCATTCTTCCATATAAATCAATTCTTTACCTTCAAACATCCACTATGTCAAAAGTTGTCAATCTTCAACCAGATGTTCTTATCATTGGCGCTGGACCTGTCGGTTTGGCACTTGCCATAGAACTTGGTCATCGATCAATCTCCTGTTTGGTAGTTGAGCGAAACGAGCGGGTTGGGTATGCTCCTCGTGCAAAAACTACGAATGCTAGAACCCGAGAATTATTTCGTCGCTGGGGTATTGCCTATCAACTCCGTAAAGCTTCTCCTTTAGGAATGGACTACCCTTCCAATGTGGTCTTTTGTACTCGACTTTCTGGCTATGAATTAATGCGTTTTGAAAATTCATTTTATTGTGCGCCCGGAAGAAATCCTCTTTATTCGGAACACTCCCAATGGGTTCCTCAGTATACGGTTGAAGAAGTCATGCGCGCCCATGCTCAAACTCTACCCACAGTTCAAATCGTCTTCAATACAGAACTGGTCAGTACTTCTCAAGAAGAAGGACAAGTAATTTCTTTAATCCGTAACCGCGGCTCCAACCAAACTCAAGAAGTTCGCTCACAATATCTCGTTGGCGCTGATGGGTCTCGCTCCAAAGTCCGCGAAGAAATCGGCGCTGAAATGGTGGGGGAACACGGCCTATCAAAAAACTACAATATTGTTTTTCGTGCCCCAGGCTTAGCGCAAGCTCATCAACTCGGTCCTGCCATCATGTATTGGCATGTGAATTCAGATGCGCCAGGTTTAATCGGTCCTATGGATAAAGACCGCTGGTTTTTTATGCCAACCGGTGTGCCTAAAGATACGAAATTTGATTTGAACACTTCCGTAGATCTCATCAAAAAATCAACTGGGATTAATTTACCTTACGAAGTCCTCTCTTCCGACGAATGGATCGCTAGTAAGCTAATCGCAACAAAGTATCAAGATCGTCGCATCTTTTTAGCCGGGGATGCTTGTCACCTTCATCCCCCCTTTGGTGGCTATGGTATGAATATGGGTATTGCAGACGGCGTTGACTTAGGCTGGAAAATTGCTGCCAATCTTCAAGGGTGGGGTGGGCAAACCTTATTGGATAGTTACGAAACTGAACGACGTCAAGTTCACGATTTAGTGATGAATGAGGCCGTTGCTAACCATACCATTCTTGGTAACCAATTATGGCAAGAAGGACTTGAAGATCCAACACCTGAGGGGGAAGCACTTCGTCTAAAAACGGGACGCCATATCGAACTTTCTAAAATGCGTGAATTTACGACACTGGGAATTATTTTGGGTTATCGCTACGAAAACTCCCCTGTGATGAAATACGATGGTATGCCTTATTCAGAAAGTGACTACATTAATTATGTTCCTTCTTCCCGCGCTGGTTGTCTAGCGCCACATGCCTGGTTACATGATGGTACTTCTCTATATGATCATTTCGGAGCTGGTTTAACCCTGCTAATTAGTGACACTAAAAATGAGTCCCAAAGTGATCAATTTTTAGCCAGTTCAATAGAGTTTGGGATACCCCTAAAAATACTTAAGCCTCTTGAGCCAGGGATTGGGAACTTATATCCTCTTCGTTACACCATCATTCGCCCAGACCAACATGTAGCTTGGCGGGGTGACGAACTACCCAGCAATCACTCAATCTTTTTAAGGCACTTCTTGGGTATGTAAATGTATTAAAATATCTTTAAAATATAAGGAGACACCATGTATAAAAGAATAATTCAATTATTCTCATTTGTTGCTATTTTCTGCACACTGCTCGCATCTAGTTACGCTCAAAATAATGTCGCTAATTACCCCAATAAGGTTGTTACTCTTATTGTTCCTTTTACTTCAGGAAGTGGCAGCGATACTATCTCTAGAATCATTAGCCCTAAACTTAGTGAACGTTGGAAACAGGCCGTCATAGTTGATAACCGTGCCGGTGCAAGTGGCAATATAGGTACTGATCATGCCGCTAAATCTGCTCCAGATGGTTACAGTATTCTTATGGCGATCGATACCATGACCATGACACCAGCGGTGTACAAAACGCTACCTTATGACCCGATAAAAGATTTAGAGCCCATCGCTAGGATTGCTACATCGAGTTATGGTCTTGCTGTAACGAATACCCTACCGGCTAAAGATGTGAATACCTTAATGTCACTCATTAAAAGTAAGCCTGGCCAATTGAACTACGGCTCACCAGGAAACGGGACGCCACATCATTTATCAATGGAATTACTGAAAAGTCTAAAGGGTTTAGATATCGTTCACGTTCCCTATAAAGGGATCTCCAATGCAACAACCGACCTGATCGGTGGACAAGTACAAGTCATGTTCGCCACCTTTAATTCTTTATTGCCGTTTGCAAAGGCAGGGAAATTGCGCATGATCGCCGTGACTGGTCCAAAACGCTCAGAGCTAATGCCAGAAGTCCCAACCTTTACCGAGCAAGGCATCCCTGAATTAGAAAATCTTTATCCTTGGTATGGTGTTTTAGTTCCAACAGGAACACCTAAAGATATTCAATCAAAAATCTACAACGATTATATTTCCATCATGAAACTTCCTGAAGTAGAAAAACAACTCAATGATTTAGGGATCTACGTCAGATTAACCAACGGTGAACAATTGAAAGAGATTATTCAATCAGATATTGCCCGCTGGAAAAAAGTTGTCAAAGATGCCAACATACAAGCGAACTAATTACATGACTACTCTTACCTCCACTCAACCTGTTATCGACATTTACAACCATGTCATGCCGCCTAGCTATATGGAGGAACTGAAAAAATATAGCAAAGATCCTGGTCTTTTAAAAAGAATGTCTTCTCTTCGCTTACTTTGGGATATTCCAGCACGCGTAGAGATGTTAAAAAAATGGCCTCAGGTAAAACAAGTCTTAACATTAGCTGTTCCCTCTCCCGAAATGTTAGTCGATGGTGATCTATCACCTAAATTAGCTCGTATTGCCAATCAAGGTATGTATGAGATGTGCCAAACATGGCCAGACTTTTTTCCAACATTTGCTGCTACCTTGCCAATGAATAACCCTGCAGCCGCTCTGATTGAAATGGATTATGCGATTGAGCATTTTGGCGCAAGGGGCGTTCAAGTTCTCTCAAGTGTCAATGGCGTAGCACTAGATCACCCTGACTATTTTCCTATTTTTGAACGTATGGCCAATCATCATCAACTACCTATTTGGATGCATCCGATTCGTCTTGCGAAAAAGCCGGATTATGTCGATGAGGAAAAATCAAAATATGAGGTCTGGCAAGTATTAGGCTGGCCCTTCGAGACAAGCGTAGCCATGTCTCGACTTGTATTTTCTGGAGTTCTAGAGAAATTACCAAACCTTAAAATCATTACCCATCATTGTGGTGGCATGATTCCTTACTTTAGTGGCCGTGCTGAAACCCTCTGGGCGCAACTCGGATCACGAAGTGCAGATAATAGTGAAGCAGATGTACTGAAGTCATTGAGTAAGCCTCCAATCGATTATTTCAAAATGTTTTATGGCGATACTGTCTTGGGTGGCTCTGCCTCAGCACTTCGTTGCGGCCTAGACTTTTTTGGAACAGATCATGTTGTCTTTGCCAGTGATTGCCCATTTGACCCTGAAGGCGGTGAGATGTATATCCGTGAAGGGATCAAGTCTGTTTTTGCAGTGGGTTTAAGCTCAGAAGAAATTCATCAGGTGTGTTGCTCAAATGCCAACCTGCTGATGAAAACAAAAATTAATGCCGGAGATAAAACATGATTATTGAAGCAAATGGTATAAAAATCCATTATGAAATTGATGGTGACGAAAATAAACCTTGGTTAACGATGGTGACAGGTATTACGAATGACACAACCATGTGGGATGGCCAAATCGATACCCTCAAAAATGATTTCCATATATTACGGTACGATCTTCGCGGACAGGGCAAAACCAGCGCTACTCATGGCCCATATTCCGTCGAATTACTGTGCCAGGATTTATTGGCTCTTTGGGATGCCTTAGCAATTAAAAAGAGTCATCTAACTGGGTTGGGACTTGGGGGCTCTATTTGCTTAGCTATGGGCATTCACCATTCTGACCGCATTATTAAACTAGTACCATGCTGTTGCCGCTCAAAAATGGTACCTGCCTTTGCTAGTATGTGGCAGGATCTGCTGAGCAATGTTCGTGACAATGGTATCGAGTCTATTGTAGAAAATACTGCCCAACGTTGGTTCTCCGATACCTTTAAAACCCAATATCCAGAAAAATTAAATGCTGTGCGCCAAATGATTCGCGGCACAAGTGCTGATGGCTATCATGGCGTTGTGAGTGCTTTCATTAACCTTAATATTGAAGATCAATTAAAAAATATAAAAGTACCAACCATGTTAATGGGAGGTGCTGAAGATAAAGTGGGTGGTCCTGAAGATATAATGCGTACCATTGCAGAACATATTCCTGGGGGATCTTACATACCAGTTCCCAATGCCGCACACATTGCTAATCTGCAAAATCCAGATGGCTTTAATAAAATCTTGCATACTTTCTTAATGCAATCTTAATCAAACAACCTGGAGCTATTTTTGAAAAAAATATTACAGTTATCTTTTGCCGCCTATTTCTTGATCATTGGAGTAGCCTTTGCAGATACCTATCCTTCCAAAATGATCCGAATTGTAGAGCCAGCAGGCCCCGGAAGTGCGGTCGATAATGCGGCAAGAGACCTTACTCCAGGAATGTCAGACCTATTAGGTCAACAAGTCATTATTGATAATAAACCTGGCGCAAATAGCGCTATAGGAGCAAACGAAGTAGCCCGCGCACCAGCTGATGGATATACCTTATTCCACGGTAATGTCAACAATGCGCTCAATGATCTTCTGCTAAAAAATAACTGCTGTAAGTTGGGAGATGCTTTGGTGCCAGTAACGCGTGTGGTTAGCGTTCCATTAGTCATGGTGGTCCATCCATCTCTTCCTGTTAACAATCTTAAAGAGTTTCTTGCTTACGCTAAGGCAGAACCCACCAAAGTTACAAACGCTTCAGGTGGCGCAGGCTCGATTACACAATTACTGGGTGAGTTAACTAAAACCAAAGCAGGTATTTCCATGACTGAAATACCTTATAAAGCAATTGGTGCAGAAATGCCAGATTTATTGGGTGGACATGTCATGGTCGCTTATTTAGCCCCTGTCGTAGTTGCTCAACATATTAAGTCTGGTAAATTAAAAGCCCTTGGAGTTGCTGGAGCCAAACGTATTTCAATCATGCCTGAAGTGCCTACTCTGGCAGAGGCAGGCCTCTCAGGCGTTGAGGGCGCAGGATGGAATGGTATTTTTGTTCCAAAAGGAACTCCTGAACCTGTGATCACACGACTATTTGCTGAAATTAACAAGGTCATGAATACCTCTGGATATAAAGCAAAAGCTGCTACCTATGGCTATGAGATTGGTAGTGAAAGTCCTGAGAGTTTTAATCAATTTGTCAAAGATGAAATTGTTAAATGGGGTAAAGTCATTAAAGACGCCAATATTAAACTCGATTAAAAAGAAATTCTTATGCCCTACGCAAAAATTCGTTCTGTCAATATTTTTTATGAGACTTTCGGTACACATGGTCCTTGGCTGGCCTTAAACTCAGGCGGGCGTAATAGCCATGCAGAAATGGCTCCTTTAGCAAAACAGATTGCAGAAAAGGGTTTTCGCGTTCTCGTTCACGATCGTCGAAATACAGGCGCCTCTCAAATGCTATTCGAAGGTACTGACGGCGAAGAAGAGATTTGGGCAGACGACCTGTATGAACTCATGAAATCACTGAATGCACTCCCGTCCTATTTTGCTGGTTCATCGGCAGGGGCACGTTTGTCAATGATGGTAAATCGCCGACATCCTGAAGCCGTCAAAGGACTGTTACTGATGCGCGTGACTGGTGGAGCTTTTGCGGCTGGAAGACTACCAAACATGTATTACCTACAGTTTATTCATGCCGCCAAAGAAAATGGAATGGCTGGCGTCTGTAATACTCAGCCCTATATCGACCGACTAGCACTCAACTCGGACAACCGCGCTTATCTGATGTCCCTAGACCCACAAGAGTACATTCGTCAACAAGAGTTTTGGCTAGAAAAATTTCTACTCGGTCCACGTTCACCAGTGATGGGGATGGAAAATACCGAATTGCAACAATTTAATTTACCAGTATTAGTCGTTCCTGGTAACGATAAAACCCACGCTAGTGCAAATGGTATTACAGCACATCAACTCATACCAAAAAGCGAACTATTCCAGTTACCCACAACAGACCAAGATGTCGATTTGATCGCATTCCCATTGTGGGCAGAATTCTACCCACTTCTCACAAAGCGTTTCGTCAAATTTATGCAAGATCACCCATAAATCTACCGCTTATTTACCAGGCAGTTTCTAATCCATACTTTTTAATCAAGGGAACTGCTGGTCCAGATTTTAAAGTCTTTATCAAATCTTTTGTGGCCGCTAAGTCTCTCACTTGCTCATGAATGCCAAAAGCAAAAATGGTGACGAACTGAATCTCCGGTGGCAATGGCCCTACTAAATCAATTCCAGGAACCGAGAGTATCTCTGGTACTTGTTGAAACCCTATCTCTGCATCCCCGCGTTCTACAACGGCTCCGACCGGCTCACCTTGAATGACTTTTAATTTAGGGGCGATTGCCTCGGTGACTCCCATCTTCTGAAATAAAGATACTAAATAAACACCACTCGGGCCTGTCGAATACGCGACTGATTTAGCGTTAAGCAACGCCGTCTTTACGGCTTCGGCTGAACTAATATCTGGTTTAACTGAACCTTTTCTCATGCCAATGCCAATTCCAGACTTAACGTAATCTTGACGTGAGCCAGCCTGTATTTTGCCAAGTCGCGTTAACTCATCAATACCATTACTAGCGACAATGACGAGGTCTGCTGCCTCGCCACCCTTTAGACGGTTCATAATCTCCACAGTAGGTAACCACAATGTTGTGACACGATGGCCAGTTGCTTTTTCAAACTCCGGAATCATCGCTAAATAGGCTTCTTTAAATGCTACAGAAGATATCACCTTAATCTCAGATGCCATCACTTGCGCTCCTATTGTCATACCAATCATCCCTATGATGATGGTGAGTATTCTTTTCATATTGATCTCCCAAGGTTTATTCGTTGTTATAGTAAATTAATGCCCAACATGTAATGCATTTAACAATCTTGAAACCATGTTGTAGGCTGAAATCGTCGTAACAACTTCCAAGATTTCTTGATCATTAAAATATTTCTTCACAAGTGAGTAAAGCTCATCAGGTACCTGTACCTGCTTAGTCATCACATCTGTGAACTCTAATACTTTAACTTCTAGCTCAGAAAATCCACTACTCACTTTATCTTTCTGGAGCTCTTCAAGTTGCATCTGAGTAACACCCTCTTTGAGGGCAATTGGTGCGTGAGCATCAAACTCAAACTGAGCACGATTCAAAACTGCTACCCGAAGAATCATCAGCTCACGAAGACGTGCAGGTAATGAACTTTTATTTCTAACAGCAGTAAGTAATGCTTCCCAACCCTTTGCAATTTCAGGACTATTGAGTAATACCTGATACAGCGGAGAAATTCGACCACGCTCTTTTAAAATTCGTGCTTCAATTTCTGCTAATTCAGGTTTTGAGCCTGGGACAACTTCTTGTATACGTTTATTCATATTTACTCTGGTTTAATATTTTTATCTTTAATTAATTTTGTCCACTTATTGATATCACTCTTCAAGATCGTGGCCAACTCTTCCGCGGTAGATCCAACCAGGTCAGCGCCCGACTGAAGCAATCGATTTTTAATCTCTTCTTGAGCTAACACCTTTTTAATTGCTGCATTGATGCGCTCGATTTCAGCTTTAGAAGTTCCAGCCTTTGCAAACATCGCATACCAATTATTCGAATCTACTCCAGGCACGCCCATCTCCACAAATGTTTTAACCTCTGGTAGCGCCGGACTTCTTTTGTTAGAAGCAATACCAATAGCTTTCAATTTACCGGATTTAATATAACTGATAAGACCTGGTATATCACCAAAAAATCCGTCTACGTGTCCGCCAAGTACGTCAGTAATGGCAGGCGCCGCACCTTTATAGGGGACATGGAGTAATTTTCCTTTAGTAGAGTCAGCAAGTTGCTCCATCGCTAAATGCGGTACGCTCCCCGTTCCTGAAGATGCCATGGTGAGTTCTTTTTGTTTAGATAACGCCACAAACTCAACGCCATTATTCGCGGGGTTAGATGGATTAACTACTAAAACTTCGACGTTATTAACGACTAAAGATACTGGCGCAAAATCTTTTAGTGAGTTGTAGGGTAGCTTTTCATACAATCCAGGATTGATTGCCACAGCTCCAGCACTTGTAAACCAAAGTACTTTGCCATCAGCAGGTGCATTAATCATATATTCAGCGGCAATTGCTCCATTACCGCCAGGTTTATTTTCAATCAGAATTTGCGTATTGAGTTCTTTACCTAAAGGCTCAGCAATCGTCCTTGCCACAAAGTCAACAGGACCTCCTGGAGGAAAAGCCACTAACATCTTGATGACGTTATTTTGTGCCTGTGCCATCGTCATGCAAAAAAGACTCAATCCAATACTCACAAATCGATTCAGTAAATTTCTATTGTTCATGTTTTTCTTTCTATTAATCACACTTGGCAGACATTCCGCCATCAATCACTATTTCAGTACCTGTGATAAATCGCGCTTCTTCAGATGCTAAAAAAACTGCTGCATTAGCCGTATCCATTCCGTCACCCATAAACGGTAATGGAATACGTGCTTGGCGTTGCTCTAATATAGTGGATACATCACCGCCAGTCCGCTGCTTTGCTAGACGCGTCTCAACCATCGGTGTATGTAATTGCCCCGGCACAATGGTGTTCACCCGAATATTTTGTTTGGCATATTGCACAGCAAGTACTTTTGAGAACTGAATAATTCCAGCCTTTGTAGCGGCATAGGCAATTTGAGCAGATCCTGTCCAGCGCATACCGGAAGTCGAGGCCATATTAATAATAGAACCTGATCCTTGCTGAATCATACCGGGTAGTACATATTTACAGGTTAAAAAAACGCTCTTCAGGTTGTAATCGACCTGAGTATCCCAAATCTCTTCAGTCATCTCCACTGGCCCACCTTTAGCAGATCCTCCAACATTGTTGACTAAGATATCAATGCGGCCAAAACGCTGAAGACACTCTTGCACCATCTGCTCAATCGAAGAGGATTGCATGACGTCAACAATCCCTTTATGAATATTCACTTTTTCTTCTTTAGCGTAGGAGAGTGTTTCATCCAAACGCGCCTCATCGATATCCGTGGCAAATACTTGCGCACCTTCTTGAGCAAACCGAATCGTCATCGCCCTACCATTACCCCAGCCTGGGCCAACGGATCCTGCACCTGTAATTAAGGCGACCTTACCTTTTAATCGATCTGACATATAGCGTCTTTTGTCTTGAATTATTATTTAAACCCATAAAAACGTTCTGGATTTTTTACCATTATATGCATCAACTTCGCTGAAGTATCCGCAATCTGACTAATGGCATCAACTAAGATCTCATCCTGAGGAATATGGTGATGATTAGGATGAGGCCAATCCGTACCCCAAACACATTTATCCGTAAATTGATTCACCATGATCTTGGCTAATTGAATGCCCTGTGTATATGGCACTCCTTTTACTATTCGATCAACCCCACTCACTTTCATATGCATTTTAGGATCATCCATCAGATGCAACAAGGCCTGAAAATCTTTGTGATTTTCACCTAAGGTGGCATCTACTCTGCCGATATGGTCAATCATCACTGGAGCGGCTGACTTTTTGAGTTGAGGCGCTAACTCATGCACTAAATCACTACTAAAGTGAACTTGTAAATGCATATTCAGAGGCTCTAAACGTTTGGTTAACTCTAAAATATCCTCCATGCTGTCACTATTTTTTAAATGCGCCATAAAGTTAAATCGTATACCCCGGAAACCTTGTAAATACATTTCTTTCAAGGTGGTGGTATCGACCTTCGCCGAACTTAAGGCAACGCCTAAATAAGTTCCTGGTCGGGCTTGCATAGCGTCCACTACTACCGCATTATCTAAACCATGTAATGCCGTTTGTACGATGACGCAACGCTCAATCGCTAAAAGATCATGCAGTGCAAATAAAGTCTCTTTTGGAGCATCAACAGGCGTAAAGTTTCTATGTTGAACATAAGGAAAGCGCTCTGCAGGTCCGAATATATGGCAATGCGCATCACATGAAAGAGGCGGTAATCTTAAGTTAGGTTTTTTGGGGTGAACTTCATACGTTTGTATTAGATCAGTCATTTTTATTTTTTTCCTCAATTAAATCTTTAACATGTAAGTTGCGCAGATGAGGGGCGTATTGATAAAACCCAATTGCCACTAATACCGTGATTACGCCACCAAAGGCAATCGATGGGGCAAGTCCCATTAAGCTTGCCGCCACTCCTGACTCTAGCGCCCCAAGTTCATTTGATGATCCTACAAAAATACCATTAATCGAGCTGATTCTGCCACGCATATGATCCGGAGAAGTCAACTGGAAAATAGCGATTCGAACAACCACTGAAAGTGAATCAAAGCAACCACTTAAAAATAAAAAGAAAGCACTTAACCATATCGTTTCCGATAAGCTAAATCCAATAATAGATATACCAAAACCCGCCACACCAACCAAAATATATTTCCCAGAATTTTTTAATATAGGGTTTCTAGCAAAATAAATACCCGTAATAATAGCTCCTACAGCTGGAGCCGCTCGTAAGATGCCTAAGGTCTCTGGGCCTTGATGCAAAATATCTTTTACAAATGCAGGCAGCATCGAAACAGCGCCACCAAATAGAACAGCAAGCATATCAATCGTCATTGCTGACAAAATAAGCTGATGATTTTTAACGTATTGAATACTCTCAATCAAGCTATCCCAAAAAGGAGCCGTATTTTTATCTCTTTTTAGATGTTTTAAATGGACGGTTAATACGCCATATTGACCAATTAAAGCCAATAACCCAGAGATAAGATAGGCCCACTGTAGACCCGCACTTGCAATGATAATTCCTCCAATAGCCGGTCCAGAGACAACGCAGACCTGATACGCAGAGGATGCATACGCAGAATATTTTGGTGTCAGTGCGCGCGGTATCACTTGCCCAAAAATAGATTGATAGGCAGGTCGTAATAATGATCTTCCTATCCCCAAAATTGCTACCGATACATAAATGTGCATCTCGGGGGGGTCAAGGTCTCCACGAGCCACATACATCAAAAATATACCCATCAGTACATGTAATACGCAAGCAATCGTAGCAATACCTTTACGTGAGTACGTATCCACTAAATGGCCCGCAAATAATGAGCATAAAAAATAAGGGATTAATTCGGCAAGACCCAGAAGTCCAAGAGATATAACGTTATTGGTAATATCAAATAAATGCCAACCTACAGCAACCATCATCATCTGATAACTCAGTGTGGTTCCTACCCGATAAGCAAGAACCGCAGTAAAGTCTCTTTGGATAGCCTTAGAATTTTTCATATAAAGAGTTTAAGCGAAATGATTTAACTCACTTCACTTAACCTGTCTGAGATGAAAAATGGTTTCAATGACCTGTGGCGGGCTCTTGACGATGATGGTCCGCAGCAATGAAGTAATACATGGCTGGAACAACAAATAATGTAAAAATGGTTCCAATAGATAATCCAGTAAAGATGACGATTCCCATAGAGCTTCGACCTGCAGCACCCGCTCCAGAAGCAATAACAAGTGGAATCACACCAAAAACCATAGCTGCTGTCGTCATTAAAATGGGCCTTAATCGTGTGGTGCTAGCTACAATAATTGCATCTAACTTCGATTTACCCTGTTCTTGTAAATGATTGGCAAACTCAACCATCAAAATACCATGCTTACTAATTAATCCCATGAGGGTAACAATACCAACCTGTGTATACACATTGATACTCGTTAATCCCAAATTAATAAAAATGAGCGCCCCAAAAATCGCCATTGGAACAGACACTAAAATCACAATCGGATCTCTAAAGCTTTCAAATTGAGCGGCTAAAATTAAGAAAATAATAATAATTGCGAACATCATCGTACCTACAAAGCCACCAGACTCTTTAACAAACTGTCTTGATGGGCCTGAATAATCCACCGAATATCCCACAGGTCCAGCTTCTTTGACCGCATTATTAATAAAGCTAATCACCTCAGCTTCGGATACAAAGGGCGTCTTTACTCCAGAAATGGTTGCAGAGTTTAATTGCTGAAAATGATTAATCGATGCAGGTACCACGCGACGCTCAATATGAGCCACATTCCTAGCCTGTATCAAGTTACCGGACGGGGTACGAATCATTTGATTCAAAATTTGATCTGAATTGAGTCGATTAACCTGTAACACCTGAGGAATGACTCGATAAGATCTACCAGCTACCGAGAAGTAATTGACATACCCACCACCCATCGCCGAAGAAAGATCATTCGCCACGTCTTGTTGCGTCATACCAAGTGCCGCAACCTTGTCACGATCAATCACAAGAACATCTTGTGGCTTATCGATTTTTAAATCACTATCGACGAAAAAGAACATGCCGCTCTTTCGTGCCTTATCAAGGACAATTTGGGCGACATCATTTAAATTCTCATACGATTCCGTCGTGTTGATAACGACCTGCACCGGTAAGCCTTGAGCACCTGGCAATGCTGGAAATTGGAAGGCAGCAACCCGGACTCCAGAAATCGTATTCCATTGACTTTGCATATCTTGCTGAAACTTCGTTGCACTCTTTGTCCGTGATCCCCAATCTTTCAAGATGACTCCACCAAAACTGCTTGTTGGACTTGTAATCTGAAAAATTTGCTCGTACTCTGGTTGAGCACTCGACATCTGATAAATCTGGTCAGCATAGGTCTGCATTTGATTGACAGTGGCATTTGGAGGTCCAGATGCTTGCATCAACACAATACCTTGATCTTCGGTTGGAGCTAATTCAGACTTCGAGGTTGAAAATAGATAAACGACACTACATAAAATCAGAACACCCATCACAATAATGACTTGCCAAGTAGAAAGTACGCTAGTTAATGTGCGCTGATACCCTGATTCAACTTTTGCAAAAATAGAGTCTATCTTTTGTAAAAATTTACCAGGTGTTTGTTCGTGTTTCAAAATACGTGAGCACATCATTGGTGACAAGGTGAGCGCAACGACTCCAGAAACCGCAACTGATCCTGCTAGGGTAAATGCAAATTCAGTAAAAAGAGCACCCGTCAAACCACCCTGAAAACCAATTGGTATGTAGACAGCAATTAAAACCACAGTCATTGCCAAAATCGGCATGCCTAATTCACGAGCAGCTAAGATAGAAGCTTCTGTAGGGGTCTTACCTTCTTTTAAATGTCGGTCGACGTTCTCCACCACAATAATGGCATCATCAACCACTAGACCAATTGCTAATACTAAGGCAAGTAAGGTCAATAAATTAATGGAATAACCCAAAACCTGCATCATAAAAAAAGTGCCAATCAGGGATAGGGGCATCGCAATAATTGGAATCACAACTGCTCTGAAACTACCCAAGAATAAAAAGATCACTACAGTAACAATAATTAATGCCTCTAATAATGTTTTAACAACTTCATCAATAGAGGTTGTAATGAACTTCGTCGAGTCATAAACGATCTCACCCTTCAGTCCAGAAGGTAGTTGTTTTTGGATATCGGGTAAAGTTTCTCGGACTCTTTTGGCAACATCCAGTAAGTTGGCCTCAGGCGCCACCTTAATACCAATAAAAACAGATTGTTGACCACTAAAAGCCACATTGGTCGTGTAATCTTCGGATCCCAAAGATACCGTTGCAACTTGCTCCAAACGAACAATGTCTGAGCCATTATTTTTAATAATCAGATTTTTAAACTCATCCAAAGTGTGTAGGTCAGTACCAGCCACCAAGTCCACACTGACCATATTGCCTTTTGTTGAACCTACGGTAGATAACACATTATTGGCTGATAAAGCTTTATAAACATCACTAGCCCCAATCCCAAGACCCGCCATTTTGTCTTGATCTAACCAAGCTCTTAGAGCAAATTTTCGACCGCCAAGAATCTCAGCAGTTTGAACGCCTTGTACGGAATCTAATTTAGGCTTTACAACACGTAACAAATAATCTGTAATGCTATTATTGGGTAAAACATCACTAACAAACCCCATGTACATAGCAGCAGTAGACTGACCAACAGAAACAGTCAAGACAGATGCTTGTGCTTGAGGAGGCAATTGATTCTTCACTGAGGTAATTTGAGTATTAATTTGTGTCAGCGCACTATTAGCGTTGTAATTCAAACGCAAAGTTGCCACAATCGTCGATATGCCACTGACGCTCGTTGAAGACATGTAATCGATACCCTGAGCCTGTGCAATTGCGCCTTCTAAAGGTTGTGTAATAAAGCCCGCTACCGTAGCAGGGTCAGCGCCATAATATGCGGTGGTGATGGTAACGATGGCATTTTCAGTTTTAGGATACTGACTAACAGGAAGTGAGCCGACCGCCTTTAACCCCAAAAGTAAAATCAATAGACTCACTACAATCGAGAGGACTGGCCTTTGAATAAAAATATCGGACCATTTCATGGGAAAAATCTCATAGATAATTGACTAAGTAATCTCATTTGTTCAATTCTTATTCTTGTGGCTTAGGATTTGCATTATTGGCAGGCTCTACCTTATTATTTACAATTAAAGGTGTGCCATTCTTCAATTTTTGTTGCCCACTTGTGACAATCGTTTCTCCAGCTTTGATGCCAGTTAAAACAGCAACTTGGTCCCCTCGAGTTGGTCCGGTTGTCACGAAAACTTGTTGAGCTATTAAGCTTGGTTTTCCATCTTTATCAGCTTCTCCAGATTTAGCAATATACACAATTGACCCATATGGGTTATAAGTTACTGCAGTTTGGGGAACTGTCAAATAACTAATCTTATCTCCCATTTCTAATTTCAAACTAGCAAACATGCCTGGCAACAATTTTTTATCCGGATTACGTATTAAAGCTTCTACTTGAATATTTCGTGTACTGGAGTCAACCTTTGGACTAATTGCAGTAACCTTACCTTCAAAAGATTTCTGTCCAAATGCGTCTGCATTCAAATGGACAATCTGATCTTTGCGTAATTGATCTGCAACACTTTGTGGCATCGTGAAGTCAACAAAAATAGGATCAATGGTTTGAATCGTCATTAATTTATCCCCCGAATTCACAAATTGCCCAGGGTTTGTAGAAACAATTCCAACACGACCTGAGAAAGGGGCTCTAAGATTTTTCTTGGCAACAAGGGCAATTTGTTGTTCTACTTGCGCTGCCTTTGCTTTGTAATCTGCAGAACTTGAGTCAAATGCATTTTTACTAATGGCTTCAATCGCTAATTGCTGGCGATCCCTATCATTAACAATTTTGGCTAAATCAGCCTGTGCCTGTAAAGCGTGCAATTGTGCTAAATCTGCATCTTGTGTCATCGCCATTAAGAGCATGCCTTCTTTCACATCGATTCCTGACTTCACAAGAACTTCTTTAACAATGCCATTCACTTCTGTACTTAATTCGACGCCACGATAAGCACGCATACTACCAGATGCACTTAATTGGGGTTGCCAATCATCTTCTTTCACGATAGTCGTCGTAACTGTCGCTGGCGGTGCTCCGGCTCCCGCTAGGTATTTTTTAATCATGATGGTTTTAAATACGTTAAAACCAATGATGAGACCCATTAAGACACAAACACCAATCAACATCCAAATCATCCTCTTACGTAATAGGGATTTTTCAGGGGTTGATGCATCAGAAGAGCGTAATAGATTCAATAGGTTCATATTTATTTCACTTCTTGTTGATGATTAGACATATTTGTGAGAGGCATACCTTTTGCATCCAATGGCTGATAAGCAGGTCCAGAACGATTCCACCACCCTCCACCGAGGGCGGCATACAAAGCTGCGGTATTGGTAAAGCGATCAGCCTGCGCTTGTATCAAATTTATTTTTGCTTGCTGATATTGTGTTTGTGAATTTAATACTGTTAGATAATTCGTTGTCCCCAATTTATATTGCTGGGTCACAATATTTAAATTTACGCCTGCATTTTTCTCTGCTGACGCTGCAGATACAAGGGTATTTGCAGAAGTATCTAAAGCCTTCAGTGCATTTGCAACCTCTTGAAATGCATTAACTACTGTAGCTTCATAATTGGCTGCAGCTTGTTCATAAGCAGCTTTAGCGGCATTTTTTTGAGCAATTAATGTCCCCCCTTGAAACAATGGCTGAGTCAGGCTAGCCCCTAAACTCCACAACAGGGAACTTGGGCCAAACAATGTCGCTGTCGTCAAAGCTTGGGTACCATAGGCTGCAGATAAATTTAATTGTGGGAGCAAATTCGCTGTGGCAATTCCAACTTGAGCATTGTAAGCTTTGAGTGCGGCTTCTGCAGCTCGAATATCAGGCCGTTGCCTTACTAAATTCGATGGTATTACCTGAGGAACTTCACTTGGCAAAGTTAAGCCAGCTAAACGAAACTCCGGAATTTGACTTGTACCAGGATATCCCCCTGTATAAGCCACCAACATATTCCTCGTGATCGATAAATTTTTATCATATGTGTATAACTGAGATTGTGAATTAGCGACTAAAGTATTTTGTGAACTAGTATCAATTCTTGAAACAGTACCAATCGCAAATTGTTGTTCAATCAGTTTCGCAAGATTTTGTTGTGACTCCAGGATAGTTCTAGTAGCTTCTAATTGCTCTTTTTGTGCGGCATCTCTAATCGCCGCATTGACCACATTGCTAGTCAAGCTTAAGTAGGTTGCCTCTAACTGAAACTGTTGATACTCAGCCTGCGCTTTAGCATTTTCAACGGTTCTTCGCGAAGCTCCAAATACATCAATCTTGTAGTTGACGTTCACAGTTGCGTTATATAAATTATATTGATTTGGATCACCTGTAATTTGTCCAAAATAAGCTGCGGGTACCTGTTGTCGTGTGCTGCCAGTACTTAGTCCAACACTAGGGTAATAAACGCCTGTTTGGGCTTTAGCGCTAAACTGTGCTGCGCGCAAGGCTGCGTCTGCGGACTTTAGATTAGGATTTTTTTTAAGCGCCAATTGAACAATGTAATCCAGATCACTTGACTTAAATAAAGCCCACCAATCAGCAGGAACTTCTTTACCATCAACATAAGATTGAGGTGAACCACCAATCACATTAGGTATTGAAGTTAATTTTTGTGGTAAATCACTTGAGGTTAGTTTTTCAATCTTAGGTGCAGAAGGTGCAACAAAATTAGGCCCTGCAGCGCAAGCAACCAAAAATAAAATCGATAAAAGGGCGGCAAATCCCTTCAATTGATAAAGTCTTAAATGCATCATTCGTTTTTACTCAATCTAGTTACAAGTCTTTTGTATGTTAGCACTCAATCATGAAAGCCGCTTCAATCCGATCGGAAACCTCTAGGGTTTTGGGAAATTATTGACTTCTTTCGATAAATCGTTTTCAAGTTGCGTGAATGTCTTACCCATGACTATTTGCTGAGCTTTTACAATCGACTTTGCTGTGTTATCTCCAATGTTCTCGCGCATAGTATATTTTTTTCTAAAAATAACATTATTCTTTTTTACACCATCCGTAATGCTTAAATAATACTCAATGGTAAACACTACAGCTGGAGTTTGATCTTTGCGAAAATCCGTATACATTTCATCAACCGAACCTTGCAATAAATATAAAGGCAGCAACGTATTGCCATTATTAACCGTAAACTCAAATATTCCTGCTGCATTTAACCACTGTCGCGTCGCAGTAGCCAACATTTCACTAGGCATGGTTATATATTCATTATAAAAATCTTTTTCATATTTTTGCTCGTCTAATCGATAGACTAATGATTTCGTATCAAATGGTGAAGTAACGCTAATTGTCCCTTGCGTTAACCAATACTTTAATTGGTTTGTTCTTGGTGGGCCAGTGCGCTCTGGAACCACCCGCCAATGATCAATCTCTATCGGCGGCTGTTTAATCGCACAAGCTGAAAATAATAGCCCTAAAAAAATGAGTATTAAACGTTTAAATTTCATGGCGCACTCACCTCAGGTAATTGAATTTTAGCTGGAGGTGAGCCCAAAACGAGGACCGATGGATTTCGGCTTAAACTTCTTGAAAGATCGTTCATTTGCTCTGATGTTTGTTTAATTTGCTCAATGGATAATTGCGTATCACCCTCTATGCTGTTTAACTTCTGTCGCAAAGCTACAGCACTACTAGACGCCTGCTGTGTAATGATGTCTAAATCTTTATTCGATGCCACCTTATTCAATTGAAGAATGAGTTGATCTAAATCACGTATGGATTGATTGATTCCTCGAACATCCTTACCGTTCCCAACTATGACTGTATTTAAACTGGTTAAAAGTTTAATGATATTTTCTTGTACCCTTGCAATATCAAGATCCTCCGTCGCGCTAAGCGCTTTGTTAATGCCCGCAAAGACGATATCGACTTGGCTGGGTAATGATGGGACTACAGGGTATTTTGGCTTCCAATCATACTCAAGTTCTGTATAGTTGTTAGCCTCGGATGACGAGTCAAAATCAATATAGTTAACCCCAGTAATTCCTGCAGATTTGACACGTGCTCGTAAGTTTTTTCGAACCATCTCGTCAATGTCGCTCGTTAACTCGTCTTTATTTAAAGGAACCTCAATCCGAATCACGACATATTGCTTTCGTTGAGCAATGGGTTTGTTATATTCGTAAAGATTCCCAGATAAATCAATCTCGATAACACTACCAATTTTGACGCCACGATAACGTGCAGGAGCGCCAACCTCAAGCCCAGTGACGGAACCTGTTACATACGTTTCGATAATGGCCGTTTTTTTATTAAACTTGCCAGCGCCGAATACCAAAGTTAATGCAATTAATATTCCTATGCCCGCTAAAACAAATAAACCAAGCAGGAAATAATTATCGTTTTGTTTCTTCATATTTAAGGTGTACTCACGCGGTTAAAAAAATCAAATACCTTTTTATTATCTGTTTGTGTCTTTAATACTTTCGGATCGCCCTGCGCAATAATTCCTTGAGCATCTTTATCTAACATAATGACCCTATCTGCAATAGTTTCAATACTAGCAAGTTCATGAGTCACAATCACAAAAGTAATATCTAAGTTCCTTGATAAATCAATAATGAGTTGGTCTAACCCTGCAGAAGTTACCGGATCAAGTCCAGCTGAGGGCTCATCTAAAAATAAAATCTTCGGATTAAGTGCCATCGCTCTTGCTATCGCTGCTCTTTTTTGCATACCGCCACTAATTTCACTTGGCATCAAATTTTCATATGGTAATAAACCCACCAAATCTAAGGTACAGCGTGCGATTAAATTCATCTGATCATTGGATAGGTCAGTATATTCTTCCATCAACAGCTTGACGTTGTCTAAAAGACTCATGGACCCAAATAATGCTCCTTGTTGATACATTACACCAAAACTAAGCATCAAATCCTGACGATCCTGACCTTGTGCAAGGGTCAAATCATGACCATTGATCAATATTGAGCCACTTACCGGCGAATATAAACCAAAGAGATTTTTTAACAAACTCGACTTACCACATCCCGAGCCACCTAAAATCACAAAAATTTCTCCGGCATTCACCTCAAAATTCAGGTCTTTCGATAAGATGCGATCTCCATATCCTACCGTTAAATTCTTGACAGTGATTGGTTTCATTAAAAACCTGTCTTGTAAGAAATATAAGCAAAAAGGCCATCAACTAATACGATGACAACAATACTACTCACTACTGCTCTTGTAGTAGAGATTCCGACGGCTGCAGCACCGGTCCCAGTTTGCATGCCTCTCATACATCCAATACCTGCAACAACCACTCCAAAAATCACCGACTTAATGACGCCAGAATAAATATCATCTAAGTCCACCATACTAATTAGACCCTTATATGATGTGATAAAAGGAATCTGATATAAAGTCATCGTCAACATGACAGCGAGGACGCTAATCAGATTTGCAAACATGGTCAAAATTGGTACGACAATTATTCCTGCAATCACACGGGGCATGACCAAAAATCGAATAGGGTTAATCCCCGCCGTTGTCAAAGCATCAACTTCGTTATTCACAGTCATTGTTCCAATCTCGGCAGCAAAAGCTGCAGCAGATCTTCCAGCAAATAAAATGGCTGTAATTAAAGGCCCTAACTCTCTAAAAATTCCCTTGGATACTAGCGGCGCAACGTATGTTGATGCACCATATTGTTGTAGCCCAACTGCCGATTGAAAAGCAAGAATCACGCCAATTAAAAATGCGACTAGAGCAACAATTGGCAATGCTAAAACTCCGGCTTGTGAACCAGCAAACACCATATCTCGCCAACGTAAATCTAACGGTTTGCAGGCGACCCAAAAAAAACCAGCAGTGACCTTACCAATAAAATCAATTAACGATTTGATGTCCTGGAAAAAAGTGGCCGTGCTTTTTCCTAATCGGATAATCATTCGATCACTCAATTTTTCATCTTGCGCAGGGTACAGAGGATCAATAGGACTAAATCGGCTTAACAGCATTCGATATTTTTCATCTAAACCATTGATCTGAAAATGCCCTTTTGCTAATTCTTGTTGGCGATGCAAATCGATGAGATAAGCAACTCCAGCACTATCAACATATTCAACATCTTTGGCATTGACAATGAGCTCTGGATGAAGAGAAGTACTTTTTTTTAACCACGCTTTTTGACGTGGCGTAATGTCATTCCAAATAGCTGCAACTGACGGGGTATCTAGGTGACCACGCAGAGTGAGCGTAGTTTTTTGAGGCGATAAAACCTCCCAAATAGCTTGCGTATTTTTAGTCACTTTATTTCGAGTATTCAACAAGGATGTCTCGAGAATAAAAAGATACCTAATGAAAAACTATGCATGGAATTCATTCTTTTTTCTATAAGGTATTGGGCAGGTTTAAGACTCTTAATGACTCGATTGTATGTCATTCTTTTGACTTCATAAAAAAAGAGGTCGCATTTCTGCGACCTCTTTTTAAAACAACGAAATTACTTCTTAGGTATGACTGGGCAAAGAATATAAGACTGATGCTTTGGTCCAGTATGTAAGGTGACTTGACCATCAAAAATCTCTGGCGGACGATCGCCAGGATGATTATGCGTAAATGGTCCAACACCTGTAAATGGATATTTCATATTAGAAAGTCTTGCGCCTGTGGCGCCAGGATATACATAATCTTTACCACGTACAGTGAGACCAATACGGTAGCCAGCAGGAACCACAATGCTGGTTGGTAATACTTCGATATCTAACTCATAAATCTCACCCGGTTTGAGCAACTCTTTTTTCGTGTGGGGATGATACGGGCGATATGGCAATGACAACTCAGGATCCAACTCCCGATGCGAAGCTCTCAACCAACCTTGAGCAATCGGGGTGTTAGGATCTAAGGCCCCCTGGAACGTGATTTCTTTCATATTCGGATCAAAGACGCGCATGATGATGAACATATCAGCATCTTGTGTACTAGATGAAACAAATAATTTTGCAGCCATTTGTCCGGTAATTTCAGTGTCTTGCTCAAGCGGCATTGTTAAAAAGGTAACGCCCTCTGATAAACCTTGATAAGTAACCTTGCTGTCTTTGTTAGCCTCTGCAGTTCCCATCATAGTGCTTGAAGCATCAATATACATCTTGGTCCATTGTGTTGAAGCAAGTGGCCATGAAGTTTCTGCACGCTCAACAAATTTTTCCCCAGGATGACGAACATTTAAAGAAACTTTCGGCTGTTGATCCCAGCCATTTTTTTCTCCCTTGAGGAAGTAATTAAAAAACTTGAGTTGCATCAAACGACCATAATCGGTATAAAAATGCGTCCAATGCTCAATACCATGCATTTCTAACCATTTATGCTCTGAAGCTGAACGTACAAATCCTTCAACGTTACCGCGGGTATGTAACCCCTGACCACCCCAGTTACCTGCTGATAAAAATGGTACTTTAATCTTGCTATAGTCAGGTGTGCGTGATTTCCAAAACTCATCATCAAATTCGTGCTTATAGGTGAGTCCACCGAAATCAAAACGATTAGCGCCTAACTCTTCTGTACTTAAAGTATCCGGTCCAGAAACCCAGTCTCCAGTAATCTTACTGCGATGTCCATTTTTACCTAAACCATATTGAACTGTTTTAACCTGCATCTCGTACCAGTTTTCAATAAAGTTACATAAAATTCCACCATGGTGACTGAGGTCGCGATAAAAGTCATTGGCGCCTTCCCAAATACACATCGCGGTCAAATGCTTGGGCTGCAGTGCAGCAACTTGCCATTGATTCATTCCGTAATAGGAAATACCGTTGATACCAACCTTGCCGTTCGACCAAGCTTGAGTACCCGCCCAATCAATACAAATAGCAAAATCTTGTGCTTCTCTGGCGCTCCAAAGCTCCACATATCCTGGCGAACGTCCGCATCCTCTTGAGTCAACTCGAATCACTACATAATCTTCAGGTACCCATTTTTCAGGATCAACAACTTCCCATGACTGAAATTGATTGGTCGTATTTGCGCCAACCTCTGGATACGTTTCAATCATCCGATCCCAGCAAGTCTTATAGATTTGCTCAAAATGTAAGTACTTGGCATATGGGCCGTATGTAATGATGGCAGGATATTTACCTTCTTTAATAGGACGAAATACATCAGCACGAACAACAAGACCATCATCTAGTGTGATCGGAACATCCCAGTCAATTTGCATACCTGCACGAACTTCAGATTGAAAACTACCCATATCAAATATCTCCTGTCTATATAAATCGAATTAAGTCTTATTATAAATTGCGAATATTCAGAACCCTTTGTGCATTTGCACTCAAAAGTGCAATCCGTTCTTTATTCGTCAGTTGTGTCTCCATAATATGTCCAACGGGGTCTAAACTCCACGGGATTGGTTGATCTGTGCCAATCATTAACTGACTCGTACCAACCTGATTTGCTAAGTGTCTCAATGCCTCAGGCGTAAAAACCAAGGTATCAAAATATAACTGGCGAAGATATTCGGTTGGTTTTTTCTTAAGAACAACGGAGGTATTACAGTTGCTCGGCGAAATAAAACAACTGTAGTCCATGCGCGGTGCATATGAACCCAGGAATCCACCACCATGCGCGGCGATAAATTTAATTTGCGGGAACCTCTCTAAAGTACCTTCATAAATAAGATGTTGCAACGCAATCGTCGTATCTAATGGATTGCCGATGACATTCGACATCCAGCCATTTCCTTTGAATCGTTTAGCAAGCTCTGGTGTACTTTGGGGGTGGATAAAGAATGCCGCGCCCAACTCCTGACCCTTTGCCCAAATCGGATCAAACATGGGGTCAGAAAATTCGATGCCTGCCACATTAGCCTGAATCGCAGCGCCCTTCATTCCAGGGGTCTTCATGATAGCTTCTAACTGTTTTACAGCTAAATCTGGAAACTGCATCGCTAAACAACCAAATGCATTAAATCGAGTGGGGTACGCCGCACAAAGCTTTGCCAAATTATCATTATTAATTCGACAAATCTCAGTTGCTAACTCTCGATCTTTTCTATACCAATACGTGTTAATCGATAAAACCTGCATATCAATGCCCATCGCATCCATTGATGCTAGACGGTCTTTAATGACGTCGTCATTGGTAAAAGAAATGTAGTGTTGTGGACCACCTTTTACCGCTCCATTCACATACGTTCCAGTTCCTGCGAGGGCAACTGCCTCTTGAAAGAAACAGTGAGCATGAACATCAATTGTTTTCACTTTCTTGCCGTCAATGATAGTGGGCGCTCGCTTAGTTCCTGCTAATGGGTGTCTAAAATTGAGGGTTGGATCATTACCATAATCGCTTCCTCCTAGATCGCGTGTTTGGGCAACCGCGGTTCCCAACATCTCACAGGAACAAAAAGTAAGACCAGAAAATACCGTATTCTTCAAAAACCGACGTCTTGAACTCATTATGTCTCCTTATTTGTGGGAAGATTCCCTTTTTATTCATCGTAATGGATATCTACTTCATACTACTATGAGGGTTTTCTCTGAGAATCTACTCCCCTCAATGTGTGGCTTGAATTCTAGCTAAGGGAGAACAAGTCCACCTTCAGGAATAGGCATCCGCACTGCATTTAAAACTAATGATACAAAACAAAAGTATCCAGCAGTTGCCAAAAGATCAATAATTACTTTTTCACCAAATCGATCCAAAGCTGCTTGATAGCTAGCATCAGAAATATCTTTTTCAGTCAGTAATTCGGAGATGAAGTTGTATATCAAGGTTTGATCTGGCGTCATCGTCGTTGGTTTTTTACTATGACCAATCGCATCTAGCGTCTCCTGACTGAGTCCCAACTCTAAAGCAATCTTGCCATGAGCGTGCCACTCATATTTCGCCGACCAAAAGCGCGCGATCATCAAAATCGCCATCTCTCTGAGCTGCGCAGGCAAGCTATTGTCAAATCGAATAATATCTCCGACTTGCATAATTCGGTCGGCCAGCGCGGGGTTACGCAATAAGGCGGCAAAAGGGCCACGAACAGCGCCCCTAGGACTAGCGAGCAACTTTTCGACAACAGCTTTCTGTGGCTCAGTGAGTTGATCTGCTGGAATACTCTTAAAACGGGGGGACTCTGCCATAAAAACCTTTCCTATTGAACGATAGTTTGCATCAGTTGATATAAATCATTTTGCCCCTCAAAACCAATCCCTGGCCGATCCGACAAATACATCATTCCATCACTCAGTTTGGCATCATCATGAAAACCAGCAAATGCACCAAATACATCTGGATATGCTTCACAACCACCTAAGCCAAAGCCTGCAACGATAGCCAAAGTCATTAGGTTCCCACCGTGTGGAAATACTGAAGAACGACTCCAACCGAGCCCTTCCATCATCTCTAAGGTTTTCGCAAATTGAGTAATTCCGTAAGATTGTGGAACATCTATTTGAATAATGTCCGACTGAGCTCGAAGCCGTCCAAAGCGAATTAAGTTTTTAACATCAATGGTTGAAAATACATTTTCGCCAGTAGCAATCGGCGCGTCATATAGATCAACTAAGTCACTGAGTAATTCAAAATCTAAAGGATCAGTCGGCTCTTCAAGCCATCTAAGACCATAAGGTCTCAAGGCGTTCACATACTCAATGGCTCTCGGTCTTTGCCAAGCAGCATTGGCATCTACAGCCAACTGTTGGGCAGACCCTACTATCTGGATTGCAGCATCAATTCTTGTCATATCCTCTTCAATCGACGCTCCACCAACTTTAATTTTCATGACTTGATAGCCTTCATCCATCCGCTTCTTAATCTCATCTTGTAATTGGATGAGACCTTTGCCAGGCGCGTACCAACCTCCACCAACGTAACAAGGAACTTTAGAAGGCAAATGAGCTTTGTTAAAAAGCTTCGCTAAAACCACATACAGTGGCTGTTGTTCGATCTTGGCAACCAAATCCCAGACAGCAACTTCAATGGTTCCAATGGGTACCGAGCGCTCGGTATGACCGCCAGGTTTCTCGCGTTGCATCATGCATGCTAAAACTTTACTAGGATCAAAGTTATTTCCCAACTCATTTAAAAGTGACTCAGGTTTTGCTGACATTATTCTTGGAATAAAGCGATCACGCATTTGCGCGCCACATGCATAACGCCCTGTTGAATTAAATGCATAACCAACAAGAGGTTGGCCATCTCGAATCACGTCAGAGATTACTGCAACGACAGAAGTTGTCATCTCAGAAAAATCAAAAGCCGCATTACGTAAATTACTGTTTAAAGGAACGCTGATTTCACGAATGGCTGTGATTTTCATCGAAAAAGTCCGATCTTTTTAGGTCAATGGAGCTGTTGAATACTTTTGAAAGCCTGGCCGAGCTTGCACCCTGACATACCAAGCATCTAAATATTTCATAACAGGCCGCTCAATAGGTAAGTTATACCAACGGTAACAAAGAAGCGCTAATGGAATATCAGCAATCGTAAACACATTGCCGGCAATAAATGGACTTTTGCTCAAAGCTTGATCTAAGATCGCCATGGTTTGAACGAACGCTTGACGTGTAGACTCTAGATCTTTTAAATTTCTTTGATCTTCGGGCGTTCTAATCCATCCCCAAAATAACGTTCTCATCGGTGGCCAACCCACCGTGTTATACCAATCCAGCCATTGATCAATCTTGGCACAAATTTGTAAATCCTCTGGATAGAGCGCCTTGTGTTGATCGAATTTACGGGTGAGGTAACGCATAATGCTGTGGGATTCCCAGAGAATAAAACCATCATCATCAATCGTTGGAACTAAACCATTCGGATTTTTATTTTTATATTCCTCTGTTTTATTGACCCCATATTCCATTCCGGCATCAATCCGATGAAAAGGTAAGTTCATGTCCTCACATGCCCATAATACTTTTTGTACATTAATCGAGTTTGTGCGTCCCCAAATCGTTAAATCACTCATATTTGCCTTATCGCTTGTTATTTGTCGTTCAATGATAAATCATTCGAAAAAAAATCAGATTACAATTTATAACATTGAGCATAAGCCTCATTCTTAAAAATATAAGGAAAACGAAATATGAACACGGCAGACACAAACCCGCTTGTAGAAAAACAATTAATTCGTGAAGTTGTCGAAAACTGGGTAGTGTGGCGTGACTCAGGACAATGGGAAAAATTTAAAACGGTTTGGCATAGTGATGGTGTCATGATGGCGACATGGTTCCAAGGTCATTTTGAGGAGTTTATTAAAGTTTCTATCGAAGGCTGGAACAAGGGCGTGAGTATTTTGCACTTCTTGGGCGGCTGTAGCGTAGAGCTGAATGGTCACCGAGCAATCGCACAAACCAAAATGACAATCACTCAACGCGGCCCTGTCGACGGCGTCATGTGTGATGTTGTATGTACAGGTCGTTTTTATGATTTTATGGAAAAGCGTGAAGGCCGATGGGGTGTCGTACTACGTCAACCTATCTATGAAAAAGATCGTCTGAATCCCCTTGATCCAGCCGCTCATCTGGAATTAGATAAAAGCCTACTAGAGCAGTTTCCGGAAGGATATCGCCATTTGGCCTATATTCAGACTAAACTAGGATTTACTGTTAAAACAGACATGCCCCAATTAAAAGGCCCCTCTGTTGAAGCGCTTTATCAACGTGGTCAAGATTGGTTAAATCATGTTTAAAAAATATGGGTTAGGTTTACTGAGGTTACTCTTGCTAAGTTCCATTTGCTTGATGGTTCAAGTAAAAGCTCAAACGAATTTTCCTGATAAGCCTCTCCATATTATTGTGCCTCAACCACCAGGTGGTGGCTTCGACTATGTAGGACGTGTCCTTGCTGACAAAATGGCTCCACTTATGAAAGAAAGCATTATTGTTGAAAATCGCCCTGGAGTGGGGACTGTAGTCGGTACGGATTATGTCGCCAAGCTTCCACCCGATGGATACACTGCCGTTGTAGGCTCTATCTCCAATATGGTGATGAATCCTTGGCTCTATAAAACCCTACCCTATGACCCTATTAAGGACTTTGTTCCTGTAGGACTAGCCATCAGTTATAGCTATACCTTAATCGGACGAAAGGGTTTACCTTTTAATGATTTAAAAGGTCTCATCCAGTATGCAAAAGATAACCC
>CANJBQ010000007.1 GCA_947472645.1 Burkholderiaceae bacterium
CTGTTTCGCTGGCGGTTGGTACATCTGGGAAAAAGACGGAGCGTTTTGAACCAGTTACTGCGAGAAGGCGGATTGCCTTTGAGCGAATCTGAGGTACTAAGGGGCCTAAAATTTCAACCGCGGCATCTACTTGCCCACCTCGAAGAGCGGTAATGACTGCGGGGGTTCCATTAAATGGAACGACTTGTATATCGAGGCTAGCATTACTTTTAAAGAGTTCTGCCGCAAGGTGTTGGGTACTACCAATATTAATACTTGCTAGGTTTAATTTGCCAGGGTTATTCTGGGCAGCAAGTATGAGGTCTTTAAGTTGAAGGTTTTTGGATGTCTCATTTACCACAATGGCGATATCAAAATAGCCGAGCGTGGATAAATGTTCAAAGTCTTTAATAGGGTCGAAGGATAGCTTTTGGAACAAATTAGCAGTAATGGCGGTGCCGTTTGACATGAGAAGAAGGGTATAGCCATCTGGTTCAGCTTTTGCGACCATATCTGCAGCAACGACACCCCCAGCGCTGGGTTTATTATCCACCACCACGCTTTGACCTAAGCGAGAGCTCATTTTTTGGGCAACAATACGTGCAGTTAAGTCAGCAATCCCTCCAGGACCAAAAGGTACGACGATCTTAATCGGTTTCGATGGAAAACTTTGACCTACGGCTAGCGTACTGTAAAGCACACCTAGCCATAAAGTGATGATTAACCGGATGAGAGAGAAGTTCATGTTAGGCCCAAAGTTGTATCTTAGCGTATGAATAGAATGACAATCATCATCATAAACTGTCTACGATATTGACCACAAAAGTAAATTATGCGGTTTCGACAGAAAATAATGTTATAAAGAACATTATTATTTTTACTGCATTGATATTACTCATGATCTTGTTTATTCATTTTTCCCTAATGGTTCTCAAACGATTCTTTAAAAGTAGCCTTCAAAAAGCCATGTTCTTAGGTCTTGTTGTTTCTTTACCCAGCATGGCACAGGTATCAAACAATCCCTCAAATGAGCAGTTAAAACCACTTTTAAATGTTTCTTGCCCTAATTTTCAGCAGACCGTTGAAAATTATCAGAAAAAGTTTGTTATCAAGATGGCGAATTGGAGTTCGACGCATTTATCACAAGCGCAGTACCAAACGGTTTTTTATCCTTTTTCTGGGCCAGATATCGTCACTGCGATGTCTTTATACCCAAAGGCTAATTATTACGTATTGGTTGCCGATCAAGTGCCTGAGTACGCTTTCATTAAAAGTCCCGAACAACTGAAGAGTTCCTCCCAGGAGTTTGAGTGTCAAATGCTGACCAATTTTTCTAGGCGGGGTTATTACTTAACGAATGATCTGATTGGTAAAAATGGTCCTAAGCCAAGATTTATTAAGTTACTGATTTATAACTTAGCATTTGCTCAGGCGCAGATCAATGAAATACAGATACTATCGATTAACGCAGAAGGCAGGATCTTTCCGATAGAGCAGGGTCAAGAGCCTAATGGCGTACGTTTCATCATCGATACAAAAGATGGGCGCGCTGTTACTATTGATTATATTAGTGCGAATATTTCAGATAGTGGTTTAAAAAATAGTCCAAATTTTGTAAAGGCTTTTGAGCGAAAAGCGCAAGAGGCAGTGCTCATTAAATCGGCATCGCATTTATTACAGAATAGTTATTTCTCGACGATGAAAACGATTTTAGTTGAGCGCCCTCGTTGGTTGACGCAAGATGAGACAGGACTCGATATTGTGCCTTTATCGGAAAGTTATCAGTTACTACTTTTTGGTAAGTTTATTACCCCGAATCAGCTTTGGGCTAAAAGCCCATCAGCACAGCGCTTAGCAAAATATTATGAAGAGCACGCTAGTAACCAAGAATTACCATTCCTCTTGGGATATGAAAAATCGGGCGGCTCGATGTTGATGATTGGCCAGCGCAAATAATCAGTTAAGAAGGGTAGAGAACAACACCATGTTTTTGGTCAGTTGATCTTGGTCTACAGGACGCAAAGTCCATAAATCTAACTCTAAGCCACTCGATAATGGATTTAGATAGACGCCATTTTTACGGATTTCAAAGTGGAGGTGCGGTCCTGTGGAATGCCCTGTGGAGCCTACGTAACCGATTTCCAAGCCCCGGCGGACCTCACTCCCTACAGAGAGCTCAGGATTAAAGGCGCTTAAGTGTGCGTAGTAGGTCTTGTAGTTTCCTGGATGTTCAATTATGACAAGATTCCCATATCCTGCCCAGGCGCCATAGTGCACAATTTTTCCATTGGCCACAGCATAGATCGGAGTGCCTGGTGGCGCAGCAAAATCTATGCCTTGATGGCCAATAAAACCAGTGTAATACTGCTTGACAACCACATTTTTATTGCCACGCTTGACGACTTTGGGGCGTGAGCTAGTTGCTGCAACATTACCCACACCTCGTGATATACGAGTGTAGTTTAGTGGGTTAATCCAAAAGTTTTGTTCGAGTTCCGTACCTGTTGAGGAAAAAAATCCTCCGGCTAAATCTTCGCGCTCTACCCAAAAAGCATTGGCCAAAATACTCTTTTGAGAAGCGTTCAGAATTTCTAGACTAATGACTTGAGCCCACTTATTTTTTCCGCCAGCATCATAGACAACTTTAGCAAAATGTTGCTCATTCGAATTTATTTTTGGGTAGAGCTCTTTGACTAGGGAGGCAAGTTCCCAAATTAGTTCTGGTGGAATTGAGGTAGTGGCTTGATTAGCTTTATAGACTACTAGATTATTTAAATCAATTATCACTTCTAAATAGGCCTCAAAACCAGTTCCTAGAACTTGTGAATCAACTAAGAATCCATCGGTATTTGGTGATCGATGTAAGGTCACGAGCGTCGTAGAGATATCTTTTTTTTCATTATTTAGAATAGAAAAGGCTTGAATCTGCCCATTCATATTAATGGACGCTGCATAAGGTAAACACTGGGATTTCAGGTCTTTTAAAAATTGAGGCACTTGTCGGTCAAAAGAGTCGACAAATTCTTGATCGGAGATATTGATGTTTTGTAAAAAGCCTTGTATGGATTTACTCATGGCTCCACAGCCTTTTTTGAGGATATAGCGTTGTGATGAGTAGTTTGGTTTGATGACTT
Source organism: Burkholderiaceae bacterium (assembly GCA_947472645.1). GTDB lineage: Bacteria > Pseudomonadota > Gammaproteobacteria > Burkholderiales > Burkholderiaceae > Polynucleobacter. The sequence goes on from CANJBQ010000007.1 coordinate 3,114, forward strand.
CAGGGCTTGGAGTTTTGAGAATATTTTCAATAATGTTGGGAGTGGGTAAGGGCTCTCCCGAGAAGTTCAGGGACTCGTTATAGGTATTGCTATAGGGTTTTAAATAGGTTTGAGGTGCTGATGAATTGGTACTTTGCTTTGCGTTAGGAGCCGCACGTGTTTTTTTGGCAAAGGCAGTTTGATTAACGCTAATGAATAAAATACCAAAAATCAACAATAGTCCATATCGTTTAAAACTTTTGGTCAATTTGATTTCCTAAGAAAGTTTTCTAAATCCATATTAAATTCATCAGCTTGATCAACAAATAAAGCATGACCAGCATTATTGTCATAGATTTTGAATTCACCTTTTGGGTGTTTTTCAGTCATAAGGACAGCTTGTTCAGAGTATCTAGGAGTAATAGCATACCAAATTGGAACTTGGGTACTGTAAACAGTATCTCGATAGTATTCTCTTGCATAGGGTTTCCTGAGAATAGCAAATGCGCTTTCGGGAGTATTTGATAATCTCAACGCTGAGTTTTCGACAGTTTTTATGAAGCCTGGGGGTGGGGTGGATTTAAAGATGGCATTCACGAACCCCTTAATATATTGGGTAAATTTTTCGGTCGTCATCTTTGGTGAACGCCCCGATGTTTTGGATTTAGGGGGAGATCCTTCTCCAATCGAATTGTCGATGAGAACTAAACTATTGAGACCTTGTTCGCCATAACGATGGACATAATCAAGAGCTTCCATAACGCCTAGAGACCAGCCAACGAGGGTGAAGTTGTTTGTTTTTGTTTTATCTAATAATTCTTTGATATCTCTGGCTCGCAGTGCTGCCAAATTAGCTCCGAGATAAATTTGAGATTTCCCTTGTGAACGGGGGCTAAAGGAAATGACCCTGTAATCTTTAGAGAAATAATTCAGTTGGGCATTAAATATTTCTGCAGGCATTAGCCAGCCGGGGATAAACAACAGAGTTTGTTCCCCACTACCACCAATCAGGTATTGGAGCTTGATGTTGTCTGATGTAGTAAAACTTTTTTCTTGAATATCAGGTGCCAGAGTTAAATTTTGAGCATGAATAGGATGAACGTTGATTCCTAACAACAAAAAAAGACATACAAACGTCAAAAATAGATATTTTTTATATTCAAGGATGATAATGCTAAATTGCATAATAGATTCTAAACCCTTCATACATTTTATAGTGCCTCCTAATAATGCCTCAATCTTCATCTAGCAAGACCGTTACACCCCAAAAGTCACTACGCACTTTTGACATTGTTTGTCTTATTGTAGGTACTATTTTAGGCGCCGGTATATTTAGAGTGCCCTCCATGGTTGCCGGGCAATTAAATAGCGAATCAGCAATTTTAATTGCCTGGTTGCTCGGTGGGCTTATCTCGGTTATTGGCGCACTATGTTATGCAGAACTTGCCACTGCTTATCCTAATGTAGGGGGAGAATACCATTTTTTACAAAAAGCTTATGGTCAAAAGCTAGCATTTTTATATGGATGGGCTCGTTCCATCGTGATCGTCACAGGATCCTTAGGCATTTTAGGGATTACCTTGGGTGACTATATGACAAATATCATCCCCCTTGGGGCTTATTCATCGTCTATTTGGGCGATTATTGTTGTCATTGCCTTAAGTTTTTTAAATGCGATAGGGATTAAAGAAGGTAAAACGGCTCAAAATATATTTACGATCTTTGAAGTGCTAGGAGTACTTGCGATTATTGTCACAGGATTTTTAGTAGAGGGATCTAGCACGCCTGTGGTGCAACAGCAACTTACAGAGCCGAGTTTTGGTGCTGCAAGTTTAGCCATTGTTTTTGTATTATTGACATATGGTGGGTGGAACGAGGCTGCTTATGTTTCAGCTGAGGCTGTTGATCAACGCCGCGGGATATTAAAAGCACTTTTAATTGGTATTGGTTTAGTAACTATTTTGTATATTTTAGTCAATCTTGCCTTATTACATGCTTTTGGTGTTGAAAAAATGGGCCAGTCGAGTGCGATTGCCAGTGATTTATTTGATCTAGCATATGGCCATCAATCGGCCATTTTATTTAGTTCAATTGTTGTTTTTTCTTGTTTAAATTCGATTAATGCAACGATTATTTTTGGCTCGAGAAGTAGTTTTGCCTTAGGGCAAGATTGGAAGATATTTTCTTGGATTGGTGAGTGGCACGTTTCTGGAACCCCTAGAAAAGCTATTTTTTTGCAATGCTTGATTGCTATTATTCTGATTTTAGGCGCATCTTTAGAGCGTGAAAGTTTTAAATCCTTAGTAGAGTTTACCGCCCCAGTATTTTGGTTTTTTATTTTATTGATTGGAATTTCCATCTTTATTTTACGGAGAAAAAATCCTGGGCTAGTGATTCCTTGTCCAGTTCCTTTTTATCCTGTATTACCCATTCTATTTGTTCTGACTGTAGCTTGGTTACTCTGGTCGAGTATTGCTTATTCAGGTTGGGGTGCTTTATATGGAGTTGCTTGCTTAGCGGTAGGGGCTGTAATATTATTTATTGAGTCAAAAAAGAATTTTTGACCATTTATTAAAATATTCATCAATCTTTGTTAAGGTTGAATGCATTCATCATAGGAGACATCATGAAATCAATCGTATTGGCTGTTGCTGCTTTATTCGCCCTCAATATTGCTTATGCTGACAACAGTTGTGAAATGAAGGCGGCTGAGAAAAAGCTGAACGGCGCCGCTAAAAATAGTTTTATTAAAAAATGTGAAAAAGATGCTCGCCTTGCCTGTGAAAATGACGATATTAGTAAAAGAACGAATGGTGCGGCAAAAGAGGCTCATATTAAAAAATGCCTTAAAGACTCTTTAGGAAGCTAGGTAAACTAACTCATGATCAAAACTTTGCGTATTTTTTCAAGGTATGTTCCCTGGTGGCTATGTATATTTTTTGCTATTGTTTATGTTCTTGAGATTTATGCTGGAATTTATAATGTTAAGAACTTTCTATTGAGTGGTGGCTTAGTATTTTTAAGCGTGGTCGGTTTTTCTGATATCACGCAAAAAAAGCATGCGATTTTGCGAAACTACCCGGTCGCAGGGCATTTACGGTTTTTATTTGAAACCTTTCGCCCTGAAATTCGGCAATATCTATTAGAGTCAGATACTGAGAAGTTACCTTTTTCTAGAAATCAGCGCGCGTTAGTTTATCAACGTGCTAAAGGGGCATCGGACAAAAGACCGCTTGGTACGATTGAGGATATTTACCAAAATGGTACAGAGTGGTTGATGCACACGATTAGTCCAAAGCCACATATCCAACCAGAAAATTTACGGGTGTTAGTCGGTGGCCCTCAATGTCAAAAACCATATTCGATTTCGGTATTTAATGTTTCAGCGATGAGTTTTGGATCCCTATCTGGTAATGCCATTATGGCGTTAAATAAGGGCGCTAAAATGGGTGGGTTCGCACACGATACGGGAGAAGGATCTGTATCTGACTATCACCGTCGTTATGGCGGTGATTTGATTTGGGAGTTAGGGTCAGGATATTTTGGATGCAGAACAGCCGAGGGCAAATTTGATCCCGTCAAGTTTTCTCAGGTTGCCTGTGAGCCGCAGATCAAAATGATTGAGATTAAGATCTCCCAAGGAGCTAAGCCTGGACATGGAGGTGTTTTACCTGCCGCAAAAATTACACCTGAAATCGCTAAGGCCCGAGGTATTCCGATGGGTGTAGATTGTGTTTCTCCGGCAGGGCATTCTGCCTTTGATACACCGCTAGAGTTGATGCAATTTATTGTTCAGCTCAGAGAGCTATCTGGAGGTAAGCCAATCGGATTTAAGCTTTGTATTGGAAAACTCCATGAGTGGTTTGCCATTGTTAAAGCCATGCTTGAAACAAAGATTACTCCCGATTTTATTGTGATAGATGGTAGTGAAGGTGGCACAGGTGCGGCACCAGTTGAGTTTGTCGATCATATGGGTACCCCAATGAGAGATGCTTTACGGATGGTTCATATGTCCTTGATTGGAGCTGGTCTGCGTGATCAAGTGAAGTTAGGGGTTGCGGGCAAGATTATTTCTGCCTTTGATATTACGAGGGCTTGTGCTATTGGTGCAGATTGGTGTAACTCGGCACGTGGATTTATGTTTGCGGTGGGTTGTATACAGGCCAGAAGTTGTCATACCGATTTGTGTCCTACTGGCGTTGCAACACAAGACGCGATGCGTCAAAGGGCGCTGGATCCGGAGGATAAGTCGCATCGAGTATTTCATTATCATCAAAATACCTTGGTAGCTTTAGGCGAGTTATTAGTGGCTGCTGGGTTTTCGCATACTTCGCAACTTGATGCAAATGCTATCATTAGAAGAAATGAACATGGGGTGGCAATGCCTCTTGGTAAAAATCTACTTCATTTAGAGCCTAACGCTTTATTAACATCAGATGCAGAAAATTATCTTAATGATCATTTTGAAGGTTTAGGGGATTATTGGAAAGCAGCTTCGACAACTAATTGGTAGAAATGGACAAGAATGAATTTGACAAAATATATAGCAACAGCAGTTATTGCAGTCATCTTGATGATTGTGTTGGCATTACATTATTTGGTACCAGCCCCACCGCGAAAAATTGTCATCGCTACTGGTGGCAAAACAGGTCAATATTATCGATTAGGTAATTTATATAAAGCCGAGTTTGAGAAATATGGCATTCAAGTTGAGGTTTTATCCACGAAGGGGTCAGTTGAAAATTTAGAACTCATTAATGACTCTAGTAAAAAAGTTGATATAGCTCTTATACAGTCAGGGACAGGGTCGGCGAAGCAATATCCACAATTAGAATCTTTGGCCGGAGTATTTTTTGAACCATTGTGGGTAGTTTATCGGGAGGATTCTTTTAAATCTTTGGGGCGACCTCCTGAAAAGATTGGCGAAATCGTTAAGAAAAAAATGTCGATTGGAATTCAGGGGAGTGGAACTCGCAATCTTGTCGAAAAAATATTTTCTTTAGAAAATATTACTCCTGAAGGACCTAATATTCTGGGGCTCAATACCGACGACTCATTAAAGAAGTTGCAATCTGGCGACATTGATGTCATGTTTATTTGTGTCAATGATCGCGCGGAGATTATGCAAAAGATATTTTCTGATCCTCATTTAAAGATCATGTCTTTAGCGAAGGCGTATGGTTATCCCATAAAAATGAATGGTTTAACGGTAGTCAATGTCAAAAGATCCACATTAAATATTCTAAATGACTCACCTGACCGTGATATTTTGTTATTAGCACCAACGGCAGAAATTGTTGCAAGAAATGACATTCATCCTGCTATTGTTTCATTAGTTATTGATATTTCTCAGGAGTTATTATCCAAGCCCGATGTATTGAGTGAAGAAAAACATTTTCCTAATCCTAATCATTTAAGCTTTACAAACAATGAGGACTCACAAAAGGTGATGCGAGAGGGCCCTAGCTTCTTACACCGTTATTTGCCGTTTTGGTTCGCTGTCTGGGTTGATCGAATTCTTCGCGTTGCTATTCCACTGTTGGCAATTCTTATTCCGGTTGTGAATTTCGTGCCTGGGATTATTGCCTATCGTGTCAAGTTGAAATTTGCCGTGATTTATAAAGAGTTGAAATCGATAGAAGGTATCATTCGAAGCGGGCAATTTGATGAAGTGAAGATTGATCAGCAGTTACGTATCCTTCAAGAAAGAACTCTTGGACTACGAGTCTCTCAATTAAACAATAAAGATCTTTATGATCTTTTAGGTCACATTGGGGAATGTCGTGAACGTATTCAGACGTTACGAACTACTGGATGATGAATAGATCTAAAATTTGAAACGACAAACTCATGAGAGGCTCCAACCATAAGCTACCCAAAATTCCAGCGAATGATAATCCTATAACGATAAAGAAACCGTACGGCTCAACTTTGGAAAGTGCCCGAGCTTGTTGATATGGCAAAAGGCCTACTAAAATTCTCCCGCCATCGAGGGGTGGAATGGGGAATAAATTAAAGATAGCCAATACGACATTCCAATAGATTCCGGCTTTAGCCATTTCTATTAAAAAGGGATTATCCATACTGAGGTGGATCAGTGAAAATAGGATTGACCAAATGAACGCTTGGATAAAATTCGAAGCTGGTCCTGCGAGAGCGACCCAAATCATATCTCGCTTTGGGTGATTGAGAGCAGAAAAATTGACAGGTACTGGTTTTGCGTAACCGAATAAAAAAGGTGATCCTGATAATTTTAAAATGAGTGGAATTAAAAAAGTACCAACTGGATCGACGTGTTTGAGTGGGTTCAGTGTAACGCGCCCCATTGAATATGCTGTGTAATCACCAAAATATTTTGCTGCATAACCATGCGCCGCTTCGTGCAAAGTAATTGCCAAAATAAGGGGTGGAGCGACTGTCAGAATGGTGAAAATTAAATCATATCCCATGATGGTTCTTTCTATTGGGTTGATGGCATGCCATAAACAAAGCTTAGCATGCTAATAGAGGACATTTCGATGCCATCGGTAAAGATATAAGCAGATTCTGATGGTTTTTTTAAACCGAAGGTATAGAGTGCTGGTAAATAGTGCTCAGGAGTTGGAATCGCTAATTGCGCATCTGGTCCAGCGGATTGCCAATCGATGAGTGGGCCTAAATCATTATTTAACAAATGCATCTTAAAAAAATCGTTAAATTGAATTGACCAAGGTGGAGTAGGAATATTGTTTTTCCAGGCGATGAGTTGGAGATTGTGTACGATATTGCCGCTACTAATAATGAGTATATTTTCATCACGAAGAATTTGTAATTTACGACCTAACGCAACGTGTTGGTCCGGCGTTAATGAAGCATCAATACTCATTTGTATCACTGGTATATCAGCCTGAGGATACATATATTTCAGAACTGACCATGAGCCATGATCGATACCCCACTCGGATTCTTCAAGAGTGACGTTGGTAAACTGCGGGGTTAGGAGTCCTTTGATATGCTGGGCAAGTCCAGGAGATCCTGGTGCGGGATATTCAATATCGAACAAAGTTTGTGGAAAACCACCAAAATCATGAATTGTTTTGGGTTTATCCATAGCTGTAATCCAAATTCCTCTTGTTAACCAATGTGCTGAGATCATCACAATAGCAGTGGGTTTCGGTATCTTTTTGGCCAGACTTACCCAAGCTTGAGTATGAATGTTGGGCTCGATAGCGTACATGGGGCTGCCATGACCAACAAACAATGCGGGCATCGTATTCAAAAAGCCTGCCTTATTGATGTGACGCCATACGAGGTTGAGCCGCCTTTGGTAAATCAAACAAGAGTACTTCAGCATCCTCGCCATGCGACAGGTTGATGTGATCTTCTTGTGCAATCATGAGGGCGTCCCCAGCTTCTACAGATTCTCCATTGACAACCAATTTTCCTTTAGCCACATGCAGGTAAGCAATACGTTCTGCCGCTAAGGAATGTTGAATCGTTTCAGTACCATCTAACAGACCCGCAAATAACTTCGTGTTTGAGTGGATTGTTACAGAGTTGAGTTCTCCATTCGGAGAGGCGACTAAGCGTAACTTACCGCGTTTTTCTTCTGGAGGAAACATGGTTTGTTCATAGCTCGGAGGAGCGCCAATTACATCTGGTTGTATCCAAATTTGTAAAAGATGGGTTGTTTGTCCCTCAGCATGATTGTATTCACTATGCATCACGCCTTTACCAGCACTCATGCGTTGAACTTCATGAGGGTAAATAGCCTTACCATTGCCCATATTATCTTTATGGGCTAACTCACCCTCAAGTACGTAGGTAATGATTTCCATATCCTTATGGCCATGAGTGCCAAAACCTTTTCCAGCGGCGATCCAATCCTCATTAATGACACGCAGCGGACCAAACCCCATAAACTCGGGGTCGTGATAATCCGCAAAAGAAAAACTGTGGAAGGATTTAAGCCAACCGTGATCTGCGTAGCCTCTTGCCGAGGCTGAGCGTTTATACATCATAAGAACAGTCCATATCAATAGATAAGTTAAGAATAATCTATTTTAATGAACTGTGCGTAATAGGCTGACTTTATAGGGGTTGATGTGAGTTTTAATAAGTTTTATAGGGTAAAAACTTACCAGATAGAACCACGTGTACGCGATCACCTTTAGGATCAGGTTCGCGGGCGATATCCATTGAGAAATCGATTGCGCTCATAATTCCATCCCCAAATTCTTCATGAATTAGCTCTTTAATGGTTGTTCCATAAACACTCACAATTTCATACCAACGGTAAATGAGTGGATCTGTTGGAACTGCGCTAGGAAGGGACCCTTTATAAGGAACAATTTGTAACCAAGCCATTTCTTCATCGGTTAAACCAAATAGCTCTCCAGCCACTTCAGCTTGAGCTTTAGTAAAAGTCATTTGACCAAGGCAGGCTGCTGTCACCCATTCTTTTGATTCTCCAATAGCGGTTGCGATATCCGCCCACTTCATTCCTTTTAGAACTTTTTGGTTCATGATTTTTTCTGTTACTAAGACACGATTCATAACATCCCTTTCATTTATACGTTAATTGATTCTTCAATACCAGGTTGGACGATGATGGGTTGGTAACCATCTAACGACTTACCATTTGCTGCTTCTGCTTGAAGCTGTTTTGAACGGTTGACTAAAAAGTCTACCAAGTGATTTCGAACTGGGTAATACAGCGCTTCTTTGTGCAGGGTAGAGCGTTGCCGATTTTTTGGTAATGTGTTGATGACAATTTCAGCGATCTTTGCATTAGGTCCATTGCTCATCAGTAAGATGCGGTCGGATAAGAGGATGGCCTCATCAACATCATGTGTAATCATAAAAACAGTTTGATGGGTTTCTTGACAGATTTTTAGTAACTCATCTTGAATCACCCCTCTTGTTAAAGCATCTAAGGCGCCAAACGGCTCGTCTAAGAGGAGCATTTGTGGTTCAATTGCAAAGGCTCTTGCAATACCTACGCGCTGCTTCATGCCGCCTGAGAGTTCAGATGGTTTTTTCTTATTAGCGCCATGCAGACCGACTAATTGCAAATATTTATTTGCCTGTTCTTCAATTTGCGATTTTGACCAATCTGGAAACTTGGATTTAATCGCAAAACTTACATTTTCTATCACCGTCATCCAGGGCATTAAGGCATGTCCTTGAAATACGACACCACGTTCTAGACCAGGGCCTTTAATTTCACGTTCAAGCATAAATGCGTAGCCTGAACTCGCTTTTTCAAGTCCCGCTAAGACGTTGAGGATGGTTGTTTTACCACAGCCAGAGTGACCAATAATACAAATGAATTCGCCTTTTTGAATCTCAAAGTTGATGCCATCGAAGACCGGTGGCCCATTGGGGTTATATGATTTACTTAAATTTTGTACTTGTAAAAAAGCTTTATCAGTCCGCATATGAAACCCATTTTTGAAGTTGTCCGAATAAGGCATCCAGTAGCATACCCACAGTACCAATTAATAAAATGGCAAAGATAACGCTCGACAGGGATAGGTTATTCCATTCATTCCACAAGAAGTAACCAATTCCTGTTCCACCAACTAGCATTTCAGCCGCAACAATCACGAGCCATGCGATACCCATAGAAATACGCATCCCAGTTAGAATCGTTGGCGCTGCAGCCGGTAGGATAACCAAAAACGCTTTACGTAATGGGGTTACCTCTAAGGTTTTTGCAACATTAAGCCACTCCTTACGAACGCTAGCAACGCCAAAAGCGGTATTAATTAACATGGGCCAAATAGAACAAATAAAGATAACAAAGATGGCGGAAATCGAAGAGTCTTTGATGGTGTAAAGAGCAATAGGCATCCAGGCAAGTGGGGAGATGGGCTTTAAGATTTGAATAAAGGGGTTTAAGGCTTGGTAGATGAGTGGCGACATACCGATTAAAAATCCTAAAGGTAAAGCGATAATCATTGCCAAAAAGAATCCTAGGCCAACACGACCCAAAGAAAATAGGAGTTGAATCCCGATACCTTTATCGTTAGGGCCGTTATCGTAGAACGGATGTGATAATTTTTCATAGATGGTCTTTCCCATTTGTGTAAGGGTAGGGAATCCAGATTTAACAGCTCCATCCATATTGTTGCCGTTCCCCATTAGAGAGTTATATTCGGCAGAGTTGCCAGCATTCGCTGATGCGGCAGCAGCAATTCTTGAGGTTTTTGGTGTTGTTGCTACATGCCATAAAAAAAGTGAGAACATTAAAATCAATATCGAAAGAAAAATACCTTTCGTTTTAACAGATAGCGACTTCATAGTTGTCTTTCAAAAAAGTAATTCTGATTAATGGGTTTTAGAGTATTCATATATATTTTTAACAGTGTGGTTTTCGTTAGTTGCCTATGTATGCCCGAACCTGCTGCTCTAGCGAGGGAATTAATGGCGTTAATTCGTCTGCAGCATTCTTATAAACTTCTCCAATGAGAACGATGACTGGTTTTTTTTCATGGAATACATTTTCTTGTTGAAAGTGGAGTAACTCTTCTAAACAGGTACCAAATGACCTTTGATGTGGCAGGCTGACAGATTCTACTAGGCAAACGGGCGTAGATAAGGCGTAGCCTTGGGCAATCATCTCTTTTGCAATTTGGGGGAGTTGTTCACGACCCATGTAATAAATCTGTGTATCTTGATCTTCATAGTTCAGATGGCTTGGTAACGTCGTAATTTTTAACGTACGGCTAATATTTCTTGCAGTGGGAGGCTGTTTTAATTCTGCGCAAGCAGCTAATGCGGTGGTGATGCCCGGTACAATTTCAAAATATATGTTTGCCGATTTAAGCGCATCAATTTCTTCATTGGCACGGCCAAAAATTAAAGGATCACCGCCTTTAAGACGGACAATGACATCTTTTTTTTCTGCGGCTAGAACCAATTGACGGTTGATAAATTTTTGAGCTGTTGAATATTTTCCGCAACGCTTGCCCACAAGGACAATTTCAGCTTGTGGACACCATTCGAGCATTTTAGGGTCAACCAAGGCATCACAAAACACGACATTAGCATTTGCTAGAATTTGGGCACCACGAACTGTTATGAGATCAAATGCTCCAGGGCCTGCACCAATCAGGTACACGCCCGATTTAGGGGCATTCTTAGCGCACGGAGAGAAAAGATTCATATTGGACATGACTCCTTTATAAATTCTTTATCATGACCCGAAAATAAATAAGCACCAAAAAAAGGAATGAGTTCCCCATCTTGAAAATAACGCACCAATTTAAAGCAATTCTAAAGACGTTTATTTTATAAATCCTTATGGTAGAGATATGTTCAAACGTGAGGACTTTATGAAAAATATGCCACCTAAAAATCATTTAACTGACCCATCTAGCACAGAGCCACAGCTTAGTTCTTCAAAACGCTCAACTTTAAAATCAATCGGCGCAGTTAGTTTAATTAGCTTAATTGACCCTTTAGTAAAAGCTGGTGCGTGGGCGGCTGGATCTGACGCTCCTGAAAAAACCGATGTGAAGGTAAGTTTTATTGCATTGACAGATTGCTCTTCAGTAGTGATGGCTAACCATCTTGGGTTAGATAAAAAATATGGCGTTAAGATTATCCCAACGAAAGAAGCGTCCTGGGCAGCGATTAGAGATAAATTAGTCAATGGAGAGAATGATCTTTCACATATTTTGTATGGGCTTGTTTATGGCCTGCAATTAGGCATTGGCGGTCAACAAAAAGATATGAATATATTGATGACGCTGAACAATAATGGTCAGGCGATTACTCTTTCAAAAGCCTTGTATCAAAAAGGTGTTACAGATGGGGAGAAATTAAAAAATTTGATGGATAAAGAAAAGCGTGAGTATACGTTTGCGCAAACTTTTCCAACAGGTACGCATGCTATGTGGCTATATTATTGGTTGGCTCATTATGGAATAAATCCATTTAAGGATGCCAAGATGATTACTGTGCCTCCTCCGCAAATGGTGGCCAATATGCGAAGCGGTAATATGGATGGTTATTGTGTTGGAGAGCCTTGGAATGCGCGTGCCATTGTTGATGGTATTGGATTTACCGCCATAACGACACAAGAAATTTGGCCGAATCACCCTGAAAAAGTTTTGGGGACTACGGCTGACTTTGTGAAGAAATATCCAAACACCACTAGAGCAGTGACTTCCGCCATACTGGAAGCATCTAAATATATTGATTCATCGGCAAAATCTAAGCATGAGACTGCTGAGGTGGTTAGTGCGCCATCATTTGTTAATACGGATATAAACGTCATTCAAGATCGTATGATGGGGCGCTATAACAACGGTATTGGAAAAGCTTGGGACGATCCCAACGCGATGAAGTTTTATAACGACGGGGCTGTTAATTTCCCGTATCTTTCAGACGGGATGTGGTTTATGACTCAGCATAAACGTTGGGGCTTACTCAAGGAACATCCTAATTATTTAGAGGTGGCTAAGAAAGTGAACAATATCGCGGTATACAAACAGGCGGCGGAAGCTACAAAGACGCCATTACCAAAATCAGAGATGCGTTCCAGTAAGTTGTTTGATGGCGTGGTTTGGAATGGACAAAATCCAAGTGCCTATGCTGATAGCTTCAAGATTAAAGCATGAACAAAACTAAACTCGTGATGATCGGCAATGGTATGGCAGGAGTGCGGACCATTGAAGAGTTATTGAAAATGGCGCCGGATTTATATGAAATCACGATCTTTGGTGCGGAACCACATCCTAATTACAATCGTATTTTGTTGTCTCCAGTTCTTTCAGGTGAGCAAACTTTAGATCAAATCATTTTGAATGATATAGATTGGTATGCTCAGAATAAGATTCGATTGCATTTAAGTAAAAAAGTAACTCAGATTAATCGTAAAGAAAAATACGTGGTTGCTGAGGATGGCACTCGTGAAGATTACGACAGACTCTTATTTGCAACAGGTTCTCTGCCGTTTATTTTACCGATACCTGGCAACAATTTGCCTGGCGTTATTTCGTACCGGGATATTAAAGATACGAATGAGATGATTGATACTGCCAAAACTCACAAAAATGCAGTTGTAATTGGTGGAGGCTTGCTAGGTCTCGAGGCAGCTAATGGGTTGGCTTTACGTGGCATGAATGTTACGGTGATTCATTTGGCGCCTTGGTTGATGGAGCGCCAATTAGATGAAACAGCGGCAAAGCTTCTGCAGCAATCTCTTGAAGAGAAAGGCCTACATTTTTTATTAGGTGCCCACACTGAGGCGTTGATACCTAATCAACTAAATGATCGAGTAGCCAAGGTGAGGCTGAAAACTGGACTCGAAATTTCAGCAGATTTAGTGGTCATGGCGGCAGGTATTAAACCGAATACGGCGTTAGCTGAATCTGCTGGACTTCATTGTCATCGGGGTATTGTTGTTAGTGATACGATGCAAACATTTGATCCACGTGTTTATGCCGTTGGTGAGTGCGCTAGTCATCGAGGAATTAGTTATGGTTTAGTTGCACCATTATTTGAGCAGGCTAAAGTTTGTGCTAGTCACTTAGCACAGCAGGGTATAGGTAATTATCAGGGCTCGGTGACATCAACAAAGCTCAAAGTGACTGGCATTGATTTATTTTCTGCTGGAAATTTTATGGGGGGTGATGGCGTTGAAGAAATTACTCTTAATGACTCAAATGGTGGCGTGTATAAAAAATTAGTGATTCAAGATGACCGATTAATCGGGGCTTGTATGTTTGGTGATACAGCTGACAGTACTTGGTACTTTAAGTTGATGCGTGATCAACAAGATATTTCTCAAATCAGAGAAACCTTGATGTTTGGTGAGACCAATATTGGTGATGTTGGGCATCAAGGGCATGATAAAGCTGCGGGTATGAAAGATACGGATGAGGTATGTGGCTGCAATGGGATTACTAAAGGGACGATCGTTAAAGCAGTTCGTGATCAGGGTTTATTTACTTTAGATGAAGTCAAAAAATGTACAAAGGCGAGTAGTTCTTGTGGCTCATGTACTGGATTAGTTGAACAAATTCTTATGAATGTATTGGGCTCTGATTATTCAGCCACACCCCGTAAGAAAGCAGTTTGTGGTTGTACAGATGCCTCGCACGATGAGGTAAGAGCGGCGATTCGTAAAGAGCATTTAATTAACCAAGACCAAGTTCGTAAATTTTTAAACTGGAAATTGCCTAATGGGTGTGCGACCTGTCGGCCAGCGCTGAATTATTATTTGATTTCCACATGGCCGCACGAAGCAAAAGATGATCCGCAATCACGATTTATCAACGAGAGAGCGCATGCCAATATTCAAAAAGATGGAACATACTCGGTGGTTCCGAGAATGTTTGGCGGGATTACAACTCCAGCTGAGCTCAGAAGAATTGCTGATGTTGCAGAAAAATATGAAGTGCCGACGGTTAAGGTGACTGGTGGACAACGCATTGATTTATTGGGCGTTAAGAAGGAAGATTTACCTGCAGTTTGGAAAGAGTTAGATATGCCTTCCGGACATGCTTATGGTAAATCCATACGCACAGTAAAGACTTGCGTAGGCGATGAACATTGTCGTTTTGGCACTCAATCATCCATGCGCATGGGAGTGGATTTAGAGCGTATGTTGTTTGGTATGTATGCGCCTCATAAGGTCAAACTAGCTGTCTCAGGCTGTCCTCGTAATTGCGCAGAAGCAGGCATTAAGGATGTTGGCGTCATTGGGGTTGAGTCTGGGTGGGAAATTTATATTGCTGGCAATGGGGGTATTAAAACTGAGGTTGCTCAATTTTTATGCAAAGTAAAAACTGATGAAGAGGTACGTGAGTATGCGGGAGCTTTTTTACAGTTATATCGCGAAGAAGCTTGGTACTTAGATCGAACTGTACATTATGTATCTCGTGTAGGAATGGATTACATTACAGAAAAAATTATTAATGACTCAGAAAATCGTCAACAACTATATGCAAGGTTGTTATTTGATTTAAAGGACGCTCCCGATCCATGGAAAGAGTTTGAGCGAGCGGGTGTTGATATTCGACAGTTTATTCCGATTAAGAGTCAGGAATTATCTGATGTCTAGTTTATCTGCTTTGAATGAATGGATAGCGATTGTCTCGGTTGATGACTTGCCAGAATTAGGCGCTAGAGTTTTTCAAACTCCAGCGGGACCAATCGCTATTTTTCGGGTTAAAAATGATGAAATATTTGCTGTTTTGGATCGATGCCCTCATAAAGGTGGACCACTTTCGCAAGGTATTGTTCATGGCAAATCTGTCACTTGTCCTTTGCATGCATGGAATATTCAGTTAGAGGATGGATGTGCACAAGCTCCAGATGAGGGTTGTGTAAAAACATTTACGACAGATATTCGAGAGAGCATGGTCTATTTTAAGCGATCTGAACTTCAGAGTCATGCGTGAAACCAAAACCACCTGTCCTTATTGTGGTGTTGGTTGTGGAGTCATTGTTACAACTGACAAAAATGTTCAAGGACTAGAGCAGGTTATTGGCGTTAAAGGCGACCCTGATCATCCAGCGAACTTTGGTCAGTTATGTACTAAAGGATCTACGCTACACTTAACGGCAGCGGCTCACTTACAATCGCAAACAAGGGTGGGTCAACCAACCCTGCGATTAGATCGAAAAGAAAATCCCCGCACTGCAGGTATCCCTATTTCTTGGGAGAGCGCATTCCAAACAGTTGCCGAGCGATTTTCTCAAACCATTTTGCAACATGGACCTGACTCAGTTGGAATCTATGTTTCCGGACAAATTTTGACGGAAGATTACTACATCTTTAATAAATTAGCCAAAGGCTTAATTGGTACTAATAACATTGATACCAATTCAAGACTATGTATGTCGAGTGCTGTTGCTGGTTACAAACAAACACTAGGCATGGATGCACCGCCAGCATGTTATGAAGATATTGACCATGCTCAGGTCATTCTGATTACGGGCTCAAACACCGCTTATGCACATCCAATTTTATATCGCAGAATAGAGCGGGCAAAAGTTAAAAATCCGCAACTAAAAGTAATTGTTGTTGATCCTCGTAAAACAACAACGGCCTCTGAGGCTGATTTATTTCTTCAAATTTCACCAGGAACTGACGTTGCTTTACATCATGGCATGTTACACATTATGCTGTGGGAGAACTGGTTAGATACTCGCTATATTGACACGTACACCGAAGGGTTTGATGCGCTGAAAAATGTTGTGCGTGATTACACGCCAAAAGCGGTCGCACAAATTTGTGGTATTACTGAGCAAGACTTATATCTCGCTAGTCAATGGTTTTCCCAATCTCCAGCGACCTTATCCTTATATTGTCAGGGCTTAAATCAATCCTCATCGGGAACTGCGAAAAATAGTACTTTAATCAATCTTCATCTGGCCACCGGGCAAATTGGTAAACCTGGAGCCGGACCATTTTCATTGACAGGACAACCGAATGCGATGGGTGGTAGGGAGGTTGGTGGGCTCGCGAACTTATTATCAGCGCACCGTAATTTAAAAAACCCACAAGATCGAGAAGAGGTGGCTAATTTTTGGGGGCTAACCAGTGTGCCTGATCAACCTGGATTAACTGCTGTTCCCATGTTTGAGGCATTACGTACTAAAAAACTCAAAGCTATTTGGATAGTTTGTACGAATCCTGCCCAGTCGATGCCAGATCAAAATCAGGTTCATGAAGCCTTACAAAATGCGGAGTTTGTGGTTGTCCAAGAAGCTTTTAAAAACACCGCAACCTGTCAATATGCTGACGTGTTATTGCCGGCAACGACGTGGGCAGAGAAAGTCGGAACGGTAACAAATTCTGAACGTAGAATTTCTCTTGTTAGACCCGCGATTGCTTCTTATGGACAATCAAAACATGATTGGGAAATCGCTTTAGGTGTAGCGAAACTTTTAGAAAAAATATTACCATCAAGAAGATTAGTGGGTGTTGATACACTTTTCCCTTATAAGACTGTTGAAGATATTTGGAATGAGCATCGCGAGTCAACGAAAGGGCGTGATTTAGATATCACTGGATTGAGTTATCAAATTCTTGATGTGCATGGTCCACAACAGTGGCCGATGCCATTAGGGTCAACTACCGGTAAAAAAAGGTTGTATACCGATGGCGTCTACCCAACGCCTTCAGGTAAAGCGCAATTTGTTGCAATAACGTATTTAGACTCACCTCAACCGGTTAGTGCACGTTTTCCATTCACGCTCAATACAGGAAGATTAAGGGATCATTGGCACGGCATGAGTCGAACAGGACTTTTGGGGACCTTATTTGCTCATGTTCCTGAACCTTATATGGAAATCTCAGCCAAAGATGCTAGTCGATTGATGATGGAGGATGGAGACTTAGCGCATATAACAAGTCGCCAAGGGAGTGAGACTTTTCCAATCAAAATATCGGCAGATGTAAGGCCATCACAAGTATTTATTGCGATGCATTGGGGCTCGGAATTTATTTCAGGTAATTCTGGCAAGGTTTTTGGTAAGGGAGTTAATGGTCTAACATCACCCATCTTTGATCCGGTTTCTGAGCAGCCTGAGTTAAAGTACGCTGCAGTCAAAATTTTAAAAGCCAATTTACCTTGGCATTTTGTGGCATTTGCCTATTTTCCAAAAACAAAGGTATTGGCTATATTAGAAGAATTAAAAGGTCTGTACGCGTATTTTGGAAGTGCTTATGCAACATTGTTTGGTAGAGAGCAGGATCAAGATGAGGTTGGTATTTTCTTTAGGGCGGCTAATGAAGAAAATCCTTACTTACGTAAAGATGTAAATGTGTTGTTAACGATTGAAAAAATCGCACAACTTTTCAGATTGACCAGTGCAGAGTCCTCTGTCATGGGTTATCAAGACAGTCGTTTAGGGGCAATGCGCATGGTTCGGATAGAGACTTCACTCAAAGCGGTGATTGTCTCTGGCGCAAAAGAACATCTCCAAAGCTTGCCATGGCTAAAAGCCTATCTGGAGCAAGGGATCAATCCTAGCAATCTAGGGCGTTTGATTTTAGCGCCCACAAAGAAGCCACCAATAGCAGTTCAAATCATGGGGAGGCCTATTTGTAATTGCTTTCATGTTACAGAGGACAAAGTACTACAATCCTTGCAAATGTCGAATCTTCGTGACTTTCAAACTTGTTTTGATTATTTACAGGATAAGACAAAATGTGGAATGAACTGTGGTTCTTGTAAACCCGAGATAAAAAAAATGATTCAAACTTTTCTAGTAAATGTTAAAGGGCCCAGCGGTGCTTTAGCATGAGCATTAGCTCGGTAATTCGACGAATTGGGCGTGGAGTTAAGGGAGCTTCTGATTTAAGTCAAGAAGAGGCTCAGCTAGTTTTTCAGAAAATTTTATCGAAAGAAGTTTCGCAGATCGAGTTGGGTGCCTTTTGTATTGCCATGCGAATGAAAGGTGAGACCGCTCTTGAATTAGCTGGGTTTATGGACGCCGTATCAGGGCAGATGAAGCCTCTTCACCGAGCTGATCAGTCCTCCCGCACGATAGTGTTGCCATCTTACAATGGCTCTCGAAAAAATACGAACCTCACCCCTTTGCTGGCAATGCAATTGACCAAGTTGGGGTTTTTAGTCATCGTGCAAGGAGTTCGGAGTGATCCAGATCGGGTCACTACTTTTGAAATTTTTCAACAATTAGACTGGCCTATTCTCGTTGATCTATCAAGTCAAACAATCGTCGATCAAACATTGCCTTACTTTTTACCTTTAGCGAGCGTTTGCCCTGCTTTACAAGAAGTTTTAGACATTCGTCGGCAGTTAGGATTGCGTAACTCGGGACATGTATTAGCCAAATTGATCAATCCGGCTCCAAATAATGCGTGGCAAATTGTCAATTACACACATCCTGAATACCCCAAGATTTTAGAGCAATATTTCGCCATTCGACCTAGTCATTTGGTATTGATGAGGGGGCATGAGGGAGAGCCAACGTGCTCTTTGACGCGGCTTCCTGAGATGATATTCTTCAAAGATGGCGGTCAGGTGAGTAAAACGGAAGAGTTTCGATTTGCTGACGCACAAAATCTTTCAGGCTTGGATGTGTCAAGTCATGTGGAATTAATGCGAAGGGTTATTCATGGCCAAGAAAAAATGCCGGATGCTGTAATCAAGCAGGCTGAGCTATTGAGTATCCATTGTGTTCAATAGTGGATAATTGCTCAAACACTTTTTTGAAAGAATTTTATGTTTACCCTTGCGGCTTTAGTATTTGCGATTGTGATGGGTTTTTTTATGTCGTTGACAATCACACTCGGTATTAGTCTACTGAAATATGGCTGGACGGGATTAATCGGGCATTGGGTAGAATTATGGTTGATCGTTTACCCGTTGGTGATTGTCTGTATCGTGCTGTATCGACCCTTATCCCTCAACATCTCTGGCCGAATTATTAAAAAGTGGCAATCGCGCCACTCTGTAACTGACTAAATATTATCCGAAAACATACCCAATATGTGCCGCTGTAATTGCAAATAAGATAGCTAAACAGGTTGCGACGGCAAACATCACGATTAAGGTGATAACTTTTTTGTTAATAACTTCTTTTGGTTGGTTGTGCCACTCATTCATGATGATTCCTTTAGAACTTCAATTTTCTTAAAGACTTAATTATCCATGAAAATGATGAAAGCTTCTTGAATTTTTGATGTCCTCGTTTATCCCCGGCCCACGAGGGGCATTTTGGTAGCCATGATAGTCATAAACAGAATGTTGGTTTCTAGTGGCAAATTACTCATATGTAACAGAGCATTCGCAACTTCTTCAACGGGCATGCGATCTTCTGCTTGAATGCTGCCATTGGCTTGAATAATGCCACTGGCCATACGATCTGTCATTTCGGTTGCGGCATTGCCAATATCAATTTGTCCACAGGCAATATTGTAGGCACGGCCATCAAGTGCAATTGACTTTGTTAAGCCTGTGATGGCATGTTTGGTGCTTGTGTATGGGGCCGAAAATGGGCGTGGTGCGTGCGCAGAAATAGAGCCATTATTAATAATACGGCCACCTTGTGGAGTTTGTTCACGCATCATTTTGAAAGCTGCTTGAGCGCATAGGAACGAACCAGTCAGATTGGTTCCTACGGTATCTTGCCACATCTCGACCGGGATTTCATCGAAGGGCATGGCAGGGGTGCCTCTACCAGCATTATTAAAAAGAACATCGAGGCGTCCAAATCGATCTTTGATCTTCGAAAATAAAGCTTGTACTTGATTCGCTTGGCTGATATCTAAAGGATATGCCATTGATTGATCTGGATTGATTTGATGGTCCTTTAAAACAGATTCTAATAACTCACCTCGGCGACCAACTAAGACGACCTGGTAATTGTTATTGAGAAGCTTGAGGGCACAAGCTTTACCGATGCCAGTTCCCGCTCCAGTAATTAAAGCAACCTTATTCGATGGTTTCATGTTGAGTTTGCCGATTTTCCATAAAGAGTAAATATAAGCCACAAGCAATTACTATCATAGCTCCAAATAAAACGTTGATGTGTGGAACGTGATCGAACACGACCCACCCTAAAAAGACCATATAGATCATTTGTTGATAAAAGAAAGGTGAGATGGTGGTTGGTTTGGCGTAGCGATAGGCATAGGCCAGTAAGTAATGCCCCAGAAAACCAAACAGACCAGCGACGATAAATATCAGATAGTCTAGGTTTTGTTCTGGTGGCTGCCATTGGCTCAGGGCAAAAGGCGCTAGCATAATCGTTGGTAAGACAGTTGAATAAACAATAGTGATTTCAGGGTTGGATGTACTTGCCATTCTGCGCGTCAGAATATTAAAGAGCGCAAAAACTGTGGCATGCCCTAAAGTAAAAAACATGGCTGGATGAAAGTTTTGTCCTAAAGGGTCAAGAATAATGAGAACTCCTGAAAATCCACCAATGATGGCAATCCATTTATTAATTGTCAGATGTTCTTTTAAAAAATAAGAGCTGATGAGCGCAATAATGATGGGAGTTGAGAATGAGATAGAGTTAGCTTGAGCTAGTTGAAGGTATTTGAGACCTGCAAAACTCAAGAAAGTCATGGACACCATCATGACCGCTCGAAGCAATTGGGTGCGGAAGTCTTCTTTGAAAAATCCTTGCCATTTTCCCTGTGAAATCAATACTATGATGGCAAATACAGCCGCTATGGCAAATCGAAACCAGACAATCTCAATGAGTGATGTATGGGTGGAAAGCCACTTGCCGGCAGCATCGAGCACAGAAAAACAAACAGTGACTAAAGAACCAAGAATAATGCCAATTCGGCGTTTTGAAGGAGTATCTGCAAATATCATGTTTACCCTATTGTACTGTTTCATCATGAAAGGCTAATATACTGTTGTGAGAGTAAATCGGTAATAAAAAGGTAACGCCAATAAACCTAACCAAGTGGAGAATGACATGAGCCAAAATGATTTCAACCAGTGGAGTACAGAAAAAGCGAAAGAGTTGTTTACTATTTCCAATAAATTAATGGAGGCAGCAAAGCAACTAAGCGTTCATCACGCTGAAGAATTAAAAGCGAATATGGAGCATGCTATGCAACTCGCCAAGTTAGCTGCCAAAAATGACTTTACGGCACTCAAAGAAAGTCAGGCTCAGGCAACACAGGATGCGGTGGAGCGCATGACCGCCTATCAAGCGAAGGTTAAAGGAATTCTCAAACAAGTTAGCCATGATACTGCAGATGAAGCAAATAAGCACCTTGAAAAAGCGCGCGAGGCTCTAACTGATTTCGTAGACCAAGCTGCCCAAAAAATGCCAGTAGGAGGTGCTGAGTTATCGAAGTTAGTCAAAGATATGAATGATGCAGGAGCGAAGGCTTATAAAGAGGGCCGTAAGATGGTTGATCAAGCTGTAGAAACTGCTGAAAACCATGTCGATGAAATGCTGAAAAAAGCGACGGATATGAACAAAAAATCAACCGCAGCTAGAAGTACAGCCAGTAAAAACACAAAACATTAAATATTAATCTTGGGCCTATGGCCCAAGATTAGACAGCGCTTTCGTTGGTTTCGCCGGTACGTATACGAATCGTTTGCTCTACGGATGTGACAAAAATCTTGCCATCGCCAATTTTCCCTGTCTTAGCACTTTTAACAATGGCATCAATCACGCGCTCGACATCATCTGATGCGGTAACGATTTCGATTTTAATTTTTGGCAAAAAATCGACAACATACTCTGCGCCGCGATACATTTCTGTATGACCTTTTTGGCGTCCAAAACCTTTTACTTCAGTCACCGTTAGTCCGGTAACTCCGATCTCAGAAAGAGCTTCTCTCACTTCATCTAATTTAAAGGGTTTAATGACTGCGGTAATAAGTTTCATGCGATCTCCTGTGTTTTAAATATGATAACTGAGAATACGAAAAACCAGAAATTCTTAGCCGCGATATTTAGAAGTGATTGGATAGCGCCAGTCACGACCAAATGCACGATGGGTAATCCGCACGCCAATCGGTGATTGACGGCGTTTGTACTCATTGATTTTAATGAGTCGGGTGACCTTTTCGACATCATCTTTCGAGAAACCCGATTCTAGAAGCTTTTCAATCGGGACATCATTTTCCATATAGTGTTCGAGAATGGCATCTAAGATCTCGTAGGGCGGTAAGCTATCTTGATCTTTTTGATCAGGGCGAAGTTCAGCCGAAGGTGGGCGGGTGATAATCCGTTCCGGAATGACAGGAGAGATACTGTTACGGTAATGGCAAAGACGATAGACTAGTGTTTTGACAACATCTTTAATGACAGCGAAACCTCCAGCCATATCGCCATAGAGTGTGCAATAGCCCACAGCCATTTCGCTTTTATTTCCAGTCGTTAAAACAATCCGGCCAGATTTATTCGAGAGTGCCATCAATAGAGTGCCCCGCACACGTGCTTGGATGTTTTCTTCTGTAGCATCAAGGGGTAGACCAGCAAAGTCTTTAGCGAGCGAAGATTCAAAGGCATCGAACATCGGAGCAATGGCGATCTCATCATATTGCACATGGAGGCGCTCGGCCATATCTTTTGCATCAATCCACGAAATATCAGCGGTATAGCGTGAAGGCATCATAACGGCTCGAACACGATCTGCACCGATGGCATCCACGGCAATTGCTAGAACTAGAGCGGAGTCAACTCCACCTGATAAACCGAGAATTGCGCCAGGAAATCCATTTTTACCAATATAGTCTTTAACACCTAATACGAGGGCATCATAGACTTGTTTTTCAATACTTGATTCCGGGGTAATGGTACCTTTTTCCAGTTGATGATTAGCGTAGGTAATGAAACCGAGATACTCGATAAATTGTGGTGCGACATCGACGATTTCACCTTGCGCATTGAGGGCAAAAGAAGCGCCATCAAAAACTAACTCATCTTGACCGCCGACCATATTGACATAGATTGCTGGCATTCGAGTTTGAATCGCTTGAGCTTTAATAACCTCGTAACGAAGGTCAGTTTTTTCCATATGAAATGGGGAAGCGTTAGGAATAATTAACAGTTCCGCACCGGCTTTTTTTGCCTGCATGGCTGGCCCTGAGTGCCAAGCATCTTCGCAGATAATTAATCCTAGTTGAACGCCAGCCACTTCAAAAACACAGGCTTGATTACCGGGAGTGAAGTAGCGCACTTCATCAAAGACTTCAGAGTTAGGTAATAGCTGTTTGGAGTAAGAGGCAATCAGCTGACCATTACAAAATACCGTTGCCTGATTAAATAGTTTGATTTCTTGATTAATCTTGTGGCGTTGGGGATGGCCAACAACTACATAGAGTTCTTTGAACTGGGCTAATTCTTCACGAAGAATCTCCAGTTGCTGATCAACATCCGTTAGGAAAGCTTCTCTAAGGAGAAGGTCCTCAGGAGGGTACCCTGTAAGAGAGAGCTCTGGAGTAACTAGAACTTGGGCGCCACTAAAACTTGCTCGCTTTGCCTGATCAAGAATTTTTTGGGCATTACCTTTTAAATCACCGAGTAAAAAATTGCACTGCGCGAGAGCTATGGTGAGTTTGGAGGTATTCAAGGTATTCCGTCAATGAGTAAAAAAAGCTATTTGCCAACTAACTTTTATTATAACGTTCTATCCCTTGCAGAATTTCTTGATGGGCTGATTCCGGACCTTCCCAGCCTTTAATTTTTACCCACTTGCCTGCCTCAAGATCTTTATAGTGCTCGAAAAAGTGTTTGATTTGATTCAGACGTAAGGGATTCATATCTTCTGGTTTTTGCCAGTGGGTATAAATCGATAATATTTTGTCCTCTGGAACCGCTAAGATCTTGGCATCTCCACCAGCTTCATCTTCCATTAAGAGGATTCCAATCGCCCGACAAGATACGACAACACCCGGGATTAACGGAAAAGGGGTAATGACCAGTACATCCACCGGATCCCCATCGTCGGAGATCGTTTTTGGCACGTACCCATAATTACAGGGGTAGTGCATGGCTGTACCCATAAAACGATCCACAAAAATGGCACCTGATTCCTTGTCGACTTCGTATTTAATCGGGTCGGCATTCATAGGGATTTCAATAATCACATTAAAGTGGTTTGGGATATTTTTACCAGGGGTAACGTTGTCTAAGCTCATAATTGTTCAATCATCCCATTGGGTGTGCAAAGGTAAGTAAAAAAATAGTTATTGAAAGGACCCGAATCATAAAAAAGATATTTTATTCAGTAGCTTAAGTTTAGCATAAGGGTAATTACTAATGGGGTTATGGAGTAAGCCAAATGCTTGTCAATGTGAATTCACATCGCTAAGATGGTTCGGTTCATTATAAAACGGAGATTAAAAGAAATGGCACCAGTACAAATAGGGATTTATTTTGCAATGCTCTGCGGAGTTATTGCGGTTATTTATGGTTTAGTGACTCGAAGTTGGATTCTTTCTCAAGATGCTGGTAATGCTCGTATGCAAGAAATTGCCGGAGCAATTCAACAAGGAGCCTCTGCTTATTTGTCCAGACAATACAACACGATTGCTATCGTCGGTGTTATTTTGGCAATTCTGATTGGCGTCTTTTTAGATCTCACTACTGCCCTTGGGTTTGTGGTTGGTGCGGTTCTTTCTGGCGCCTGTGGATTTATTGGTATGAATGTCTCAGTCAAAGCGAATGTTCGCACAGCTCAAGCGGCGACGGTTGGTATGAATGAAGCGCTCAACGTAGCCTTTAAAGGTGGCGCGATCACTGGTATGTTGGTGGTCGGACTTGGCATCTTAGGCGTTGGGGGTTTTTATATGTTCCTCGATTCTCAAGGGTCTGGTAAAGAGCTGTCAGTGATTTTGCATCCACTCATTGGCTTAGCATTTGGTTCATCCTTAATTTCCATCTTTGCCCGTTTAGGCGGCGGTATTTTCACGAAAGGTGCTGACGTTGGAGCAGATTTAGTGGGTAAGGTAGAAGCAGGAATCCCAGAAGATGATCCACGTAATCCAGCCGTGATTGCCGATAACGTTGGTGATAACGTTGGTGATTGCGCAGGTATGGCCGCAGACTTATTTGAAACTTATGCGGTGACATTAATCGCAACGATGGTTTTAGGTGCTCTCAAAATCAGTACGGCTGGTTCAATTGCAGTGACTTATCCATTAGTACTAGGCGGCTTATCTATTCTGGCATCTATTGTTGGTTGTAGTTTTGTTAAAGCAACGCCTGGCATGAAAAACGTCATGCCAGCTTTATATAAGGGATTGATGATTGCGGGAGTTTTATCACTGATTGGATTTTATTTTGTAACGAATTGGTTGATTCCTGATGATGTATTGGGTGCAGGTAGTCAGTTGCGTTTATTTGGTTGTACGGTAATTGGTCTTGTTTTAACTGCGGCTTTAGTCTGGATTACTGAATATTACACAGGTACCAACTATGCTCCAGTTCAACACGTTGCTGAGGCATCAACAAAAGGGCACGGTACAAATATCATTGCTGGTTTAGGCATCTCTATGAAATCCACCGCATGGCCTGTTTTATTTGTGTGTGCTGCTATTTATGGTTCATTTGCGTTAGCAGGTATTTACGGTATTGCGATTGCTGCAACATCGATGTTGTCGATGGCGGGAATCGTTGTAGCCCTCGACGCATATGGCCCGATTACCGATAATGCTGGCGGTATTGCAGAAATGGCTGAAATGCCAGAGTCAGTAAGAAATATTACTGACCCATTAGACGCCGTTGGCAATACAACAAAAGCGGTGACTAAAGGTTATGCGATTGGATCTGCCGGACTTGCCGCCTTAGTATTATTTGCTGACTATACGAATGCGCTGGAAGTGGCTGGTCATAAAGTAAGTTTCGATTTATCGAATCACTTAGTCATTATTGGCTTATTTATTGGAGGATTAATTCCTTATTTATTTGGCGCGATGGCTATGGAAGCGGTTGGTAGAAGTGCTGGCGCGGTGGTTGAAGAAGTTCGTCGTCAGTTCAGAGATATCCCTGGGATTATGGATGGTTCAGGTAAACCTGAATATGGTCGTGCGGTCGATATGTTGACAACGGCGGCTATTAAAGAAATGATTGTGCCTTCCTTACTGCCTGTAGTGGTCCCTATTTTAGTCGGCTTATTTTTAGGTGCAGAAGCCTTAGGCGGATTACTGATGGGAACGATTGTGACTGGGTTATTTGTCGCGATTTCTATGTGCACTGGCGGCGGTGCTTGGGATAATGCCAAGAAATATATTGAAGATGGTAATCACGGTGGAAAAGGCTCTGAGGCTCACAAAGCTGCGGTGACTGGTGATACAGTTGGCGATCCTTATAAAGATACCGCTGGACCTGCAGTGAATCCATTGATTAAGATTATTAATATCGTGGCACTCCTCATTGTGCCCCTATTACCACTTGTTAAGTGATCAACGTTACAAAGTAAAAAAGCCAAGCTTAGCTTGGCTTTTTTGTTATTGAAGCGCTTTGTTTATTCGAGGGCTTCCAGATATCTCTGGGCATCTAGAGCTGCCATACAACCGGTACCAGCACTGGTAATCGCTTGACGGTAGATATGGTCTTGGACATCACCAGCAGCAAATACACCAGCAATATTTGTGGCTGTAGCATTACCAGTGAGGCCACTAAGGGTTTTGATATAGCCTCCGGCCATATCTAATTGACCTTCGAAGATCTCTGTGTTGGGTTTATGGCCAATTGCCACAAACATCCCTTGGACAACTAAATCTTCTTTAGTGCCATCTGACTTCAGGATGCGTAGGCCGTTGAGTCCTTTTTCATCCCCGAGGACTTCATCAACCTGGCTATTCCAGCGTACTTCAATTTTTCCTTCTGCAACTTTATTCATTAAACGATCAATCAGAATTGGTTCAGCTCGGAACTTATCTCGACGATGAACGACGATCACTTTTTTGGCGATACCACTTAAATAGAGAGCTTCTTCGACCGCAGTATTACCACCACCAATGACACATACATCTTGATTTTTATAAAAGAAACCATCGCACGTAGCGCATGCAGATACCCCGCGTCCCATGAACTTTTCTTCAGAAGGGATGCCGAGATATTGAGCTGATGCTCCAGTAGAGATAACTAAAGCATCGCAAGTGTAAGTAGCAGAATCACCTTCTAAACGGATCGGTTTTTCAGTCAGCGCTACAGTGTGGATATGGTCAAAAATAATTTCGGTATTAAATCGTTCCGCATGCTCTAGAAAACGCTGCATCAACTCAGGTCCTTGGACACCAAGGGGGTCGGCAGGCCAATTTTCGACATCGGTGGTCGTCATTAACTGCCCGCCTTGGGCAAGACCAGTAATGAGTACGGGATTTAAATTGGCTCGTGCGGCATAAACAGCAGCGGTATAACCAGCAGGTCCAGAGCCAAGAATCAATAATTTGGAGTGTTTTGTCGTTTTTTCAGTCATATCTTATTATAAGTATTAAATATGATTTAAGTGCATTGCATAATTTCCTTTAAAAATCAGCAGTATTTTGATGACGGGGTTTACAATAAGAGCAATATGGGGCGAAACACTGTTCAACCAAGATCACTACGCGCTAAAGCTTCCTTTGTAGAGGGCGCTGAGGCCAGCCCTCCTTCCGAAAATGCCGAGCGTTTTCATAAACTCATTACAGAAATAAGATGGTTTCTTTCTCTTGCGGCTTGCACGGGCCTGCTTTTAGTTTTAGTCACTTACCATCCAACGGATCCTGCTTGGTCCAATAATTCCGGTGGGATAATTAAAAATCTAGGCGGAAGAGCTGGAGCCTATTTATCAGATTTAATGTTATTTATTTTTGGTGTTTCTGCGTATTGGTGGGTGATTTTATTTGCGCGCCGTGTTTTTGCTGGTTGGCAAAAAATGACGCATGTCCAACTTTCTCAAGAGTCTGAGCCAAAAGTCCATTTACGGGATTCTTGGTTGGTTCGTTGGTTGGGTTTTTTAATGACATTAAGTGCCAGTGTTGGACTTGAATCAATTCGTTTGCATTCGTTAAAGATACCGATGCCAAATGTACCCGGCGGTGTACTAGGTGAAGCGATTGGTGATCCTTTACAAAATCTACTTGGATTTACTGGCTCTACGTTGTTTTTACTGCTGATCTTTTTTGCTGGATTATCCTTGTTCCTGCATTTTTCATGGATAGGTTTATCCGAAAAAGTTGGTAGAAATCTTGAGCTTGGCTTCCAGCTGTTAAGAAATAAGCAGTCCTCGGCTGAGGATCGAAAGATTGGTGAAGTTGCTGCTGTCGAGCGTGAGGAGTTGGTGGAGGAAGAGTTAGAAAAATTTGAAGTTGAGGAGCCGATACAAATCGTTCGACAAGAGCCTGTGATTCTCAAAAGTGAGCGTGTTGAACGCGAGAAGCAGCAAATTTTATTTGAAGAGATTCCCGACTCTGAGTTACCCCCTTTATCTTTATTGGACGCGGCACCAGTACTGCTCGAAAATATTTCAGCGGATACTCTTGAATTTACCTCCCGACTCATTGAGCGCAAGTTAAAAGATTTTGGTGTTGAAGTCAAAGTGATTGCAGCCTATCCTGGACCTGTGATTACTCGTTATGAGATTGAGCCTGCTCTTGGAGTCAAGGGTAGTCAAATTGTTAACCTCAGTAAAGACCTTAATCGTGCCCTTGGTACTCAAGCCTTAAGAGTGGTTGAAACAATTCCTGGTAAGACCTATATGGGCTTAGAAGTTCCTAATCCAAAGCGTCAAATGATTAGTCTTTCTGAGATTTTAAGCTCACAGGTTTACAACTCCAGCCAGTCGTTATTGACTCTAGCTTTAGGTAAGGATATTTCAGGTCAGCCGATGGTGGCAGATTTAGCCAAAATGCCGCATATGTTAGTAGCTGGTACGACTGGGTCAGGTAAGTCGGTGGGTATTAATGCCATGATTTTATCTCTACTGTTTAAAACCAAGCCCGACGAAGTACGATTGATTTTGATTGATCCAAAAATGCTTGAGATGGCGATGTATGAAGATATTCCGCACTTGCTGACGCCAGTTGTCACTGATATGCGCCAAGCATCGAATGCGCTTCAATGGGCTGTTAAAGAGATGGATCGTCGTTACAAGTTAATGAGTAAATTTGGTGTTAGAAACTTAGCAGGATTCAATAAGAAAATTGCCGAAGCTGAAGAGGCGGGAACGCACTTATTTAATCCATTTAGTTTGACACCAGAAGATCCCGAGCCACTCTATAAGGCACCAACGATTGTGATTGTGATTGATGAGTTGGCTGATTTAATGATGGTTGTTGGTAAAAAATTAGAAGAGCTCATTGCACGGATTGCGCAAAAAGCTAGAGCTGCAGGTATTCATTTGATATTGGCTACGCAAAGGCCAAGTGTGGATGTGATAACAGGACTCATTAAAGCGAATATACCATCCCGGTTATCGTTTCAGGTGAGTAGTCGGATTGATAGTCGCACGATTCTAGATCAGCAGGGTGCCGAAACTCTATTGGGTATGGGTGATATGTTGTATATGCCACCAGGCACAGGGTTACCAGTTCGAGCACATGGAGCGTTTGTTTCTGATGACGAAGTACAGCGTGTTGTTAATTGGTTAAAAGAGAGAAGTTCTCCGAACTATATTGATGAAATTCTTGAGACTCCTTCGGATAACGCTGATGGGGGTTTAGGAGAGGACGCTGGTGGTGAATCAGATCCTTTATACGATCAAGCGGTAGCGATTGTTCTTGAAAATAAACGCGCCTCGATTTCTTTAGTACAGAGGCACTTACGAATTGGTTATAACCGTGCGGCTCGTTTATTAGAGGACATGGAAAAAGCCGGCCTAGTCTCCAAGATGTCTAGTTCTGGTAGTCGAGAGATTCTCACTTCATCCTCAGCAACGCGTTAAAAAAATCAATGAATATGTTAAATAAGATTTATCAGTGGGCCATATTTTTGGTGCTGATGAGTAATCACGCAAGCGTATTTGCATCTGACGCCGTTGAGCAATTAAAAATATTTTCCAAATTTGCCAAAAACGCTTCTGGAGATTTTGTGCAACAACAAGTCATTATGAACAGTGAAGGAAAGCCTAGATTGTTAAAAGAACTTTCCGGGCATTTTTTATTTTCACGGCCTGGTAAGTTTATGTGGGAAGTAGAACAGCCCTATCAACAAAAAATGGTTGCCGATGGTAAACAATTGGCCATGTACGATAAGGATCTCAATCAAGTGACTTACCGGCCAGCGACACAGGCACTAGCAACAACCCCAGCCGCGATTTTATTCGGTGATACAGCAGTGGATGTATATTTTGATATCACACTCGCAGGAAAAAAGGGTGACTTAACTTGGTTAGAGTTGACGCCGAAAGTCAATAAGTCTGGCGCAAGTGATATTCCCTATAGTAAGATTGGAATAGGCATGATGAATAATCTGCCACAGGCCATGGAATTAAGAGATAATTTTGGTAATGTGGTTTTGCTAACCTTAAGCCATATAAAAACGAATATTCCAATATCTTCTTCTGAGTTTATCTTTAAACCACCGCCTGGCACCGATATTGTCAAACTCCCTTAATTACTTCCGCATGATTGAACTATGATTGATCCTCAATTACTCCGCAAAGATGTCACTTTAGTCGCGCAAAAATTAGCGACCCGTCGATTTCATTTAGACGTCGATTTATATACTCAGTTAGAGGCTAGGCGTAAGACATTACAAGCCAGCGCTGAAGATTTGCAGGCAAAGCGCAATCAATTTGCCAAACAAATTGGGATGAAAAAAGCCAAAGGTGATGATGCCTCTGTTGAGATGTCTCAATCGATAGAGTGCAATGAGTCACTCTTACTCGCTACTGCTCAGTTAGAGCAGTTACAAAAAGAGATCGCTGATTTTTTAATGAACATACCCAACTTACCTCATGACTCTGTTCCAGTTGGGGTCGATGAAACAGGAAATGTGGAGATATTGAAATGGGGGAATCCTACGCAGTTTAATTTCCCGATCAAGGATCATGTTGATTTAGGGGCGATGCACGGACTGGATTTTGAGTCTGCTGCCAAAATTACTGGATCTCGGTTTGTGGTGCTCAAGGGTGCTCTGGCAAAGTTACACCGCGCCTTAGCACAATACATGTTGGATCTTCATACGGAGCAACATGGTTATCAAGAGATCAATGTGCCGTTCATGGTCAATGCGGCCAGTATGCGAGGAACTGGTCAGCTACCCAAATTTGAAGAAGATTTATTTAAAGTCCCTCGCAAAATGTCGGAGTCAGCTTCCCCTGATCAAGAAGGGGCTGTGACTGAAAATTTTTATTTGATACCGACTGCCGAAGTGCCTGTTACGAATTTGGCGCGTGATGTCATATTGAATGCTCAAGAATTACCGATCAAGTATGTCTCCCACACACCGTGCTTTCGTTCAGAGGCAGGGGCATATGGTCGAGATGTACGTGGCATGATTCGTCAACACCAATTTGAAAAAGTTGAGCTGGTCCAGTTTGTGAAGCCTGATCAATCTTTAGAGGCGCTGGAGCAATTAACCTTGAATGCTCAGGCAGTCCTTGAAGGACTTGGTATTCCATATCGTAAGGTGTTGTTATGTACCGGTGATATGGGGTTTGGCAGTGCTAAAACATATGATTTGGAAGCGTGGATTCCATCACAAAATACCTACCGTGAGATTAGTTCGTGCTCTACGATGTGGGATTTTCAGGCGCGTCGAATGCAGGCACGCATGAAAGAGGGGCAGAATAAGCCAGAGTTGATTCACACATTAAATGGTTCTGGCCTTGCCATTGGTCGGTGTTTAGTCGCCTTGATTGAAAACAATCAGCAAGCTGATGGCAGTATTCATATTCCGGAGCCACTCAGAAAATACATGAGTGGCTTAGAACAGTTAAAACCAAATACGCGTTAAAAACGCGTTATGTTTTTAGTTCGGTTTATGATTTTTAATCAATTCTACTTCCCAAGGAATGATGACTTTATTAAGGATCACAGGATCAGTCCAACCTTTTATTTCACGTCCTAAGTGACCACCTACAGGGTTAATCCAAGAGTAGTTTGGTTTTGTTCCTGATCGCGCTAAGAGCTCTAAATCGGCAATCGGGACTTGGGTATCTTTAGTTCCTCCAACAATGAGCATCGGCGCTGAAGGTTTATCGAGTATGCCCATGGTTTTTAGCGACATCGGTGGCATGATGCGCGCTAGGTCATCCACATTGTTTGCCCCTTCAAAAACATTAATAAATGCAGGGGCTAGATCGAAGAGATATTCGCGATTACCCATCGTGTTTTTTACCAAAAACTCAGGCGAAAAAAACTCGTGGATTGGTGGTGATTGTGAAACTGATCCAATGATGCGATCTTTTTCGGTAAAGGCTAGTTTAGCTGCCCAGTAACCACCAAAGCTCACCCCGGAAACAACAATTCTAAAGGTATCGACTTCTGGCATCTTGTAGACATAGTCGAGCACCGCACTGAACATCTTGTCAGCGGTAGTACTAACTTTGATTGGAGCTTGTCCAGTTCCTGGGCCATCCACCGCGATGAAACCGATACCGTGTTCTAAAATAGGAGCGTAACCTTCCGCTACAGTTTCTTTTCTGCTATCAAGGCCGCTAATCGCTAAAACCATCGGTACCTTACCTTGAGCATTGCTAGGTAGTCTGACATACGCAGTGATGGTTTGATTGCCAAACGGAATCTTCACAACTTTCAGTTCTGGCGACATGGTTTTGGCATACATGGAGTAAGCTTCGATGGCACGATCATAAGCTTCTTGCTTCCCTTTGGAGTTAGGCACTGGCCACTGTGCCATGTAATATAGTCGCCAAGCTTTTTTAAAGGCAATACCAGCATCTTTCGGGTTCGACGCTTTTTTACCTTCCGCTATATATTTTTGTGCAACAGTTCCCCAGCCTTTTGCCCAGTCATCACGTTCGCGAGTAGTAATTAAAGATAATGCTGCTTTAGCATCCTCAGAGGCAATACCTCCCATTGGGTAAGCGCCTTTGTCAGCTCGGAATTGTGATTCAGATTTGAGTTCTTCTAGATTTCTTTCGGGTACTTGAGCGATGGAAAGTTGTATTGAAAAAATGGCTATTACGATTGTGAAAATAAACTTTTGCATGTAATGTCTCCGAATTGATATTTTTAGGTATTAAAACATGATTTGATATGAGTCGACATAATATTCCTTTGGTTTATTTATTTTTTTAATAACCATTATTAAAAAAATTTCTTATTAGGAGTAAGTAATGTAGGTTTAATATGAGATATAGTCCTGAAGTTGCTGAAAAGTAACAAAAAACATATTTTGGGTAACTATACATTGCACAGATGAGAATTATGTACTATTATAAAAAAAATCTTATCGTGATTGTAATTTTAATAAATACCCTTTTGTTTTATTTGATAAAAGTAAATTTGTCAAAACTAATAGGTAAACGTGAAACATGCAAACAAAAGTCTGTAGAAATTGTTTACAAGTACTGAATGCGGAGCGTCGAGAGCGAGGGTTAACCACCTGCGCTGATTGTTCCAAAGCTATTGCCGCAGCTCAGCAGAAACGTCGAGAACTGGATAGTCCAGTTCAAACAACTCCACCATCACCTTTGCAAGCCGCCTTAAAAAGTGATTTGCAAAAACAAGCAGAAGCAGAAGCCCAACAAAAAGAATTGCTTGTTAAACAAAAAAACGTCGATATTTTTTACAATGAGTTTCAAAAAGTAAAAAACTCACATTAATTTCTGTTCATTTTAGACGAGTTACTCTGATTTAATATTGAGCTCTTTTACGAGCTTAGAATATTTATCTAATTCCGATTTAATAAAGATCCCGAATGCCTCGGGTGTCGCTGGTCCTGAAGTTTGTAGCCCTTGAGAGTCTAGTGTACTTTTTATATTGGGATCAATCATTGCGGCTTTAACGGCTTTATCAATCCGAGTTACCATTTCTGGCGGCATCCCTTTTGGCCCCATGATGGAGTACCAGTTCGTGACATCAAATCCAGGAATACCTACTTCTAAAAATGTAGGTACATTCGGTAATTGAGGTAAGCGTTTCGGCGTAGACACTGCGAGCGCTCGTAATTTACCACCCTTAATTTGTTCCAGTAAAGGGGGCAAGGTATCAAAATTCATGGTGATTTGACCAGCGAGAAGATCAATAATGGCTTGGCCGCTACCCTTGTAGGGCACATGATTAATTTCTATACCTTCAATTTTTCCAAATAAAGCACCCGCAAGATGTTGGGTACTTCCAATCCCTGAGGAGCCATAGGTGAGTTGCCCAGGTTTAGCTTTTGCGATTGTCACGAGCTCACTTACATTATTGGCGGGCGTTGCAAGATTTATGGCTAGCACATTGGGCACATATCCTAGGTAGGTGATGGGGGAAAAATCAGTTGCCGCGTTGTAGGGAACTTTAGGTAATACAAATGGGGCAATCGCATTCGAGTTGGAATGTCCCATTAGAAGTGTGTAACCATCTGGGGAAGATTTTGCGACAAAATCGGCGGCAATCGTGCCAGCCGCACCGGAACGGTTTTCAATAATGACAGGTTGCCCTAGAATCTCGCCTACTTTGGGACCAATCGCACGAGCGACAATATCTGTTCCCCCGCCTGGGGCAAAGCCAACAATAAGGCGGATGGGTTTAGTGGGGTAGGATTGAGCCTGAGTCCAAAAGGATAAACAGAGACCATTGCAAAGAAGTACAAAAAACACCAAAGTATTTCTGATTCTCATCATGTCTCCCTATTTTTTTAATTAGTTTTAATTCATTCTACTTTAAGTGCATTTGTAAAACCTTTGCTACGTGTAACGCTTTACGATGCGTACCATCTTCGATTTGATGACGACAACTTGTGCCATCTGCTACGATGATGGCATCGGGCGATTTTCTAATCCTGGGTAGCAAAGCAAGTTCAGCCATTTGCATGGAAATTTCCTGATGCTCTACTTCATAGCCAAAACTTCCTGCCATCCCACAGCAAGATGTTTCAATGAATTTAGGGTTGGCGCCGGGGATCATTTTGAGGACATCCAAGATCGGATTAGCAACATCAAATGCTTTTTGATGGCAGTGGCCATGGACCAAAATTTCTTGATTAGCTTCTCGAAATTCAAATTTTTTCCTAAGACGATTACTACTTTTTGGAAATTCTTTATTTTGTATTTCTTTAGCAATAAACTCCTCAAACGTAAAGCTATGTTTCGCCACTATTTCTGCTTGATGGCCAAGTCCCATCATCAAGTATTCATCACGTAAAGATAAGATGCATGAAGGCTCTAGGCCAACAATAGCAAAACCTTTTTCAGCATAAGGGGATAGTAGGTCTAAAAGTTCCTTGGCTTGGACCTTGGCTTCATCGATCAAGCCACCGCTCAGAAGGGTTCGCCCGCAACAGTAATGCCCCTGATCTTTGCGCGGAATATAGACCCAGTATCCTGCAGCTTCTAAAACTGCGGCAGCAGCGTCTATATTTTCTTGTTCAAAATAACCATTAAACGTATCCGCAAATAACACGACTAAATCTTGCCCAGCTATGGATTCTACTTGCCAATCGTCATACCCCGTTTTGTGATTAGGGGAGTCCCAGGCGGTAGTTGTTTGCCAAATCGGCAAAGATCTCTTCGCAGAAATGCCTAACAATAACTCTGTGAGTTTTGCGAGCCAAGGAACTTTATTGCGGAGATTTAGAAGAGCGGCTAATTTGGGTCTTTGACTAATGAAGCCGGCATATTGAGGCAGGTAAGCAATCAAGCGATCTCTAAGGCTTAAACCATGTTTCTTTTTATAGTGGCTCAAAAATTCAATTTTCATTTTGGCCATATCCACGCCTGTAGGACATTCTTTCCTGCAGCCTTTGCAGCTAACGCATAAGTCCATGGCTTCTTTTACCGTTTGGCTGGTCAGTTCATTTTCTTCCAGTTGATTGGATAAGGCTAAGCGTAAGGTATTGGCGCGTCCGCGTGTAAGATGTTGCTCATCGCGTGTCACCCGGTAACTAGGGCACATCGTACCCGCATCAAATTTTCGACAGTGACCATTGTTATTACACATTTCAACTGCTTTTGCAAAACCTTGAGCGGGATCTTTACCTGTTCCTGGAACTGTGACTTCTTCAGTCATCGGATTATTTTGGACATTCCATGCGGACCAATCGAGATTAGTCTTTAAAGACCGTACTTCATATTTTGGGTGAAAACGTAGGAGATGGTGTTCATCCATTTTTGGTGGATTCACAATTTTTCCTGGATTAAATAGATTGCTTGGATCAAAAGTATCTTTGATCTGGGTAAATGCTTGATTAATATTGGAACCAAATTGCCATTTAATCCATTCACCACGAGAGATACCATCGCCATGTTCACCGCTAAAGGCACCCTTGAATTTTTTGACGAGGATGGAAGCTTCTTCAGCAATAGCACGCATTTTGACAGCACCTTCGCGACGCATATCGAGTATCGGTCGCACGTGTAAAGTACCTACGGAAGCGTGTGCATACCAAGTACCACGTGTGCCATACCGACTAAAAATTTCGGTGAGTTCCGCGGTGTATTGGGAGAGATATTCTAGCGGGACTGCGCAATCTTCAATAAAGCTTACAGGTTTGCCATCTCCCTTGAGACTCATCATGATATTAAGGCCAGCTTTACGAACTTCCCAAAGATTTTTTTGCATTTGGGGGTGAATCATTTCTACTACGCTATTAGGGAGCCCAAGATCAGCCATCAGACTGACTAAGTCTTTCAGTTGGGAGATGAGTGGTGATTGCTCTTCACCACTAAATTCGACCAATAAAATAGCTTCAGGTGTAGGGGCATCTTTATCGATTAACGCGGTGTCAATCACCGATTTAAATTCAGGGTTGGCACGCCCCAAGTCGAGCATTGTTCGGTCAACTAACTCAACGGCACTAGGTCCTAATTTAACGATATGTTGAGCGCTATCCATTGCTTTTTGAAAACTGAGAAAATTAATCACTCCCAAGGTTTTGTGTTTCGGTAAAGGCGCTAGTTTGAGTCGTAGTTGTTTGAAGTAAGCTAGCGAACCTTCGCTACCTACTAAAAGATGCGCTAGATTAACCTTACCATCCGATGTGTAGGGCCGTTCATTTTGGTTATGAAAAATATCGAGGTTATAGCCAGCAACACGACGAAGAACTTTGGGCCAGTGCTGATCAATATCAGATTGGTATTGCGTAGCTAGGGCTTTGACCATTTCACCTAATTCTTTAGCTCGTCCTTGAGCCTCATCCATCAGACCAAACTTGACGAGTTCACCACTCGCCAGCCAAGCATCGATTTCTGATACGTTGTGTACCATATTGCCATAAGCAATTGAGCGTGATCCACAGGAATTATTTCCAGCCATACCGCCGATGGTGGCTTGACCAGAGGTAGACACATCTACTGGGTACCACAACTGATGTTTCTTGAGATGAGTATTGAGATGGTCAAGGACCATTCCCGGCTGAACAGTTGCAGTATTTTCCTCTAGATTGACATCTAGTAGTTCTCTAAAGTATTTCGAATTATCGATGACTAAAGCAGCACCCGTAGTTTGTCCACACTGACTAGTTCCGCCTCCCCGCGGCAGAATAGGCACTTCTAGTTCGCGGGCAATTTGAATTGCGGCAACTACGTCATCTACTGAGCGAGGAACGCAAACAGCATGAGGGATTGTTTGATAAATGGATGCATCGGTTGCATAACGACCGCGGCTAGCGATATCGGTAAAGACTTCAGCAGAGCTCGACTTTTTTAAGCGCTCAGCTAATAGATGAGTCACACTTGGCTTATTCATGGACGTTTATTTTTGCAATTGACATCCAAGGATAAACCAATTTACTGTGCGTCTGTTAATTACCGAAAGGCTTGTATGAATCGAGTTAGAATTAGAGTTCTGATATTGATAATAAAGACTAGGTGCCATGTTCAAACTCGACAACCACCCTTCAGGAAGACACTTTTTACACATCCCAGGACCAAGTCCTGTTCCTTCCCGAATTTTACGAGCGATTAGTTATCAAACGATTGACCATCGTGGTCCAGAGTTTGGCGTATTTGGCTTAAATCTATTAACGCAAATCAAAAGCTTATTTAAAACCCAAAATCCTGTGATTATTTATCCTAGTTCTGGAACCGGTGCTTGGGAAGCTGCATTAGTCAATACGCTAAACACTGGTGATTTAGTCTTGATGTATGAGTCGGGTCATTTTGCTTCATTGTGGAATCGTTTAGCACTGCGAATGGGGTTACGTACGGAGATCATCGGTCAACCAGGAATTGAAGGTTGGCGATACGGTGTAGATGCCAAGAAAATTGAAGAGCGCTTAAGGGCAGATACACAGCATGAGATCAAGGCTGTCTGTGTTGTTCATAACGAGACTTCTACAGGTGTTACATCAGATATGTTGGCGGTCAGAAATGCGATTGATGCAGCGAAGCATCCTGCACTACTAATGGTGGATACGATTTCTGGATTATGTTCAGCAGACTATCAAAATGATACTTGGGGTGTGGATGTAACGATTAGTGGATCTCAAAAAGGGCTGATGATGCCTCCCGGTCTTGGTTTTAATGTGATTTCTAAAAAAGCGATTGAGGCGAGTCATCAATCCAAGATGCCTAAAGCTTACTGGGCATGGGATGAAATTTTAGAAGCCAATAAGACTGGGTATTTTCCGACGACACCCGCCACCAATTTATTGTATGGTTTAAGTGAAGCCATCGATATGATTATGGGTGAAGGCTTAGATCAAGTTTTTCTGAGACATCAAAAATTAGGCGCAGCCTGCCGGGCCGCGGTTGAGGCTTGGGGGCTTGACGTTTTATGTAAGGATCCAGCTGTCTATTCACCGGTAGTCACTAGCGTACTTTTGCCAGAAGGCGTTGATGCTAACGCTCTGCGCAAACTCATTCTTGAGCGTTATAACTTGTCGCTAGGTACAGGATTAGGAAGATTACAGGGTCGTGTATTTAGGATTGGTCATCTTGGCGACTGTAATGAACTCTCGCTCATCGCCGCCATTTCTGGATGCGAAATGGGCTTACAAGCTTTTGGAATAGATCTTAAAGGAAGTGGAGTTATTGCGGCTCAACAATTGTTGCAATAGGTTTTAATCTAATTGCGCTCCAGATTCTTTAACAATCTTTTTCCATTTGGTAATTTCGTCTTTTAATTTGGCATTTAATTGACTGGTGGGAACTGGAGTTAAGTCGAGACCCTGCGCCGCTAACTTTTCTCGAACGTCGGCTTGAGATAATACTTTTTCCATTGCGCTTTGCAAAGTTCTGGCGATATCTGGAGAAACTCCCGTTGGTGCAAATAACCCAACCCAAACCTCACCTACGCAGTCAGGGTAGGTTTCAGCAATAGCAGGAATTTCCGGTGCCAGTAACGAGCGTTTTGGCGAGCTCATAGCAATCGCATTTAATTTTCCAGAACGAATGTAGGTGAGTGCTGATGGTAGGCTAGCAAATGCTAGAGGAACTTGAGCGCCTAGTACATCATTAATTGCAGGAGACACTCCTTTATAAGGGATGTGTTGCAATTCCACATTCGCACTAGTATTAATCATGGCGCCTAGAAGATGGCTGATAGTGCCATTTCCAGCAGATGCGTAAGATAGTTCTCCAGGACGTTTTTTAGCGGTTGCCACGACATCTGCCATTGTTTTAAGTGGCGAGTTTGGCGGTGTCACTAGGACATAAGGCGTAGATCCAATGTACGATAAAAACACAAAATCATTAATAGGGTCAAATCCTGGGTTTTTGTAAAGAGCTGGATTAATGGCTTGGGCGCTGTTAATGGTTAATAAAAGTGTATACCCATCTTTGGGACCTTTACCAACACTTTGGGTACCGATATTCCCCCCAGCTCCAGGGCGGTTTTCGATGACGATCGATGTTTTCAGGGCTTCACCAAGAGCTGGAGCAATCAACCTAGCTACGATATCGTTGGTTCCAGCAGCGGCTTGTGGCACGACAAGAATAATGGGGCGGTTGGGATAAGTCTGAGCAAAGCAACTATTGATTAACGCCAACCAAATTAATATTATTTTGAACGTCAATTTCATGAGTCTTCTCTTTCAGTAATGATTATTCTGGCTTAATATTTTTTGATTGAATGATACTTGCCATTTTGGCGACCTCAGCGTTTAAAAATTTACTCGTTTCTTCGGGGGAGCTACCAAAAGGCTCAAGACCTAATTGATCAAAGCGTGCTTTCATATCGGCTGAGCTAATAGCGCGTTTTGTCTCTAAGGCGACTTTATCAATAATGTCTTTTGGAGTGCCTGCACTAGTCAGAAACATTGACCATGTTGCGGCATCTAAATCGGGTCCACCAGCTTCTAGAAGGGTAGGGACTTCAGCGGCACTCGAGATACGTCGGTGAGACATGATTGCTAATGCTTTGATTTTTCCACTACGCACTTGGGGCATGACGGTCGGTGGAGTATCGATAAATACTTGAATGTTGTTACCCATTAAGTCTTGAAGAGCCAGAGCAGAGCCTTTATAAGGCACATGTACCATGTCAATCTCTGTTTTCATTTTAAATTGTTCGGTTGCCATATGTGCAGCAGCGCCGATGCCTGAGGATCCATAGGATAGTTTTCCCGGATTAGCTTTTGCATAGGCAATAAACTCTTTGAGATCTTTGACCGGAAGAGAATTGCTAATTGTGATCATTAAAGGCGTTACTCCGACTAGAGAGACTGGCGTTAGACTTTTCAGAGGATCAAAAGATAGGGTGCCTGCGTAAAGTGTCGGGTTGACAGAATGGGCAGCTAATACGGTTAAAAAGGTATAGCCATCTGGGGCAGATTTTGCCACAAACTCCGAACCAATTAAAGCATTTGCACCAGGCTTGTTTTCTATAACGATGGTCCAACCTGTATTTTCAATGAGTTTTTGAATCACGATACGGGTCGAGGTATCACTTAGCCCCCCAGGGGCGTAGGGCACAATCCAGCGGATAGGCTTATTTGGCCAAGATGCTGCTAAAGATAACTGTGGGAGATATAAACCCAATAATCCAGTTGTGGCTCCAAGAGCAAATAGACGTCTATTCATAAAAGACCCTTATTTATTGTTTATTGAATTTAATGATAGTCGTTATTAAAAATTTATTCAGAGCCATAGTATTTACCCCAATAGATATCTCATGCAATCAATTTAGTATCAATTCAGAATAATGCATATTTGAGGAGATTGAGATGACATCCATTAACGTTAATGGCAAAACCTATGAAGTCAATGCCGAGTCTGATACTCCATTGCTTTGGGTGATTCGTGAGCAATTAGGATTGACTGGGACAAAATTTGGATGTGGAATTGCACAGTGTGGAGCCTGCTCTATTCATATTAATGGAGAGGTCATGCGGAGTTGTGTATATAAATTGTCGATGTTGAAAAGCACTGACAAAATAACAACGATCGAAGGTTTATCAGAAAACTTATCTCATCCAGTTCAACAGGCTTGGGCGAAGGTGGATGTTCCACAATGTGGCTATTGTCAGTCTGGACAAATCATGGCGGCTAGCGCATTGCTAAAACGTAAAGCAAATCCTACCGATCAAGAGATTGATGACTCCATGACAAATATTTGCCGGTGTGGAACTTACCAAAGGATTCGAGAAGCGATTCATATGGCGGTAGACTTCGCTAAAACCCCTAATAAAAATAAAGGGTAATAACGATGAATACTTCTAACTTGAAACTATCTTCCATGCTGAACATGAACCGCCGTCAATTTTTGGTTACCACAGCAACTACAGGGGCAGGTTTGGTTCTTGGCTTTCAGATGCCCAATCGCGCTTTTGGTGCCTCTGGACAAGACACGTCAGAGATTAATGCTTGGGTCGTGATTCAACCTGATGATTCGGTCATTATTCGGACTGCTCGTGTTGAGATGGGGCAGGGGACTTTAACCGGACTTGCTCAATTGGTGGCAGAAGAGCTTGATTGTGATTGGAGTAAGGTCACTGCTGAGCGGGTAAGTTCGCATGAGAATTTAGCGCGTCAAAATGTTTGGGGTCAAATGCTCACAGTTGGTAGTTTTGGTATTCGATTCTCGCAAGATTTGGTAAGAAGAGGAGGTGCCTCGGCAAAGGCAATGCTATTGCAAGCTGCCGCACAAGAATGGAAAGTTCCCGTAGCGGAGTTAACGACTAAAAATGGCATCATTACTCATGCGCCTTCCAATCGAACAATCAGCTACGGTAAAGTGGCTGACGCTGCAGCGAAGTTAACGCCACCCGATTCCAAGACATTAGTATTAAAAGCACCTAAAGATTGGAACATTATTGGTAAGCCCCTCCATCGTATTGATACTTTGGATAAATTAGATGGTAGTAAAAAATATAGTGTTGATGTCCAATTGCCTGGGATGCTCAATGCCATTTATATTGGAAGTCCTGTTTTTGGAGCGAAGTTAAAAACACTGGATGATCGTGAAGCGATGAAGATGCCGGGTGTTAAAAGAGTTCTGAAAGTTGCTGATGATGGCTATGCAGTTGTTGCAGATACTTGGTGGCATGCCAAGGCCGCTTCTGAAACAGTGAAGGTCACTTGGGATGATGCTGAATTACGTCTTAAATCGAGTAGCACGATTGACGCCTATTTAAAGACGGGTCTTACTGCAACATCGGGTTTGTTTACTTTCAGAAATGAAGGAGATGTTTCTAATACGATTGGAAAAGGGCGAAAAAAGGTAGAAGCTACTTATTCGACGCCTTTTTTGGCGCATGCCACGATGGAGCCACTCAACTGCACGGCTTTAGTCACAGCAGATCGAGCTGAAGTTTGGGCAGGTACACAAGACCCCGAGGGTGGTTTACTCGCGATGTCCA
This sequence comes from Burkholderiaceae bacterium, assembly GCA_947472645.1. GTDB lineage: Bacteria > Pseudomonadota > Gammaproteobacteria > Burkholderiales > Burkholderiaceae > Polynucleobacter. The sequence continues at coordinate 46,377 of CANJBQ010000007.1, forward strand.
AAACCTTGGGCATACCCATCGGTAAGTGTGTCTTCAATCGCTATGATCCAGGGGGTGGTTTTGGCCGACGAGCACGTGTTTCAGACTATGTCGTGAATGCCGTCAACATCGCCAAGCAAATGCCAGGTATACCGATTAAGATGATCTGGACGCGTGAAGAAGATATGACGCATGGTCAGTATCGTCCGATTTCCATGTGTAAATTATCGGCTAGTCTTGATGAAAATAATCGGATGACCGCAATGCAGATTCGCTTATCAGGTCAATCGATTTATGCTTGGCGGAATCAAAACCAAGATTTAACGGGGTTTAAAGATAACTCTCAAGTGCAAGGATGGTCTGGCGATCCTAATAGTGATCAACAACTTTGCTACGGTGTACCTAACTTATTAATTGAATACGCTATGCGTAATACCCATGTCCCCGTTGGGACCTGGCGTGGCGTTAATGTCCCGCAAAACTCGTTTTATGTTGAGGCATTTATGGACGAGGTAGCTCAGGCAGCAAAGGTAGATCCGCTTGAATTTAGGCGGCAATATACTAAGTTACCAAAGCAGTTAACAGTATTGAATTTAGCTGCCGAAAAAGCTGGGTGGGGAACTCCTTTAAAGAAAGGTGTTTATCGAGGTATTGCTCAGTTTATGAGTTATGACACCTATAGTGCAGCGGTCGTTGAGTTATCTGTTAAACCGGATGGTAGTGTCAAAGTCCACCGAGTCGTCCTTGCTCTGGATTGCGGTTATGCGGTTAATCCAAGTCAGATTGAGGCTCAGGTTCAAGGATCAATTGTGTATGGATTAAGTGCTGCTTTGTGGGGTGAATGTACTGTAGAGAGTGGGCGAATTAAACAAACTAATTTCCATGACTATCGTGTCTTACGGTTAGCAGAAATGCCCAAGGTAGAAACCCATATTTTGAGCAGTGGTGGTAAGTGGGGTGGTATTGGTGAGCCCATTATTGCGACGATAACGCCTGCTGTGATTAATGCATTGGCACTGGCAACAGGTAAAAAAATCCGCGACTTACCCGTAAAGAATCAATTGATAAAGACCTAACTCCTTAAAGGCATTTATTAATCTGGAAAGCGTGGTAATTTGGTGTTATCTTTTGCTCTGTATTGAGCGGTATTCATCGCCATGGCTAAGAAAGAGTAGTAGCCATTAATGCCAATGATGTCTAGTACACCTTTTTCGCCAAAGCGTTTAACGGCTCGTTCATAGGTCTTGTCAGAGATACGTTTATTACGATGTAATTCAATCGATACGTCATAACAAATATCTTCATCACTCGACATGCCAAGGGGTCTTCGACCATCAGAGATGGCATCAATGATCTCTTTTTTGATACCTTGTTTGAGAGCAATCGGCGCATGAATCGACCACTCATAATCTTGTGACCACTCTCTAGCAGTAATCAGAATAACAAATTCGCTCAGGGTAGTTCCGATGGCTGGTTTGAAGCGTAAATAATCGCCCATTGAGCGTGCGATATTCATGAGTTCCGGACTATACATCAATGGCTCAAATGGCCCAAAAACAGGTTTTTTACGAGCCTCTAAAAATTCTGCAGCAGCTTTTTTTTGAGCTTCATCATACTTTTCTGGTGGTATGGGAGGCATTCTATCTTGCGCCATGACAGACCCAAAAATACTCAATAGAAGAATAAGGCTGAAGGTTGTAATGGTATTTTTCAAATTCGACTCCCCTGTTAGGCATCATTTTCTGAAGGCTCTCCTTCAGTATACTTTTCGTGTTAACGAGTCAGCTGACTAGTGGGGCTTGTCTCCCAACTACCACCGAGCGCTTTGATAAGAGCAATTGAAGTAATCAGTTGAGTACCTTTGTATTGCGTCGCTGTTCTAGCAATGTTTAGTTGGTTTTGTTCAGTGAGTAGTTTGATACTAATATTATCTAGTCCTGCTTCATAACGAAGGTTAGAAATTTTCAGCGCGCGATTTTGACTGAGTAGGGCATTATCGACATTGGACCTAGCTTGGCTGATTTGTTCTAAGTTACCTAGTGCATCTTGAGTCTCTTGGAAAGCGGATAGGATCGTTTGTCGATAGCTAGCAACCGATGCAGTATAGGATGCTTTTGCTAGGTTAACCCCACCTTGGATCCTACCACCATCAAAAATAGTTTGTGTGGCTGATAATCCGATTGACCAAATCAGTTGAGGTATCAGAAAAAGATTTTCAACGGCGGTCGCTTCAAAACCAATAAAGCTTGGGGCTAATAAAAGGCTCGGATAATAAGCTGCTTTTGCGACCCCGATTTGCGCATTGGCTGCCGCCATTGCTCGTTCAGCTGAGGCGATATCTGGTCTTCTCTCTAAAAGGGAGCTTGGAATAACTTTTGGAATGTTAGGTACTTGATTAGGTAATGAGCCTGGTGGTAAACGAAATGAAGGCGCTGGAACTCCGACCATCGAAGCTAGGGAATTCTCCTGTACACTGCGCTGACCTTTTAGTATTTCTACTTGAGCCAAAGTTACTTTAAGGGCGCTATTTTGAAGGTCAACCTCCGATTGATTAGCGAGCCCATTTTCGTAACGTTTTGTGATAGTTGACAGGCTTTTTGTTTGAAGTTGACTAATGGATTGAAGTATTTTGATTTCTTCTTCGGTTTGTCGGATCGTAAAATATAACTGAGCAAGTTGCGCGGTCATAATTAGCTTCACATTTTCAAAATCATATTTTGCTTGATTAACATTCGCTGTCGCAGACTCAACATCACGTCGAATCTTACCTAGCCAATCAAATTCATAACTCACGGCAACAAAGGGCTTTAGATCAAATTGGGTCGTTGTTTGATTTGGTGTGGCGTAGTTAGTTAAGGGGCGACCAGCAGAGATTTTTCCATCTGCGGCTAATGCTCCGCCTTGAACGATGGGAAGTTGAGCGGCGGCTCTGGTTTTTAAGCCAGCGTTCGCTTGGTCAATCTTTGCCAAAGCAATAATAATGCTTTGGTTTTCTTTTAAGCACTGTTCTTCGAGATTATTAAGGGTTGCATCTTCATAGACTTCCCACCACTTTGGTTTAGGTGAATTGTCTTGAGGCTTTGCAGTTTGCCACTGAATTTGTTGATTCTGACTGATGGATTTCCATTCTTTTGGGGCTACTATGTCTGGTCGCACATAATCTGGCCCGATGGTGCAAGCTGTAAGACCAATTGTCAATAAACTAAGGCAAAAAAATGACTTCATTATTTTGAACTTTTCTCAGCTTTGCTTGGACTAACAATCACTTTTTGACCATTGGCAATAGAATCAGGGGGATTAATGATCAGCTCATCGTCTGCTTCGATACCACCTTTAATTTCGACGTTTTGCCCATAATCATTCCCAAGGACAACAGTTTTACGTTCCACCACACCATCTTTTACAACGGCTACTTCGACTCCTTTTACGCTAAATAATAGAGTTTTTGTTGGAATGATTTTAAGACCACTGCTATCGAGTTTGAAATTGATTTGCACGTAAAAACCTGGTAAAAAGCCAGTTTTGCTAGGCAGTAATATTTCTGCTTGCATGGTACGGGTTGCAGGGTCAACAGTAGAGGCGATTTTAGTTACCTTTGCCGTAATTTTTTGATTGGGTTGATCTGTTTGAAAAACCTCAACGGGTAAGCCGACAGAAACCTTCGCGGAATAATTTTGAGGTATGTATGCATATACTTTGAGAGAAGTGTTCTGAGACACGGTGAAAAGAGCTTGAGCAGAACCGGTATTACCTGTGTTCACGAGATCGCCGATATTAATATTACGTTTCGCGATAATGCCATCAAAGGGCGCGCGAACTTCTCTGAAGTTCAGTTGGTCTTGAAGTCTTTTTAAAACAGCCTCTGTTTGTCTGTAGGTATTTGTTTTTTCATCAAGTTCTTGTTGTGATACGGCATCATCATTGCGTAAACTTTGCCACCGAAGATAGGCTTTTTTTGCGAGATCATAATTTGTTGTAGCTTCTTGCACTTGTTTTTCTACTTCTGGTATTTCTAATTCAGCGAGGAGATCACCTTTTTTTACAGATTGACCAATATCTTTGTACCATTTTTTGACAAAGCCATTTGCTCTTGAATAGATCTGTGCTTCATTCACACCTTGAATGGTACCGGGCAAACTTAGAGGAATATTTTCAGCTTGTTTATTAATCGGTGTCGTTTGTACATAGATGGTTGAATTCTCACTCGACTTTTTAACAAGCTCTTCATAGCGTTGATGTTTTAGAAAAAAATGTAGAAATAATCCAATCGCAAAACCTAAAGCGATGACGATGAGAATCAGCGTCACCTTTTTTTGAGAAGGCTTTGATTCTTGGAAGTTATTGAGAGGATTCGGTGTAACGGTCATATATCGATCTCTTTAATGATGTTTCTTTAAGGCTATTCGGTGGTGTATAGCGCCAAAAACAACGGGTACAAAAAACAATGTGGAGACAGTAGCGAATAACAAGCCACCAATAACAGCTCTTCCTAGTGGGGCATTTTGCTCAGAGCCTTCACCAAAGCCGATTGCCATTGGAATCATTCCCAGGATCATGGCGATAGCGGTCATTAATACAGGGCGTAGTCTTGTCTTTCCTGCGTCTAATGCTGCTTCAAGAGCAGGCATACCTGCTTCAAGCTGTTGCTTGGCAAACGAAACTACCAAGATACTATTGGCAGTTGCTACACCCATCGTCATAATGGCACCCGTGAGGGCCGGAACGCTGAGATTGGTGCCAGTCAGTAATAGCATCCAAGCAATACCGGCTAACGCTGCTGGCAGAGCGCTAATAATAATTAAAGGGTCAATCCATGACTGAAAGTTCACAACAATGAGTAAATAGACCAGTACCATGGCTCCGATAATTCCAAGACTTAAGCCAATATAAGAAGACTCCATAGTTTTGATTTGTCCACGTAAGACAATTTTGGTGCCTTTAGGTAAGTCGTTAGATTCTTCTTGAACGATTTGTTGAACATCTTTCGCTACGGATCCTAAATCACGTCCACGCGCATTAATATAGATATTAATTGCCGGCAAAATATCGTAACGGTCTACAACACCAAATTCAGTTTCTGGGACAGGAGTTACTAAGTTACCCAGCATTTGCGGCGAACCTATACTTCTTTGCGTTGCTGTATTTGTGGTGTTTCCTATAGGCAATTGCAAGAGGTCACTCATTGATTGAATTTTATATTGAGGGGTTTGTAATGCTAAGACATAAGCAATTTGGTTCGTGGGATTTAGCCAAAAAATGGGTGATGTGGAGGTGTTTCCTGCAAGGGGTAGCAAAATACCTTGTGCAACATCGGCGGGGCTTAGCCCAATACTTTGTAATTTAGAGCGATCTACCATCATTTTAATGACAGGAAAATCACCTTTTTCTTGGATGTGAACATCAGTCGCCCCAGGAATATGAATGATTTTATTTTTGATCTTCGCAGCAATGGCGGCATTTTCAATTAAATTTTTACCCGTGATCTGTACGTCAATAGCAGCCGGTATTCCAAAGTTAAGAATTTGAGTCACGATATCGGCAGGCAGAATATAAAATTCATTTCCTGGGAATCTACGGTTTAATTCAGGCAATAATTTATCAATATACTCATCAGTTGGGCGATGGTTTTTTTTGAGAGAAATCAAAATATCGGCATCATTAGGTCCGACGGTTCCAGAGTTGCTATACGATAAGTTAATGCCGCTATAGGGTAAGCCGATATTATCGATTGTTGTTTCGAGCTCATGCTCGGGGATGACATCCTTAATGGCATCTCGAACGCCACTGATAATCGCTGAGGTTTTTTCAATTCTGGTGCCGCTTGGAGCGCGCATATGCAATTTTATTTGGCCGGAATCGATTTGTGGAAAAAGATCTCTTCCAAGAATGAAAAAAAGACCAAAAGAAACAACACAAAAACCCAAAAAACAGGTTGCAAAAACTTTGCGATGATCAAAGATCGAGTTCAGTAAATGAGCGTATTGCGTTCTAAAACTTTCAAATTGCTCATTAAACTGATGATGAATCTTCATAATAAAGCAACCGACAATACTTTCGCTTTCTGATTTACCAAGCATCATGATTGCCAAGGTAGGCACAAGGGTTCTTGAAAGTATATAGGAGGCCATCATCGCAAATATGACCGCTTCCGCTAAGGGCACAAATAAAAACTTCGTAACACCTTGTAAAAAGAACATTGGTACGAAAACAATACAGATACAAATTGTGGAAACAAAAGCTGGAACAGCGATTTCACCAGCCCCATCTAAAATTGCAGTGTATAAATTTTTACCCATATGAATATGTCGTTCGATATTTTCAATCGTCACGGTTGCATCGTCGACCAAAATACCAACGGCGAGTGCTAATCCACCTAAAGTCATAATATTGATAGTTTCACCAATCATATTGAGCATGACGAGCGAGGAGAAAATCGAAAGGGGAATGGAAATGGAAATAATAGCCGTCGTTTTCCAATTGCCTAAAAATAATAAAAGCATCAATGCAGTTAGCCCTGCTGCAATTAAAGCTTCATGAATCACCCCTTCAATAGCAGCATTCACAAAAATCGATTGATCAAACAAGTATTTGTACTCGATTCCTGGTGGAGCAAGCTCCATAACGGAGGGTAGTTTTTCTTTGATATTTCGAACAACATCGAGTGTTGATGCGCCACCATTTTTTAGAATCGAAATCAGTACACCGGAACTACCATCTTGATGCACGATATTAGTTTGTGGAGAATATCCATCTCTGACATGAGCGACTTCTTTGAGGTAAATGGTTGAGCCATTTTGGGTCTTGACTGGAATCTCATTAAGGCCACGAACAGTAGTGGGTGAAGCATTTAAGCCGATCGCGAATTCGTTATCACCAAACTTAACCGTTCCTGATGGCAGTATGAGATTTTGAAGATTGACTGCATTCACAATATCTGCAGGAATCAATCCTTTGGCTGTTAAAGCGGAAGGATTAATATCGACTGAAACCAGTCGGACTTTGCCACCATAGGGGTTCGGAATAGAAGTTCCTGGGATCGTTACTAATTGAGGTCGAATGACATTGACGGCAGTATCGTAGAGTTTTTCATCAGGCTGATCCTTACTAGAGATACCAATCTGTAAAACCGGAATGCTAGAAGCTGTGTATTTAATAATGAGTGGAGACTGAACTCCAGGGGGCATATTTTTGATCACCGATTGAGAAACTGCGGTGATTTGTGAAATGGCTAAATCAATATTGACATTAGGTTGAAAATAAACTTTAACAATACCAATGCCCGATAACGATTGTGATTCGATATGTTCAATGTCATTGACAGTTGTCGTCAGCGCCCGTTCATGTGTTTGTGTAATACGTTGGGCAAGTGATTCTGCAGGTAGCCCGTTATAGGTCCAAATAACACTGACTACGGGGATATTAATATCTGGTAAAACGTCAACGGCAGTTCTCATTACAGCAAGGGGAGTCGCGAGCAGGATGAGAATTGCCATCACAATAAATGTGTAGCGTCTATCGAGAGCTAGTTTAACAATCCACATGTACTTAGTTCTTTAACTTTACGAATAATGATATTGAGATATTTGTCTTATATGCCGCCTTTATAGGCGAATCTTTATATTTTTTTGAAAGCATCCTATCATAGCAGAAATATTGGTCTCCAAAGTAGTCCTTAGTTGCCTTGACGACTATTTTTCTTATTTGGTATTTTGGGCGCTAATTGGGTACAAACTAGTCATTAAATAAGCGTGAATGCAGGATTTTTCTTGATATAGATGAAGTACTCTTGAGTTGACTAACGGCATACTTTTTAGCATGCATATTGAATGGATATCGGCTAATGTTGACAGATTATAAGTAGTGAATGAGTTCTTAAATCTTGCCACCATCAGCCCATCATGATGAAATGATAAGATATAAATACACTCTTTAATCGTGCTACTAAGCTGGTATTAGTTACAGAATATCCAAAATTACATCACATTAATTGATGAATAGTCATGAAAAAATTCCACCATATTTCTTTTTTTAGATCATTAATTATTGCCTTTTTGTTATTTGAATCGCCATGGGTGATGAGTCATCCAATATCGACAATACCCGTCATCAAAATTAGTACAGTGCTATGGGACCAAACGGAGATGACAATTGCAGATGTCAAAATCTTTGCCTCAGCTACAGGATTTATAAGCCAGGCAGAAAAAAATGGTGGTGGGCTATCCTATGAAGGTGGTTTTGTAAAAAAACCGGGGTGGATCTGGAAAACGCCCTACGGTGAAAATGCGAATGATCAAGAACCTGCTGTGCATCTTAATCAAAAGGAAGCGGAATTAATTTGCCGTCATTTTGGTAAACGATTGCCAACAGATGCAGAGTGGACATCTGGGGCCTTTTTGGAGCAACGCGATAATCCCCCGAGTGGATATACAAAAGGGCAGCGTTACCCATATCCTGGAGGTAGTACTCCCAAGAGTTCACATTGCTTAAGCGGTTGTGGAGATTACACGGGCTTAGCTCCTTCAGGGGCTTTAAACCGAGGAACTGGTCATGTCACTGCAGGAACTACGAAACCAGGCGTGAATGGGTTATTTGATATGGGAGGTAATGTTTGGGAGTGGACCTCGACAGAACGTAATGGCGGGTTTATTACTCGAGGGGCATCCTGGTGGTATGGCTCTGAACGTCAACAAGAGTCAGATGTTGAGTCAAAGTCTGGCGATATCGCAGTCGTATACATTGGCTTTAGATGTGTTGCTAATGCTTTAAGGTAAATCTCTTAAGAGCTCGATTTGTACTTAAAAAAGCAGCAATTTACCTGCTTTTTGTCATTTTGTATCAGATTTTAGCTGATGTAGTCTTTGCTTAAATGACTAAAAATTATTGATCATCCCAATTTAGTTATAAGGTTATGAAAATTTTATCTAAATAAAATGATTCTTTTTTGCCTAAGATGATTCGATTGCTATTAGGATGTTGAAGTAACGTTTTGTGACAAAGGTATATAAATAATGATAATGATGAAAAGTGTTACAAACCTGATATTGGTTGTATTGAGTATGTCAATGATGGGTATGAGTTCGAGTGTGATGGCTCAAACAAAGTTGATACAAACAAAGAGTGCCTCGGATCTTTACCAACGAGGAGTCGCTGCTACCTGCGCTAATTGCCACGGCACTGATGGGCAGGGCGTTGAAAATGCCACAATGCCGGTGATCAATCATCTCAATAGTGAGCAGATCTTAACTCAACTAAGGGCATTCAAAAGTGGTGCACGCGAGGGCACCATCATGCCACAGTTGGCTAAAGGCTATAGCGATGAGCAAATGCAAAGCATTGCTATTTTCTTAGGCAAAAAATAATTCAAGGGAATCTATATGAATCGTCGTTATTTCTTGGGGCAAAGTATTGCCACTTTAGGTGCAATAGCAATGTATCCAGCGATTGGACGCGCTACTGATCTAAATAAAGCAGAGATTATTGTGGTTGGCGGTGGTTATGGTGGGGCAACAGCAGCTAAATATCTCCGACTGTTTTCTAATTACACAGCGAAAGTAACTCTGATTGAGCCCAATGCGGAATTTGTTTCATGTCCTTTATCTAATTTAGTCGTGGGTGGATCTAGACAGATGTCTGAGTTAACTTCAGCTTACTCCAATTTATCAAAACGTCATGGCGTAAGATTAATCAAAGGCAGTGTTGCATCGATTGATGGCGAGAAGAAAACCCTCAAATTAGCTTCAGGCGTAACAATGAAGTTTGATAAGTTAGTTTTATCTCCAGGTATTAGCATGATGATGGATAGTATTGAGGGTCTTTCAGCTGCAAATCAATTCGGCGCCACGATACAAGCCTGGAAAGCTGGTCCTGATACAGTTGCATTGCACAATCAATTAGCTTCCATGCAAGATGGTGGCGTATTTGCTATTAGTATTCCTGAAGCACCATATCGCTGCCCTCCGGGCCCATATGAACGTGCTTGTCAAGTTGCTAGCTACTTTAAACAATACAAACCAAAATCAAAAGTGCTCATTTTGGATGCAAACCAAGATATCGTTTCCAAACCAGCACTGTTTAAGAAAGCTTGGGCGGAAGAATATACAGGCATGATTGAATATCGTCCGCAATTTAAGGTAGCGGCGGTTGATGCAAAAACAAAGACTATTAAATTTGAAGTACAAGAAGACGTCAAGGCGGATGTTTTAAATATATTGCCAGCCATGCGTGCAGGAGATATTGCATTATCGAGTGGGGTAGTTAACTCGAATGGCCGCTGGGCTAATGTAAATTACCTCAATTTTGAATCAACGGCGGTAAAAGATATTCACGTTCTTGGGGACTCAATACAAGCCGCGCCTCTGATGCCTAAATCGGGGCATATGGCTAACTCGCATGCCAAAGTTGCCGCCGCAGCGATTGTTGCAGAGCTTAATGGTTGGGATATCAATCCAGCCCCAGTTCTAACGAATACTTGCTATAGCTTTATTGATTCCAAAAAAGTCGTTCATGTGGCAAGTGTGCATCAATATAACGCGGCTGAAAAAACCTTTAAAACAGTAGCAGGGTCTGGCGGTTTATCGACAGAGCCAAATGTCTTAGAAGGTATTTATGCTTGGGGCTGGGCACGTAATATTTGGTCAGATAGCCTTTCATAATTTTATAGCGAAATAAAAGGTAGCTGAGGCTACCTTTTTTCGAACGCCATAAACTTTGTGGATAGTTCATACTTCAATACTAAGATACGAATGGTTGGCCAAGAAGGGGGGCACCATTTCCTTTTTTCAATCTTGCACCCTATGTGTACTGCTAACAATACTGCACTTATTTGAAACCAGCTCTATCGAGTAATCTCTGCGCTGCAATTTGATTACGCCCGATAGCAGCAACAGAAACATTTTCAGCTTTAAATGCGCCCAATTTTTTTAACCCATCATTATCAATTCTGACGGACTTAGTAACTGGCCATTCATTATTCCCATTGGCAAAATACTCTTGTGCAGAATCACTCGCTAGGTACTCTAAGAACTGAATCGCTGATTGGAGGTGAGGCGCATTCTTTGCAACTCCACCTCCGGCAATATTAATATGGGTGCCAGTTGAATTTTGGTTCGGCCAAACAAATCCAATCTTTGAAACAATTTCTTGATCCTCTGGTTTTGTTGAACGAAGTAACCTAACTAGGTAGTATGAATTAGTTAGGGCAACACCGCATTCCCCCGATGCAACCGCTTTGATTTGATCTGTATCACCACCCCTAGGTGGACGCGCCATATTACTGACCATGCCTTTTGCCCATAATTCAGTGGCAACTTCTCCCTGAAGCTCAATCATTGATCCAACTAAGGACAGCATATAAGGATGGGCACCAGACCGAGTACATATTTTCCCTTTATTTATGGGCTCAGCTAACTTTTCATATGTGTCAATATCTTTGGGATTGACAGCGGCTTTGTTGTAAACCACTAGACGTGCCCTAGTTGAAAATCCGAACCAAGTCAAACCCTCAGGATCATGTTTTGACCTGAGGTTTGCGGGGATACGAGCCTCTAAATATTTTGACTGAATTGGCTTAAAAAAGCCATCTATCTGCGCACGCCACAAGCGAGCGGCATCCACCATCAATATGACATCCGCTGGACTATTATTACCCTCACTTTTCAGTCGTTCAGCTAAAGCGTTGTCATCAGCCTCAATACGATTAATTTTGATACCCGTCTTCTTTGTGAAATCGTTGTATAAAGCCTCATCGGTTTGATAGTGCCTAGCTGAATACAGATTCAACACTTTAGGGGATGTGCTATTAGACTCACTTTGAGCGAGCACATTCATACTCCAAAAACAAGTTATGATTGCGCTAAAAATGATTGCACTAAATATCGATAGTAGTCGTTGTGTGTTCTGCATTGCTAATGTTCCAAGTACCATATTAAAGAATAATTATAGTTTAACACAAATGAGAATCATTATCAATAGAGCTAGAAACTCTTAAGCTTTAGAAATCATCCTAGAAAGGATGAAGACAGGAAAAAGACCTACTAAAACAATGGTGAGCGAGGGTAAAGCAAGCTCTGCTAGGCGCTCATCAGCTGCTAATTGATAAGCTGCTACTGCTAAGGTATCAAAGTTAAATGGGCGTAAGAGTAATGTTGCTGGTAACTCTTTCATTGCATCAACAAACACAAACAATCCGGCCGTAATAAGGCTACGCTTTAGCAATGGGACATGAACCCTTCTCAGAATTTGTATGTTAGATGAACCCAACAAAGCAGCAGAACCATCCATCGAAGGTGTAATACGTATCAGACCAGTCTCTACACTTTGCAAACTAGAGGATAAAAAACGTACCAGATACGCATATACTAGAATTATTAAGCTAGTTGAAATCCACCATGCTAATTGGAAAATTTCCAAAAAGGACAGTATGCCGATTGCCAAAACTGCACCAGGCAAAGCGTAACCAAATCCTAATAAATGATTAACCCATGCCAAGCTAGAATTTAGTCTTACAGAGTAAGCAAAGAATACTGCGAGTGCTACAGATATTAACGCTGTAATCGTCGATACAGATAGAGAGTTACTTAACCAAACAAGATAGCGCGCATCGACATTAAAGCCTTGTTGATAAAGTAAATGCAAAAGAGCGAAGGAAGGTATTAAGAACCCAAAAAGCAGTGTTAGACAACAAAATGAAAATGCAAAAATAGACATGCCGCCATGTAATTTTTTTGCAATCGGTTTAGTTTGTAAGGATGATGCAAAACGTAATTTAGACCGACTTCTACGTTCAATATAAAAGATCAGTAACACAAAACTCAGTAGGCCTAAAGCTAGTTGGACGGCTGCTAAACGATCACCAAAGGACAGCCACGCCTTAAATATACCCGTGGCAAAAGTTTGTACTCCAAAATAAGAAACGGCACCGAAATCAGAAAGCACTTCCATCAACGCTAAAGCCATACCAGCATAAATTGACGGCCTTGCCATAGGAAGTACTAGTTGAATGAAGCCTTGAATGGGACTATAACCAAGAGTTTCAGACACTTCAATGAGTCGCCTACTTCTCTCTAAAAATGCAACACGAGTCATCAAATAAACATAGGGATACAGACAAAAAGAAAATACCCAGATTGCACCTCCCAATGATCTGGGATCAGGAAAAAACCATAATGTATTGAATCCAAATAATCCGCGTAGTAAAGACTGAATGGGGCCAGAGAACTGAAGGAGATCCACAAAAAGATATGCCATGACATATGTAGGAACAGCTAAAGGCAGAATTAAAACCGACTCGAATACTTTCTTACCAGGAAAATCATAGCTTGCGATAATCCATGCATTACCGACGCCAAGAATAAATACCCCAATACCTACCCCAACTATAAGAATGAAGGTAGTAGCGATATAGGTACTAAGGACATAATTCCACAGATGACTCAGTGTATCTATAGCTATCGTTAAATCACTGTTGGTAACTCCGCCCAAAAAAAATGGTGCAATCAATCCAAGCAGAGGCAAGAATAACAATAGGGCCAGCGATACTATAATACGATTCATCACATTATTAATCCATTTAGACTCTTGATCTGTTTTAAACAAACAGCATTAATGGGATAATTATATGGATGAATACCGTGCATACATTACTTTCAATCAATCAACTAGAAATTAACTACCCAAGTCGAGAAGGTTCTGGCAACTTTAGTGCTGTACGAGAACTGAATTTGGATCTCGCACATGGTGAGATTGGCTGTCTTCTTGGCTCGTCCGGGTCTGGGAAGTCCACAGTTTTGAGAGCGATTTGTGGGTTTGAGCCTCTCACGGCGGGAGAAATTCGGTTGCACGATAGGGTGGTGAGTTCAACGAATATACGTATACCCACCAATCAAAGAAGAGTTGGCATGGTCTTTCAGGACTTCGCACTCTTTCCCCATCTCAATGTTTTAGAAAACATTGCTTTTGGATTAACACATCTTTCCAGTAAAGAGAGATCTTTGGTCGCTCTAAAATGGCTTAAACGAGTAGCGCTTTCTGATAAGGCAAACGCCTATCCCTATGAACTTAGTGGTGGTCAACAACAGCGCGTTGCGCTAGCAAGAGCTATGGCACCTGAGCCTAGTTTAATTCTGCTTGATGAGCCTTTTTCAAGTCTAGATATTGAATTACGAGAGCGACTTGCTAGTGAAATGCGAGATATTCTAAAAAGTAACAACATAACTACACTATTGGTTACACATGATCAATATGAAGCTTTCGCAATTGCTGACAAAGTTGGTGTAATGGCTGAAGGAAAAATCGTGCAATGGGATACACCTTATGATCTCTACCATAAACCTATCAATCATTTTGTCGCAGAATTCATTGGACGTGGCGTCTTCCTAAAAGGGGTGGTTCAAGCGAACAATCAGGTGAGTATAGAAATTGGTCTTTTAGATCTTCTCCAAAATCATGGGAATCAAATAGACGATGTGGTGGATGTCCTTTTAAGAGCAGATGACATTTTGCATGAAGATAATAGTCCAGTTCAAGCTGAGGTTGTGAGTAAAACTTTCAGAGGTGCTGATTTTTTATATACACTTAAACTTCAATCTGGCGTCGAAATATTATCTTTAGTTCCGAGTCACCATGACCATGCCATTGGAGAAAAAATAGGCATTCAGTTAATCGTTGACCATGTGATTACTTTCAAACGTTAATATTTTGCGAAGCGATCTGATCTAATTGATAAAAAATTGTTGTGCGAATGTTTTATAAGTAGTTTCCCTTAGTGAGCATTGATCTGAACCTCGCCTAATCAACGAATAGGCCACAAAACTAGAGTACTCTTGTTTAAACTCCTTTAATAAAATTAGAAAAACAATTAAAAGATCTAAAAACAAAAAAAGATCTCCATTTACTGATGGATAAGTGATTATAATGCACAAATATCCCATAGCTCATTAGAAAAATTGGTCCCTAATGAGAGTATGTCAAAAAAGAGTATGCGAAAAAAGATTAGAACACTCAGGCATACATGACAGAAGTTTCGTTTCAAATCGTTCGGTTATTGTTAGGCAAAGCACTTCCAGCCTCTACTGTTAGACTGACTTAATGGGGAAGGTTGCTATGGTAGTTCACAACGTCAAAGGCTAATAATTTGTTTCAGTCTATGCAACCCACAGTTCACCAGATCATATCTCTGCGCCAGTCGATATTTTGGCTATGCAGCATTATTTTCTTGATTACGTTAGTCATCACGATCTTTTTAATTATCGAACACCGCAGAGGTTCAGAACCAAAGAAAGCCCATTTTCATAAAAGTGTTTACATCGAGATCATGTGGGCAGTTATTCCATTCCTCATTATTTTTTCTCTAGCTTACCCAACAGTTTTTAAGCTCTTAGCAGTTAATCATCCTGAATTCACTAGTGCAGAGCATAAATACGACTAAAAATGTTCCAAAAGTATAGGGGAAGTACTTAGTTCTTTACTTTTGATATCTTTTTAGTGTTAGCTTGTCACCTAAGTATAAAATTAATTTCTGCCTATATAGATAACAAGAAACGGTAGATATCAAGCAGCTGTCTTAGGTAACAACTTAGCGAGCAAAGATGCTCAAGGGGTTAAATCAAGTTATGGCTATTGCAATTTTCATCACCTTATTAGTTATTGGTTCAGTCCTTTTACAATTCTTTAGCCCTTGGTATTTCACACCAATTGCATCTAATTGGGTAGCCATGGATGACACTATCCAATTAACATTTTGGATTACAGGATCGGTCTTTGTCCTTGTCAATTTATTTGTTGTGTATTGTATTATTCGCTTTCGGCAACGCAAAGGTAGTAAGGCTGCATATGAGCCTGAAAATAAAAAACTCGAATGGTGGTTGATTGGCATTACCACAGTAGGCATAGCTTCTATGCTGGCACCAGGATTATTTGTGTGGGCCGACTTTGTCAATCCTCCACCCAATGCAGCATTATTTGAAGCGGTTGGTAAGCAGTGGAATTGGAGTTATCGCTTTCCAGGTAAAGATGGTCAGTTGGGCGTAGTTGATACCAAATACATCACTGAAAAAAATCCATTTGGCATCAATCCAGATGATGCGGCTGGGCAAGACGATATTTTAGTAACTAGCCAAGAAGTTCATCTGCCATTAAATAAACCAGTAAAAGCTTTGCTAAGGTCGATTGATGTACTGCATAACTTTACCGTACCGCAATTTCGTGCCAAGATGGATCTTGTACCAGGCATGGTGACTTTTATATGGTTTACACCAACCCGAGTTGGAAAATTTGATCTGCTTTGCAATGAATTATGTGGCGTTGGTCACTATGTCATGCGTGGTAAGGTGGTAGTAGAAGCTGAAGAAGCATATCAAGCCTGGTTGAGTAGCTATCCCACCTTTGCACAAACTCAAGCACAAAGTAGTGTCGATCTTACTGCAGGTAAAGCACTGTATGCAGTCTGTACGGCTTGCCATGGAGCTAATGGCGAGGGTAATCAAGCTTTGAATGCCCCTAAACTGAGTGGTCAATCTACATGGTATTTAAGTCGCCAGTTAATGAACTTTAAGCAGGGTGCTCGTGGTGTCAAAGATAAAGATATCAATGGTAAATTAATGGCGCCGATGGCTGCTATATTGACCACTACCAACGATGTTACTAATGTCAGCGCCTATATCCATTCTCTTGCCGATGCTCCTGTAATAAAGACCATTAGCGGAAATGCGGATAAAGGTAAGGATTTATATATTAGTACTTGCTCTGCTTGTCATGGCCTCAATGGAGCAGGGGTGGAGTCAACTAAAGCTCCCCGACTCCAAAATATGAGCGACTGGTATCTAGTTACTCAATTAAATAATTTTAGGAGCGGTACTCGTGGAACCCATTCACAAGATTTATATGGGCAACAGATGTCTTCTGTCGCCTCATTTTTAACACAAGAGCAAACGATTAACGACCTAATTGCATATATTGGAACCTTAAAATGATTGATCTACTCATGAGGAGACTTTGATGGAGCATGTTGCTCATGACGCATCTAATTTTGCGCCGCCGATGGAAGTTAAAGAAATGGAGCTCTACCATCCTAAAACATTTCTTGGTAAATATATTTGGAGTCAAGATGCCAAGGTGATTGCGATTCAGTATGGCATTACTGCGATGTCAATTGGTTTCGTGGCTCTGGTGATGTCATGGTTAATGCGTTTACAGTTAGGTTTTCCAGATACATTCACTTTCATTAACCCTAGTAACTATCTTCAGTTTGTCACCATGCATGGCATGATCATGGTCGTCTATCTGTTAACTGCGTTATTCTTGGGGGCGTTTGGTAATTACCTCATCCCGCTAATGGTTGGCTCACGCGATATGGTCTTTCCATACGCTAATATGCTAAGTTTCTGGATCTATTTATTTGCGGTTCTATTGCTAGTGGCTAGCTTTTTTGTGCCTGGTGGGCCTACTGGTTCTGGTTGGACTCTTTATCCACCGCAAGCCATACTTCCGGGAACCCCTGGCGCTACTTGGGGCATTATTTTGATGCTCATTTCTTTAGCCTTTTTTATCATTGGCTTTACGATGGGTGGCTTAAACTATGTCGTTACAGTTTTACAAGCACGTACGCGTGGTATGACGATGATGCGTTTACCTTTAACAGTCTGGGGCATTTTTATGGCCACCATATTGGCGCTCTTTGCTTTTCCAGCGTTATTTGTTAGCGCCATTATGATGCTGTTAGATCTCACTTTAGGCACTAGTTTTTTTATGCCGGCCTTAGTTTCAATGGGGCAACAAGGTGAGCACGCTGGTGGAAGCCCATTACTATTCCAACATCTCTTCTGGTTCTTTGGTCACCCCGAGGTTTATATCGTTGCGTTACCAGCCTTTGGTATTGTTTCTGACCTGATTAGCGTACATGCAAGGAAAAATATTTTTGGTTATCGAATGATGGTTTGGGCGATTGTCGCAATCGGTGTTCTGAGTTTTATGGTGTGGGCACACCATATGTACGTGAGCGGTATGAACCCTTACTTTGGTTTCTTTTTTGCGACCACCACCTTAATCATCGCTATTCCAACTGCGCTTAAGGTATACAACTGGGTTTTGACTCTTTGGCATGGAAATATTCATCTGAGTGTCCCAATGCTATTTGCGATTGGATTTATCTTTGCATTCATACATGGTGGCCTTACTGGTTTATTTCTTGGAAACGTTACCGTTAGCGTACCTTTGTCAGATACGATGTTTGTAGTAGCCCACTTCCATATGGTAATGGCTGTTGCACCAGTGATGGTGGTGTTTGGAGCTATGTACCACTGGTACCCGAAAATTACTGGGCGCATGTTTGATGAGAAACTAGGAAAAATCCATTTCTGGGCTACTTTTTTAGGCACCTATGCTGTCTACTTACCTATGCACTATCTTGGATTTCTTGGAGTACCACGTCGCTACTATGCTGTTGGTGGAACCGACTTTATTCCGCAGTCAGCTCAGCACCTCAATGCAGGCATTACGATTGCTGCAATTCTGGTTGGAGCTTTCCAGTTTGTATTTATTTACAACTTCATTCGTAGCTATACCAAAGGAAAGGTCGCTGATAGCAATCCTTGGAATGCAACAACCTTGGAGTGGCAGACTTCTGAAACACCTCCTGTACACGGCAATTTTGGTGCTCAGTTGCCTGCCGTCTACCGCTGGGCTTATGACTATAGTGTTCCAGGAGTAGCAAGTGATTTCATACCCCAAAATGTACCCCCGAGTGATGTGGTGATGGATGTTAATGCAACTCGGGAAAAGAAGGACTCCATTTAATGGGAATTTTTCAAACACTAACAGCGCAACCTTGGTCCATTAATCAAGCTAAATTAGATAATCTTTATGCGGGGCGCAGATCTACTGCATCTGCTAAAAAAATTGCCTTACGTGTATTTCTGGGAGTGGTCACAATTTTATTTACCTTGATGCTTATTGCCTATGCAGGTCGTATGGGCTATGAAGATTGGCGTCCAGTACCTCAATTGCAACTATTGTGGATTAATACGGCTATATTAGCTTTGAGCAGCCTATCGATGCAGTGGGCTCAATATTCAGTGCGTCACAGAAATTTGGATGCAATGCGTATAGGCCTCCTTTTAGGCGGCGCTTTAACTGTTATATTTTTATTTGGGCAAGTGCTCGCTTGGCGACAATTAAGTGCAATGACGTATTTTGATATTACTATTCCAGCGATTGGCTTTTTTTATATGATTACCGGCGTACACTGCCTGCATATGGTGGGAGGATTAATCGCTTGGTGTAGAACAGCCCCCAAGGTTTGGAGCAAGGTAGACATTGCGAAAGTCCAGAATAGTATTGAATTATGTACAACGTACTGGCATTTTTTATTAGTAGTTTGGTTAGTTCTTTTTGGCCTGTTATTTGCAGGTGACAATCTCGAGCTTGTTCTGAAGCTCTGTGGAATTCGAAGATAGGATCTAAAAATGTCAGAAGTCCATTCAACACATATAGACGAGATTCCACCTCCATATACAGGGCCCGAAAGCTTTGTATCGGATTGGTCTTCTGATCAAACAGCGTTTAAAAATGTCCCTTGGGGTAAGGTGATGATGTGGATCTTCCTCGTTAGTGATACCTTCATTTTCAGCGCCTTTTTAATCTCTTATATGACTGTTCGGATTTCTGCTGTAGAGCCATGGCCAAATCCTAGTGAAGTTTTTGCCCTAACATTGTTTGGAGAAAAGATACCACTGATTCTGATTGCGATCATGACTTTTATTTTGATTAGCAGTAGCGGAACTATGGCTATGGCAGTAAATTTTGGGTATCGAAAAAACCGTAAAGTTACTTTTATCTTGTTAATCATTACTGCCATTCTTGGCGCTTCATTTGTTGGAATGCAGGCTTTTGAATGGACTAAGCTCATTGTTGAAGAGGGCGTAAGACCATGGACTAATCCTATGGGCGCCCATCAATTTGGATCTGTTTTCTTTATGATTACTGGGTTCCATGGTACACACGTCAGTATCGGAGTGATATTTCTGTTAATTGTTGCTGCTAAAGTTTATCGGGGTGATTTAGAACATAACCGGCCAGGATTTATGACGGGTAGAAAAGGGAATTACGAGATAGTTGAAATTATGGGCCTTTATTGGCATTTTGTTGACTTGGTTTGGGTCTTTATTTTTGCTTTTTTCTATCTTTGGTAAGGGGAGATTATTTTGGAATATCCTAAACAACACCCTATCGGTATTTATCTCAAGATTTGGGCGCTTCTATTTATCCTGAGTGGCTTATCTTACTCCGTCGATTATTTTCATTTTGAGGGCTATTTGAGATGGGCTTTGATTATTATTTTCATGATGTTGAAGGCGGGTTTAATTGTGGCTTTCTTCATGCACATGGTTTGGGAGCGCGTAGCTTTAATTTACGCCATTCTCATTCCGCCACTATTACTTTTAACCCTGATTGGTATTGGCGTAATTGAGGGCGGTCATACTTATCTTACGCGTAATGTCTTCTTTGGTAGTTAATGTTTCCACTAAATTCATTCAACATTGGGACTTTTAATGAATACGAAATCTAGCTCTATCAATGTGTGGATTCTTTTTGGAGTTTGCGCAGCATTAATTATTTTTACATTTATTTTGGTAATTCATAACGAGGCTATGCCAGATAAAATACAGCATGAACGTCATCATTTACTGAGTGTTGGTAAGGCAGCTCTCTAGAGGATCAATTCTATTGATCAAATTCATCTAAACCTATATCAAAAGAGACTATGTTTGAGCTTAATTAACCTAGGAGTACGTTATGAAATTATTAAGACATTATTTCATTAGCAACGACTTGGACGACTTAGAATTATTTGAAGAACAGCTAGAAAAAGATAGTATTTCGACAGCACAAATTCATGTGCTAAGTAATAGTATTGCCGAAGTACAAAAGCACCCACACCTGCATGAAGTCCAATCATTTATGAAATTAGATATTATTCATTCTGGATTGATTGGTGCCGCTGTTGGTGCTTGTGTTTTTTCAGCCGTCTTAATGCTAACGCATTATTTAGATTGGCACAAATCTAGCGCAGGTTGGATGCCTTTTATTTTTCTTGCCCTCATATTATTTTGGTTTTGCGTTTGGGAGGGTGGCTTAATTGGAATACAAAGGCCAAATCATCTTTTTGCTCAGTTTCAAAAGGCATTAAAGGACGGTCAGCATGTTTTTTATGTTGACTTGTATAGTCACCAAGAGGAGATCTTAGATCGAATATACAAGTTACACCCTCTAGTGAGCTTGGCTGGGACTGGTAAAGCTGAACCACATTGGCTAATTTTATGGCAACAAAAATTAGGAATGATTCGGCATAGCTAAATGATTCCTATCTTTTAATGCGGCTAACATCATATAAATATTGCCTTATAGTAATTGTTGTTCTAGTCAGCACAATGTTAACTGGAAATTTGCTACTTCAATTTAGCCAACAACATGATTCACATCCTAGGCTCATTCCAGATCAGGCAATGACCGTCTTCGTGGATCCAAAACCATTAAGAGAATTTGTTCTTATTAACCAGAATAGTCAACCATTCAATCTTTTGAGTCTAAATGGACAGTGGTCTTTTCTATTTTTTGGTTTTACCCATTGCCCAGATATCTGCCCAACGACCCTAACCACACTATCTAAGCTACGCGAACAAATGACGAAAGGTGACAGTGGCACTAAAAACATACAATTAATATTTATCTCAGTTGACCCCAAGCGCGATACTGCAGTCAAACTCAAGCAATATACTACCTACTTTGACCCTTCTATTATTGGTGTAACAGGCACAGATTTGCAACTTCATAATTTAACCAAACAACTTGATGCTACCTTTGAAATTGAAGATACATTAAGTAAAACGAGCTATCAGGTTTATCACACATCAGCCGTTTTTTTAATCAACCCACAAGGCCAATTCGAAGCACTATTAACCCCGCCTTTTGATATAGATACCATTAGCAGACGTTTTACGGTTCTTAAAAAGATAGATGCTATTAAATTACTTCAACAAAATAAATCTCTCTAAAGGTGATATTGTGAAATCCACATCCATTTTTCTCTGCTTATTTTTATGTATAAGCTCACTACAGAGTAATGGAGCCGAATCTACAATAAATATTAGTCATGCTTGGGTCCAAGAGGCGCCTCCCAACGCAGACGTGCTTGCTGGCTACATGGAGTTACAAAATCAATCGTCTCAAACTCTGATCCTCGTAGGGGCTCGTAGTGACAACTTTAAATCGATTATGCTTCACCAAACAATCCACAAAGCAGGCATGACGCATATGAATCACAATGCACGGATTGAAATATCGGCAGGCTCTACCCTGCAGTTTTTACCAGGTGGATATCATCTCATGTTAATGAACCCTGTAAAACCAATTCGCCAGGGAGATCAGGTACAAATCACACTTGAATTTCAGAGCGGCGTTGTATTACCTATCAAATTTAAGGTTAGCAAAGAACGACCTAAGTAGTTAAGTTTTGATGATTCAAACAACGGGCTAATATCCCCAAGATGAAATAACCTTTTAAATGATGAATTTATCAGACATGTCGGTATTGGATACTCTTCTTTTAAGAGAGGCTTAACTGAACCTCTTAAGAGGAGTTATTAACAAAGCCTCGCTTAATACAAAGTCTATGTGGCATTCTCCCGACTTATTAGACATGTAATATTGTTAACTATGAATCGGAGAGAATTATTAAAAAAAGAGCTTTTTAGGCTCTTTTTTGACAAATTGGCGGAGAAGGAGGGATTCGAACCCTCGGTACCTTGCGGCACGCCTGATTTCGAGTCAGGTACATTCGACCACTCTGCCACTTCTCCGGATATACAGTATATCCCTCAAATAGATTTTAAATTTAGCCAGTTAAATTAGTTATTTCTTAAAAGCACCAATCATGTAAAAGTGCTTTAATTTCATTGCAGGGATTGAAATGGTGAAAGGTCGAGTTACTATAATTAAAGTTACTCATTATTGGAATATCATGAAAATAAGCTTAATTCGTCTGTTTTGGTTTACATGTCTCTTAGCCAATTTGTTAATGCCATCACTCTCTCAGGCGCAGGCCTATTCTGCTCGCCCAGTTCAATTGATTGTGCCTTATGCGCCTGGAGGCTCTTCTGATGTGATTGCCAGAACTCTAGCGCCTTATCTCTCTCAAGAGTTAGGTATATCGATAGTTATCTCTAACCGAGGTGGAGCCAACACAGCTGTGGGTGCGTCTTTTCTTGCACATGTACCTGCTGATGGCGACACATTAATGCTTGCTGATGTTGCTTTAATACTCAATACTGCCATACACGGTAGTTCTTCTGGATATGACCCAATCAAGGATTTTAAGCCCGCTGTAATGCTTGGTTCAGCACCGTTTGTTCTATTTGTGCCGGCATCTAACAGTTCCAAGTTGTCAGAATTTCTTGTAAAAGGAAAGTCAGGGACTATCACTATTGCTAATTCAGGCCCTGGGTCATTAGGTCATCTTGGAGCAGAATTACTGGGATTGAGGACGGGGCTGAAGATTATCAGCGTACCTTATAAGGGGGCTGGACCAGCAATGACTGACACTCTCAGTGGGCATGTGGATGCCATTTTCGGCAGTACTGCCTCCGGTATGCCTTTAGTCAAAAATAATCAGTTACGTGCATTAGCAGTGGCAGCACCTAAGCGACTCACAGAGTTCCCTGATTTACCTACTTTTGATGAGTTTGGCATTGGTGGCGTTCACGTCCTCAATTGGTGGGGCATTATTGGTCCTGCAGGTCTGAGCCAAGATAAGAGTGATCGGCTTTATAAAGCTTTGCATAAAGTGGCGGCACAGCCTGAAGTTCAAGCGCGTTTAGCAGCGCTTGGGATTACTCCAACCTTATTAGGCTCTGAGGCATTCTCTGCCGAGATGAAAAATGATTTAAATTTATGGAGGCGGGTGGTTACGGATGGAAAAATTAAGATTGAATAGGAAGTTGGGCGGTCATCTATTTTGTGTCATGCAATAACCTCGCATCTGCTATCCTAACTAACAAGACAATTAATTGAATAAAAGAGACCTATGAACTATAGCCAATATCATCTTCCTGCTGTATTTTCACCTGTTTTAACACCGATTGCTGCTGATGGTGGTCCAGACTCAAAAAGACTTCTGAAGCAATGTCAGTGGTTAGACCACAACGGAGTCGGGCAAGCGATTTTCGGCACTAACTCTGAGGCAAACTCTTTTTCGGCGGTGCAAAAGATAAGTACTTTAGAAAAGCTGATCGCTGGCGGGTTAAACCCTCAGCACATGATGCCGGGGACAGGTGCTTGCTCGATTGATGAAACAGTCATGATGACGAAAGCTGCTGTAGATGCAGGATGTTCTGGAACATTGATGCTCACACCGTTTTATTATAAAGATGTGAGTGATGATGGGTTATATGGTTTTTATGCCAAGGTCATCGAAAAAGTCGCTGATAGCCGTTTAAAGATATACGTCTATAACATTCCGCCAATGACCAAAATCTCTTTGAGTGTTCCATTGCTACAACGCTTAGTTAAAGATTTTCCAAATACTGTCGTCGGTATTAAAGATAGTTCAGGGGATTGGACTTATACAGAATCCGTCATTAAAGCATTATCGTCTGGAGGTTTTCAGGTTTATGCTGGAAGTGAGACGTTCTTGATGAGAACATTACGGGCAGGTGGTGTTGGGTGTATCTCTGCGACAGCTAATATCAATCCAAAAGCTATTGCTGATTTAGCTGAGCAGTGGAAGGATGCAAATGCCGATGAGCGTCAAGCTGAGCTCGATGTAGTGCGTTCCACCTTTGCCAAGTACCCCATGATTCCCGCGATGAAATATGCTGTCGCTCATTTTTCGAAAGAAGCCCAGTGGGCTCATGTCTTGCCACCGTTAGTTGATTTGAAGCCTGAGCAACAAGCGGCATTATTGACAGATTTAGAGAAAATTCATTTTACGATGGCTGGTTTATAAGCCGATGAGCGAGCAAAATACACCTAAAGGAATGAAGAAAGGGCTCACCAGTTATGGGGATCTCGATTTTTCTCTATTTTTGCGTAAAGCTTTTATTAAAGCGATGGGTTATGGTGATCAAGCTTTAGATCGTCCGATTATTGGTATTACCAACACCTTCAGTGATTTCAATCCTTGTCACGGTAATGTGCCACAAATTATTCGCGCGGTAGAGCGAGGGGTCATGCAAGCAGGTGGTATGCCGATGAGTTTTCCAACTATCTCCGTACACGAATCTTTTTCCTATCCCACCAGTATGTATTTACGAAATTTGATGGCGATTGATACCGAAGAAATGATGCGTGCACAACCGATGGATGCGGTCGTCTTAATTGGAGGCTGTGATAAAACTATTCCTGCCCAACTGATGGCGGCAGCTGCTCTAGATATGCCGGTGATTGTGATACCAACCGGTCCCATGCTGACTGGCGAGCACAAGGGTGAGCGCTTAGGAGCTTGTACAGATTGCAGAAGATTCTGGGGTAAGTTTAGAGCGGGAGAGATTGATCAGCAAGAGATCAATGACGTTAATGAAAAATTAGCACCTACCACAGGTACTTGTATGGTGATGGGTACCGCGAGTACTATTGCGCTCATGGTTGAAGCGATGGGTATGAGTTTGCCTGGAGCGGCTGCGATTCCCGCGGTGTATGCCGAACGCTTAAGACATTCAGAAGATGTTGGTCGCAGGATTGTGGAGCTTGCTAGGCAACCGATCACCCCCAAAGAGATTATGACACCCGAGTCGATCACTAATGCGCTGATTGTTTTGCATGCGATTGGTGGCTCCACGAATGCCATAATTCATTTTACTGCTATTGCTGCAAAGTTAGGTATCCGACTTGATTTACAAAAGTTTGATGAATTAGGTAAAAAGATTCCGGTGCTGGTGGACTTAAAGCCAAGCGGCGATTTTTATATGGAGCATCTTTACGAAGATGGTGGCTTGATGGCCATCTTGCAAGAGTTAAAACCATTTTTACATTTAGATTGTTTAACTGTTTCTGGTAAAACTCTTGGTCAAGAAATTAATGCCGCTCCGGTGAAAGCTGTTCACCAAGTAGTACGTTCCGCAAAAAATCCTATTTACCCCGTAGGTGGGCTTGCCTATTTAAGTGGTAATTTAGCGCCACGTGGCGCGGTCATTAAACACGCTTCTGCAACCAAGTCACTCCTTCAGCATCGTGGTCGAGCGGTTGTTTTTGAATCTTTAGAAGATTTGACGATACGCATTGATGACCCTCATTTAGATGTGACTGCCGATGATGTCTTGGTCCTCAAAAATGCTGGCCCAAAAGGAGCTCCAGGGATGCCGGAAGCTGGGTACTTACCGATCCCCAAAAAATTAGCGCAAGCTGGAGTGAAGGACATGGTCCGAATCTCTGATGCCAGAATGAGTGGCACAGCGTTTGGGACAATTGTGCTGCACATTACTCCCGAGGCAGCCGATGGTGGGCCATTGGCGATTGTGCAAAATGGCGATTGGATTGTCTTAGATGTTGAAAAACGACGCATTCATCTTGAGGTTTCCGATGCTGAAATCCAAACGCGATTACAACAATTGCCTAAGTCAGTTCAAACAGTAAAAAGTGGTTATCGTAAATTGTATTTGCAGACAGTCACTCAGGCTGACTTAGGTTGTGATTTTGATTTTATGATGCCTGAATTAACCAGAGTAGCACCAATTCCTTTTGGGGATTAACGAAAGAAAAAATAAGACCTTAGACGGCATAAAAATATTATTTGGGGACAAAGATGTTTAAAAAAATTCTAACGATCTGGTGTTTACTGTTTATATCAACACATGTGTTTGCGCAAAACTATCCCAATAAACAGATACGTTTTGTGATTCCCTTTCCTCCTGGAGGGGCGACCGATATTATTGGTCGTATTATTTCTATGGAGTTAACTAAAACCTTAGGACAACAAGTTGTCGTGGATAATCGTGGCGGAAGTAGCGGCAATATTGGAGCAGACATTGTGGCAAAGTCACCCAACGATGGTTATACCTTGCTGATGGGAGCTATGACATCACATGCCATTAATGCTAGTTTAGAAAAAGCGACGATACGTTACGACCTTGAAAAAGATTTGATGCCCATTGCCGTTGTTGGGGTTGTTCCCATGGTCATTGTGGTCAATCCCAAGTTGCCAGTGAGTAATATCAAAGAGTTTATTAGCTATGCAAAAGCCAATCCTGGTAAGGTCACATTTGCCTCTTCAGGAGCAGGTGCCCCACAGCGTCTTGCTATGGAAATGTTAAAAAATGCAACGCAAATTGATATCTTGCATATTCCGTATCGTGGTAGTGGACCAGCAATGACAGATTTGGTGGGTGGTCAAGTCGTTAGTATGTCCGAGACATTGCCGGCATCACAGCAATTTATTGAGTCAAAGCAATTACGTCCTTTAGCGGTTACAACAGCTTACCGTCTTAAACCACTTCCGGACGTGCCGACGATTACTGAATCGTTAGGTATCCCAAATTTTGATGTTGTCTCTATGTTTGGTGTGATGGCACCAGCAGGTACATCACCTGTGATTATTCAACGAATTAGTGATGATTTGAAAGCTATCTTGCAAAAGCCGGATGTTCAAGAGAGAATGTTAGCAGCTGGCGTTTTTGTCAATTACATGAATTCCAAAGATGCTTCGGTGAAGTTGCGTCAAGAAGTGGCGATGTGGGGTAAAGTGATTCGTGAATCTCAAATTACGCCGGATTAATACATACGAGAAATATTGAAGGAATTTTTATGCAAAAAGAACATCAAAAAACAACAGAAATAGAGCGTCAATTAGAACGTGCCCTTACGCCTATTGGAAACTTTATGGTGGCGTCGTTTCATCACATTGCATTATTTGTGATTGGTTTAGCCACTTTTTGGTCTGCCGGATATGCTGTGAAAGAAATGTTTCAGAAATCGCATGCATCGATTGAAGATTTACTGTTGTTGTTTATCTATTTAGAAATTGGGGCTATGGTGGGCATCTACTTTAAGACTAATCATATGCCTGTGCGATTCCTCATATATTTAGCGATTACTGCTGTGACGCGTTTAATTATTGATATTGTGAATGTAAAGCATGAAGCTACGATGGAAGTGATGTTTTTAGGAGGTACCATTTTGATACTCGCTTTTGCGAATTTAGTGGTGCGTTACGCCTCATATAAGTACCCATCTAAAGTCAACATTGAAGAAGATTAATCATGGCTAAATTTAGTAAATCCTTAGAGCGTTGGAATGATCGATTTTCTGTGAATCATTATTTATTTGGTCAAGAGGCAAATCATTATTTGGTGGAACAACTAAAACATCTCAAGGGTGGACGAGCATTAGCGATTGCTGATGGTGAGGGTCGAAATAGTGTTTGGTTAGCGCAGCAAGGTGTACAAGTTGATGCATTTGATTTTTCTCCTGTCGCTATTCAAAAAGCGCATCAGTTAGCGCAGACTAAGAAAGTGTCGGTCAATTTCATGTGTAGTGATTGGAAATCCTTTGATTGGGGTCAAGCTCGGTATGACTATGTTGTTGGGATTTTTTTCCAGTTTGCAGATCCAGACGATCGTACAGAAATCTTTGCCAAGATGCATCAAACCCTCAAGCCTGGAGGACTCATGATTATTCAGGGTTATGGAGAAAAGCAACTGGAGTACAAGACGGGTGGACCGGGCGTGCTAGAAAATCTCTATACGGAAAAATTACTCAAAAGCGCTTTTAGTGATTACGAGGTATTAGATTCACAGACTTATGAAAAAGAAATTTCAGAGGGAGACGGCCATGAAGGCATGTCAAGTCTCGTTGGCTTTGTTGGTAGGAAGTCATTCACTTAGTCAGTGTTAATACCCCAAGAGGGTGTTGAAATAGTTTTTTCTTCATGATGTTGTTGCATTGACATTATTCACATGTCAAAAATAGGGATTTAGAGTCTTTAGGTCAGCTCTAAAATATTTCCTTATTCATTCCTCAATGGGTTCTTCATGTTAAGTAATATGGCGCTAGCGAAGGCACCTGCCCAATATACTGATCTCATTATTCTTGGCGCGGGTCTTGCTGGATTAACGGTTGCGCTTACCCTTGCACCGTTTCGCAAGGTCACTCTTATCGCTAAATCAGAACCAAGTGATACTGCTACTGCATGGGCTCAAGGTGGCATTGTTGGCGTTCTGGATCAACAAGATAGTGTTGAGTCTCATCTAAGTGACACGATGATTGCCGGTGCTGGCATTGTTGATGAATCAGTAGCGCGTTTGATCAGTGAGCATTCCCTTATAGCGATTCAGTGGTTAATACAACAAGGGGTCCAATTTACTCAAGATACTAATGGGCCTTTAGGATTACATCTAACCCATGAGGGCGGACATACTCGCCGTCGGGTCTGTCATGCTGCAGATGCCACTGGTAAGGCAATTCATCATGTGCTATACATCAAAGCGCAGGCTCACCCCAATATTCAGATACTTAAACATTGGGTTGCAATGGATGTGATCACCCGTCGACATCTTCTGGACTCCACCCCTCAAAGTAAAATCCAAGAAAAATTAATGGATCAGTGTTTTGGGATCTTTGCGCTCAGTCTTGAAAATCAAGAGGTTAAACCAATATTGGCTAAAGATGTGGTGATTGCAACAGGTGGGGTTGGCCAAGTCTATAGGCATACGACCAATCCATCATCATCGACAGGTGATGGTATCGCTATGGCTTGGCGTGCTGGTTGTCGAGTTGCTAATATGGAGTTTATTCAGTTTCATCCAACTGCCTTTTATCAACCAAAATTAGGAAACTTACTCATCACAGAGGCATTACGTGGTGAGGGAGCTTATCTAACATTACCGAATGGTCATCGGTTTATGAGCGAGTATGACTCACGTTTAGAGTTGGCGCCTAGAGATATTGTGGCGAGAGCGATTGCTACGGAGATCAAAAAAAACGATCTTAAATATGTACTTCTTGATGCTACCCATCTTGGAGAAAATTGGCTAAAAGTACATTTTCCGACAACGTATAGAAGCTGTTTAGAGGAGGGAGTGGATATCAGCAAATGCGGTATTCCTGTAGTACCAGCTGCACATTACACTTGCGGAGGAATTGTGGTCGATCAAGATGGTCAAACCGACATAGCACATCTTTATGCTGTTGGAGAGTGTGCCTATACAGGGTTTCATGGAGCGAACCGACTGGCTAGTAATTCGTTATTAGAATGCGTTGTGATGGGTCAGCGAGTCACTCGACATATTCTTGATCAACTATTAGAAAAATTCACCTATCAGGAAACCCTCTCCTGTCAGGTTACAGAGTTTTCCAAAGATGCATGGGTTGAATCACCTCAACTGCGGGAGCGTCTATGTCAAATGATGTGGAGTGATGTTGGTATTGTCAGAAATGAACAAGGTTTAGAGCGCGCTTTGATAGAGGTTCGGAAAATCCAAGAACAACTCAACGGCCAATATCGCCATCATAAAATCAGTAAGGCATGGATTGAGTTGCAAAACTTAAGCTCATGCGCAGAGTTAATTATTCTTTGCGCACTTCGCCGTCGAGAAAGTCGGGGCGCACATTATCGTTACGATTACCCCCAATCCCAGATTCAAGCAGCAGCGACGATACTTACGCCTTAGATGAAGGTTTAATTCAGTCGCTCGAGAACTCTTAAAGAAAAGTCGATAGCGACCACGTCTTTAGTGAGTCCGCCCACTGAAATACGATCCACACCAGTCATAGCGACTTCTTTGACATTAGTTAAATCAACGCCACCTGAGACTTCAATTTCTGCACGTACTTGGTTGATTTCAACAGCACGCTTCATATCTGCCAGCGAAAAATCATCTAGGAGGATATGCTTTACTCCGGCCTGAATCGCTTCTTCAAATTCAGAAATATTTTCTACTTCGATTTGAATCATCACGCCTGAGTTAAGCGCATTGGCGTTCGCAATGGCTTGTGTGATGCTACCAGCAGCTGTAATATGGTTTTCTTTAATTAAAATACCATCCCATAATCCAAGGCGATGATTAAATCCTCCGCCAATTCGAACAGCATATTTCTGAGCCTGGCGCAGCCCTGGAATTGTTTTGCGCGTCTCTAATATTTTGCAACCTTTAGGATTCGCATTTATGCCAGCAATGGCATCCACATACGCTCTTGTAGAGGAGGCTGTCCAAGACAGTATTTGTAAAAAATTAAGAGCACTACGTTCTGCAGATAGAAGGGCGCGAGCATTACAAATGATTTCGCAAACTACGCTTGAATTTTGCATAATATCGCCTTCTTCATAGAGCCAATTAATTTTGGCATCAGGATCTAGTGAGGTGATACACAATTCAAACCAGGCTTGACCACAAATTAATGAACCATCTTGTTTAATCACCAATTGGGCACGAACGACTTGATCATGACGGATGAGCTTTACGGTCCAGTCACCAGTACCAATATCCTCCATTAATGCATCTTCAACGTTACGTGCAAGTGCGGCAACTAAAGTTTCATTTGCTTCAAACATATTTTCCTTTGTGAATTATTTTTACGCTACGCCAATATGATTGATAAAACCATACTGTGCATGAGCTAATAATGCAGAATTATTTTGTGTAAATGTTAACATGCGATCAATACAGTGGAAAGCTTTTATTCGAATGGAATCTTCAATATCAATTTCTCCAAATTGATATTCCAAGCAGTTGGATAAATTAGCAAGTCCATTCATCGCCATCCAGGGGCAGTGAGCACAACTTTTGCAGGTGGCACTTTGACCCGCAGTTGGGGCTTCGATCAGTTTTTTAGAAGGGGCTAGTTGTCTCATGCGATGCATAATTCCTTGATCTGTTGCAATAATATATTCCTGCGCCTTACCATCAATAACCGCTTTTATCATCGCTGAGGTAGATCCCACCATGTCGGCCATAGCGATCACCTCCGCTGGTGATTCTGGATGTACCAATACCTGTGCTGAGGGATGCTTTTGACGCAGTTGGTCAAGTTCAAGAGCTTTAAACTCATCATGAACGATACAAGCGCCATTCCACATCAGCATATCGGCACCAGTTTGATCGTGGATATAACGCCCTAAGTGGCGATCTGGAGCCCAAAGGATTTTTTCCCCTTTTTGGTGAAGTTGATGAACAATGGCGAGTGCACATGAGCTAGTGACCATCCAGTCTGCCTGCGCTTTCACTGCGGCGCTAGTATTGGCATATACCACCACAGTTCTGTTGGGATGATGGTCACAAAAGTGATTGAAATCAAGGATTGGGCAGCCTAGATCGAGCGAACAGTTAGCATCAAGATCGGGCATCAACACTGTTTTTTGAGGGGAAAGTATTTTAGAAGTTTCTCCCATAAAACGAACTCCAGCGACGACTAGAGTTTGCGCTGGATGATCTCGACCAAATCTGGCCATCTCGAGAGAGTCTCCAACAAAGCCTCCTGTATCAAGGGCTAGGTCTTGAATATCCCCATCTACATAATAATGTGCAACGATCACTGCGTTATGGAGCTTTAATAAATGTCGAATATGATTCCTTGAGCGCTCTTTCTCTGAGGCGCTTAATAAGATTGGCGTTTTGGCCCAGGCTTTGGCAATACATGTAGGCCCATCGATACGTGGTAATAAAAATTCGTAACTGTTAGTGAGGTTCTTCATAGAGTTTTTCACAAAAAAGATGTCTCAAATTATCTTCTATTAAAAATAACCTTTATAGCAATGATGTTTCATTTCTATAAAGGGACTGTTAAAATAAGGGCTGGAGGAACTACCATGCAACGAATGATGTTATTAGCCAAGTTACACCGTGTTACTGTGACTCAGGCGGATTTAAATTACGAAGGATCTTGTGGTATTGATGAAGATCTTTTAGATGCAGCGCAGATGCGGGAGTTTGAACAGATTGAGTTGTATAACATCAACAATGGTGAGCGCTTCTCGACTTATATTATTAAGGCCCCACGTGGCTCGGGTGCTATCGCTTTAAATGGTGCTGCTGCTCGTAAGGCACACCTTGGCGATCCATTAATTATTTGTACCTATGGCGCCATGAGTGACGAAGAATCAGCAACGTTTTTACCTAAGGTCGTATTGGTAGATGCGAATAACTGTATTAAAGAGATTAAAAAAATTCATCTTTAGAATAATGTTTTTTGTGAGTGCGCTAGAACGGTAATTGAGCGTCTGGCTTTGCCGCAAGGATTGCTTGCTTAAAGGAACGTTGAATTCTTTGAATCGCTGTCTCAGAATCCGCCTCAAAACGCATGACAACGACGGGTGTTGTATTTGAGGGGCGAGCGAGTCCAAAACCATCGGTGTATTCGACACGTAAGCCATCAATAGTATTAATCGACTGGGCACCATCAAATTGAGCATTTTCTTTCATATGGTCTAGGATGGTAAATGGCTCACCTTCAATACATGGCAATTGAAGTTCTGGTGTACATATCGCATCAGGAAGTTGGTTGAGTGTTTCATTAGGATCCACTTCCTTCGATAAGATTTCTAAAAGACGTGCTGCGGTATATAGGCCATCATCAAAACCGTACCATCGGTCCTTGAAGAAAATATGACCACTCATTTCGCCGGCGAGTGGAGCGCCCGTTTCTTTGAGTTTCGCTTTGACAAGAGAGTGTCCAGTTTTCCACATGAGCGGAACTCCGCCATGATCTTTGATCCAAATACCTAAGTTACGAGTACATTTCACATCATAGATAATCTGCTCACCAGGGTTACGTGATAAGACATCTTTTGCATAGAGCATCATTTGACGGTCAGGAAAGATCACGGAACCATCTTTGGTCACAACACCTAGACGATCTGCGTCTCCATCAAAAGCAAGGCCTAACTCATTATTTGATTGAGATAGATTGTGGATGAGGTCTTGCAGATTTTCTACATGCGCTGGATCTGGATGATGATTGGGGAAATGACCATCGACTTCACAGAAAAGTTCTTCCACTTCGCAACCAAGGGCTCTAAATAACTGACCCGCAAAAGCGCCACCGACACCGTTGCCGCAGTCGACGGCAATTTTCATCGGTCTGGCTAAATGGATATCGCTGGTTATTCGTTGTAAATAGCTAGGAAAAATATCGAATACTGAACGTGTAGCAGTTTTTTCGGGTGTGAAATTCTGTGCAACTATCCGCGTATACAAAGCTTTAATTTGCTCCCCATAAATGGCTTTACCGCCCAGTACCATTTTGAAACCGTTGTAGTCGGGAGGGTTATGGCTTCCTGTAATCATCAGACCTGACTGTGCAAGATGACCATTGATTTGTAGATGAGTTCCAAAGTACACCATCGGTGTAGCCACGACACCTAAATCAATGACATTCACACCAACACTCAGAAGTCCCTGGGTCAGGGCTTGCATTAATTCTGGCCCAGATAGACGACCATCACGACCAACCACGATGACAGATTCTCCTTGTTCCATCATTGTTGAGCCAAAAGATTTTCCAATTAAAAACGCTACATCAGCATTTAGTGTTTTATCAATAATTCCGCGAATATCGTAAGCTTTAAAAATGGAAGGTGATAAAGGTATGGTCATGATGATGAAAGATTTGTTGTTAACCACCGAATACGATCAGCTGTAATGGGATTGAGGTTAGAGAGATCACTTTGCGGATCGCTTAAAGCAGATTGAATGGGGATGGCTAATTTCTTGCCGAGTTCAACGCCAGGTTGATCAAAAGAGTTAATACCGTATAACAAACCGAGGCAAAAAGTGCGATGTTCATACAAAGCCATGAGGGCGCCTAAATGAAATGCATCTAAACGAGGGAGCCAAATGATATTATTCGGGCGCTTACCTGGGTAGTAGTGGTTCAGGTCAGCAGGATTTCCTTGACCCATGGCAAAGGCTTGAGATTGCGCTAAGCAATTCGCTAATAATTGTTCATGATGAGCACGGTGATGTTCAATATCACTCATGGGCTCACGAACAGCAATGAAATCAACTGGAATAATTTCTGGGCCTTGATGAAGCATTTGGAAAAAAGAGTGCTGCGCATTCGTCCCTGGAATACCAAAAATGACTGGAGCACTAAAGGGCACAGGCTGACCATCAAGGCCTGCTGTTTTACCATTACTTTCCATTTCTAGTTGTTGTAACCAGTTAGGGAAAAGTTGTAGGGATTGAGCATATGGGATGATGGCTTGTGATTTCACACCGTGATGCTGTTGGTGGAAGTAGAGCGCCAATGACAATTGAAGTGCTTGATTATTTTTATCTTCACTTTTCAAAAAATGCTGATCCATCGCATGAGCACCTGCTAAAAAATCTTGGTAGGTTGTAAAGCCCATTTGTAGTGCGATGGGTAGGCCAACTGCTGACCAGACTGAAAAACGTCCTCCTACCCAATCCCAAAAAGGAAAAATATTCTTATCTTTCACCCCGAATTGTTTTGCTAGTTGGGGGTTAGCAGTAACCGCATAGATCATTTTAGAAATTGCTTCGGTGTTAATGCTCTTTGCCATCAACCAATTTCTTACTGCGCTAGCATTTTGCAGAGTTTCAATTGTGGCGAATGTCTTTGATACGATGATAAAGCGCGTGCTAAGTGGATTTATTTTTTCAAGGATATTCGCTAAGTCTGCACTATCGACATTCGACAAAAAGTGTACCCGAATCGCCGTCTTCTCTGAGGAGACTGATAAGCGCAAAGCATCACAAACGAGCCTTGGGCCAAAATCGGAGCCACCGATCCCAATATGAATAATATCCGTCACACCGTCGAGTTGATGACTAGCTTGTTCAATTTGCTGCCATACTTGGGCGATGTTTGGCATGACGTCAACATCATCCACCATGACAGGGGTTTCTGAAAGATTTCTTAGAGCGGTATGCAGTGCGGGACGTTGTTCGCTGACATTGATTTTTTTACCGCTAAAAAGATCATCCTTTTTTTGCGTAAAAGAAACTTGCCCTGCTAGTTCAAACAAGTCTTGCCAGTTAGAGTCTGTAATTTGGGCAAAACGTGTATCAATGTGAAGGGGTGAGTCCATAAATGATGAAGTGCTATCGTTCAAAGTTATATGCCTTGATTTTAACCATCAATCAAGAAACTTCATCAAATTGTTAAATACGACACTAATTAACCGTTGCGCCAGTCATTTTGACTGCCTCAGCCCACTTTGATAGGTCTTGTTTCAGAATTTGATTAAACTCTTCGGGGGTATTGCAAATCACCTCCACACCTAAAGCTTGCATACGACTGATAAATTCTGGATTTTGCGCTAAAACTTTAAGTGCTTTATAGGTTTTATCAATAATCTCAGATGGAGTTCCTGACGGTGCTGCCAAGCCATTCCAAGTAGAGGTATGAAAACCAGGGTAACCCGACTCAGCAATGGTTGGTACTTGCGGAAAAAGGATACTCCGTTTCAGTCCTGTTGTTGCAAGCACGCGGACTTTACCGCCTTTGGAGGGTTGGTTAGCCTCTGCCACATTAGCAAAGTACATCGGAACTTGCTCACCCATTACATCAGCAATGGCTGGCGCACCACCTTTATAAGGTACATGGACCATTTTTAATTTAGTACGATTATTAAATAATTCTGTCGTGAGGTGGCTCAGAGTCCCACTTCCTGCAGATGCATAGGGAATCGTATCTGGACGAGCACCAACATAGTTAACGAACTCTTTTACATTATTGGCTGGAAAATTGTTGGCGACAGCTAGCGCAAATTCATTGCTCGCGATGATTGAGATTAGGTGAAAGTCTTTGACAGGATCATAGGCTGTTTTTGTCATTGCTGGCAATACGGCCATTTGTGGCAAGACGGCTAAAAGAAGTGTGTAGCCATCTGGAGCTGACTTAGCAACAAAGTTTGTCGCAATTGCGCCGTTGGCTCCCGGTTTATTTTCAACCACAAAGGGCTGGCCAAAAGTTTTAGTCAGTTCGTCTGCAGTGATACGTGCAATGCTATCTGTATTACCACCAGCTGAAAATGGAACAATGATTTTGACAGGTCGATTTGGCCAAGATTGCCCAAACGATAGTGTTGAAAAGAAAACGATGAAACCAAAGAGTAGTGAGCGCATAAAGTATTTATTCAGAAGTTGAAAATTGACGAGGGCGATTATTTTTAAATACGAGGTAATGACCTTTAAACCAAGGTTTAACGGCTAGTCGATCGCGCCAAGGCGTCGTTCGAGCTTTGGCACGTGCAGGAGATTCAAGGGCTTTATCTGTTTTGAGGTAATGCAACGCCATCCGGTTAAATGTTTGAGGTGCACCATCAATAACTTCAAAGCGGCGTGTTCCAACCCAGTCTGAGCATTCGAGTAAGACGGGCACATGATCTTCCGAGTACCAGCCATCAAAATCAGCTTGATCTTCCTGTGGTACTGAAAAAAAGACCGCATAGATATATTGCGCATGAGATAGTGGATCTTCAAGACCTGCTTGCCATTGCTCTCCCAGGCAGACTCCAATGTAACGTGTAAAACCAGAGACCGAACCTAACATCTTTTTAGTGAGTTCACTGGGTTGGTTTTTAACGACATCATATTCTGGAGATTTGAGATTTTCTGCCGAACTCATTTCGTAGACAGCGAGGTAGTTACGGAGATCGTCCTCTGTTTTATATCGCTGAGCAGAAACAAAGCCAGGCACAGCCATTCGAAGTGGGATGTGCTCCGTATCATACCAATCATTAAATTCTCCCTCGAGTTCAATTGGCGGGGACATTTCTGAAAAAAGAACAGTTTTACCGAACAATTTAGAGCTCCTTAAAAATTCTGAATAGATGTCTTACAATGAATGAACATTCTATACGTTATAGAAGCAAGATCAGTATTTTAAAAGTGAGAAAAGAGACTTTATGCAATTAGATATACGTAAGTGGGACTTTCAGGTTGAGGAACATATTGATATCCATCAACCTAAACACCCGCTAGTCAAGGCTGCAGTCATTGTGATCTTGAAAAATCCTTATGCTGGAAAGTATCAAGAAGACCTTTCAGCGCTGATCCAAGAAAGTGCCCAACTTGGTGCGCTGATCGGTAAAAAGCTGGTCTCGTTGATGGGAGACCACCCAATTCAGAGTTATGGTAAGGCTGGCATTGTTGGTGTTGATGGTGAACAGGAAATTGTCAATGCGCTACTGACTACCACGTTCGCCAATCCCATTCGTGAGGCGATTGGCGGAGGTAAGGCATGGATTTCTTCGTTTACCAAAATTGGCGGTCCAGGGACCTCGATTGATATTCCATTAGCGCATAAAGATGCACTCTATGTGCGCTCTCACTACGATGGTATGTCTTTGACACTTCACGATGGCCCAATGCCGGATGAAGTGGCGATTATTTTTTGTGTAGCAAGTCGTGGCCGAATTAATGCAAGAGTTGGTGGATTAGCGGTGGAGAAGATCCAAGGTCAAGACGGCTTAATTTAATAGAAAGATCAAGAATATGAAAACAGCGATTGTCAATATCAAAAAAATCATCTCTGGCGATTGGCGTGATCCGATTGTTGAGGGCGACTCGATCTTGATGGCAGATGGCAAGATCGTCGCCGTCGGTAAAGTTGATGCCAAAGACATTGACTCCGCTGATGTTGTTATTGATGCAGATGGTGCAACAGCGGTTCCGGGTTTGATTGATTCTCAGGTTCACAATACGTTTGGAGATTACACTCCCCGCCAAAAGACGGTTGGCTTTTTAGAAAGTTACGTTCACGGTGGAACGACGACTTGTATTAGTGCCTCGGAAGTTCATGTCCCAGGAAGACCTAAAGACCCAGAGGGAGTTAAAGCTTTAGCACTTGCAGCCAAGCGTTGTTTTGATGACTATCGCCCTGGTGGCATGAAAGTATTTGCAGGTTCCATCATTCTTGAGCCGGGTTTAACGGAAGCTGATTTTCAGGAGATGGCAAAAAAAGGTATTTGGTTAGCTAAGGCAGGATTTGGCGCAGTGAAGTCGCCGTATGACTATGCACCAATGGTTGCTTGGGCAAAAGCGGCTGGTATGATCACCACTGTACACACTGGTGGATCTTCAATCCCCGGATCATCCGGTATTTGGGTGGATCACTTACTCAAGATGCAGCCACATGTTTCTTTTCATGTGAATGGTGGACCTGTGGCAATGCCAGACGCTGATTTCCCAAGGATTGTGAATGAAAGTCAGATTGCTTTGCAAATTTGTACTGCAGGTAATTTAAGAACTGCATTACTGATTGCTAAGCTTGCGATGGAAGCGGATCAATTTGATCGCTTTTTGATCGCAACGGACACTCCAACGGGCAGTGGCATTATGCCTTTAGGTATGTTGTACACGATCACCCATCTTTGTAGTTTGATGAATATGTCAGTGGAGTCAGCCATTGCTGCGGCGACGGGCAACAATGCCACTGTCTACGGTATTAATAGTGGATTTTTAAAACCAGGCAAAGAAGCTGATGTGGTGATTTTAGATGCGTGCGTTGGCGGATCTAAAGATAATGCAACGGATGCAATTCGTAATGGCGATATACCAGCGGTTGCTGCGGTAGTTACTGCAGGTATTCCTCGTTTTGTGGGTAAGAGTAGAAATACACCAGCTCCAATGAAGAGTGTTCGGGTGATCCAGAATAAAGTTCCACAAGATTACACGGGAAGTGCGCACTAATGAAACAAATGCATGTTGTAGTGGTAGGTGCTGGTCCTGTTGGTGTTGTAGCAGCAATCGCTGCTGCACAAAAAGGATTTAAGGTGACTTTGTTAGACGCTGCATTAGAGGTTGATCACAACCCGCGTGCTGCTACTACTCATCCGTCAACGCTTGATTTTATTGATCAGGTCGGACTGATTGATGAGTTTGTTCAACAAGGCTTAGTCGCTAGGTATTTTCAGTTTTGGGACCGAGATACTAAATCCAAGGTGGCTCAGTTTGATCATGAGTTACTGAAAGATGAAACCAAGTTTCCTTTTGTTGTTCAAACAGAGCAGCATAAATTGGTTTTGATGGGACTCAAACGACTAGATACATTTACAGATGTTACTTATCAATTTGGCATTACGGTTACTAACCTTTTACAGCATCCTGATCATGTTCTCCTGACCACTCAGAAGGATGGTGAAATAGGGCAAATTAAAGCAGATTATGTCATTGGTGCAGATGGTGGTAAAAGTACGATTCGCAAACTTCTTGATATTGAGTTTGAGGGCTACACCTGGCCAGAGCGATTTATTGTTTTGACGTCGATTCATGATTTTGAGAAATCCATGGGTTGTTGTTACCGTAATTACTTTGCGGGATCGAACGAGTGGGCCAACTTATTTAAAGTAACAGGTGATGATTACAAAGGTCGATGGCGTGCGGTTTTTCCGGCAAGGACAGATGAGTCTGACGAAGAGGCGCTTAGTGATGCCTCAGCGCAAAAAAGAATTATTGAACTTGAAGAAGCCTGTTCATTAGATTCGATTGTGCACCGAAATATTTATAACGTACACCAGCGTGTTGCGCAAAAATTTAGAGTGGGCAGAGTCATGTTGGCAGGGGATTCTTCGCATCTTAATAATCCCATTGGCGGCTTAGGGCTCAATTGTGGAATCCATGATGCCATGGAACTGGTATCGAGCTTAGATGATATTCAACATGGTGCAGATGATTCTCGCCTTGATCTCTATGAAAAGCGTAGAAAGACATTAAATGTGCAATTTATTCAAGAGCAGACCATTGCCAATAAAAAGCGCTTAGAAGAAAAAGATCCAAACGCTAGAAAAGAGCGTTTAAATGAACTAAGAAAAATTGAATCAGACCATGTCCTACAAAAGCAATTTTTAATGAAATCTTCTTTATTGTTAAGTGTAATTAATGAAAAAAGCATCACTTTGTAATGAAAGTTGATTCAAAAGCAGTGAATATTGGCTTAAGTTTGAATTCAAAGTTATAATCTATATTGATCAAATGGAGAAGTAATAACATTTGGGTATCAAAACAAGGAAGCTTGGCAGAGCGGTTGAATGCAACAGTCTTGAAAACTGTCGAGGGTTAACGCCCTCCGTGAGTTCGAATCTCACAGCTTCCGCCAGAACTTTTCAATTAAATCCCTTTGTTTCAAGCTCTTACATCAATTACTGAGCTACTAATTTCTTCTGGTACCCGCTTTGGTACCCAATTCAACTTTCAGTCTTGTTGACTATCTTTATTAAATGTAATGATCATTTTTATAACGGCAGGGGTACCCCCTTGTTCTTTTGGAATACATTGACCCCACCGTACCCCCACCCCCCGTTTTTGAAACTGGTACCATCCAGTTAACCTTACCCCTTAATTTGGACGAGCGATTGTAGCTTTTTACAAATTGGCCTATTTAAAGGTATTATAAAATTATGTCCTTAAACCATGGCAAAGAATGTTAAAAAAATCTCTACTATTAGTTTTTTTGACTGCGCTATTGGTGCAAAGTGGAGTAACTAAATCTCAAGTTCCAATTAATCTACCCTATTGTCAGGGGGAAAATATATCAAAATGGGATAATTGTTTTGGGGTTAAAACTCTCAACGGGCATAATAATAAGTATTTTGGCGAATTCAGATCTGGCAAAAGCAGCGGTAAAGGCGCAATTCAAGCAGCAAGTGGTTTCTTAAGCATTTATATGTGGGATGGTAATAGTGTTTTATCAGGTAATCTCCCCGAGAAAGAAAAAACATTATTTGAAGAGTATGTCAATAAATTCATTCGTAACCAAGCAGTTAACAACTTAATCTCTGAAGAACTTCAAAAAGCCAATAAAAATATTCCGTGGTCTGACAGAGTTAGCCAAGCAGTAGCTGGTACGTTACAGAAGTGGCTTGAAGATGCTGGAGGAGTTAGTCTAAAAGAAATCCCATCGCCTGCTTTTCCGCCAGCACTGAAGTTATCTCAAGAAGTGTGGGAATCCAATAAGGAGTTTGAAAACAGAGTCACCGTCGAACGAACAAAGCGTCAAAAAGAAATTGATGCGATTCAGGCTGATTACAAGAGTAAGGTCGACCAACGTAATACACAAATTCAGCAAATCAATGCGGCACGTCTTGAAAAAGAACGCAGTTTGTCCGCTAAAAGAAAAGAATACCTTGGCTACGCACTAGCAGCTATTAATTTACAAATCTCATCCAAAGCTGTCTCGTTTGATCAAGAGAGGGCAATCTTGTATGTGGATCTATCTATTAATAATGGCAAAAATGAAAAGTACGCTTATCAGAATGCGCCTATTGAAATCCGAAAAACTGCTCTAACTAACCTATCTAACCTCAGCTTTAAGCCGGAGTTCTTTGTCACTGACAGTGGCGAGTTTGGCATTAAGAATATTACTGCCCAAGTTGGTCAGGATATCTCCCTAGGAAGCTTTAGTCAGTCA
Organism: Burkholderiaceae bacterium; assembly: GCA_947472645.1. Lineage (GTDB taxonomy): Bacteria > Pseudomonadota > Gammaproteobacteria > Burkholderiales > Burkholderiaceae > Polynucleobacter. The sequence continues at coordinate 88,707 of CANJBQ010000007.1, forward strand.
GATAGTTTTACTCAGCCATTACGGGTTGCAACTATCGATGTGCCTGTAACAAGTCAGGTGCCATTAACTCAGCAAAGTGCTTTGGTCGTGGACCGTAATCAAGTCGAGCAGATCTTATACCGTGATGAGAACGAATCCCTAAGAAAGAGGCTTGAAGATTTAAAGCGGACTCAAGAACAAACTTTGGCAGACCAATCCAAAAAAGCTTCTGAGGAGATTACCAAGTTAAAAGCTGAGGCCGAGGCATTAAAACTCCAGCAAGGAAATGTCCAACAATCCAGACCTATTAACTATGGTAGAACCCTAGTGGCACACGCTTTAGTAATTGGGAACTCTGCATATTCCGGTGGTAATGACATACCCAATCCTGTGAATGATGCTAAAGCAATTAGCCAAAAGCTGAGATCCTTAGGATTTAATGTGACCGAGGCAAAAGATACGAGTCGGGCTTCTATGGTCACTGCGCTATCAAAGTTTAGCCAAACTGCGGCTAATGCAGATATAACCCTTTTGTTTTATGCGGGCCATGGGGTACAAATATCGGGTACGAATTACATGCTGCCCATCGACATTAACCTCCAAGACGTATCTCAGATTCCCTTGCAAGGAGTATCGCTTAACTCTGTTGTAGAACAATATCTCCCTGGTAAAACAAAGCTCGTCTTCTTGGATGCTTGTCGTGATAATCCGTTGATGAAAATGGCGAGTAGAGGTGTGACTAGGGGGTTAGCTCCTATTAGTGTATCTGAGGGGACTCTCATAGCTTATTCGACCAAAGATGGTTCCACGGCTGATGATGGGGTCGGTAAGAACTCACCATTTACTACGGCGCTTCTTACACACCTTGATGACCCTGATGATATAGCGGTCGTATTAAGAAAAGTTCGTGAGAATGTGATGCAAATCACAAACAATAAACAGCAACCTTGGGAATATGGCTCTCTTACTGGTGGCGCATTAGTATTATCTGCGATTAAACTAAAATGAAAATATTGAAACTAATCCTGAAATTTTTAGCAATACTACATATTGCATCATGCAGCAATATAGATTATGTGAATTCATATGAGTCAGTTTCAAATAGTATTTCGCGACCAGAAGGATTTGATGCTTTGGATACAAACGAACTTTGTGCATTTCTAGGCAAAGGAAATACTGCTGTAGTACCTATATTAGTGTCGAGAGGGGCAGGTTGCAAACAATTGCTAGATTATTTACATGGTTTAAATGTAATAAATAACAACGATGATACAGCGCTAGAAAAATTAAAATTATCAGCATCTCAAGGTGGGGTGGCGTCACAAAATCAACTTGGGATTTATTTTTATAACAAGAAAAGACAGTATATAAAAGCATATATTTGGTTTAGCTTGGCGGCAAATAAAGGTTGGGAACTAGCAGAGATTAATCGAGATAATGCGGCCAGAAAGCTATCTCCGCAAGAGTTACTGCAGGCTAAAAATATGGCCCAAGAATGCGAAAGAAGCAAGTTTAAGAATTGTAATGATGAGTTTAATCAAATAGAAGTTAGTAATGATCTAAAAATTCAAGCTCAACCATCTCAGCTAATAATTCAACAATCAGTAGGTAAGCGTTTAGCATTGGTAATAGGTAACTCATCTTATAAACTCCGCCCGCTCAATAATCCTCACAATGATGCAGATGATGTATCTAAAGTTCTGAAGTCAACAGGATTTGAAGTGATTGATTTGCGTGATGCCACACTAGCCCAGATGAGAGTAGCAACCAGACAGTTTGGTGAAAAATTGATGACCAAGGATGTAGGTTTAGTTTATTACTCAGGGCATGGTATTGAAGTGAAGGGTAAGAATTATCTAATACCAGTTAACGCAGATATTAATCACACAGATGAAATAGCCGATCAAGCCTTAGATGTTTCATTGATCTTAGCCAAGATGGATTCTGCCAAGAAAGGCGCAAATATTTTGATTATTGATGCGTGCCGTGATGACCCCTTTGGAAGAAGCTTTAGGTCTTCATCAAGAGGACTTGCTTCTATGGATGCACCTGAGGGAACAATAATAGCTTATGCGACAGCGCCTGGTATGGTGGCTGACGATGGTAATGGAAGAAATAGCCCTTATACTAAGAATTTGGTAAAGGCTATGCAAATGCCGAACATACCCATTGAGTTGATGTTTAAAGAAGTCCGTAAAGCTGTTCGTGAAGAAACGAAGGGGAAGCAAACTCCTTGGGAAAACACCAGTTTAAGTGGCGATTTTTATTTCCAGGTCAAGAAATGAAAAAAATATTCCTGCTGATGCTTGTTTTAGTCAGTACCCATATATTCGCAGTAAATGATAAAGTTGCTCTCGTTATAGGTAATTCTGCATATAAGAATTCACCTCTAAAAAACCCAATTAATGATGCTCAAGATATGAGTAACAAATTAAAAAAATTAGGTCAGATCAGAAATAAAGCTGATCCTTTTTGACGCCATGATAAAATTTTTCATACAAAAGATATTTAAAGGTTTATTTAATGCCTGCCATTTTATGAAATGTCTATTTTTTTGCCTAGTTTTTTTATCAATTACAGGAGCCTTTGCGCAACAGAAAGTTGATAGGGTTGCTTTAGTCATTGGCAATAGCGAATATAAGACCGCTAAATTAAAAAATCCAGTTAATGACTCACGCGATATGGCAAATAGTTTGCGTGGCTATGGTTTTAATGTCATAGAGCGGAGCAATCTTACTGTTAAGGAAATTGGAAGTACTTTACGAGAATTTCGATCTAAGCTGCGCTCGGGTAGTGTTGCCCTTGTCTTTTATGCAGGGCATGGAGTTCAGATTAAAGGTGAGAACTATTTACCTGCAGTAGATGCAGATATTGTTGGTGAAGATGATGTCCCAAACCAGAGCTTGTCTACTAGGCAAATAATGGATGTGCTGGCCGATTCAAAAAGTAGCATGAATATCGTTTTTCTTGATGCGTGCAGAAACAATCCTTATTCTCGTAGCTTTAGGTCATCGAGTCGTGGCCTTGGAAAGGAAAATGCACCTTCAGGTACTTTGATTTCGTTTGCAACTAGGCCAGGAAGCACCGCCGATGATGGAGATGGGCGAAATGGACTCTATACAAGCGTATTATTAGAACAGATTAAGAATGCCGATCAACCAATCGAGCAGATTCTTAAGCGAGTTGTCACTGGGGTTAAAACTGGATCTAAAGGCCAGCAAGAACCTTGGATGGAAGGCAGTATTGAAGGAGATTTCTGCTTTGGTCAATGTGGCATGATTGCTAGTTTACCATCCTCAGGAAGTCAAACTTTAATAACAAATTTAACTAATGAATTATCTAAACCAGAATTGACACAGGCCCAAAAAGAGGAGAAATTTTGGGATGACACCAAAGCAGCAGGTAACAAGGATGCCTATGAGGGTTATTTGGAAAGTTATCCAAGGGGGAGGTATGTTAGTTTAGCGAAAGCTAACATTGTACGGATTACTTTGACTCAAGTTCCCCAACCCACAACAGTTGATCCAATATCTAACAGCTCGCTAGATGCGGTAAAGAATTTGAACAAGGGCCCAAAAAAACCTTGGTATGAACAATAGGAGAAATTTACAAAATGACTTTATCTAAATTTAAAAAAATTATTTTTAAAAGTAGTTTTTTATTAAGCGCTTTTACCCAACTTACTGTGTACGCTCAAGAATTGACTATCGTAGTGCCTTATGCTCAATTAGGCCCATCCGATGCTGCAATGCGTGCTGTGGCAAAAAATATGGCAATAAATTACCCTAATGGCGTGAAAGTGGAAAATAAATTAGGGGATAGTGGGCTATTGGGATTAAGGGAGTTTGCGGAAAAATCTGAAGTTGATTCAAAATTAATTTTACTTAACTCAAATACATTTTATATGGCTGCTTCGAAAGAACCTAAACTTCTTGATTCGATTCGACCAGTTAGTCTCATTTCACTCTCACCAATGGTTTTAGTTTCAAATAAATCATGGAACGCACTGGTTAAAGATGCAATTTCGAATAAATCGATAAAACTTGGAGTTTCCTCACCTGGATCAGCTTCTCATTTATGTGCATTACAGATCGCAGAAGCAATTGGTGTAGAGCCCCAATTAGTAATTTATAAAGGTACAGGACCTTTAATGGCCGATTTACTTGCTCAGAATGTTGATGCTTGTCTTGAGACGAGTTCTAGTGTGTCAACATACTTAAAATCAGGAAAGTTTTCAATCATTGCATTAACCGACGAGGCAGCTTTAAATTTTCCAAATATTCCTACATTTGAATCCCTAGGCGTTAAAAATATAACTAAAGGGCAGTGGGCAATTCTCGCATCTCTAGCAAAGTCGTCAGAGAAGTTTAATGCAGATGCAGCAAACTCTATTCGCTTAGCTTTGCAAAGTAAATTAGACATCCCTGATGGCATATTCAATTTTGTTCCTGCTAATGTAGTAACTAATCAAATTGCTGTTAACTTTGTGCAAAGAGATTTCGTAAGAACTAAACCTTATTTAAATAGATTGGCTAATTAAGTATTTTTTGTACTTGGTAGATTATTTAACCATTGAAAGTATAGGTGATGGTATAAAAAGTCATTAGAGTTTTCGAAAGTACAAACTTTTGCTACGGAGTGAGAAATAAATTAATGAAACTTGGTTTAATTCCATTGGTAAATACGTGATGAAAAAATATCTTGTTTCATGTTTGGTTTTTATTTGTTGTTTGTCGGCATGCTCTACAACTCCAGTAGAACCCCCAAAACCTATTGTGACTTTCATCGACTTACAAAAATTTGATGATCAATTGAGTTCTTCATTATCTGGCATTAAAGATCCTGTCGCTGTCAACTTTTACTCTCCAGTTACCCCAAATGAAATCCCTCCAAGGATGCAAAAATGGCTGGCTATGATTGAGCAGTCAGGTGGAAGGGTCGATGTTACAAGTCCTGATGGTGAGCCTACCCCAAAAGACCCAACTATTATATTTAGTCTATTCGGAAGTATGTATAGCGGTATCAAGGCCTTAATTGGTAAGTTTGATGCCATGGGCATGGAAAATATTGCTCGAAGTCGAGATGCGAATATTTTGTTGGGCAGAAATACACAGGGTAATCTGTATATTCAAAAGATTGAATTCAAAACAAGGGAAACTAAATGAGGCTAATACGTTGGTTTATTTGGGTTAGTCTTTTTTATCAATTGACTCTTGTAGTCCAAGCCCAAACAATTCAGAAAAATAATCGTGCAGCTCTTATTATTGCAATTGCTGAATATGATTCACCCGAGGCGCCCCCTTTACCTGGAGTGGTCGCTGATATAGTTAGTGCTAAGAAAATAGCTATCGCCATGGGTATTTCAGAAAAAAATATCACAGTATTAAGAAATCAGGAAGCCACTAAAACAAACATTGTGAATGCTTTTAAGCAATTTAGCTCTCAGGCTTCGGACGGAGGTCGTGCTTTTATTTATTTTTCAGGCCATGGGACAAGGGGCTATGATCCTACAACTAAAAATTGTTATGAGGGGTTACTGAGTTATGACCGTCAAGTGATCACTCATGATGAGATTGCTGTTGCAACAAAAACGTTAAATGATCAAGTAGATAAAAGTATTATTATGTTTGATGCATGCCACTCTGGCGGCGTCATTAATACCCAGTTACAAACTAGAGGGGTTGTATCTAAACTAACGCCAAAGTTTTATTCAAAAGCATCCACTGGTGATCTTGCAATGTGCTCTCAACCCAGTAATTTTAAAACCCGAGGTTTGTTTGAGAAGTCTTCAAGGTTAGGTGCGTTACAAGAAAACTTAGTATTTATTTCAGCGGCTCGCCCAGATGAGGTTAGCTATGATGAAGGTTCCGAAAAG
>CANJBQ010000008.1 GCA_947472645.1 Burkholderiaceae bacterium
ATGAGATTAATAAAATGGTAAAAGATGCCGAAGAGAATGCAGAAGAGGACCGGAAATTGAGAGAGGTTGTCGATGCTAGAAATACAGCGGAAGCTTTGGTTCATTCAACCAAAAAATCTCTTGAAGAACATGGAGCGTCTTTAGACGCTGCTGAAAAAGAGCAAATTGAGGCTGCATTAAAAGCATTAGAAGAGTCTGCTAAAGGATCCGATAAAGCTGATATTGAAGCGAAAACAGAAGAGTTGGGTAAAGTGAGCCAAAAGCTTGGTGAAAAAGTCTATGCAGCGATGGCTGAGAAGGCAAAAGCTGAGGGAGATAACAACGCGCAAGCTAGCAATCCTAAAGATGATAATGTTGTCGATGCTGAATTTAAGGAAGTTGATAAGAAGTAATTAGTCGGTAGTTCATTAAAGGAATAGCTTTGGCGACAAAAAGAGATTTTTACGAGGTCTTAGAGGTACCTAAAAACGCTAGTGACGATGAGATTAAAAAAGCTTATCGAAAAATGGCGATGAAATACCACCCTGACCGTAACCCTGATAATAAACAGTCAGAGGACAAATTTAAAGAAGCCAAAGAGGCTTATGAAATGCTGTCTGACCCTCAGAAAAAAGCAGCCTATGACCAATATGGTCATGCTGGCGTTGATCCAAGTATGGGCGGGTTTGGGGCGGCTGGAGCACAAGGCTTTGGTGGATTTGCGGACGCCTTTGGCGATATCTTTGGTGATATGTTTGGTGCCGGTGGTGCACGAGGTGGCCGTGGTGGACCACAGGTTTATCGTGGCGGAGATTTACGTTACAGTATGGAAATCTCTTTAGAAGAAGCCGCTAAGGGTCACGAAACACAAATTCGGGTTCCTGGTTGGAGTACATGCGACGTGTGCAGCTCTACCGGAGCTGAACCTGGCTCCAAAGTAGAAACCTGTTCGACCTGTAATGGCCAAGGCCAAGTAAGAATGTCTCAAGGCTTTTTTTCTATGCAGCAGACGTGTCCGAAGTGTCGAGGCAATGGACAATTTATACCTAAACCATGTAAAAAATGCCATGGTGAAGGAAAAACCAAGCAGCAAAAAACTTTAGAGGTCAAAATACCTGCTGGAATCGAAGATGGTATGCGTATTCGATTGACGGGGCATGGTGAGCCTGGCATTAATCAAGGCCCAGCTGGAGATTTATACGTTGAGGTTCACATTAAGCCACACACAGTATTCGAGCGTGATGGAGACGATCTTCATTTCCAGATGCCGATTTCTTTTGCAACAGCGTGTTTAGGTGGCGAGGTTCAGGTACCAACTCTTGCAGGTAAGGCTAGCTTTGAAGTTGCTGAGGGTACGCAAACGGGTCGCACTTACCGCTTACGCGGTAAAGGGATTAAAGGGATACGGGCATCAATTGCTGGGGACTTGTACATTCATATTCAAGTGGAAGTCCCAGTCAAGTTAAATGAACAACAACGTAAGTTAATTCAAGAATTAGACCAAAGTTTACAAGTGGATAGTCGTAAGCATAATCCTCAAGAAAGAGGATGGATAGATCGAGTAAAAGGTTTTTTTAATTAGAAAAACAATGTTCAGGAGCGGGAAAAGCTCCTGATTTTACTTCTGCAATATAAAGTTCAATTGCTTTATCAATGGTACCTGTAGTTGTTAAAAAGTTTTTGACAAACTTAGGTTGCCTTCCCGGAAATGCACCTAAAGCGTCATGCATGACTAAAACTTGACCGGAGCAGTCTACTCCAGCTCCAATGCCGATCGTAGGGATTGAGATACTCTCCGTAATTGCTTTGCCTAGCGAAGACGGTATTGCCTCTAAAACAAGCATTTGCGCACCAGCACTTTCTAACAGCTTTGCTTCTTTTAAAATTTGTTCAGCTTGAGAAGACGACCTCCCTTGCACTTTAAATCCGCCAAGTGTGTTGACAGATTGCGGCAATAAGCCTAAGTGGGCGCAGACAGGAATTCCCTGCTGAACCAAATGTTCAACGGTTGGCGCTAACCAAGCTCCGCCTTCTAATTTAATCATTTTGGCACCAGCTTGCATCAGCAAAGCCGCATTTTTAAGTGCTTGAGATGGTTCTGCATAGCTAGCAAAAGGCATATCAGAAATAAGGTAGGAGCGCTGAAGATTTTTACCGACACAATTCGTGTGGTAAATCATGTCCTCAATACGAACTGGCAGGGTAGATGTATGACCTTGGATCACATTTCCAAGAGAGTCACCCACTAAAATAATATCGATCCCAATTTGGTCAAATAAAGTAGCAAAGCTGGCGTCATAGGCTGTTAAGCTCGTTATTTTCTCACCAGCTTGGTACATCTTATTTAATGAACTGATAGTTAATGCTTTGATTGATTCATTTGTGTCTATGTATGCCATATACCGACCATTGAGCTAAAACATGAATATAACGACTTTTTTGTTTAATGGGTATTATTTGAATCGCCACTCTTTGGGCAGAGTTGCATTTGTAGTTTTTCGATTTTTTGCCAAGATAAGTCTGTGAGATGATTTTTCAGCTTTCCGAAACGAGGTAACGCTATTTCGGGTTCAATTTCTAAAAGAGGCAAGAGAACAAACATCCGCTCAGTGATTCTGGGGTGAGGGATTGTCAGTTCAGGATCCGTGTACGATAGATCTTCATAGGTAAGAAGATCAATATCTAATGTACGTGGAGCTTTTGCAAAAGGGCGCTCTCTACCAAAATGGCGCTCTACAGATTGACATGCGTGAAGCAAAGAAATAGGCTCTAAAGTGGTGGTAATAGCAATGACGTTATTAATGTAGTCATTTCCAGGGGCGTCGACAGGAGTACTGATATAAAAACAGCTCCTAGCATCAATTTGAATTGATGGGATCTGCGCAAGACAAATAACAGCATCTGTCAAAATTTGCCTTGAATCACCAATATTGCCACCTAAACCGATAAATGCTTTTGCCATTAATAAAATCCTTTATGTTGGCATAGATTTAACTACTTTAATCAAATTTCACAAAACTTGCTGAGAGTCATCGGGAAAATTGTTGAGTTCTTGTTGTTTAGGGCTTCTTCGCCTTCTGCGTCTCGATTTTCCCGGAGTACTTGAAGAATTTAGTGGGGATTCTTCTTTAGCAGCGATCATCAATTGTTCTCTCTCATCAGAACTCGCCATTTGAAATTTCTCCCACCAATCTGTCAGTGAAGAGGGTAATTCATCGGCCATACTTCTTAAACATAAAAAATCGTACCCGGCTCTAAAACGAGGGGATTCTAATAAACGGTAAGGCATCTTGCCAACACGCTTTTCAAAACGAGGTTGCAAGCTCCAAATTTCTCGCATATCAGTTTCAAATCGTCGTTGAATGGCAAAAACTTCTCGTTGATTCGCGAGTACTTGATCAATGGCATCGTGAAGAGAAGGTATCTGAGGTTTACCTGTGCTCATTTCATTTTGCCATTCTTGATAGACTTCATGCCATAGCAAGGTAGCAAATAAAAAACCAGGAGAAATAGGTTTACCTAATTGGACGCGCTCATCGGTACGATCAAGGGCTATTTTTGCAAAATTATCCTCGTTGGCTTGTTGCATAATTGCATCGATCATTGGGAGCAGACCTTGGCCTAGTCCGACGTGTCGTAAAGCCTCTAAAGATGCCCAAGCATGACCTGACATTAATAATTTCAAGATTTCATCAAACAGTCTAGCGCTAGGAACATCATGAATGAGCGGAGCTAATTCAGCGATGGGGGCAAGGGTATACCCTTCTATATTAAAGCCTGTTTTTGCGGCAAATCTAACTGCGCGCAGCATTCGAATAGGATCTTCTCGATAACGTTGCGTTGGCTGTCCGATCATACGAATTAGATGGTCTTTGATATCTTTCATGCCCCCATGGTAGTCAAGCACGATTTGAGTGGAAGGGTCGTAGTACATCGCATTGATAGTGAAGTCACGTCGTGTGGCATCCTCTGATTGGCTTCCCCAAATATTGTCACTGAGAATACGGCCGCTTTCATTGATATGTTCGCTCTCGTTATTAAGCATTGCACGAAAGGTGGAGACTTCAATAATCTCTGGTTTATTTCCACCATAAAAAGTAACGTGAACAATTTGAAAGCGCCTACCAATGAGACGTGATTTTTTAAATAAAGATTGGACCTGCTCTGGCGTGGCATTGGTTGCGACATCAAAATCTTTAGGAACAATGCCTAAAATCAAATCACGTACAGCACCACCAACAATGAAAGCCATATATCCCGCAGCTTGAAGGGTATGCGTTACCTTCATAGCATTTTTAGAAATATGCGCTTGATTAATCTGGTGATGCTTAAATTGAACTTCTTGTGGCGCTTTTTTTCGGGAAGCTGATGGTGGGGCAACTATTTTTTTACCGAGAATTCGTCGAATGAGTTTATTAATCATGCAAATAAATGAATAATTTTCCAAGAACGTTCAATGGCAATCGATTGCAATCGTTGATCTGGATTTGTCGCAATAGGCTCTTTTACTTTTTCTAAAAGTGGCAAGTCATTCAATGAATCAGAATAAAAAATACTATTTGAAACAAGATCAAAACTCAGATCTTGTTGTTTAAGCCATGATTCAACATGCGCCACTTTTCCAGATTGAAAATTTGGCAAACCTTCTACTTTTCCCGTAAATTCACCCTCAGGCGTCATTTGAGGCTCAGTGGCTATTAAGTGATCTATTCCAAGGCGTTTGGCGATTGGTCGAGTGACAAAGCTATTGGTAGCGGTAACAACACAACATAAATGATTTTGTTGTTGATGAAACTGAACAAGTTGAATGGCTTGGGAACGAATTTGAGGCTCAATTTTTACGCGCATAAATTCATCATGCCATACTTCGAGCTGTTTTCTAGAATGACTTGCTAGGGGTTTTAGTGCGAAGTCCAAAAATTCGTCAATATTGAGAGCGCCAGTTTTATAGGCCTCATAAAAATAATCATTGGCTTTTTTATACTCAAGTGCATCAACAATTCCCTTTTCCACCAAAAAATTACCCCACTCATGATCACTATCGATGGGTAAAAGAGTATGGTCTAAATCAAATAAGGCGAGAACTGGGGAGGAGCTTGGCATTGCTTAAATTTTATTTTTTAGAAGATCTCTTACAAAAGCAAGAGTAATCGATTTTTTGGTTTGTAAAGAATAGTGATCAAGTGCTTCTATTAAACTAATTAAGCTTGGTAGATCACGATGAAAATTTTCAATCAACCATGGTGCAATATCCGTCGGTAAAGTGATTCCTCTTGCGGTAGAAAACTCATTAATCGCTTTTACTTTCTCATCGTCATTGAGGGTATGTAACTCAAAATTAATGCCTGAAGAAAGCCGCGAGGAAATGTCACTTCGTAAAGATAGACCACTGACAGATTGCGATCCTGTGGCAATGATGAGAATATCCTCATCTTCTTTTGCTTCAATCAAAAGACGGAAAAAGGATTTTTGTTCATTTTCTTTTAAATGGTCCACATTATCAATGAGATAGACCTTATGAACCAACATGTTCCCATAGTCAAGATAACTCCATAGGCTACTCCCCGGCTCAAGATAGCATGTACTTACTTCGTTCTCTTGAGCGCTTTGCGTTAGTGCTTTTAGTAAATGTGTTTTACCTGATCCTGTCGGCCCCCAGATATAAATAATCTCTAATTCCGGATTTGGATTCGTTGGGTTTTCCCAATAATGCACTAGGGTTTTCAACAGCCCCAAGAGCTGTAAATTCGTTTTCTTATCCTTTTTGGACAGAACAAAATTATTTAAACTTGGTGCTGGAGAGACCAGAATGTCTAGGGTAAATTGTTGAGGTTTTTTACTGGTCATACCGATCATGAATTTGTATTAAACCACTCGCTGGATAGAAAACGGCTTTTTAAATGCTTAATTGCAACTAAACAAATGGCCGACATCGGGAATGCTAAAAGGATCCCAAAAAATCCAAACATTTGACCAAAAACCATCAAAGCGAATAATACGGCCACAGGGTGTAAACCAATACGCTCTCCAACTAATCGAGGGGTCAGAACAAACCCTTCTAGAAATTGCCCAACGCCGTAAAGAATTAAAACGGCAATGATGACATTACCTGGCCCAAATTGAAGAAATGTTGCGAGTAAAGAAAGTGTGAAGCTCAATAAGAATCCAACATAGGGGATAAAAGCCACTAATCCTGTAAAAACACCGAGTGGAATTGCACTTTGTACACCAATCAAACTAAGGCCAATGCTATAGAAGCAAGCTAAGACTAACATTAAAAGGATTTGACCACGTAAATATTGGGAGAGTAACACATCCACTTCTTTAATCAGGGAGAATGAGGTCTTCTTAAAACGGACCGGTATCAGAGCACTAATCATCTTTAAAAAAGCGTCCCATTCTAATAGTAGGTAAAACAAAACAAACAATACTAGGACTGTATTGGCAAAAAATCCAAGTACAGACCCAGAAGATTTTAAAATGGTACCGAGAGACTTAGTGACTAGCGTATTCGCATTATCAGATATCTGGGATGTAATCGTGCTTTGAGCATGCTCACGAATCATATTCCAATCGAGAGCGATATTAAAGCTTGCTAATTTGGGCTCAAGCCATTCTTGCGTATTTTTTAACCAGATAGGAAATTGTGCTTTTATGAGCGGGACTTCATGATTGATGAGATTCAATAACAGCATTAAGATGATGAGGCTCGCTAGTACCCCAATCAATAAAGAGATCAATGCCGCAAAGGCACGCGGGATACCGCCCTTCAATAATCTTTTAGTTAAGGGCTCTAAAATATAGGCAAAAATAAAAGCTGCCAAAAAAGGCATCATTATTTCCATAAAGCTTGATATAAAATCTGTCATTACTAACCCTATTAATTAGATTCATCTCATTCTACCGATTCCATAGGAATAATATGTCAAATCCGACAAATAACGATTTAAATTCTTCTAAAAGTGACAACTCAAAGGGTTTGTCGTACAAAGATGCCGGGGTCGACATGGAAGCAGGTGATGCTTTAGTGGAAAGAATCAAGCCTTTAGCAAAAAAGACGATGCGTGAGGGTGTTTTGGCTGGAATTGGGGGGTTTGGAGCCTTATTTGAGGTGCCAAAACGCTATAAAGAGCCTGTTTTAGTCTCGGGTACTGATGGAGTAGGGACAAAACTAAAGCTTGCCTTTGAATGGCAGATACATGACACGGTGGGCCAGGACCTAGTAGCGATGAGTGTAAATGACATACTAGTTCAGGGCGCAGAGTCCTTATTCTTCCTTGATTATTTTGCCTGTGGCCGATTAAATGTAGATGTCGCCGCAACAGTTGTTGGCGGAATAGCCAAAGGGTGTGAAATTGCTGGATGTGCCCTTATTGGTGGTGAAACTGCAGAAATGCCAAGTATGTACCCCGATGGCGAGTATGATTTAGCTGGATTTGCCGTTGGTGTCGTAGAAAAATCAAAAATTATTACTGGGAAAAGTATTGTTCCTGGAGACATTGTGATTGGTTTAGCATCGAGTGGCGCTCACTCAAATGGCTATTCACTGATTAGAAAAATTATCGAACGCTGTGGCGTCAGTCCTGACTTTGATCTCAAAGGAAAGTCTTTAAAAGATGTCGTGATGACACCGACACAGATTTATGTTAAACCCGTTTTAGATTTGCTTCAAGAAGTTACTATCAAAGGCATGGCACATATAACTGGTGGCGGTTTGGTGGAAAATATCCCACGTGTTCTGCCGGAACATGTTCAAGCGGTGTTGCATCGTGAAACGTGGAAGATGCCTACACTATTTCAATGGTTAGCTCATGAAGGCGGTGTCGCTGATCATGAAATGCATCGAGTGTTTAATTGCGGCATTGGAATGGTCATTGTTTTATCTAGTCAGGAAGCCGCAAAAGCAGTTGAATTTTTAAATCAAAAAGGGATAACAACGTATCAAATTGGTGAAATCGTTGATCGTCCACATGGGGCGCATCAAACTATTGTTATTTAGCCGTTGCATCGATATGTTGTAAACATAGATCAATAGCATTTTGAGCAAATTGGCGTGTGCTGGGATCAAATGTTTGTCGACTGGGCATTGCTCTTAACCACGTGAGTTGCCTTTTGCCAAGCTGTCGACTTGCAGCGAGGCCTGATTGAATAAATTCAGCTTCAGTAATCTCTCCTGCTAAATACGAAATCGCTTGACGATATCCGACAGCCCGCATAGAGGGCAAGTCTGGATGGATATTTTCTTGCGCAAGAAGATGCTCAACCTCTACCAAGAAATGATTCTTTAACATGGCGTTAAAACGCTCTTCGATTCGTTGATGGAGCCAACCACGGTCTTGCGGCTCTAGCGAAATTAAGCGGTGTCGAAACGAAGCATCATCTCTTGAAGTTGAATAAGGATTTTTTGCCAAAAAAGAGGACATAGTTTGGCCTGTCATGGCAAACACCTCCAATGCTCGAGAAATCCGTTGCGTATCGCCAGGTGGTAGACGAAGTGCGGTATCAGGATCAATGCTTTGCAATCGTTGGTGCATGGCATCCCACCCGACTAGACGAGCCTCAAGGGCAATTTTTTCACGTACTTCTGGGGTTGATGCTGGTAAATCTGTTAGACCCTGCATCAGGGATCGCCAGTAAAGCATAGTTCCTCCAACAATGACTGGATAATGCCCCCTTTGTCGAATTTCTTTTACCCAGATAATCACGTCTTTGGCAAATTGAGCTGCAGAATAGCTTTGCCATGGATCGCGAATATCAATGCCGTGGTGTCGAACCTGCGCTTGTTCTGTAGTGCTGGGCTTTGCGGTTCCAATATCCATACCGCGATAGACTAATGCTGAGTCCATGCTAATTAATTCTATCGTATGCCCTTTTAAAAGAGCTGCATTTACTAGATCAAAAGATAGTGTACTTTTACCACTGGCAGTTGGTCCGACAATGGCAAGAATATTTTCCAAAGGGTGTTCAGAAAATGTCATAGAAAAGTACTAGCGACCTCTTAGAAATAGCTTATCTAAGTCTTGAACACTCAATTGTACCCAGGTTGGGCGACCGTGATTACACTGATCAGCACGGTCAGTTATTTCCATTTGACGAAGTAATGCATTCATTTCTGGAACGGTTAAAAGTCGATGAGCACGCACAGCGGCATGGCAAGCCTTCGAGGCTAATCGTTCATGTTTGGCTGCGTCCAACATTTGTGTTGAACCTATTTCGTCAAGATCACTAATGAGTGACCGGACTAATGGAATAGGGTCGGCTTTACTTAATAATGCAGGTAGTGATCGTATACCTAATTGTTCTGGACCTATCGAGGAGATATCAAAACCTAATTCATTTAATAATGATTGATTTTCTGTGACTAAGGAAATTTCTAGACGACTAGCGTTCATCACAACGGGTACTAAAAGTGATTGAATAGCAATTTGGCCGCCTAAGTGAGTTTTTAATTGCTCATATAGAACTCTCTCGTGGGCAGCGTGCATATCAACAAGAACAAGACCCTGCTGATTTTGTGCCAAGATATAAATTCCAGCAAGTTGGGCAATGGCATAACCTAAGGGATAGTCAGTTGCTTCTTTCAGGTTAGAAATTGACACATTATGAATGGATGAAATGGACGAGTTGCTAGAAAGCAGTTGGTCCATTGAAGATTTGACGGACTGGTTAACGGGCAGATTAAGTCGAAGGTTTTGTCCAAAAGATGTCCCAATAGTGTTCTGGGCAGGAGCTGATGTAAACGTTGTTGAGGCAAATGAAGCAGATGTGGAAATTAGTTCAACCATATCGTTATTCAGTAGATTAGATTGACCTGCACCATGGGCCAAACGATCTTTAATCGAGTGATACACAAATTGATGTACTGCTCGACTATCTCTAAACCTAACTTCAATCTTAGCGGGGTGAACATTAACATCAACTAATTCAGGATCAATGGTTAGGTTTAAAAGTAAGATGGGTTGGCGGTCGCCATGAAGGACATCTTGGTAAGCGCTCTTAATCGCATGATGAATCAGTTTATCTTTTACAAAGCGATGATTGACAAAAATATATTGCTGATCTGATCTAGCTCTACTTGCGGTAGGGGCCCCTATAAATCCATCTAACTCAATGAGTTCTGAACCAATTTGAAGTGGTAGTTTTGCAGCATGAAATTCAGCGCCTAGAATATCGTCAGCACGAAGATCTAAAGACCCTCCTAGCCAACGATGAACGGGCTTTCCATTGTGCCAAATTGAAAAAGCAATCTGCGGATTTGCCAAAGCACAACGTTTAATGGCTTCGATACAGTGGCCGAATTCAGTACTTGTCGATTTTAAAAACTTACGCCTTGCTGGAGTATTAAAAAACAAGTCTTGAACGTCAATGCGAGTCCCAAAATCTCCTGCAGAGGGTTTGATCTCAAATGATGTGTTATCCATCGTATAGGCATGATCATCATTAGCAGTTCTCGTGGTTAAGGAGACTTTAGCGACAGATGCGATTGAAGCAAGTGCCTCACCACGAAAACCCATTGTGATCACAGATTCCAGGTCTTCTAAGCTATAAATCTTACTCGTGGCATGGCGTGTTAGGGCCAACATCAGTTCTTCTTGCACAATTCCTGCGCCATCATCGGTAATAACGATTCTCGTAGTACCGCCTTCTTCTAGTCTGACATCAATGGCAGATGATTTGGCATCGATAGCATTTTCTAACAGTTCTTTGACGACAGCGCTAGGGCGTTCAATGACTTCACCAGCCGCAATTTGGCTAATCAGTTGATCAGGGAGCGTTCGAATAGGATTTCTCGTCATCAGTTTATTTTCTCATGAGATGGCTGAAGACAGATTGAAACTGTTAAGATGTCGGACGTGGAACAGTTAATCGCCTTATTTCAGTTTGTGATGCATATTGGGGACCATCTCGCGGAGTATGGCACTCTAGCCTATGCCATCTTAAGTGCCGTTATTTTTTCAGAGACGGCATTTGTCATTTTCCCTTTTTTACCTGGCGATACATTAATTTTTGCTGCAGGAGCTTTTTGCGCAAGTGGGCAGCTCAATATTGCTATACTCAATGTTGTGATTATTTCGTCTGCGATTATGGGCAATACGATTAATTTTTGGATTGGTAAATATTTGGTAGATCGAATTGATATCAAAAAGGCAAGATGGATTGATCAAGCCGCTTTAGAGAAAACGCATTTATTTTTTGAAAAACATGGCGGTAAGACAATTATATTGGCAAGATTTGTTCCCTTGGTCAGATCTTTTGCACCCTTTGTTGCAGGGGTTTCCCATATGGATCATCAAAAGTTTCAGATCTACAACGTGATTGGAGCCTTCTTATGGAGCGGCTTACTTTCAGTCTGTGGCTATTTTTTTGGCAATTTACCTATTATTCGTGATAATTTAAATATGATTGTTTTAATTGGGGCAAGTGCTGCAATTATTCCAACAATGATTGCAGGAGTTTTGCAATTACTTCAGTCCATGAAAAAAAATAAGGTTTAACTTATTTTTAAGGCAGTTAGAAGATAGATTAGTGATGCTTTAGCGATCGCTCTAACTCTACAAGTTGTTCTCTAATATCCGCTGCATCTTGCGCTTCTGGACTTTTTGTTAAGTAGATTTGCATATCATCGATAGCCAGACGGATATAGTCTAGTTGCGCGAATGCTAAACCACGATCACGAACTTCGTCAATTTCGTTGGGTAGTAAAATAACGAGACGTTCTTGAATTCCGAGTAATCTCTCCCACCTTTCTTGATGGGTATAAACAGCCTTTAAATTTCTCAAAAACCGAGAGAGTATTTCTCGAGGACTGGAGCTTCTTAAAAACAAACTTAAAGGTAATGCGAGTTCACCGCGGTATCCTTGCGCATCCAAATATGGGTCTAACATGGCCTGCAATTCATTTTTAGAGAGAGATGCGCCTGTTGTAGGGTCCATCACGACTTCACCCTGGGGTAAAGATATGCGAACTAAAAAATGATTAGGGAAAGAAATTCCTCGTATTTGAAGCCCTATTTGCTGACCAAACTCCATGAGAAGGATAGAAAGAGAAATAGGAATACCGCGCCGTTTTTGTAATAGGCTATGTAAATACGAATTCTCTGGGTCATAGTAATCATTGGTATTGAGCTCAAAATGCATTTCTTGGAAAAAGAAAAACTTTAGAAATTGCAGTTTTTGCAGATCGGTAGTTTCAGCAGTGAATTTTGACTTTAACTTGATGACCATTTTATCAACTTCATCAAGTATTGATTGGACATCCAACCCAGGAAAAGCATGTTGCCCGATAGCAATGACTGCTTCGGTTAATGGGAAATGTGCATCATCTGCAACGAGGGAGTTAAAATAATCTAAATGTTTTGTTGGCATGACTTAATGAGAGTGTCTTAAAAGCTCTTTGTAATTAAATCCACAAATTTTGAGTACGAGTAAATACATTACCATAGCTAAACTTCCCCAGCCGAGCATCAGAAAAATTCTTATCAGGGGTTTTTCACCTAGGGCAATCCAATTATGATGATTTGCACCAAAATAAAGTATTCCCGCAAAAACACATAAACCAACGAAGAGTCTTAAAAAGAAAGGCGTCCAAAATTGCCCGACGTTGATTAACGAGCCTTTCCTGACTAGACCTACCCAAAGGAGCGCAGCATTTAAACATGCGCCTAGTCCAATGGATAATGCGAGTCCTGCATGTTGAAAATAGGGAACAAAAATAAGGTTCATGAATTGTGTAAACACTAGGACAAAAAGACCAATTTTTACGGGTGTGCGGATATCTTGCGCGGCATAAAAACCAGGCGCCAGGATTTTAATCAGGATCAAGCCAATGAGACCAACCCCATAAGCTTGAAGGGCCATTCTAGTCATTTCAACGTCTATTGCCGTAAACTTTCCGTAGTGATAAAGACTTGCCGCCAGAGGTGTTCCGAATAGAAATAGCGCTAAAGCGGCGGGTGCTGATAGGATAAATGTGAGACGAATTCCCCAGTGAATGAGTTCGCTCGAATGTTGGATATCACCATTGGCATTTGCTTTACTTAGACTAGGCAGAAGAACTGTACCAACAGCTACGCCCAACAAAGCTGTTGGAAACTCCATCAGACGATCAGCGTAGGACAGCCAGGAAACGCTGCCAGCTACAAGATGAGAAGCAATATTCGTATTAATAATGAGTGATAGTTGGCTGACCGATACTGCAAAAACAGCAGGCCCCATCAATCGAAGGATGCGCCTTGCTTCGGGATTTTTAGCGGCTGCTGTGATGACCTGCCAACCTAGACCGATGCGAGGCATCATACCGATTCTGGATAAAGCAGGAATTTGTATGGCTAACTGCAAAATACCGCCAATCATCACCCCAAGTCCGAGTCCATAAATAGGGGTTTGGAAATAAGGAGCAATCATTAAAGAACCGGTAATCATTCCAAGATTGAGTAAAACTGGGGTAAATGCAGGAATAAGGAACTTTTTATTTGTATTTAAAATACCAGCAGCCAAGGAAACTAAAGAAATGAAGCCAATATAAGGGAACATTATGCGAGTCAGAACGACACTCATTTCATAGCTATTTGAACTTTTAAAGCCAGAGGCGATTGCCAAAACAAGGTATGGGGCAAAAACAACGCCAAGGATAACCGTCAATAACAGACTCCAAAACAGCAGAGTTGTGACCACATTAATGAGTTGTTTTGTTGCGTCTGGGCCGTTTTTTGCATTAACTTCGCCTAAAATAGGCACAAATGCTTGAGAAAACGCACCTTCAGCAAAAAGGCGCCTTAAAAGGTTGGGTATCCGAAAGGCTACATTAAAGGCGTCCGTCATTTCTGAGGCGCCAAATGCTCTAGCAATCAAAGTCTCCCTAACGAGCCCTAGGACTCGAGAGAGCATGGTCATGCTACTTACTTTTAATGAGGTAGATAAAAGGTTCACCCTTGAAGTTTGCCCTATATTGGGGGGAGTAGTCAAAATAACTTTGTTAAGTTATAATAATGGATTACGTTTTTCAAACTTCATAAATTAGTAACTTGTTGTGATGTTAGTAAGTCGTTGAGGAAGTTTGAAGGCTTAACCAAAATTTGTAATGAATGGCACTATGTGTATTCATACCTAGAAAGAAATTGAGTAAAAAATATGGCAAATACAGCACAAGCCCGTAAGCGCGCTCGTCAAGCAGTGAAGCAAAACGCTCACAACTCTAGCTTGCGTTCACGTTTAAGAACAGCAATTAAATCAGTTCGCAAAGCCGTTAGCGTTGGCGATAAAGAAGCTGCAGCGAAGGTGTTTTTGGCTGCGCAAACCACAATTGATCAGATTGCTGACAAAAAGATTATTCACAAAAATACAGCCTCACGTCAAAAATCACGTTTATCAGCTGCAATTAAAGGCATGACAAGCTAAAAATAGTTTATTTTTAGTTTAAAGTCCGCCGATGGCGGACTTTTAGTTTGTAGTGGGATGAGAGCTTGGTGGTAATTCACAGATTTCAGTGAGCATTAAATCGTTGTCTTTTGCAAAGCCTAAAACAAAGTCTAATGCTCGAGGGTCAATTTCCTTTAAACGTTCATCAACAATAACGCATTTAATACCATTTATTGTTTCGGGACGCACAAAGGGGGAGTGGGTAAAGCGAGGATCACCGCCATCATCTTTAGGTCTAAATGGTGCCATCACACCACAAAGTCGGTCGATCCAGTCGCTAGGACGAAATACTTTGCCGTTTGATGTGATGCCTTGAATGAGAAACTGTTTATGAATCAATTTGGGAAGTGTGGAATTAGCTAGTGAAATAATGATCTACTTTAGTGGACTAAAGTGACTAAAAAAAGTTTAACAGTATGTTGATTGAATACAATACTTATTTATATAACCAATAAAAATTTATGACGCAATTAAAAGTACCGCTTCGACATTATCTTCAGTTTTCTGATTTTAGTTCTGAGGAATACGCTTATATTTTAAATCGCTCTAAAATTTTGAAGGATAAGTTCAAGGGTTACGAGACATGGCATCCTTTGCATGATCGCACTTTAGCGATGATCTTTGAAAAGCACTCTACAAGAACAAGGCTATCCTTTGAGGCGGGTATGTTTCAATTGGGAGGTCACGCCGTTTACTTAAATACGCGCGATACTCAACTTGGTCGTGGTGAACCGGTAGAAGATGCCGCGCAAGTCATATCACGCATGACAGACATCATTATGATTCGCACTTTTGGTCAAGATATTTTGGAGCGTTTTGCTGCCAACTCGAGGGTGCCAGTGATTAATGGGTTAACCAATGAGTTTCATCCCTGTCAAGTTTTAGCGGATATTTTTACATTCCATGAGTTACGTGGGGATATCTCTGGCAAAGTTGTGACTTGGGTTGGTGATGCCAACAATATGGCCTACACATGGCTACAAGCAGCATGTATTCTAAATTTTCAATTCCATTTTTCTGGACCCGCGGGCTATCCGCTGGATATGACGCGCATTAGTGCAGCAGAGCAGCGGCATTTACAAGTATTTGATAGTCCATTAGAGGCCTGCAAGGGCGCACATTTGGTAACGACAGATGTATGGACTAGTATGGGATACGAAGAAGAGAACCAACAGCGTTTAAAGGCGTTTTCGAATTGGATTGTTGATCAGCAAAAGATGTCGGTAGCAAAGGCGGATGCGATTTTTATGCATTGTCTGCCGGCGCACCGTGGCGAAGAAGTTTCTAGTGAAGTGATTGATGGTCCACAAAGTGTGGTTTGGGAAGAGGCCGAAAATCGATTGCATGTTCAAAAGGCCCTAATGGAATTTTTATTATGCGGTACATTTAATTAACTGGTAAAGATATGGCAGATATTCATAAAGTTGTTTTAGCATATTCAGGCGGACTAGATACAAGCGTCATTTTGAAGTGGTTACAAGACACCTATCATTGTGAAATTGTTACTTTTACGGCTGATCTTGGTCAGGGTGAAGAGCTTGAACCGGCGCGTGCAAAAGCGATTCAGTTTGGGATCAAGCCTGAAAATATTTATATCGATGACTTACGAGAAGAATTTGTAAGAGATTTTGTGTTTCCCATGTTTAGAGCAAATACAATTTATGAAGGTGAGTATTTGTTGGGCACTTCGATTGCACGCCCACTGATCGCCAAGCGACAAATCGAGATTGCACGTTTAACTGGTGCTGATTCAGTTTCTCACGGAGCCACAGGTAAAGGGAATGATCAAGTCCGTTTTGAGCTTGGTTATTACGCTTTAGAGCCAGGCATTAAAGTGATTGCCCCTTGGCGTGAATGGGACTTGCTCTCGCGTGAAAAGCTTTTGGCCTACGCTGAAAAAAATGGCATTCCTGTTGAAATGAAACATAAGCAGGGCGGCGCCCCTTATTCGATGGATGCTAATTTACTACATATCAGTTTTGAAGGCCGGCATCTGGAAGATCCAAATGCTGAAGCTGAAGAATCCATGTGGCGTTGGACTGTTGCACCCGAAAAAGCCCCAGATGAACCTCAGGTCATAGAGCTAGAGTTTGCTAAAGGTGATTTAGTTGCTATCGATGGAAAACATTTAAAGCCACATGAGTTACTGGCTAGATTAAATGAACTAGGCGGTAAGCATGGTATTGGACGGCTTGATTTGGTTGAGAATCGTTTTGTCGGTATGAAAAGTCGTGGATGTTATGAAACGCCAGGTGGAACTATCCTTTTAAAAGCGCATCGCGGTATAGAAAGTATTACCTTGGATCGCGAAGTTGCTCATTTAAAGGATGATTTGATGCCGCGCTACGCTAGTTTGATTTATAACGGTTACTGGTGGTCGCCAGAACGTATCGCACTTCAAGCCTTGATTGATCATACGCAAGCGATGGTCAATGGCTTTGTTAGAGTCAAACTATATAAAGGTTCTGTATCCGTCTTATCAAGAAATTCGGTAAACACCCTATTTGATCAAAACATTGCTACATTTGATGATGATGGTGGAGCTTATAACCAAGCGGATGCAGGTGGTTTTATCAAACTCAATGCACTACGGATGAGGATTGCTGAAATCGCTAAACGTAAAAGAAATATTAAGTAAAGAAAGAGTCCTTATGCAATTTGATCAAGTGTCTGTTGGGAAAAAAGCAAATGTTTATTTTGATGGGAAGTGTGTATCCCATACAGTTATATTAGCCGACGGTACAAAAAAATCGGTCGGCGTCATACTGCCGAGTTCTTTAAGGTTTGATTTAACGACTAAAGAAATCATGGAAGTAATCGACGGCAAAGCCTATGTTGCGATTAATGGCAGTCCTGAGCTCACATTTGTGAATGGTCAACAATGGGAAGTTGAGGCGGGCGGTTATTTTCAGATTCGGGTAGAAGAACCTTTGCACTATGTGTGCCACTTTGGCTAAGCCATAGAAAAAACTACGGCTTTGGTAAGCCTTCAATGACTTTGCCCGCGCCAATTTGCTTTTTCTCAAACCATTTAGTGTTCATTTCTAGGACGTATCGAACAGGTTTGGTTGGACAGTGATTATCTTCAGTTTGCGGTTTCATTTCATCGATATTGACGATTTTTCCGTCATCGTCAATAAAAGCGACGGATAAAGGGATTAAGGTATTTCGCATCCAAAAGCAGTGCCCAGCTTTTTGATTAAATACAAAAAGCATGCCAGCGTTATCAGGCAATACTCTGCGGTACATTAAACCTAGCTCCTGGCTTGCAGGAGTTGAAGCCACTTCCGCTTTAATTATTTCTTTACCAATTTTCAATTCAATCGTGGGGAGAGATGCGCCATGAGTCGTGATTGAAAAAATAAATCCAAAAATACCTAGGAGCTTATATAAAGTACGTGTGCTGTTCATAAAATTCACAATCTAGTGATGAAAAGGAGTATAAAAATTGCATATCTTGTTCCTTAAAGGGGATTGGAGACCTCAGATTTAAGAATTAACTATTTAAATTTGTAATAATATGACATTAAATTGATTTAAAGGTGTCATTAGTTTAGAGGCAAATCATATTTTGACAAGAACGTGTCCTTGCACAGCGAATACACAAGCAGTTTAATAATTAAAATTTTTATATCTTTGAGGAGAGTTTTTCGATATGTATAAGCACATTAAGATTCCAGCTGGGGAACAAATTACCGTTAATGCCGATTTTTCCATTAATGTCCCTGATCAGCCCATCATTCCGTTTATTGAGGGAGATGGAACAGGTTTAGATATCACCCCTGTGATGATTAAGGTTGTTGATGCTGCGGTTGCGAAAGCTTACGGTGGCAAAAAGAAAATTTCTTGGATGGAAGTTTATGCTGGTGAAAAAGCGACAAAGATATATGGCCCAGATGTTTGGATGCCAGAAGAAACCCTTGAAGCGGTCAAAAAATATGTTGTTTCTATTAAAGGCCCTTTAACTACGCCAGTTGGTGGTGGAATACGTTCTTTGAATGTAGCTTTGCGCCAAGAACTCGATTTATATGTTTGCTTACGCCCTGTTCGCTACTTTAAAGGAACCCCTTCACCATTAAAAGAGCCTGAAAAAACAGATATGGTGATTTTCCGTGAAAACTCAGAAGATATTTATGCTGGTATTGAGTGGATGGCAGAGTCAGATGGCGCTAAAAAAATTATTGATTTTATGATTAAAGAAATGGGCGTTAAGAAGATTAGATTCCCAAGTACATCATCAATTGGTATTAAGCCAGTTTCAAAAGAAGGCACTTTCCGCTTGGTTCGTAAAGCGATTCAGTACGCAATAGATAATGACAAGCCGTCAATGACATTGGTTCATAAAGGCAACATCATGAAATTTACTGAAGGCGGATTCCGTGATTGGGGCTACGAGATTGCTCAAAAAGAATTTGGCGCAGAATTAATTGATGGTGGTCCATGGTGCAAGATGAAGAATCCTAAGACCGGAAAAGAAATCATCATTAAAGATGTAATTGCTGATGCTTTCTTACAGCAGATTCTTTTGCGTCCTAATGAATATAGCGTCATTGCAACATTGAACTTAAATGGCGACTACGTTTCTGACGCGCTTGCTGCTCAGGTTGGTGGAATTGGTATTGCGCCAGGTGCGAATTTATCTGACACCATTGCTATGTTTGAGGCAACTCATGGTACTGCTCCTAAATATGCTGGAAAAGATTATGTCAATCCAGGGTCAGAGATTTTGTCAGCAGAGATGATGTTACGTCATATGGGATGGTTTGAGGCGGCTGACGCAATCATTAGCTCTATGGAAAAATCGATTTTGTCGAAGAAGGTGACATATGACTTTGCCCGTTTAATGGAAGGTGCGACTCAAGTATCTTGCTCAGGCTTCGGACAAGTCATGATTGATAACATGTAATCTAGTTTCAGGCATGATGAAGAAGGTCCTTTAGAGGGCCTTTTTCTTTTGGTAATCGTAAATACAGGTAGCTGAGTAACAAAAAAACCCCTCGCGAGGGGTTTTTGTCCAACATCCTATAAAGGATTAACTCAATTAAGCGCCTTGAATATTGGTCGCTTGTTTGCCTTTTGGGCCTTGAGTAATATCAAAGGTAACTTTTTGACCTTCTTTGAGGGTTTTGAAACCACTCATTGTTATTGCGCTGAAGTGAGCAAATAACTCTTCTTCGCCATCATCAGGTTTAATAAACCCGAAACCTTTTGCATCATTAAACCATTTTACGACACCGGTTGCCATTCGAACTCCATTACTTATATAAAAAAATCAATCTTGAAGCGTGAAAAACTGTAAAGCCAACACATCTACAAGCCTCGTGCAATCAACTCTTTGCACATAGTAAGGATTGTTTTCCTTTATTGAGCTTATGTCAAGGTTAAATTACTCAAAAACCACTAGTATTTGCCCTTATTTGATGCAATTTTTATTAAATCGTCATCAATTTGGTAATTTTCTATAAAAAATATTCACTCAAGTCCAAAAAAACTAGTAAATTGATAATTGGTTAGAATCTAAGTATGAACTTGAAATTGAGCTTAAAACCGACTTTAGCTGTTGGCAATCCCAAACCTTTGGGTGATGATGAGAGAGCCACCGTTTTAGATCGTGAGGTTCAAAAAGTAGAGCCACCACCACTATATAAGGTGGTTTTACTCAATGATGATTTTACGCCGATGGAATTTGTTGTGATGATCATTCAAGAATTTTTTCACAAAGATCAGGAGACAGCTACTAGAATTATGTTACAAGTACATATAGAAGGAAAAGGTGTTTGCGGAGTCTATACACATGATGTCGCAGCCACCAAAGTAGCGCAAGTTTCAGACATGTCCCGGAAATCCGGCCACCCTTTGCAATGCATGATGGAGGAAGTATGATTGCCCAAGAACTTGAAGTCAGTTTACATATGGCTTTTGTGGATGCGAGAGCGGCACGTCATGAGTTCATTACGGTGGAGCACTTATTATGCGCACTGCTAGATAACGCGACATCAGTTGAAGTGTTGAAGGCTTGCGCCGTCAACATCGCTGATTTGAGAGCGCAACTAAAAAACTTTATTAACGACAATACTCCTGTAGTACCTGGTGTTGAAGAGGTTGATACGCAACCAACTCTAGGGTTTCAGCGAGTAATTCAGCGTGCAATTATGCATGTTCAGTCCACATCGAGCGGTAAAAAAGAAGTGACTGGCGCTAATGTACTTGTTGCAATATTTGGTGAAAAAGATTCACATGCTGTGTACTATCTTCAACAACAAGGAGTTACACGCCTAGATGTTGTTAACTTCATTAGTCACGGAATTCGTAAAGACCAAGCTGAATCTACAAAACCTGAGTCTGCAGGAGCGGAGAATGAGGAAGCGAATGGTTCTGGTAAAGATAGCCCGTTAGAACAATATACGCAAAACTTAAATCTTTTAGCGCGGCAAGGAAAGATTGATCCTTTGATTGGTCGAGAGCTGGAAGTTGAACGCGTGATTCAAATCTTGTGTCGTAGAAGAAAAAATAATCCATTGCTAGTCGGCGAAGCTGGAGTTGGTAAAACGGCTATTGCTGAGGGACTTGCATGGCGGGTTACGCAAAAAGAAGTCCCAGAAATTCTAAAAGATGCAGTGGTTTACTCACTTGACATGGGCGCGCTTCTTGCAGGAACTAAATATCGCGGTGATTTTGAACAGCGTTTAAAAGCCGTACTCAAGTCATTAAAAGATAATGTCAATGCCATTTTATTCATTGATGAGATTCACACATTAATTGGAGCAGGCGCGGCCTCTGGGGGAACTTTGGATGCGAGTAATTTGCTTAAACCAGCCCTTTCTAGTGGTCAGCTAAAGTGTATTGGAGCTACAACCTTTACAGAATACCGTGGGATTTTTGAAAAAGATGCGGCGCTTTCAAGACGCTTCCAAAAAATTGACGTTTTAGAGCCATCTATCGATCAAACAGTACAGATATTGCGCGGGCTTAAATCTCGCTTTGAAGAGCATCATGGCGTTAAATATACTCAAAGTGCATTAAGTGCCGCTGCAGAGCTTTCTTCTCGTTATATTAATGATCGCCAATTACCTGATAAAGCGATTGATGTGATTGATGAGGCTGGCGCTGCTCAGCGAATATTGCCAAAGTCTAAACAGAAAAAAACCATTGGTCGTTTAGAGATTGAAGACATTGTTTCTAAAATCGCTCGTATACCTCCACAATCAGTCAGTGTTGATGATCGTAGTAAGTTACAGACGCTTGATCGCGATTTGAAAAGTGTTGTGTTTGGTCAAGAACCAGCGATTGAAGTATTGGCTTCTGCGATTAAGATGGCGCGTGCTGGACTGGGCAAAATAGATAAGCCGATTGGCTCTTTCTTATTTTCAGGCCCCACTGGCGTTGGTAAGACAGAGGTTGCAAAACAACTCGCTTTTATTATGGGCGTTGAGTTATTGCGCTTTGACATGTCTGAGTATATGGAGCGTCATGCAGTCAGTCGACTGATTGGCGCGCCTCCAGGATATGTGGGCTTTGATCAAGGTGGATTATTAACGGAGGCTGTTAATAAGAAGCCTCATTGTGTTCTTTTGTTAGATGAAATTGAAAAAGCTCATCCAGATATTTTCAATATCCTCTTACAAGTCATGGATCATGGCACCTTAACAGATAACAATGGTCGTAAGGCAGATTTTAGAAACGTCATCATTATTATGACGACGAATGCTGGCGCTGAAACAATGAATAAAGCGACCATTGGATTTACAAATCCTCGTGAGGCTGGCGATGAAATGGTCGATATCAAGAAGATGTTTACGCCAGAGTTTAGAAACCGTCTTGATGCGATTGTGTCCTTTAAGGCACTAGATGAGTCCATTATTCTGCGGGTTGTGGATAAGTTCTTGATGCAACTTGAAGAGCAGTTACATGAAAAGAAAGTGGACGCTACATTCTCCGCTGGATTACGTGCACATTTAGCGAAAAAAGGTTTTGATCCTTTAATGGGCGCTAGACCGATGCAGCGCTTAATCCAAGATACAGTTCGTAAGGCTTTAGCGGACGAATTACTCTTTGGGCGCTTAGTCAATGGCGGAGCCGTTATGGTAGATGTCGATGCTGAAAATCAAGTTATCTTGGATATTCAACCTGTGGCCATAAAGGGTAAGACAGCATCAACCGAGACTTCAGAAGAGATTTAAAACTGATAAGCTCTTTGAAGAGGCCTCTTTTGAGGCCTTTTTTTATGAGAGTACTGCGTGAGAAGCGGACGGCTTAAACTATGCTTTCCCTGTGCTTCCAAAACCTCCATCACCACGCTGCGAAGACTCAAAATCATTAACTACAGATAACTCAACTTGCATGACGGGCACGATGACTAGTTGAGCTAACCTTTCCATCGGCTCAAGTCGGAAGGTGCTATTTGATCGGTTCCAGGTACTGACCATGAGTTGACCTTGATAATCTGAATCAATCAGGCCGACCAAGTTTCCAAGAACGATACCGTGTTTATGACCAAGACCTGAACGCGGTAATATCATCGCGCAGAATCTTGGATCACCAATGTAAATCGCAATACCTGTAGGAACTAAGATGGTTTGCCCTGAAGCAATTTCAACAGCTTCATCAAGACAGGCTCTTAGATCAAGGCCCGCACTGCCAGACGTGGCATATTGAGGGAGTTGAGAGCGCATCCGCTCATCCATAATTTTTACTTGAAGTTTTTGCATAGTATGTTGGGGTTAGAGACGTTTTGAGACTTCACGAATCACATCGCGGGCTAATGAAAGTTTATCTGCAGGTCCTATATGAGTTTCACCTTGGGCATCAATTAAGGTGATTTGATTATGATCTTCACCAAAGGTACTGGGACCATGGTTAGCAATTAATAAAGGAATGTTCTTTGCGAGCAGTTTCTTTTTGCCATGATCAACCATATTTTGTGTTTCAGCAGCAAACCCAATACAGAAAGGATGATGCTTGACGCTATGTTTGGCAAACTCAGACAAAATATCTGGATTTTGGACTAAATCAAAAGAAGGGACATCAGAAGTATTTTGTTTTTTTATTTTGTGCTCAGCGATTTGACGAACCCGCCAATCAGCAACTGCTGCGACACTAAAAAATAGATCACAATCTTGATGGGCCATTACAGCAGAAAGCATATCGTTAGCACTGAGGACATTGACTCGAGTAATTTTGCCGATGTAAGCAAGAGGGGTTTCTAGCGAGACTGGACCTGCTATTAAATGTACAGTAGCGCCTGCTTCAAGAGCGGCTCGGGCAATGGCAAAGCCCATTTTCCCAGAACTACGATTAGTTAGACCGCGCACCGGATCTATGGATTCATAAGTTGGACCTGCTGTGATAAGTACTTTCTTACCCTGTAGCAACTTGGGTTGAAAAAAAGCGATGAGGGCTTCACAAATCTCGATGGGCTCAAGCATACGCCCCATGCCAACTTCACCACATGCTTGATCACCACTAGCGGGACCTAAAAGAATCACTTTATCTTGTAACAATCTAGCCACGCTTCGTTGTGTAGCCTCATGCTCCCACATTTGTCGATTCATAGAAGGTGTTATGAGGAGTGGACAATTCGTTAAGACGCCATTGGACTCATGGCCCCGAGCTAGGCACAAGGTCGAGAGCAGGTCATCTGCCAGCCCTAAAGAAAGCTTAGCCATAAAATCAGCGCTTGCTGGAGCAATTAAGATGGCGTCAACATCTCTTGATAACTCGATGTGGGGCATCCCATTCGGTATCCGTGCATCCCATTGGCTAATAAAAACTGGATTTCCTGAGACAGCTTGTAAGGTTGTTGGTGTTACAAAATGGGTTGCCGCTTCGGTCATCACAACTTTGACTTTTGCGCCTTGTTTGATCAGTTGACGGACAAGCTCAGGAGATTTATAGGCTGCGATGCCTCCGGTAATACCCAGAAGGATGGTTTTATTGTTGAGAGACATCATGACAGAACTCTCCATGTAGTTTTAGCGTTGTTTGATGACGCGTATTAGCTCATCAATAATGAGCAATGCAGTACCTAAAGTGATAGCACTATCAGCCACGTTAAAAGCTGGCCAATGATACTGTTGATAATATACATCAATAAAATCAACAACCGCCCCGTGGGTAAAACGATCGATTAAATTACCGATTGCACCCCCCAAAATCAGCGAGATAGAAAAACAAAAAATAGCTTGGCTTGCATGACGTATTAATAACCAAAGCATGACTATAACGGCAACTGAACCAATGCCAATAAAGAACCACCTTTGCCATCCTGAACCATTCGCCAAGAAAGAAAACGCAGCTCCTGGGTTATAAATAAGCACCCAATTTAAAAATGATGTGATCGGGTGAGAAGATAGTTCAGTAATTTTATTAATAGTCACCAGCTTGGTGAGTTGGTCGGCAATGATGACAAGCACGGAAATAGCGATCCATAGCTTAAAGCCATAAGAGCTTTTATTGGAAAAAGGAGATCGAGATCTTGGCATTAATCATTTCCTCGTTTCATTTTAGGCAAAGTGACGAATTTCACCATCACCAAATAAATTGATCTCGCATCTATTGCAAAGATCAATATGTTGAGTGATGGTTCCCACCTCGGGTGTGTAATGCCAACAACGGGCACACTTTTGGTATGAGGATGCTTTAACAATCACTTGAAGGGGTTTACCTACATCTTCTTCGATAACACTGGCGCTCGATGTGATGCAAACAAATTTGAGGTCCATAGCGATGCTTTTGAGTAACTGAGTATCGATCGATGCTGCATGAATAGTAATTTCTGCTTGAAGAGATGAACCGACTTTCCCCAACTCTCGTTCAAGTTCAATCGCTTTTGTCACATCTTGTCGGATATTTCGGATATGAGACCATTTTTCTAGAAGGTCAGAGGAATGGCTTGGAGTTTTGATATCCGTATATTTAGACGTAAAAATAGTTTGAGAGTTTTCAGTGCCATGTTCAAAAATTTGCCAAGCTTCTTCAGCAGTAAACGATAAGAATGGGGCCATCCAACGCAGCATGGCTTCAGTAATCGCGTATAAAACAGTTTGAGCACTTTTTCTGGCTAAAGATTGGGCGGGAGTTGTATAGAGGCGATCTTTGAGGATGTCTAAATAAAATCCACCGAGGTCTTCGGAGCAAAACGTCATGATTCTGGCTACGGCAGTATGAAACTCATACCGATCATAAAGTTCCAAGATCTCCTGCTGAACTTGTCCAGTTAACGCCAGCATATATTGGTCAATTTCGATTAAGTCGCTGATCGCAACGGACTCATCTTGATGGTGAAAGTCACTGAGATTAGCTAAAAGAAAACGTAACGTATTTCGGATGCGCCGATAAGATTCAACAACACGCTTGAGGATTTCATCAGAAATCGTCATTTCCCCTGAGTAATCCGTAGAGGCTGTCCATAGACGAATAATTTCGGCGCCCATTTTATCTGCCACTTCTTGAGGTGCGATGACGTTACCTAAAGATTTACTCATTTTCCGACCATGACCATCCACCGTAAAACCATGCGTCAGGAGACCTTTATAAGGCGGTCTGCCATCCAGCATTGAACCGGTTAATAGAGAGGAGTGGAACCAACCTCGATGTTGATCAGAGCCCTCTAAGTAGAGATCAGCTAGTCTCTCCTGGGCATCACCCGTCGATAACTCTTCTGCATGAGAGCCGCGGATCACATGCCAATGGGTGGTTCCGGAGTCAAACCAAACATCTAATGTATCTTTATTTTTTTCGTAATGACTGCTATCAGCGCCTAGGATTGTTTCAGGATTGAGCGTTTGCCAAGCTTCGATACCCTTAACTTCAATGAGTTGCGCAACTTGTTCCATATGGGATTGTGTATTTGGATGTAATTCACCCGTTTCACGATGCACAAAAAAAGCCATCGGTACACCCCACTGGCGCTGCCGAGACAGCGTCCAATCCGGACGGTTAGCAATCATGCCATGAAGACGCTGCTGCCCCCATGCCGGATAAAAGTGAGTAGATGCAATACCCTCTAGAGCGACTTGACGTAGGCTTTTGGTAGAGCCATCAGGAACTTTATCCATACTGGCAAACCATTGTGATGTAGCCCTATAAATGATGGGAGTTTTATGTCTCCAGCAATGCATATAAGAGTGTGTAAATTCAACCGACTTTAAGAGTGATCCAGCTTGGGATAATGCCTTGACGATTTCTGGATTAGCTTTCCAGATAAACTGACCCCCGAAAATAGGTAAGGTACTGGCATAAACACCATGGCTCATCACGGGGCTAATAATGTCAGCATCTTTCATGCCGTGAGCTTTACAGGATTTATAGTCTTCTTCCCCATAAGCTGGAGCGCTATGAACAATACCTGTTCCACTTTCAAGAGTTACATATTCGGCACAGTAGACAGGAGAGACTCGTTGGTAACCCACATCAAGAGACGCTAATGGGTGCTCAAAAGTAAAGTTTTCTAAATTTTTACCCAAACAAGTCCCAAGTATAGTTCCTTCGAGACCATAGGAACTTAGACAGGTTTCTACGCGCTCTTTTGCCAAAATCAGTAATTGAGAGCCCACATTCACTAAAGCATATTCAAATTCAGGATGGACATTTAAAGCCTGATTTGAGGGTATTGTCCATGGAGTGGTAGTCCAAATAACAATCTGGCCTTCTAGATTGGGCAATGCATCAAGCCCAAAGATTGCCGCTAAACGAGATTTCTCTGAATCAACAAATCGAAACCCTACATCGATCGCTGGATCTTTCTTATCTTGATACTCTACTTCTGCCTCCGCTAATGCTGAGCCACAATCAAAACACCAGTTCACAGGCTTAAGGCCTCTAAACACAAATCCCTTTTCCATAATTTTAGCTAAAGCACGAAGTTCATTCGCTTCGTTTTTAAAACTCATTGTTAGATACGGATTTTTCCAGTCACCAAGAACACCGAGGCGTTCAAAGTCAATTTTTTGTTGTTCAATTTGTTCTGTGGCGTACGCTCTCGCTTTTGCTTGAACTTCTTCGGTGGGAAGATTCTTGCCATATTTTTTTTCAATTTGTATTTCGATCGGCATTCCATGGCAGTCCCAGCCTGGCACATAGACTCCATCAAAGCCCATCAGAGTTTTACTTTTGACAATCATATCTTTGAGAATCTTATTGACGGCATGGCCAATATGAATATTGCCATTGGCATATGGCGGGCCATCATGCAAAATAAATTTCTTCTGACCAGCGCGTGATTGACGAATGATTTGGTAGAGATTTTTTTCTTGCCATTGTTTTACCCATAGGGGCTCACGTTTCGGCAAATCTCCGCGCATTGGAAAGGGCGTATCAAGTAAATTGACAGGGTATTGATTATCGGACATGTGAATTTCTAAAGTATTCCCTAGCAACTGTTGCATCTGCTTGAATAGCGTTTTGCAAACTGGTTAAATCAGTGTATTTTGCCTCATCTCTGAGCTTTTTCAAGAATTCTATTTGAATAACCCGTCCATAGACATCCTGATCGAAATCAAAGATATGCGTTTCTAGCAGAACTCTACCTGCATCTTCGACGGTAGGGCGAAAGCCCAGGCTTGCTACAGCAGGTAATGGAGCTGGGCCTAAGCCATGAACTTGCACCACAAAAATACCTGTCATTGCTGGTGGTCGTTGATGAAGCTTGCTCGATAAGGCCATATTTAAAGTAGGAAATCCTAAGGTTCTACCCAACTTTTTGCCATGGATAACATGCCCAGAAATCATATATTGACGCCCTAATAATTCCTGAGCTTCTTGAAGGTTCCCATTTTTTAAAGCGATTCTGACCGCGGTACTTGAAATCCGACGCTGTTGACTATCCTGAATCGTCTCAAGAGCTTGAACGGTAAAGCCGTATTGATTACCAGCGACTCTGAGTGAATCAATATTCCCGGCGCGCTTTGAACCGTAATGAAAATCATCACCAATAACAATATGTTGCGTATTTAACCCATTCACCAAAATATCTTTAACAAATTCATCTGCCGTCTTTTTAGCAAAATTCGCATTGAAATGCTCTACGACGACTAAGTCAATATTGGTTTGTTGCAATGCTTCTAGTTTGTCTCTCAAACTGAGGATACGCGTAGGGGCATTTTGGGGGGCGAAAAATTCTTTCGGATGAGGCTCGAATGTCAAAATGCAAGTTTGAAGTTGGCGCTCTTGGGCCACTACCTGCAATTGTTTTAGCAACGCCTGATGCCCCAGGTGCACACCATCAAAATTACCGATGGTTAAGGCGCACGGGGTACGTGGTAAAGAGGGGGGTATTCCGCGGATAACTTTCACAACAATTAATCAATTATATTAGGGGAGATGAAAAAAATTGTGATTCTTATTTCTGGTCGAGGTTCAAATCTAAGGTCAATCCTTCAAGCCCAGCTTTTAAAAGCTTGGGAGGTCGATATTGCGCAAGTCATTACTAACCGTCCTCAAGCTCATGGAATCGAAATTGCCAAAGAATTTGGGGTTCCAGTGACTATTTTAGACCATCAGGCATATTATTCACGCCAAGAGTTTGACGCACAATTACTCAAAAAAACTCAGAGTTTTAAGCCTGATTTAGTCGTTTTGGCCGGTTTTATGAGGATTTTATCCCCTGAATTTGTTCATTTTTTCCAACATCGTTTAATTAATATTCACCCATCATTATTGCCAAGTTTTCCGGGGTTAAATACACATGCCGCAGCAATTACTGCTGGAGTGAAGTGGCACGGTGCCACCGTGCACTTTGTCACACAGGAGATGGATTTAGGCCCCATTATTGCGCAAGGCGCCGTCCCAGTTTTTTCCAATGACACTGAGGCAACTTTAGAGCAAAGAGTCTTGCAAATAGAGCACAGTATTTATCCGCAAGCGATTGAGTGGTTTATTCAGGGGCGCTTACATATAGAGCAGGGTAATGTTAGAGTAGACCCTGCGCAGCAACAATTTTTTCAGTTGCCAATAACACCTTAAGGAATACTTTCATTCCAATGATGAATAAAAAATCACCCGCCTCAAAAAGATCAACGCCTTCAAGAACAACAAGTTCAGCACCCAAAAAAACGCCTTATAACCCTGCAATGGCCAAGGCTAAAGCTTTGCCAGTTCATTTAGAGCATTTAATTCGAGTTTTACCCGAGGTCTTGAAGTTTGACGCCCCATCAGATATGGTGGTGAGTAAGTACTTTAAAGATAATAGTCAGCTAGGCAATCGTGACCGAGCGTTAATTGCTGAGTCTACTTTTTCGGTATTAAGGCACAAATTAGAGTTATTGCAATATGCACAAAGTGGTCAAGGACCTTTGTTGCGCAGGATTGGGTTACTAGGACTCATGATTGCGCTATCAGAGGGCGGTTTAGGCACAAGTCATCGATTAGAAAGCGCCTTAGCTGACTTAGCCTTTATTGCGCACCCTGGGGAAGTAGATTGGTTACAACGTTTTGTGACCTACCCCAGAGACAGCCTAACACCACAAGTTAAACATAATTTACCGGACTGGTTATGGGATGAGTTAGAAAAACAAATCAGCTCTGAACATCGTGAGTCTTTGGCCAAGGCACTTATAAAGCCCGCCCCTTTGGACTGCCGCATCAATTCGTTAAAAGAAAAAAGAGAGGTTTTGATAGAAGAGCTCAATGCCTTGGGGGGGAGATATCAAGCAATTCCAACTCCATATTCTGAGCTAGGGGTTCGATTACTGGGCAAACCCGCACTACAAAATTTACAGAGTTTTAAAGACGGAAAATTCGAAGTGCAAGATGAGGGTAGTCAACTCTTAAGTATGCTCTTAGCCCCCAAGAGAGGGGAGATGGTTGTTGACTTTTGTGCGGGAGCCGGTGGTAAAACATTAGCGATGGGTGCCATGATGAAATCAATGGGACGTTTATATGCATTTGATATTTCAGCAAGAAGATTAGCAAAACTTAAACCCCGTGTAGCTAAAAGTGGATTATCTAATGTTCATCCGGTATGGATTGATAGTGAAAATGATGCCAAAGTGAAGCGCCTTGCTGGCAAGATTGACAGAGTCTTAGTTGATGCGCCTTGCAGTGGACTAGGGACTTTACGGCGCAATCCCGATCTTAAGTGGCGACAAACTCCCCAATCGATTGAAGAGCTTCAAGCTAAACAGTTTTCTATTCTGAGTGCCGCAGCTAAATTATTAAAACCTGGCGGTCGGTTGGTGTATGCAACGTGTAGTTTGTTGGAGCAAGAAAACCAAACGATAGTGAATGAGTTTTTACAACAAAACCCCAACTTTATTTTATTAGATCCAAAGCTTGCATTGAGTGCCCCATTTCCGCGGATCAATGATTTACCTGTCGGGGCTAGCCTTGAAAATTCATGGTGGCAATTATGGCCCGATCAGCACGAAACCGATGGATTTTTTGCGGCCATTCTAGAAAGAAATTCAACGCCAACACCCAAAAAAGTTTATCCAAAACAAGAGAGCGCAATAGAAGAGTAAAATAAGGTTTTTCGGATAATATTGATGACAACTTTTGCTGAACTTAATCAAGTCATTCCAGCTTGGTTAATCGATTGGATTTCAGGTGGTATATTGCAGTGGTCTGGTTGGAGTATCTTTTGGTACATCATGATCATGACACATATTACTATTGCTAGTGTCACTATTTTTCTGCATCGTCATCAAGCGCATCGCGCCTTAGATTTACATCCCAATGTAGCTCATTTTTTCCGCTTTTGGTTATGGCTAACGACTGGGATGATTACTAAGGAATGGGCCGCAATTCATCGTAAGCACCATGCCAAGTGCGAAACAGAAGATGACCCTCATAGTCCTCAGACTCAAGGTATTCAAACCATTATGTGGCGTGGCGCTGATTTATATAAGATCGAAAGTCAAAATCGTGAGACCGTCGAAAAGTATGGTCAAGGCACACCAGATGACTGGATAGAAAACCATCTGTACGACAAATATCGCTGGCAAGGTTTAGGGTTGATGATGATCATCAACCTTATCTTATTTGGTGCGGTTGGAGGCTTTGTATGGGCAATCCAAATGGTTTGGATACCAATTACAGCTGCTGGGATCATTAATGGTATTGGGCACTATTGGGGATATCGTAATTACGATTGCGAAGATGCCTCGCGCAATATATCGCCCATTGGAATTATTATTGGCGGCGAAGAGTTACATAATAATCACCATACATATGCTACAAGTGCTAAGTTATCGAGCAAATGGTATGAATTCGATATTGGTTGGCTCTATATTTGTTGTTTGGAAGCCTTTGGATTGGCGAAGGTTAAAAAGACCATTCCAAAAATTAAATCATCACATCCACGTCTCATTAATGAAGATTTAGTAAAAACGATTGTGATGCATCGCTATGAAATTATGTCTAGGTATAGTCATACGCTAAAGGCCACATTTAATTTAGAAGTTCAATCGATGAAAAGCTTAGCGAAAGAATTTGCTGACAATCATCATTGGCTATTTAAGGATGAAGCCAATCTTAATCCATCACAAAAAGCCCGTTTAGAAACCTTGATGGGCGCAAATGAGCGGATTAAGCACTTGATTGAGATGCGTAGAGAGCTCACCCAACTTTGGACAAAGTCCACAGCCTCTAGAGAGCAACTGACAGAACTTTTACATGATTGGTGCATAAAGGCCGAGAAGAGTAATTTACAGTTATTGCAGGTTTTTTCTCAGAAGCTGAAAACCTACGCATAAAAAAACCGCACTTTAAGTGCGGTTTTTTATAAAAAGTATTTATGCTATTTAATCTTGGTTTCTTTATAGGAAACATGCTTACGCACTTTAGGATCAAACTTCATAATCTCCATTTTTTCAGGTGTGGTTCTTTTATTCTTTGTTGTCGTATAAAAGTGTCCAGTACCTGCAGAGGATTCTAATTTAATTTTTTCGCGTCCGCC
Organism: Burkholderiaceae bacterium; assembly: GCA_947472645.1. Taxonomy (GTDB): domain Bacteria; phylum Pseudomonadota; class Gammaproteobacteria; order Burkholderiales; family Burkholderiaceae; genus Polynucleobacter. The sequence goes on from CANJBQ010000008.1 coordinate 32,291, forward strand.
TTTAGCCATGATGGGTTCCTTTTTTTATAGTGCGCCACGAGCACGGATATCAGCTAAAACTGAATCAATACCATTTTTATCAATGAGACGTAAACCTGCATTCGTTAAGCGTAAGCTTATCCAACGGTTTTCGGACTCAACCCAAAAACGACGATTTTGCAAATTCGGCAAAAAACGGCGTTTCGTTTTATTGTTTGCATGGGAAACATTGTTACCGACCATCGGCTTTTTCCCGGTGACTTGGCAGACCTTAGCCATGACACACTCCTTCATATTCTTAACTAAAGACCACGATTATATCATTTAGTATTCCCACTTGCCAATACCAAAATCAAAATTTATCAAATCCTTCTGTTTTAAGTTGTCCACCATCTAAAAATGAATAATAGGTATTCGCAGTGACAATAAGATGATCTAAAACATTGATTTCAATAGATTTTAAGAGTTTTTGTAGCTGATTGGTGAGACGGAGATCTGCCTGACTCGGACTAGCGATACCATTCGGATGATTATGGGCAAAAATGATCCCAGAGGCATTTCGTTGAAGGGCTTCTTTGACAATTTGCCTTGGGTAAATAAGGGTTTGATCGGTACTCCCACGAAAGAGTATTTTAAATTCAACCAGGTAGCCGAATTGATCGAGAAAAAAACATGCAAAAACTTCATGGTCGAGATGGCCAATAGTCGCTTGTAAAAATTCTCTTGTCGTGGCTTGTGATTGAAGAAGTGGCCGTTCATGTAATTTTTCTAAGCTAGCACGACGCACCATTTCTTTTGCTGCTTGTAATTGTGACCATTTAGATAAACCTAAGCCATGGATATGTTGAAGATCTTCCAAGCTACAACTGAGTAAGGTGTGTATTCCACCGCAGTGTTGCAAGATATCCATTGATAGTTCAATTGCATTTCTAGTGGGCGTCCCAGTTCTGATAAAAATAGAAAGTAGTTCAGCATTGCTCAGTGATTGAGCCCCCGCCTCTAAAAGTCGTTCTCTAGGCCTCATATTGGACGGCCAATCTCGAATCGATGGACGAGAAGGCTGAGCCATCGCTACAATAGGAAGAATATGAAAAATATTGTAAAAATCGACTCTTTTTTGACATTGCACTATCGATTGAGTTTTGTGAATGGTACAGATATTGCAAATACTTTTACGGACAAACCTGCGACGGTTTTGATGGGTGGCGGGCAGTTTGCGCCGGGTCTGGAAAAAACCTTGTTGGGAATGCTTGAAGGAGAACAAAAGACCGTAACATTGAGTCCTGCGGATGGCTTTGGTATTCGAAACCCCGAACTGGTTCAGAAAATATCTCTTCAAACCTTGCAACAAAATAGTGATCCAGGACACGATTTTTCTGCTGGAGATATGGTGGAGTTTGAGGCGCCACATGGCGGGAAATATGCCGGTGTACTGCAAAGTATTGATGAGTCGGGTGCATGGTTTGACTTTAATCATCCATTGGCTGGTAAAGATATTGTTTTTGAAGTGAAGTTGATATCCATTTTGTAAATCATTAATGAGTATGATTTTTATACGTATTAAATCAAAAAATAATTCATGACACAAACGACAGAACAAGAGACAGAGCAAGAAGAAATATTGTTGGCACAGCCTAGAGGATTTTGCGCAGGTGTAGATAGAGCTATTACGATTGTCAATCAAGCATTGGAGAAATTTGGGGCACCAATCTATGTCCGTCATGAGATTGTTCATAATCAGTATGTGGTCAGTGATTTGCGTAATCGCGGGGCTATTTTTATTGATGATCTTGCAGAGGTTCCTCAAGACGCTACGTTGATTTTTAGTGCGCATGGAGTGCCTCCGAGTATTAAAGAAGAGGCTGCTCAAAGAGGTTTTAAAGTATTTGATGCAACATGCCCATTGGTGACAAAGGTTCATGTTGAGGTGAGCAAAATGTATCAGCAGGGTTTTTATATCGTCATGATTGGTCATAAGGGGCATCCAGAAGTAGAAGGTACGATGGGACAAGTTAAAGATCGAATTAGTTTGGTAGAAAAAGTGGAAGACGTTCAACAACTTCAGGTGCCGTTGGATCAACCCATTGCTTATGTCACGCAAACAACACTGTCCATTGATGAGACTTTAGATATTGTTGCGGCATTAAAGAATAAATTTCCTCAAATAACGCAACCTAAAAAACAAGACATTTGTTATGCAACGCAGAATCGTCAAGACGCAGTTAAATTTATGGCACCTCAGGTTCAATTAGTGATTGTCGTGGGAAGCCCTAATAGCTCGAACTCGAATCGTTTGTGGGAACTATCTGAAAAACTTGGGGTAAAAGCATTTATGGTGGACCATCCTGAGCAATTAAAAAAAGAGTGGTTTGTTGGTATTAAAAGAGTTGGCTTAACTGCCGGGGCATCTGCTCCAGAGGTTTTGGCGCAGTCGATTATTGAAAAAATTAAAGAATTTGGTCCGCGAACTATTAAACATCTAGACGGGGTAACTGAAAAGACAATTTTTCAGTTACCAAAAGGCCTCAATGAAGCGGTTGTCGGTAAAATGAATTAAATGAAATTACAGTGCATCACCTTAATGAACCAACTAGGAGAGTCAGTATGAAGTTATTCAATCAAGAAAAAATCAGCTTGCTATTAAAAACAACGTCCATCATTGCTCTTAGCGCAGCTATGTTGGTGGCCTGTGGAAAAAAAGAGAGTGCTAAAGCTGATTCGGATACTCTAACCGTCAAAATTGGTAATGTGGCGCCACTCACTGGACCTAATGCGCATTTGGGTAAGGATAATGAAAATGGAGCACGTCTTGCTGTTGAAGAAATCAATAAACAAGGTTTAGTGATTAATGGCAAAAAAATAACCTTAGAGTTTGTCGGTGAAGATGACGCATCGGACCCAAAGCAGGGCACGCAAGTAGCACAAAAATTAGTGGATCAAAAGGTAGTTGCTATTGTGGGGCATTTAAATTCAGGAGTCTCGATTCCTGCATCAAAGATTTATAGTGAAGCCGGTATTGTGCAGTTGTCACCTTCGTCAACAAATCCAGAATATACCAATCAAGGTTTTAAAACGACTTACCGACTTGTCGGCACAGATGCTCAACAAGGCCCAGTTCTAGCTCGTTTTGCCATTGACAAACTGAAGGCAAAAAATATCGCTATTGTGGATGATTCAACACAATATGGAAAAGGTTTGGCTGATGAATTTGAAAAGACTGTGATCGCTTTAGGTGGAAAAATTGTTGTTCATGAGGCTACGAATGATAAAGCCACAGACTTTAAAGCAATCCTAACGAAAATTAAATCTAAAAAACCAGACATCATTTTGTATGGCGGCATGGATGCTACGGGCGGACCTTTTGCGAAACAAGCTAAAGAATTAGGAATTTCTGCAAAAATTATCGGCGGTGATGGTATATGTAGTCCTACATTAGCCCAACTTGCGGGAGATGCTGTGGAAAGTGTTATTTGTTCAACAGTGGGTGTTCCTAAAGAGAGCTTGATGAATGGCGAGACATTTTTGAAAAACTATCAAGCGCGATTTAATGCTGAGGTTCAGATTTATTCACCAATGGCCTATGATGCGGTGATGGTGATTGTAGATGCTATGAAGCGTGCAAATTCTGCGGATGCAGCTGCGATTCTTGCTGTGATGCCAGCGACGAATTATGCAGGTTTATCTGGTCAAATTGCCTTTGATGCAAAGGGTGATTTAAAAGAAAGCGTGATTACGCTGAACCAGTATAAAGATGGAAAAGTCGTGACACTTGAAGTTGTCAAGATGCAGTAATTGAAAATAACGGCAGATTCAACTCTGCCGTTTTCTTATGGACACTCTCTTACAGCAAATTCTGAATGGTTTAGTTTTGGGGAGTATTTATGCTTTAATTGCCTTGGGTTACACCATGGTGTACGGTGTTCTCGGCATTATTAATTTTGCGCATGGCGAAGTATTGATGTTTGGTGCCCTGATTGCACTAACGGCCATGAAGGTACTTCAATATCTATTCCCACAGATGAATGATTGGCTGGTGGTGATGATTGTTTTGGTCATTGCCATTGCGTCTTGTTCTTTGATCAGTTTTTATATTGAGAAATTGGCTTATCGACCGCTTCGTTTTGCCCCCCGCTTGGCACCCTTGATTTCTGCGATTGGCATGTCTATTTTGTTGCAAACCATTGCGATGATGATTTGGGGAAGAACACCTTTAAGATTTCCGCAGTTATTACCTAGTCAAATGATTCAAATCCCAAATACTACGGCCACCATTACTGGAAAAGAAATCATCATTATTGGTGTATCGCTTATCGTAATGGTTGGATTATTAATCTTAGTGAAACGTACAAGATTTGGAAGGGCGATGCGTGCAACCGCCGAAAATCCTCAAGTAGCAGGTCTGATGGGTGTTAATACTAACCTCGTCATTTCTTATACATTTATGTTAGGCGGTGGATTGGCTGCATTAGCTGGAGTAATGATTGCCCTGAATTATGGGTCAGCACATTTTTATATGGGCTTTATCCCCGGGTTAAAAGCATTTACTGCTGCTGTTCTAGGTGGTATCGGTAGTGTTCCTGGGGCGATGCTAGGTGGGTTACTGCTAGGCATTATTGAATCTCTGGGTGCTGGATATATTAGCGACCTCACTGGCGGAGTGTTGGGGTCAAACTATCAAGATATCTTTGCGTTTATTGTATTAATCGCAGTATTAGTTTTTAGACCCTCTGGATTGATGGGGGAGAAATTAGGTGATCGCGCATGAATTGGAGCGAACCATTTCGAGCTACGAGTCATAAAAAGCTTCAGTGGATTATCTTAGTTTCCTTCGTTTGTCTTGCTCCTTGGTTCTGTGTCATCTCAGGTGGTAATTACTGGGTTAGGGTTCTAGACTTTGCACTCCTGTACGTTTTTTTAGCATTAGGCCTTAATATCGTTGTTGGATTTGCTGGACTCTTAGATCTTGGTTATATAGCTTTTTATGCTGTAGGTGCTTATTGCGCCGGTTTGTTGGCTTCCCCGCATTTATCGAATTCCTTTGCCGCTATTCAAGCGATTTATCCGCAAGGATTACACACTTCATATTTATTTATTTTGCCTATAGCCGCACTGGTGGCAGCATTATTCGGCATCTTACTAGGAGCGCCAACTCTAAAATTACGTGGGGACTATCTAGCTATTGTGACTTTAGGTTTTGGGGAAATTGTACGTATCTTTTTAAATAATTTAGATCGCCCTCTCAATTTCACAAATGGACCAAAGGGGATAAATGGGATTGATGCAGTCAATATTGGCGGCATTACTTTTAATAAACAGTTGCAGTTCGACGGGTTTTCTGTGCCAGCCGTGGTTCTTAATTATTATTTATTCCTTTTTTTAGTCATTCTTGTAATGGTGATTTGTCGTCGTCTTCAATTCTCTAGAATAGGTAGAGCGTGGGTAGCCATTCGTGAAGATGAGATTGCAGCCAAAGCGATGGGTATCAAGACTCGTAATTTAAAATTATTAGCATTTGCGATTGGCGCTTCTTTTGGCGGCGTATCAGGAGCTTTATTTGCTTCATTTCAGGGATTTATTTCTCCAGAATCTTTTTCACTTTCTGAATCTGTAGTAATTTTGGCGATGGTTGTCCTTGGTGGAATGGGCCATATACCTGGGGTAATTTTAGGGAGCGTAATGTTAGCTATTTTTCCAGAATTTTTAAGAGCTGTATTAGTCCCGATTCAGAATATGTTATTCGGACACGTTGTCATCGATGCAGAGATTATTCGCCAATTTTTATATGGTTGTGCTTTGATTCTGGTCATTCGATTTAGACCTCACGGTTTATGGCCACAAGCGAGGAGCTCATGAATCCCTTATTAGAGATCCGTGGCGTGAGTAAGCATTTTGGAGGACTACAAGCTTTAAATAAGGCTTATTTAACCGTTCCCAAGGGAGCCATCGTAGGCCTTATCGGACCCAATGGCGCTGGTAAAACAACCTTCTTTAATGTGATGACGGGGCTTTATCAACCAGATAGTGGGAGTTTCGTATTAAATGGTCATGCCTATAATCCAGTTGCTGTTGATGCTGTACTTCGGGCAGGTATTGCAAGGACTTTTCAGAACATACGATTATTTAAAGAAATGACCGTATTAGAAAATGTCATGGTCGGTCGTCATTCAAGAACTTCCTCTGGATTATTGAGTACGATTTTAAAAACTCCCTCCAATAGGAAAGAAGAACATCAAATAGTGGAGGATGCTAAACGCCTTTTGGCATATGTTGGAATAGAAAAAGAAGCTCATCAAATCTCTAAAAATTTATCCTACGGCGCGCAGCGCCGATTAGAGATCGCAAGAGCTCTAGCAACAGATCCGTTATTGTTGGCTTTAGACGAACCGGCCGCAGGCATGAATCAAACAGAAAAAATAGAACTCCAGCAATTATTAGAGAAGATTAGGGCGGATGGAAAAACGATTTTAATGATCGAACATGATGTCCGGTTAGTCATGGGGATTTGTGACGAAATTACTGTTTTGGATGAAGGTAAAGTGATTGCCCAAGGTCTACCAGAGGATGTTCGCCGCAATCCGTTGGTTATTGAAGCGTATTTAGGAAGATCATAAAGATGTTAAAGAAAGTTCTCGCTTTAGAAAACTTAGTGATCTCTTATGGTGGTATTGAGGCGGTTAAGGGCATTCATTTGTTTGTTGATGAGGGTGAGCTAATTAGTTTGATTGGTTCAAATGGGGCCGGCAAAACAACAACGTTAAAGTCAATTGCTGGATTACTAACGCCAAAATCAGGAAAAATTTTCTTTCAAGGGGCTTTAAGTAATGGCCATTCGCATGAGCTAGTTCAGAAAGGTATGGCATTAGTGCCAGAAGGACGCGGTGTTTTTTCACGCATGACGGTGATTGAAAACTTACAAATGGGCGCGTATCTCAGAAACGATGAGCAAATTTCTGAGGATATGGAAAAAATGTTTCAGTACTTTCCCAGAATTAAAGAACGCGCAAGTCAATTGGCGGGTACTCTTTCTGGTGGTGAACAACAAATGTTAGCCATTGCCAGAGCACTGATGTCCAAACCCACTTTATTACTATTGGATGAGCCAACGATGGGTTTGTCACCGATCATGGTAGACATCATATTTGATGTGATACGACAAATTGCTCAGCAAGGAATGACTATTCTGTTAGTTGAACAGAATGCCAAAGTTGCACTTTCTATTTCAGATCGGGCTTACGTAATGGAAAGTGGTGAGATAACGATGGAAGGTACTGGCGAGGATCTCGGTAGAGATCCTCGTATTCAAGAAGCTTACTTAGGCGCTTGAGCGAGTAAAAGATCAAGCATCGAGATCATTTGATTAATCTCCTCTCGGCTCACATTTAAAGCTGGCATGAATCGTAGTAGATTCGGACTAGGTGAATTAATCAAAAGTCCTACAGGTTCTTGAGTTCTTGCTTTTTCGACAAGTTCAGGACCAATGTCACGTCCTAATTTAAGCGCTCGAAGGAGTCCTTCGCCACGCTCACCGTCTAAATGATATTTATCAGATAGTTTTAATAATTGTTCTTTTAAATAATCACCGGTTGCGACAACACCTTGTAAAAAACCAGGCGCTATGAGTTGTGAGATGACACTCACTCCAACCGCCGTCATTAATGGGTTTCCATTGTAGGTGCCACCTTGATCGCCAGGTACAAAACTAGCCACGGCATCTGTACAGAGTAAAGCAGATAGGGGGACACCACCGCCAATTCCTTTTCCCAGCGTCATGATATCTGGCTTAATATCAAATAATTGATGGGCAAAAAGTTTGCCTGTACGGCCGCAGCCTGTTTGAACCTCATCAACGATGAGAAGTATTCCTTTGGCAATAGTTAACTCGCGTAATTGCTTCATGAATTCTTTTGTTGCAGGAATGACGCCACCTTCACCTTGAACTGGCTCAAGCATGATAGCTACGGTTTGATCATTGATTAATTTTTCAACAGAAGCTAGATCGTTTAAATCAGCCTTTGGAAAGCCACTTACTTGAGGAGCAAACATGGTATCCCAACCCGGCTTGCCAGATGCGCTCATCGTGGCAATCGTTCGACCATGGAAACTGTGATCAAAAGTGATGATTTGATAGGCGCCATTTTTATGCAACTTACCCCATTTACGGGCTAATTTAATCGCACCTTCATTGGCCTCAGCGCCACTATTCGCAAAAAATACTTTATCAAAACAACTATGTTGAGTGAGTAAGTTCGCCAGCTCTATCATGGGTTGGTTGAAAAAGGCCGGGCTTGGATTCATCACCTTGCGAGCTTGAGCATCTAAAGCTGCGATCATGCCAGGGTTGCTGTGGCCCAAACAATTAACCGCCCAGCCTTGCATGAAGTCTAAATAGCGTTTGCCGTTGTTATCTACTAACCAAGATCCTTGCCCAGAAACCATTTCAATTTCGGGACGTTTTGTAATGAACATGACGGAACTAGTATCGTGCATGATTTCCTTGTTAAAAATTAAACTTACAACATTTTAAAACTGATTAATGACAACAACATCTCAGGAAACTAAATCGGCCTCTGAGGTAAAAGAATCAGCAAAAAACTCATCTTCAGGTAACTGGCACTTCTCTACAAAGTCTCTTTGTGAAGATGAAATCACAATCGGTGCACCACAAGCATAAACTTGATGAGCGCTCATGTTCGGAAAATCGACCATCGCAGCTTGATGAACAAAGCCCATTCTACCTGTCCAGTTATCCTCTGGTAGCGCATCAGAAATAACGGGTATGTATGTTAAATGAGGCATATTTTTGGCCCATTCAAGGCATTGTTCGTGCTTGTAGAGATCAGTTGGGCGACGTCCGCCCCAATACAAATGAATCGGACGAGTTATATTCTGATGAACAGTATGCTCAATAATCGCTTGGATAGGGGCAAAACCGGTTCCTGAGGCAATAAAAATCATTGGCTTATAAGATTCCTCTCTTAGAAAAAAACTTCCCAAAGGCCCCTCAAATCGCAAAATATCTTTAACCTTCATCACTAGATTTGGATTGACTCCAAATACATGGTCGGTAAAGAGCCCACCAGTCAAATGGCGTATATGGAGTTCCATAGGACTATCAGAGTGGGGTGGTGTGGCAATGGAGTAAGCCCGTCGTTTACCATCCTTCAGTAAAAATTCCACATATTGACCAGCAAGATATTGAAATTTTTCTGTTGAAGGTAATTGTAGTTTCAGAATCATGACATCTGGAGCCACCTGCTCTAACTCAGCGACACGGCAGGGTACTTTTTTGATGGGAATAGACCCAGCTTCAATTTCTCGAGCAGCAATGGTGCAGTCGCTCAGAGGAAAGGAGCAGCACAATAAAGACATTTTGCGTGATTCTTCCTCAGCAGTTAATGTCGATGCATTATGAGGTCCCATTTTGACTTCGCCGGAGATGACTTTTGCTTTACACGATCCACAAGCGCCATTTTTACAACCATAAGCTAAGACAATACCTGCTTTAAGTGAGGCATCTAAAATAGATTCATCCGCCGCAACGTTAAAGGTTTTACCACTTCCTTGAAGTGTTATTTCAAAATGAGAGCTAGAATCCAAGATACATCCTTTCAAAAATCATTTACTATATTTTCATGTACTCTACATCATCTTCTATTTTAGGCAAGCCAAGACTATTAATGATCGGTTGCGGTGATGTAGGATTAAGATTACTGCCTATTTTAGTCAAAACTCACAAGGTTTATGTTTTAACGACTCAAGAAAGTAAATTGGCATTGTTTAGAAGCCTCGGCGTCAGTCCTTTTGTCGGCAATTTAGATGATGGTAAAAGCTTAAAAAAGCTAGCTCATCTAGCACCTTCCGTGATTCACTTAGCGCCACCCAATCAAGAAGGCCACAAAGACCTTCGTACGAGAAATTTATTACGAACTTTATCTCAAGGTGGGCTGACAAAAACATTGATTTATGTGAGCACCTCCGGTGTTTATGGCGACTGTAAAGGAGATTTTGTTGATGAGACTAGGGTGGTGGCGCCAACGAGCCCTCGAGGGCAAAGAAGGCATGATGCGGAACAGCAACTCAGGTCATGGGCAATTCATCACCAAGTCAGAGTAAGTATCCTTAGAGTTCCAGGAATTTATGCGGGTAATCGTTTACCGATTGAGCGATTAAAAGCAGGAACTCCTGCCTTAAGAGAGGAAGAGGATGTTTATACCAATCATGTTCATGCTGACGATTTGGCAAGAATGATCTTATTGGCTTTTTACCGAGCTGTACCTCAACGTGTCATGAATGCCAGTGATGCTAGTTGGATGAAGATGGGTGAGTACTTTGATGTGGTGGCAAGAACTTTCGATCTAAACCTGCCCAAAAGAGTTGGTTTTGAAGAATTAAGAACTCAGGTGAGTCCACAATTGCTGGGATTTATGAAAGAGTCGAGGCGCTTAAAAAATGAACGCTTAAAAGAAATCGGATTTAGGTTTACCTATCCAACGGTCAACCACTTCTTAGACGCGCAAAAAAAACTTCAGAAATAGCGGATCTCAATTATTTTTTCCACTGATCCTTGAGACCTACCGCAAAGTTAAATACTGGCCGTTCAGGACGGTAATCACTTCGATCGGCTACAAAATAGCCATGCCGTTCAAACTGGAAACGTTGTTCGCATTGGGACATTGCTAGGCTTGGCTCTACAAAAGCTTGTAAAACTTTTTTAGAGTCTTGATTGAGCAGACTTAAGAAATCTTTATCGCCACTGGTTGGATTGGGGTCTGTAAAAAGCCGGTCGTACATACGAACCTCAGCACTGATGGCATTGTGAGCACTTACCCAATGGATGGTTCCCTTGACTTTGTAGTCCGCAGAGCCAGGAGTGCCACTTTTGCTATCTGGGAAATATGTTGCGTGGACTGCGATGACGTTTCCTTGGGCATCTGCATCAAATCCTGTACATTCAATCACAAAACCATACTTTAAGCGAACGCGACTTCCTGGCTGACCATCTTTAGGTGGATACAGTCTAAAGAAGCCTTTTATCGGATTTACCATGAAGTCATCTGCTTCAATCCAAAGTTCCTGAGTCAGATGAAATTCACGTCTGCCCCAGTCCTCGTGGTGGGGGTGCTTTGGTGCTGAACAGGCTTCAAGTGCGTAGGTAAAGTTATCTAGGATCAATTTCATCGGTTGCAAAACGGCAATACCACGCTCTACCTTTGGGTCTAGATCATCGCGCAGAGACTGTTCTAAAACACTCATATCAATCCAACTATCCGCTTTTGATACACCAATACGTTCACAGAAGAGTTGTAATGACTCTGGGGTATAGCCCCTGCGTCGTAAGCCAACAATGGTGGGCATCCGTGGATCATCCCATCCATCGACATAGTTTTCTTGAACGAGTTGCAGCAACTTACGTTTACTAGTGAGCGTATAGGTTAAATTTAACCTTGCAAATTCGTACTGATGGGGGAGTGGACGCTGAAGCGCCCCGGCTTCAGATAATTCGTTGAGTACCCACTCATAGAGGGGGCGATTGTTTTCAAACTCCAGTGTACAAATTGAGTGAGTGATGTTTTCTAGGGCATCGGAAATACAGTGTGTAAAGTCGTACAGAGGATATATACACCAAGTATTGCCGGTTCTGTGGTGGTGAGCATGGCGGATCCGATAAACGACAGGGTCACGCATCACGAGGTTAGGTGAGGACATATCAATCTTCAAGCGCAGAACGTGTTCACCATCTTGGAATTTCCCAGCGCGCATCGCTCTGAACAATTCTAAATTTTCAGCCGCTGTTCGATTCCTAAATGGACTAGGTGTTCCAACTTGATTGAAATTGCCACGGTTGTGATGGATTTCATCAGCACTTTGACTATCAACATAAGCTTTTTCGCGAGAGATGAGTATCTCAGCAAAGGCATAAAGTTGTTCAAAGTAGTCACTAGCATAAAACTGATACTCGAGATTCTCATGATGCCAGTCAAACCCTAACCATTTGACCGCATCGAGGATGCTTTCAACATATTCAGTTTCTTCTTTAGCGGGGTTTGTGTCATCAAAGCGCATATGGCAACGTGCCCCACCGGGGATTTGCCCATAGTCTTTAGCAAGACCGAAATTTAAGCAAATACTTTTAGCGTGACCAATATGTAGATAACCGTTGGGCTCAGGTGGAAACCGCGTAATAACGCTAGGTAAGGCTTGGCCATTTCGGTTGACGCGATTGGCATAGGTTGCGTTTGCGCAGTCATGATCAATAATCTGACGTAGAAAGTTAGAAACCTCGGTGTTTGCCGAGGTTTCTGGAGTAATATTTATTTCTTTAGACATAGACACATATTGTAATGTGCCTTGGAAAACTTCATCAATCTTCGACGAAGGCTTCTTCCCTTGTTTTCTTAAACGCTGGTACAGATACGAGTACAACTAAAATTAAGGCTGTTAATAACAAGCATCCAGATAATGGACGTGTTACAAAGACTGTGAAGTCACCACGGGATAGCAATAAAGCACGACGGAAGTTTTCTTCCATCATTGGCCCTAAAACGAAACCGAGGAGTAATGGAGGAGCTTCGCACTGCAGCTTAGTAAACATGTATCCAAGAATACCGAAGATGGCTGTTAAATAGATATCAAATACAGTATTGTTTACTGAGTAAACACCAATACAGCAAAAGACCAAAATTGCTGGGTATAAGTGACGATAAGGAATCGTTAACAGTTTTACCCAGACACCGATCATTGGTAAATTCAAAATAATCAACATGAAATTACCAATCCACATTGAGGCAATTAGACCCCAAAATAGAGCAGGATTGCTAGTCATCACCTGTGGGCCAGGCTGAATGTTATGAATTGTCATTGCTCCGACCATTAAAGCCATCACAGCATTTGGTGGAATACCTAATGTCAGCAATGGAATAAAGGAAGTTTGAGCGGCGGCATTGTTTGCGCTTTCAGGAGCTGCAACACCCTCAATTGCACCCTTACCAAATTCATGACCATATTTAGAAACTTTTTTCTCGAGTGAGTAAGCACCAAAAGAGGCTAAAGCAGCACCACCACCAGGGAGAATACCTAAAATGGATCCAAGGAGTGTGCCGCGTAAAATCGGAGCGATCATCCGCTTGAAGTCAGCTTTTGAAGGCCACAAATTGGTCACTTTTTTCAAGAATGTTTCACGCTTTTCTTTTTGCTCTAAATTCACCATAATTTCAGCAAATCCAAAAACACCCATAGCAACAGTAACGAAACCTAATCCGTCAGTGAGTTGAGGAACATCAAAGGCGTAACGCGAAGTCCCAGAGTTAACGTCAGTACCAACAAGCCCTAACAATAACCCAAGCACAATCATGGCAATCGCTTTAACGAGTGATCCAGAGGCTAAAACCACCGCACCAATCAGACCAAGAACCATGAGGGAGAAATACTCCGCAGGCCCGAATTTGAAAGCTAATTCAGATAATGGCGCAGCAAAAGCGGCCAACACTAGTGTTGCCACGCAACCCGCGAAGAATGAGCCAGCACCAGCTGTAAAGAGTGCCACACCCGCTCGACCATTTCTAGCCATTTGGTATCCATCGATTGCGGTCACTACCGAGGATGATTCGCCTGGGATGTTAATGAGAATCGCAGTCGTAGACCCACCATATTGAGCCCCGTAATAAATACCGGCCAACATAATTAAGGCGGCGATTGGAGGAAGTGCATAAGTCGCAGGCAATAACATTGCAATAGTAGCAATTGGCCCTAGACCTGGCAGAACACCGATGAGAGTACCGAGTACGCAGCCAATTAAACAGTATGCGAGATTTTGTAAGGTAAACGCAGTTGCGAAGCCTAATGAAAGATTACTTAACAGATCCATCGGGTATTTTCTTTCTAAATATGTATTTGGATAAAAATTAGTTTGTCAGAAACGGTGGCCATACTGGGAATTGGAGTTTCAAGCCCCAAACAAACGCACCGTAGGCAATAACAATCAATATCAGTGCATTTACAAAAGTTTGCTTCCAATTGAATTCATGGCTAGCTAAGGCGGAGAGGTAAACAAGGGCCACTAATGCAATGACAAGCCCTAGCAAGGGCAATAGGACAGCAAAAACTAAAACCGAACCCGTAACCCATGCAACTGACTTCCAGTCCCATTTACCAAGGCTTGAATCCTCAGTATCTGCGGCGATCGACTTTAATAAAACAGCTAATCCTAATAGACCTAGAATGACACCTAACCAGAAAGGAAAGTAGCCAGAGCCCATTTTTGCAGGCGTACCCATTTGGTAACCACGAGCAAGAATGGCAAAGAATGCACCAAATGCAATAAACATGACTCCAGACATGAAATCTTTATAATTCTTTATCTTCAATTACGACTCCTAAATAATTGTTTTACAACGATGTGTGATTGTATGTTCAAACCTAAAATCTTACCTCTAGGGTTTCCCCTTATTGTGTGATTAAATCACAAAATAATTGTGAGATTTTAGTTGTGTGACCTGAAATGAGATAATTATAGACATGAAAGTTAATGAAATCCGACAAAGTTTCCTCGATTTTTTTGCCTCTAAAGGCCATCAAATTGTTAGTTCTAGCCCCGTAGTACCTGGGGATGACCCCACACTTCTTTTTACAAATGCTGGCATGAACCAGTTTAAAGATGTCTTTTTAGGCTTTGATAAAAGAGCTTACACAAGAGCGACCACTGCCCAGAAGTGTATTCGCGCTGGTGGTAAGCACAACGACTTAGATAATGTCGGCTATACGGCAAGGCACCATACCTTCTTTGAAATGTTAGGAAATTTTTCTTTTGGGGATTACTTTAAAGAAGATGCCATTCACTATGCGTGGGAGTTGCTGACTGAGGTATTCCAACTACCGAAAGAAAAATTATTAGTCACGGTCTATGCCGAAGACGATGAGGCTTATGATATTTGGACGAAAAAACTGGGGATTCCCCCCGAAAGAGTGATTCGCATTGGTGACAACAAGGGTTCTCGATATGCCTCTGATAATTTTTGGATGATGGGCGATACAGGCCCCTGCGGGCCTTGTACGGAAATTTTCTATGATCATGGCGCAGACATACCGGGAGGCCCGCCCGGCAGCCCTGAAGAAGACGGCGATCGTTTTATTGAGATCTGGAATAACGTTTTCATGGAATTTAATCGTGATGAACATGGCGTCATGCACCCCTTGCCAAAGAAAAGTGTTGATACAGGGATGGGTCTTGAAAGAATTTCTGCGGTTTTACAACACGTCCACTCAAATTATGGGATCGATTTATTTGTTCATTTAATTGATGCGGCAAAAGCTTCTGTTGAAGCCTCGGGGGGAGTTGATGTAGATCTTCAAAGTCCTTCACTTAAAGTCATTGCAGACCACATAAGGGCATGTAGCTTTACCGTTGCTGATGGAGTGATTCCAGGAAATGCTGGAAGGGGCTACGTTTTAAGACGAATTACGCGTCGCGCGATTCGTCATGGCTATAAGTTAGGGGCAAGAACTCCATTCTTTTATCGATTGGTAGATGCTTTAGTCAAAGAAATGGGGCAAGCCTATCCGGACTTAGCGAACCAGCAAGTAAAAATTACAGAAGTCATTAAGCAGGAGGAAGAGCGCTTTTTCCAAACGATCGCTAACGGAATGGAAATTTTGGAGCAGGCATTAGTAAAAGTTTCTATAGAATCACAGCATCCTGTTTTAGATGGCGGCATTGCTTTTAAATTGCATGACACCTTTGGGTTCCCACTCGACCTCACTGCGGATGTTTGTCGTGAAAGAAACGTTCAAGTTGATAGTGCTGGATTTGAAGAAGCGATGGGTCAGCAGAGAACTCTTGCGCGCGCTGCGGGTAAATTCAAAATGACGCAGGGTTTAGAGTACTCAGGATCTCCAACAGCGTTTCGAGGTTATGAGCACTTGACCCTTGAAAAAACCACGATTCAGGCGATATATTTAGATGGTTCTCTCGTGCCAGAAATTAAAAGCGGGGATGATGCCATCATTGTCCTTGATCAAACACCTTTTTACGCCGAGTCCGGTGGCCAGATTGGTGATGTTGGAGAGCTCAGAAATCCAATAGCGCTTTTCCAGGTGGAAGATACCATCAAGATTCAAGCAGATGTTTTTGGCCATCATGGAACTTTATTGGAAGGGTCTCTTAAGTTAGGGGATGTGTTGCATCCTCTAGTGAATGAAGCCAACCGAAAGGCAATTACAAGAAACCATAGTGCAACACATCTAATGCATAAAGCTTTGCGTGAGGTTTTAGGAGCTCACGTACAACAAAAAGGATCTTTAGTCGACGCTGACAAGACTAGGTTTGACTTTGTTCATATGAATCCGGTGAGTCGTGAAGAAATCGAAAAAATCGAACACTTGGTTAATACAGAAATCTTAAGTAATAGTTCGACATCCGCCAAAACGATGAGTATCGATGATGCTCAAAAAACTGGTGCAATGATGTTATTTGGTGAAAAGTATGGAGAAGTCGTTAGAGTTTTAGAGATTGGGTCTTCAAAAGAGTTATGTGGTGGCACGCATATTCACCGTACTGGTGATATTGGTTTGTTTAAGATTATTTCCGAGAGTGGTGTAGCTGCGGGCATTCGTCGTATAGAAGCAATTACTGGCGAGAACGCCGTGACTAAGGTGCAAAAAATGGATGAACAAATTCATCAATTAGCCGCCACATTAAAAGCACATCCAGATGAGTTAAAGCAACGATTAGTCCAACTACAAGATCAGATTAAGATTTTAGAAAAAGATTTAGAGCGTACCAAATCAAAAATGGCGGCAAGCCAAGGTGAGGATCTTTTATCACAAGTAGTCATTGTGAATGGTTGTAATACCTTAGTAGCTTTACTGGAGTCTGTTGATGTCAAGGCACTACGTGAAACTTTAGATCAAATTAAAAATAAGCTTAAATCTGGCGTGATTGTTTTAGCTACCATACAAGATGGTAAGGTGCAGATTATTGCTGGGGTAACAGTGGATTTACTGAATAAAGTAAAGGCTGGAGAGATTGTTAATTTTGTTGCACAACAAGTAGGCGGCAAGGGTGGCGGCAAACCGGATATGGCAATGGCAGGAGGAACGAATCCCTCTGAATTACCAAAAGCCCTCGGCAGTTTAACAACCTGGTTTAAGGAGCATTTATGATACCTACACAAATTGATAAAGAGCTTGATTGCATAGGCATGATTTGCCCTTTACCTGTCCTTAGAACAAAGAAAGCTTTATCTGATATGCAGACAGGCCAAGTTCTTAAAATCAGGGCAACTGACCGTGGGGCTGAACATGATATTCCTATGTTTGCTAAGCAAACAGGGAATGAATTAATCAGCACTGAAGTGAGTGATGATATTTTTATTTTTTATCTCAAACGCCGTTAATTGATTAACGGTTTTTCAGAAACGCAGCAAATTCTGCCCCAACCTCAGGATGGTTAAGTGCAAATTCAACGGTCGCTTTTAAATACCCAAGTTTACTGCCACAATCATAACGAATTCCTTCGTATTCATAAGCAAGAACTTGTTCTTTTTGAATCAATGACTGGATCGCATCGGTAAGTTGATACTCACCACCAGCGCCAGGACTTAGTTGACGGATGTGATTAAAGATGTTGGCAGTTAATACATATCGGCCAACCACACCCATGTTTGAGGGTGCATTTTCAGGCGCGGGTTTTTCAACAATATTAGCGAGCTTATAAATGTTGTCATCCCATTTTTTCCCATCAATCACACCATAGGAGCGACTTTGCTCTGGAACGATTTTTTCAACCCCAATGATAGAGCAACGGTAATGTTGAAAGAGCTTGACCATTTGATCGAGCACCGGTTGTTTGCCAGTTAAAAGGTCATCTGCAAGAATGATAGCAAAAGGGTCATCTCCAACCAATTTTTCTGCACAAAGAATCGCATGCCCTAATCCCAGCGCTTCTGCTTGACGAACATAAACGCAATCTACATGACTTGGTTTAATATTTTGAACAATTTCGAGAAGATCTTTTTTATTTTTTTGTTCTAGTTCATTTTCTAGTTCATAGGCTTTATCAAAGTGATCTTCAATCGCTCTTTTTGATCGTCCCGTCACAAAAATGAGTTCAGTAATACCTGCTGCGATAGCTTCCTCGACGGCATACTGAATTAAGGGTTTATCAACCACGGTCAGCATTTCTTTTGGCATTGCTTTTGTAGCGGGTAAGAAGCGTGTACCGAGCCCGGCTACAGGAAACACTGCTTTAAAGACGTTTGTTTTCATAGTTGGATTTTAATTAGGTGATTGAAGACGTTCTTTTTGTAAGCGTAGTTTTTCTAGAAGAGTAGAAAACTCATTTAAACGATTATTTTCTTGAGCAACTACCTCAGCCGGAGCTCTGTCGACAAAGCTTTTGTTATTCAATTTTGTATGCGCTTTCATTATTTCTGATTCTAATCGAGAAATTTCTTTATCAAGCCTTAGTTTTTCAGCCGTAATATCCACCTCAACCTCTAAGAGTAGCCTAAAGCTATTGACCATGACGACGGGCGCTTGGCTTGCCTTATGATCAATTTGCGAACCATTCTCATCGATGACTACCTTAGAAAGCTTAGCAAGACTCAATAGGTAAGGACTGTATTCCTCTAATGTAGAAGGGTTACCTTGAATAATAAGTGGCACTTTTGTTGCTGGCGAAATTTGCATTTCCCCTCGGAGGTTTCTGCAGGCATCAACAAGCGCTTTTAATTCATGTACCCAATGCTCACTTTTTTCATCGAGTTTTTCCATTTGCGGTTTCGGATAAGTTTGCAAGGCAATGGTTTGTTTAGCGCATTTCGAAAGATCTTTACCCGCCTTCGGCGCGACTGTTTGCCAAAGTTCTTCAGTGATAAAAGGGATTAAAGGGTGAGCAAGCCGAAGAATCGTTTCTAATACCCTCAGTAGAGTTCGTCTGGTAGCGCACTGATTAGCCGCTGATCCAACCTGTAACTGGACTTTAGCCAGTTCAAGGTACCAGTCGCAGTACTCGTCCCAAACAAACTGATAGATTGAGTTTGCGATCATATCAAATCGATACTCTTTGAAACCCCTTTCAACATCTGCCTCCACACGTTGTAAAAGGGAAACGATCCACTGATCTGCTGCGGAAAAATATAAATAGCCTTCAGGCCCACAATCAGCCGGGCAGGGTGCAAAACCATTTTCTTCATCACCGCCAGGACAATTCATCAGCACAAAGCGCGTAGCATTCCACAGTTTGTTGCAAAAATTACGATAGCCTTCACAGCGCTTTTGATCAAAATTAATATTTCTCCCAAGAGTTGCCATGGATGCAAAGGTAAAACGAAGTGCGTCTGTCCCAAAAGGGGGAATGCCTTGAGGAAATTCTTTTTTCGTCTTTTTAGTGATGGATTCTTCTTGCTTTGGATTCATTAAGCCTTGAGTTCTTTTGGCTAAAAGATCTTCAAGACTAATGCCATCAATGAGGTCTAGAGGGTCCAGGGTATTACCCTTGGACTTACTCATTTTTTGACCTTCAGAGTCTCTAACTAGGCCGTGAACATAGACTTTTTCAAAAGGCACTTTACCGGTAAAGTGGCAAGTCATCATAACCATCCTTGCGACCCAGAAAAAGATAATGTCGAATCCTGTAACGAGAACCGTTGACGGTAAAAAGTGGTCAAGGAGTTCAGATTTCTTTGGCCAACCTAATGAAGAGAAGGGCACCAGTGCCGAACTAAACCATGTATCTAAGACGTCAGGATCACGCTGGAGCGATCCTGTATAGCTTTGTGCTTTTGCTTGCACCTGCGCATCCTCTAAAGACCTAGCTACGATGAATGAGCCATCATCTTTATACCAAGCTGGTATTTGATGACCCCACCAGAGTTGGCGGGAGATACACCAGTCTTGGATATTTTCTAACCAGCCTTTGTAAGTACTATTCCAGTTGTCTGGCACTAAGGTGATATCGCCTTTCGTGACAGCGGCTAAAGCTGCGCCAGCAATTGACTCACCTGGCATATATTGATTAGCACTGGTTGGTTTTGACATCGCTACAAACCATTGATCGGTAAGCATGGGTTCAATAATCGTTTGGGTACGGTCGCCTCTAGGGACCATTAAAGTATGATTTACGACGGCATCTAAAAGTCCTGCCGTTTCTAAATCTTTAACAATTCGTTGACGCGCTTCAAAACGGTCAAGACCTTGATATGGTTTAGGTGCTTCTACGTTAATCTTGGCATCGAGAGTCAAAATATTGATCAGTGGTAACTGATGTCGTTGACCAACTGCATAGTCATTAAAGTCATGGGCTGGCGTTACTTTAACGACGCCAGTACCAAAATTCATGTCTACATAATCATCTGCAATGATGGGGATTTGGCGGTCACATAGTGGCAATAAAACGTGTTGACCGATGAGGTGGCGGTAACGTTCATCTTCAGGATGAACCATGACGGCAACGTCTCCAAGCATGGTTTCTGGCCTAGTTGTTGCGACCGTCAAAAATCCTGATCCATCAACTAATGGATAACGGATCTTCCACATAAACCCTTGTTCTTCGACACTTTCTACCTCAAGATCTGAAACAGCTGTTCCTAAAACAGGATCCCAGTTCACGAGTCTTTTACCACGGTAGATAAGACCTTGTTCATACAGAGAGACAAATACCTCAACAACAGATTCTGACATAGCTGGATTCATGGTGAAATACTCATGATTCCAGTCAATGGATGCGCCCATGCGTCGTATTTGATTCGTGATGGTTGAACCGGATTTTTCTTTCCACTCCCAAACCTTGTCTAAGAATTTATCACGACCTAAATCATGCCGAGATACTTTCTGTGCGTCTAACTGCCTTTCAACCACGATTTGAGTAGCGATACCTGCATGGTCAGTTCCAGGAACCCACAAGGTGTTTTTACCCTGCATCCGTGCATGCCGTGTC
Organism: Burkholderiaceae bacterium; assembly: GCA_947472645.1. GTDB lineage: Bacteria > Pseudomonadota > Gammaproteobacteria > Burkholderiales > Burkholderiaceae > Polynucleobacter. The sequence continues at coordinate 53,202 of CANJBQ010000008.1, forward strand.
AAACCATCCATAATGGTTTGGTTAAAAGCGTGCCCCATATGCAAAGTCCCTGTAACATTAGGGGGTGGTAATTGAATACAAAAATTATCTCGACCGGCTTGTAAATCAACACCACTGATATTTTTTTCTGCCCAAGCTTGTAGCAAGGGTTTTTCTACCTTATTGGGCTCAAATGCTTTTGCTAATTCTGAGGAAGCATTTCCCGATAATTCTTTGGCAGACTCTGGAGTAGGATTTTCATTTTTAGACATATGACTCAAATTATAATTTGGTATTTAGACAAACTTCTGTGAACGACATTCTTAACAACTTAAATCCTGAGCAGTTAGAGGCAGTAACCCTCAGCGCAACGCCTTCTAAAGGGCATTTACCCTCTGCTTTAATTTTGGCAGGTGCGGGTAGCGGGAAGACAAAGGTATTAACCACAAGGATTGCCTGGTTAGTCCAAACTGGTCAAGTTTCGCCTGTCGGCGTATTAGCCGTCACTTTTACCAATAAAGCTGCTAAAGAGATGTTAACTCGATTATCCGCGATGTTACCCATCAATACTCGCGGTATGTGGGTAGGGACTTTCCATGGTCTTTGTAATCGACTATTACGGGCACATTTTCAAGATGCGGGCTTACCATCCACCTTTCAAATTTTAGATACGCAAGACCAACTTTCTGCCATTAAGCGCCTATTAAAAGTATTAAAAGTGGATGATGAAAAATATCCTCCAAAGCCGCTACAGTATTTTATTGCCCACGCTAAAGAAAAGGGTCAACGCCCTAAAGATCTTTCTGCATCTGATGAGTTTCAAGGGATGTTAATCAAGCTTTATTCTGCTTATGAGGAGCAATGTCAACGTGAGGGAGTTGTTGATTTTTCAGAGTTATTGCTTCGTTCATACGAATTATTGAAACATCACGAGCCTATTAGGCGGCATTATCAACAGCGCTTTCGTCATATCTTAGTCGACGAGTTTCAGGATACGAATGCTTTGCAATATGCTTGGTTGAAGCTTTTATCAAATCAAGGTGGAGATAATCCATCAGCAGTATTTGCCGTTGGTGATGACGATCAGAGTATTTATGCATTTAGGGGTGCTGATGTTGCTAATATGCGGCTTTTTGAAAAGCAATATAAACCGATGATGGTGAAGTTAGAGCAGAACTATCGATCTCACGGACACATTCTTGATACAGCCAATCATTTGATTGCCAACAATACCGAGCGTTTAGGCAAAAATCTTCGCACCGATGCTGGTCATGGCGAGTTAGTGCGACTATTTGAGGCCGCAAGTGATGGCGTTGAAGCAGGTTGGTTAGTAGAGGAAATTAGAGGCTTAATCAATGAAGGATATGCACGTAGTGAGATAGCTATCTTGTATCGTAGTAATGCTCAGTCTCGCATCATTGAACATGGATTATTTTCAGCGGCGATTCCTTACCGTGTTTATGGGGGCTTACGCTTCTTTGAACGTGCTGAAATTAAGCATGCTTTGGCCTATTTGCGCTTACTTGAGAACCCTAATGACGACACATCCTTTTCAAGGGTGGTTAATTTCCCGACCAGAGGGATTGGTGCTAGATCCATTGAAGCATTACAAGATATTGCAAAAACACAGCAGAGCTCTCTGTATGCTGCGGCTAGTTTTTTAGAGGGTAAAGCAGGAACTTCGCTGAACGGATTTATTCGACTCATTGACCACTTGAGAGATGCTACAAGGAATAATACCCTCCCAGAATTGATCGATTATGTGATTCAAAATAGTGGATTAATTCAACATTATTTAGCAGAAAAAGAAGGCCAAGATCGGATTGAAAACTTACAAGAGTTGATTAATGCTGCCACTGCATTTATTGCAGAAGAGGGTATTAGCCAAGACACGAAGGCTCTCACTCCGATTGAGTTCAATACGAGCATACCTGGTGAGCCACTATTCGAAGGGCAACCAGCTAATCAAGGACCCATTGAGATGTCTCCTTTGGCGGGGTTCTTGTCGCATGCTTCCCTGGAGGCTGGAGATAATCAAGCTCAAGCTGGACAAGATGCTGTGCAGCTGATGACAGTCCATTCCTCCAAAGGTCTCGAATTCAAAGCTGTCTTCATCACTGGTCTTGAAGAAGGCTTATTTCCTCATGAGAATAGTCTTAATGAAGATAAGGGTTTAGAAGAAGAGCGTCGCTTGATGTATGTGGCGATAACCAGGGCAAGAGATCGTCTTTATATATCGCATACCCAGTCTAGGATGTTGCACGGTCAAGTTAGATATAACTTACCTTCGCGCTTTTTAGAGGAGTTGCCGAAAGAAAGTTTAAAAGCATTAGTGCCAAAGCAAAAGGATTCTTTATGGTCTAGCCATTCTCGTCAAGTCAACCCTAGTTGGGGCAATGGCAGCTTAAGTGAAGACCGATTGCCATCGTATTCCACCAAATCAACATCCTCCATTCTTGTTACGAGTAAAAAATCCTCAGATGAACATGGATTTCATATTGGCCAACAAGTGTTTCATAGTAAGTTTGGTGAGGGGCGCATTATTAGCTTTGAGGGAAGTGGCGCTGACGCTAAAGCACAAGTGAATTTTTCCCGTCATGGACCTAAATGGTTGGCACTCAGCATTGCTAAGTTAACCGCTATTTAATCGACCATTGGCAGTATAGCGGAGGGGTCTGTAAAGCAGCCCTTCCAAGTCGCAAAAAATGTGCAATATAAAACCGTTACCGCAGCCATACTAAATGGAGTTATCACATAAGAGGCGTATTGCCCAATGCCAAAGGCATCAAACAGAGCCCCAAAAAATAGTGGTATTGCCACAAGCACGATAGCCCAAGTTATAAAGTAAATAAAAAAAGCGCCCTTGTTGAGCCAAAATGCCATCCAACTGCCGAATAATGCCTTTGCAACTGTTGAATCTTTCCATGCGATGAGTTGCGGTGAGAACCACATGAGGATTGCAACCGGAAAATATAGAATCGCTGCAACAAGCATTGCCGTATACATTTCTGTCACCATTTCTGGACCAGATATTTTCCCTTCAGTAATCAGAGGTAGTACTTTCTCGACATCAACAAATTGAGAGGCAATGATACTAAGCAAAACAATCATTGAGGTATAAATTGATCCCAGTTGAATAAGGCGGGTTCGAATCACAGAAGGATAATCTCGAAAAGGTGATAAGTAAATCGTTGGCCGAACAATTTCTCTGCGAATCACTTTTTGGCAGCCGGTAAGAAACCCAACTGAAAAGATGGGGCTTAAGACTAAAACAATCATCAAACCTAAAATTGGAATAAACATGGAGAGTTGAACAATGAATATATATAAAAAGACGAGCATTAAAAAAGTAAATGGGCTTTGTTTAAAAAGCCAGATACCTTGGCGAATCCAGGTATAACCAGTCATGGGAGAAACACGATTAATTTGCATGTTGAATTCTTAGTTGGAGTATTTTTTCGAAATGAGATGGGTCATGTGGAGTTAGTAATTGGGCATTTCTTGGGATATAAAAGTCCCATAAACGAGAGATCCAAAAACGTAGCGCTGCAGCGCGTAGCATCTTAGGCCAAGCTATTGTTTCAGAAGTGGTGAATGGCCGAATCTCTTGATAGGCATCAAGAAAAGCGTCTAATCGAGCCGGATCAAAGGCCCCAGTTTGAAGCTCGATACACCAATCATTGACAGTTACAGCAACATCAAATAACCACTTATCAGTTCCAGCAAAATAAAAATCAAAAAATCCACTTAACTCGTCATTATCTTTAAACAGAACATTGTCTCTAAATAAGTCGCAATGGCATGCGCCAAAAGGTAATTCAGAGTAATTTGGGCTATTGAAGAATTGGGTTTGGAAATCAATTTCAGCAGTAAGTAATGTTTTTTTTGCATCATCAAGAAAAGGAATAATTTCTCTAACTACCGACTTCCACCATGGCAAACTTCTGAGATTCTCTTGATGTGCCGAATAGTTTTTTCCGACTAAATGCATACTAGCTAACATTCTGGCCACTTTTGCACAATGATCTAAGTTTGGTGAGAGGCGCGGAGAGCCTTCGAGTTTACTCACGATGGCGGCAGGTTTGTTTTTTATAGTATCTAGTATTTGATGCTGACGATTTAGGAACGGAGTTGGAACCTTAATATGATGATTTGACAAAAACAACATCAAGTTTAAATAGTAGGGTAATTGATCGAATTGAAGTCGCTCAAAAATAGTAAGCACATATTCTGTAATAAACCCTTTATTGTTAGCATCAATAAAAAAATTAGTATTTTCTATCCCGTCGCTAATGCCTTTAAAGGCATGCATTTCCCCTAAGTCAAATGAAGTAGTAAACCAGTCATTTGCTTCTTCAAGAGTCAATGAAGTGTAAACAGCCATAAACTTTAAAATGGCAAATTGATTGAGGGTACTCGATTAATCACTTGGTTTGTAGAGGTGTTATCTCGGTTAAGAGAGGGGCTCATTTGATAATGGGTTCCCATACTTGACTCAACCTCGATGGCTACATTTTGACCAATATCACGGTATTCATCCACTTTTGTACCATTCGCTCCTTCAAGAGAGAAACTTTTATCACGTTTTTGAGTACCCTGAACACGATCTGCCGCATTGACTTTAGGTGCAATGGGTTGATTATTAATGGCATTCAGTTCTTGTGGGGATAGAATATCCGTCTTCGTTTGCGCAGCGCAATAAGAAGAGGTTATCAAAAATAGGGAGATAATAAGCCCTAGGAAATGTTTAGGATATAAATTATGGAAGTAGTTCATAGGTTAATTGTACGATTAAGGTATGTCTAAAGAATTATTATTGCTCGTTGACGGTTCAAGTTACCTGTATAGGGCCTTTCATGCCATGCCGGATTTGCGTAATCCCAATGGGGAGCCAACGGGAGCAATTTACGGCATGATTAATATGTTACGCCGTTTACGTAGCGAACTACCAACTTCACATATTGCCTGTGTGTTTGATGCAAAAGGGCCTACATTTAGAGATGAATGGTACCCGCAATATAAAGCAAATCGTTCTTCCATGCCTGAGGATCTAGTCAAGCAAATAGAGCCTATCCATGCCGTGGTTAAAGCGATGGGTTGGCCAGTGATTATGGTCCCCGGGGTAGAGGCGGATGATGTGATTGGTACATTATCCAAAAAAGCGACAGCGCTGGGGTGGAAGACCGTTATTTCTACAGGGGATAAAGATCTTGCCCAACTGGTGGATGAGTCCGTCACTCTGATCAATACCATGACGAATGAAAAACTGGATATCCAGGGTGTTGTGGAAAAATTTGGTATTCCCCCTAATCTGATTGTGGATTATTTAACCATCATGGGTGATACGGTTGATAACGTCCCAGGAGTTCCTAAAGCGGGCCCTAAAACTGCTGTCAAATGGCTCACGGAGTATGGTAATTTAGATAATGTATTGGTACATGCCAATGACATCAAGGGTGTTGTTGGAGAAAATTTACGGCAGTCTGTAGAGTGGTTAGCTCAGGCAAAGCGTTTACTCACTGTCAAAGTAGATTGCGAACTTGATGGGCATTTGGAGGATTTGTCAGAGCTCATCGTGCGACATGAAGACCATGACCAATTGCGGGAGTTATTTATTCGTTATGGTTTTAAGACCTGGCTGAGAGAGTTTGAGGGGCAACACTCACAACCTACATCACCTTCGAATGATGGTCTTGCTTTAAATTCTCAGGATACGATGTCTTTTCCGACCCAAGTTACCAACACTGAGTATGAATGTGTATTGACGCAAGAGCAGTTACAAGTTTGGTTAGATAGGATTCAGGCTTCTGAGCTCACGAGTATTGATACCGAAACGACAGGATTAGATCCCATGCGTTCTCAGTTAGTTGGCATCTCTTTGGCTGTTGAAACTGGTCAAGCCTGCTACATCCCTCTCAAACACATGACAAATGAAGATCAGCTAGATCGAGAACATACTCTGCAATTTTTAAAGTCTTGGTTAGAAGATCCACAGGCAGCAAAGCTGGGTCAAAACATCAAATTTGACAAACATATTTTTGCCAATCATGGAGTTGATTTGCGCGGTATTGCCCACGATACCTTATTGGAGTCTTATGTTTATGAGTCGCATCGATCTCATGACATGGATGGCATGGCGCAGCGTCATTTAGGGATTAAGACGATTACCTTTGAAGAAGTTTGTGGCAAAGGGGCTTCTCAAATTGGGTTTGATCAAGTGGATATTGCCAGAGCCACCCAATATGCTGCAGAAGATGCAGATATTACTTTACGGCTTCATCAATATTTTTGGCCATTAATCCAAAAAGAAGAGACTCTCAGGTATGTATACCAAGACATAGAAATTCCGACGATGCGGGTGCTGGCCATTATGGAGCGTAACGGCATTTTGATTGATTCCAAGAAATTGGCGGCGCAAGGGCAGGTTATTGGCTTGAGGATGTTAGAGCTAGAAAAGGAGATTCATGAGTTAGCTGGACAGCCCTTTAATATTCAATCCCCAAAACAAATTGGAGAGATTTTATTTCAGGTAAAGAATTTACCAATTATCAAGAAAACACCTGGCGGGGCACCATCGACAGATGAAGAGGTTTTACAAAAATTATCTGAAAACTACCCGCTGCCAGCCCGTATTTTAGATTACAGAAGTCTAGCAAAGTTACAGTCAACCTATGTGGAAAAGCTTCCTAGAATGGCGGATGCTAAAACTGGCAGAGTCCACACCAATTATGCCCAGGCAGTAGCTGCAACGGGAAGGTTAGCATCGAATGAGCCTAATTTGCAAAATATTCCGGTCAGAACAGAAGAGGGACGTAAGATTCGCGAAGCGTTTATTGCTAGACCGGGTTGTTCTTTAATGTCTGCCGATTATTCGCAAATCGAACTACGCATCATGGCCCATATTGCGCAAGATGCTAATTTGTTAGAGGCTTTTGCACAGGGGCGAGATATTCATAAGGCGACGGCAGCTGAAATTTTTGGTGCTACGCTTGACGACGTCAGTTCTGAACAAAGACGCTATGCCAAGGTAATTAACTTTGGTTTAATTTATGGCATGAGTGCTTTTGGTTTGGCGAGTAATTTAGGTATTGAAAGATCAGCAGCCCAAACCTACATTGATACTTACTTTGGAAGGTATCCAGGGGTGGCAAAGTACATGTCTGATACTCGGTTGCTGGCTAAGGATAAAGGGTATGTTCAAACAATATTTGGTAGGCGTTTATGGCTACCTGAAATTAATAGCACCAATGGCATGCGCCGACAAGGTGCTGAAAGAGCGGCGATCAATGCGCCCATGCAAGGAACTGCAGCAGACCTTATTAAGTTATCGATGATTGCAGTACAGGCATGGTTAGAGGCTGAAAAATTAGAAACGAAATTGTTACTTCAAGTGCATGATGAGCTTGTTTTAGAAGTTCCTCAGCATGAATTAGAATTAGTAAAGAAAAATTTAGACTTACTCATGACGACTGTAGCTACCTTACGCGTTCCTCTCGAGGTAGGTATCGGTATCGGTGATAATTGGGAAGAAGCTCATTAAAGCCAGGGAGTTGACATGATATTAACTTGGATCATTCTAGCGACATTGTCGGCTGGGATTATCAGTATTTTTGCGGCAGCCACTTTATCATTTAAATACTTAGCTTCAATCGTTGAGAACATGGTGAGCTTTTCTGTGGGGCTTTTATTAGCCACTGCTTTTTTGCACGCCTTACCAGAGGCGTTTGCAACCCCAGACATTGCGCCTGCCAGTTTATTTTCATTGTTACTCGCCGGTATTTTATTTTTCTTTGCACTTGAAAAAGTGGCTTTACTGAGGCACAACCATCACCATGAAGGTGACGGCCATAACCATCATGAAGGGCACGATCGTGAGGAGGCTGGTAAAAGCGGTTGGATGATATTAGTTGGTGATGGCGTTCATAATCTGGTGGATGGTATTTTGATTGCTGCGGCATTTATTGCCAATCCAGAAGTTGGTATATTGACAGCCACGGCAATTATTGCTCACGAAATTCCGCAAGAAATTGGTAATTTTATGGTTTTACTCAATGCTGGCTTTACCAAACAAAGAGCATTGCTATACAACTTGATTTGTGGGCTTTTAGCAGTGGTAGGAGGGGTGTTTGGATATCTATTTTTAGAGCAGTCGCAGGTATTGATTCCTTACTTACTAGTTTTTGCTTCAAGCAGTTTTATTTATATTGCGGTGAGTGATTTAATGCCGCAAATGAATCGTCGCTTACAGATAAAAGAATCGCTTAAACAAGTGACTTTAATTTTATGTGGAATAGGCCTGGTGCTTAGCTTATCGATACTTCAAAGTTGATTTATTTGAAGGACATCGTTTTACGATACCATTCATGGAAGTGTTGCATACCATCTTCCATCGGACTTTGGTAGGGGCCTATTTCGTTTTGGCCTCTAGCTAAGAGTGCAGCACGACCGGCATCCATTCGAAGGGCAATCTCATCATCTTCGATACAAGTTTCCATGTAGGCAGCGCGCTCAGCTTCGATAAACTCACGCTCGAACCACACAATTTCTTCTGGGTAGTAAAACTCAACGATATTTCTCGTTTTATTTGGACCTAAAGGTTGCAAAGTAGAAATACAAAGCACTCCTGGGTACCACTCAACCATCACATTTGGGTAATAGGTGAGCCAAATAGCACCGCAGTCTGGAAGTTTGCCACCATGATGACGCACAACTGCATCATGCCATTTCGAGTAGATGGGAGAGCCGGGACGTTTAAGTTGATTATTCAGACCAACACTTTGAACGCTATACCAGTTACCGAATTCCCAAGTCAGGTCATCGCAGGTCACAAATTGACCAAGTCCTGGGTGAAAAGGCCCAACGTGGTAGTCCTCTAGATAAACTTCAATAAATGTTTTCCAGTTGTAATCACAATCATGAACTTCAACGTGGTCGAGCAGATAACCATCAAATCTGAGTTGGTCTTTGACACCGAGTTTTGCGAGATCTTCGTTGACATCTCTAGGGCCCTCAAAAAGGAGTCCTTGCCAATTTTGTATAGAGCTTTTACCAAGATGCAGACAAGGATTCTCTCCAAAATGAGGAGCGCCTAAAAGTTCCCCCTGCAGATCATAGGTCCACCGATGCAGTGGACACACGATATTATCAACTTTACCTTTGCCGCCTAACATCAAGGCTTGGCGATGCCGGCACACATTTGACAATAATTCGATACCCTGTTCATTACGAACAAGAACGCGCCCTTCATTTTCGGTTTGCAAGGTTTGATAGTTTCCAATTTCAGGAACCATCAGTTCATGACCGATATATTTAGGACCATTTGCAAATAGCAAGGCCATTTCTTTTTGAAACAATTCAGTGTCAAAGTACGCACTGACTGGTAACTGCAAATTGGACGGCGCAAGCTGCTGCGCGGTAGCCAGATTAGTCATTCTCCCCACCCCCGAAAAAATAAGTCAGCCGAAGCTAAGCGGAATAACCAATCCAACCATCGACATGTCGATATTGGAAAGGAATCTAGCATTATACTTAAAGAGAATTTTGAAGTCTATTTTTTCATCATTTTGAGTTATTGTTAATTATTTATTAAAGGTCTTATTGGAATGGCTACTGCTAAATCAAAAATATCCAGTACGGAAGATGCTGGGCCAGGAAATTCCCCACCTAATTATGAGCAAGCGGTAGCCGAGCTTGAAAAGCTGATTGGTGAGATGGAGTCTGGCAAGCTGTCTTTAGAGGCTAATTTAGCGTCTTATAAAAGAGGCACGGAGTTGATTAAGTTGTGTCAGAGATTGCTCGATCAAGTGGAACAACAAGTAAAAATTTTTGAAGAGCAATAATGTTTGATTGGAAAAACTGGCATTCCCAACATTTTCAGCGGATTGAACTAGCCTTAGTTAATGCAATTCCTGCGGTAGAAGATCCATTGGATCAGCTTCATCCTGCGATGGCATATGCTGTTCGTGCCGGAGGAAAAAGAATTCGCCCTTTACTGATTTATGCAACCTGGCAGTTAGGCCAAACAAATCCTGAAAGTCTTCAAGATATAGAGCAGGTCGATTCGGCCGCGGTTGCCATCGAGTTGATTCATACCTATTCGCTAGTTCATGACGATTTACCATCCATGGACAATGATGATTTACGTCGTGGGAAACCCACAACGCACAAAATGTTTGATGAAGCCACTGCCTTATTGGTCGGTGATGCTTTGCAAAGTGAAGCATTTGCCATCATTACGCAAATACACATACCTGCCAATTTAAAGGTAGAGATGATGCAAGAGTTATCGATGAGCGCAGGCATGCATGGTATGTGTAAAGGGCAAGCGATTGATTTGGCGAATGTTGGAAAAGTGTTAGATTTGCAAACCTTAGAAAAAATGCATCGGCTAAAAACTGGGGCTTTATTAAGATGTGCGATCCGCATGGGCGCCTCTCTTGGAGGGCTACCTCAAAACCAAAGAGATCTTCTTGATCAAGTTGCGCAGGATGTGGGATTAGGTTTTCAGGTAACGGATGACATTCTTGATGCGACTCAGAACTCTGAGACGCTTGGTAAAACTGCTGGGAAAGACGAACAAGCCAATAAACCAACATTTGTCAGTCTAATGGGTCTAGATGCGTCCCAGAGATATGCGGAAGAGTTATTGACCAAGTCCTTAGAAGCATTGACTCAGTGGGGACCGGAAGCAGATCCTCTAAGGGCAATTTCCAAATGGGCTTTTACGAGAAAGTCATAATGACTTTCCCCTTGAGATTTCTTACAAACCTGATAGAAATGAAGACCTGAGGGATAATAGAGGATTACCCTATTGCGTTATTGATGAATAGGATAGGTTTTTGGAAATTATCGCCAAACATGCACAATCAACTACTTCACAGAATTGAATCCCCAGATGATTTAAGAAAGCTGTCGCGCGATGATTTGCCAAAGCTTGCTCGAGAATTACGGACCTTCATCATCGAGTCGGTGTCTCAGACTGGCGGGCATTTATCTTCAAATCTTGGGACCGTTGAATTAGCCATTGCTTTGCATTATGTTTTTCAAACGCCCAACGATCGATTAATTTGGGATGTAGGGCATCAAAGTTACGCACATAAAATTTTGACTGGGCGCAGAGATCAGATGCACACCCTCAGAAAATTAGGGGGTATTTCTGGATTTCCACGTCGTAGCGAAAGTAGTTATGACACCTTTGGCACTGCTCACTCTTCGACCAGTATTTCTGCTGCGATGGGCATGGCTCGTGCATTTCAAACAAAAGGCACTAAACAAGTTGCGGTAGCCATTATTGGTGATGGAGCGATGAGTGCTGGGATGGCATTTGAAGCATTAAATAACGCAGGTATTTATCCTGATCTGCCCTTAATTGTGGTCCTCAATGACAACGATATGGCAATCTCCCCTGCAGTTGGGGCATTGAATCGTTATTTGGCAAGACTCATGAGTGGTCGTTTTTATGCAAATACCAAAAAAGGGATCGACTCTGTTCTTTCCCTAGCGCCACCATTACGAGAGTTCGCTAAGCGCCTTGAAGAGCATGCGAAGGGCATGGTTGTGCCGGGTACTATTTTTGAAGAATTCGGCTTTAACTATATTGGTCCCATTGATGGACATGACCTAGATTCTTTAGTCCCCACCTTACAAAATGTGATGCGACTAGCTCTAGATGGTGAGGGGCCCCAGTTTTTGCACATAGTCACGAAAAAAGGTCATGGTTACAAACTCGCAGAAGCAGATCCGATTCTTTATCATGGCCCGGGTAAATTTGATCCATTATTAGGGATTCAATCGAGTAGTGCCCCGCTGAAAAAGACCTTTACACAAGTTTTTGGCGACTGGCTATGTGATCAAGCGAGTGCTGATGAGCGCTTGATTGCTATTACGCCAGCGATGCGTGAAGGCTCTGGTTTAGTTGAGTTTGAAAAACGTTTTCCCAAGCGTTATTACGATGTAGGAATTGCTGAGCAACACGCCGTTACATTTGCCGCAGGGCTTGCTTGTGAGGGTTTAAAGCCAGTGGTTGCTATTTATTCCACATTTTTACAGCGTGGCTATGATCAGTTAATTCATGATGTAGCACTTCAAGATTTGCCTGTGGTTTTTGCGATTGATCGAGCCGGTATTGTTGGGGCTGATGGAGCAACACATGCTGGGGCATTTGATATACCTTATTTACGATGTATTCCTAATATGTTCATCATGACTCCTGCCGATGAGCAAGAATGTCGACAGTTGTTATCAACGGCATTTATGATTGATCACCCTAGCGCGGTTCGTTATCCAAGAGGTGCTGGGGTTGGGAAAACAACCGCCAGCAAACTTGAAATATTACCGATTGGACGGGGAAAAATCGAGAGAGTCACTCAACAAGCTGCAGGTAACAGGATTGTGATTTTATGTTTTGGCACACTCTTATATCCCGCACTAGAGCTAGCGAATCGACTGGATGTAACGGTTGTCAATATGCGTTTTGTGAAACCGCTTGACGAAGATTTATTATTGGAGCTTGGTCAAGGGCACGATGGATTTGTCTCGCTAGAAGATGGCGTGATTGCTGGCGGTGCCGGTAGTGCTTGTATAGAATTTTTAGTGAAATCAAATATCTATAAACCATTTTTGCAACTAGGATTGCCGGACCAATTCATTGATCATGGTGATCCAGCAAAGTTAATGGAGCAATGTGGTCTTGATGCCAATGGTATTGAAATGTCTATTCGCAAGAAGTACCCTCAATTCAATTAGGGCAAGCAAACCTATTTTCTAGAAAGAAGGGGACTCATATGTCACGTTTTATGGTTCTTTTGCAAGAATCGAAAGAGCCATTCAGTCCATCATCCATGGATCATTTGACGTTGAAGCCGAGAATTTTGAATCAATCCACAACCATAGTGCATACGTAAGATTAGCTCCTAGACGATACCTCACTGAGCGGCCAGCGTGGCAGTACATCGAATCCCAGAGAAGTGTCAGCATCAGTTGGGTTCTTTAATAATTTCACTGCGCCTGCAAAGGCGATCATTGCGCCGTTATCAGTACATAAATCTAGTGGTGGATACAGAACCTGTGTATTTGTTTTTTCGCCGATGGTTTTGAGTCCATCCCTCAGTTGGGTATTGGCGCCAACTCCTCCAGCGACGACGAGTGTTTTACAACCAGTCAATACAAGCGCATCCCTCACCTTTTTACAGAGGACATCAACCACCGCATCGACAAATGCCAGAGCTAAATCCGCTTTGCATTGCTCATCCATGACGCTCTTCAATTTGACTTGCGTTAACACGGCTGTTTTAAGACCCGCAAAAGAAAAGTCCAAGTTTTTCGAGTGCATGAGGGGCCTAGGGAGTTGGAATTTTCCAACTATCCCTTTTTTCGCCAGTTGAGAAACTGCCGGACCTCCCGGATAAGATAGACCTAATAATTTAGCGGTTTTATCAAAAGCTTCGCCAGCGGCATCATCTAAAGTTTCCCCTAAAGTCTCGTAGACCCCGATATCTTTGACCAACATGATTTGGGTATGGCCTCCGGAGACTAAAAGGGCTAAAAAAGGAAACAAATGACTGGAGGAAGAGCTTTCAAATTCTGGGGAAAGTAGGGGCGACAATAAATGCCCCTCTAAGTGGTGAATCCCAATTGTTTTTTTAGATAGTCCAAAGGCCATCGATTTAGCAATGGAAGTGCCCACTAACAATGCGCCCGCTAACCCCGGACCTTTGGTGTAGGCAAAAGCATCAATTTGCTGTAAATGCAGTTGTGATTGCTTTAAACAATCCTCAATCAGAGGCAGGCTCACTCGGATATGGTCACGAGATGCTAGTTCGGGGACGACGCCGCCGTAGAGTTCATGCATTTTTACTTGGGAGAAGAGACTCTGGCCTAAAAGCCCTAAATAGGCTGGCTGTTTGGATTCCCAAAAGCGAGAGTCGTAGACAGCGATACCCGTCTCGTCACAAGAAGTTTCTATACCTAATATGTACATATTTTGATTTTCTCATGATATACTTGTAGTCTTTAGCCTATTTAGAGAAATATTACGCATGACCACTATTCGCCTTCGTGAAAATGAGCCATTTGAAGTTGCTCTACGCCGTTTTAAACGCACTATTGAAAAAAATGGTTTGTTAACGGATCTACGTGCCCGTGAGTTTTATGAAAAACCAACGGCAGAACGTAAACGTAAAAAAGCTGCTGCTGCTAAGCGCCACTATAAGCGCATACGTAGCCAAATGTTACCTAAAAAACTGTTCTAACCCCAATATCACTCACCTGTGTATGGGCATGCTTTAGGGTTTTGCCAACAGGTTGATTAAAATTGAGCCCACCATAGTAGTTATGGTGGGTTTTGTTTTCTGGTTTGAATGAAGATGCAGCTAAAAATACTTGTCATAATAAGGTGATAAAAAACCAAAAGAGGAAATCATGAGCTTAAAAGAGCAAATTACGAGTGATATGAAAGACGCCATGCGCAGCAAAGAAACCGAACGTTTAGGTACGATCAGGTTACTGCTGGCTGCAATGAAACAAAAAGAGGTGGATGAACGTATTGAATTAACCGATGCGCATATTGTTGCCATCATTGAAAAAATGGTTAAACAGCGTAAAGACTCCATTACTCAGTTTGCAGCGGCTAAGCGAGATGATCTTGTTTTGCAAGAGACAAATGAGTTAGAGCTATTACAAACCTATATGCCTGCCCAATTATCAGATGATGAAGTGATAGCGGCTGTACATAAAGCAGTTGCTACCAGTGGCGCCTCGGGTCCTCAAGATATGGGGAAGGTGATTGGACTTTTAAAAGCAGAGCTCGCTGGAAAAGCAGATATGGGAAAAGTATCTGGGCTTGTCAAAGCCGCACTACAGAAGTAATTAGGATCCTGGTTTGATACCCCGAGCCTTTATTGATGAAGTGTTGAACCGAGTTGATATTGTCAACATCGTCAGTCAATCAGTAACGCTCAAAAAATCAGGCTCAAATTTACAAGGACTTTGTCCTTTTCATCAAGAAAAATCACCTTCATTTTCGGTATCAGAAACCAAACAGTTCTATCACTGTTTTGGTTGTGGAGCGCATGGAACGGCGATTAGTTTTTTGATGGAATATGCCGGACTTACCTTTGTTGATGCAATTGAAGACCTGGCCAAATCGGTTGGTTTAACCGTCCCGAAAGAGGCGCAAGACGCTACCAAAATCGTTGATGTACAGCAAACTTTGGCGATGACCCAGAACATGGAAAAGGTGGTGGTTTGGTATCAAGAGCAGCTGAAAAAAAATCAGCGAGCGGTACAGTACCTAAAAAGTCGTGGCTTATCTGGAGAAGTTGCTAAAAAATATGCCATTGGTTACGTACCAGATGCATGGCAAAATTTAGAAGCGGTATTTGGTACTTATGATCATGATGAAACGGCAAAGCTCTTAGTAGAGTCGGGTATGGTGATTCAAGGGGTTGCCGAGGGTTCTGTAAGAGCGAAAAGATATGATCGATTTAGAGATCGTATTATGTTCCCGATTCGTAATCTAAAAGGCCAAGTCATTGGATTTGGTGGTCGTATATTGGATAAAGGTGAACCTAAATATTTAAACTCTCCTGAGACAGCATTATTTAAAAAAGGACAAACCTTGTATGGTTTGTTTGAGGCTAGAAAATTTATCCGCGAAAAAGCCTTTGTACTCGTTTGTGAAGGATATATGGATGTTGTAGCCCTTGCACAGCTGGGGTTTCCGAATGCTGTAGCAACTCTAGGAACAGCTTGTACAGAAACGCATATTCACATGTTACTTCGACATACAGACAGAGTTGTATTTTCCTTTGATGGAGATTCGGCAGGCCGAAAAGCAGCAAAAAGAGCATTTGAAGCATGCGTCCCTCTATTAGCAGATGAGAAAGAAATACGATTCTTATTCTTACCCAAAGAACATGACCCTGATAGTTTTATTCGTGAATTTGGGGAAGGGCGGTTTCAGGAAGAGATTAACCACGCCCTACCATTGTCAAGATTTTTTTTAGAGGTGATTGGGGATGGGATTGATTGGACGAGTGCGGAGGGTAAAGCTCAAGCACAAAATAACGCCAAAGAATACTTTAAAAAATTCCCAGCAATTGCTTTGCGAGTTCAAATTTTACGTGAGCTTGCTCAGCGCTTAGGACTAACTCAAATCGAGTTAGAAAAATTTTATGGGTTACCTAGTACTCAAGAAATTGATGCTGTAAAGACAGAAAAACCGAAAGATCCTTATTTTAAAAAGAGTGGCGGTAAAGAGGATTGGAAGAAAAAAAACGAGTTAAGAGCTTTAGAAAATCTAGCAAAGCAAAAGCCGGTTACTCCTACTAATTTAGCGATTCAAATGATGTGGATTTTGATTCAGTACCCACAACTGGGTAAAGGGCTTAATACAGCACAGCAAGAGCTGATGTTATTGGTAGCCAATCAAAGGTCAGCGAAGGCAGGGTTATTAATGCAAGATTTGTTAGGATTGTGCAAAGATGTTCCCGAAGAAATTAATTTTGCGGTTTTTCAAAATAGTCTGATGAGTTCTCCAATGGCTACAGAATATGGGGTTCTCTTGAAAAAAGCCTATGAATCAGAATTAACGAGGGAGGATGGTCAAAAGCATTTAGATGGAGCCCTCAAAAAAATTGAGGTAGAAGCTGTTAAAAAAGAAATGTTAGAAATTACTGAAAAGATTCAACAAAAAATCGAGCGCCCAGAGGACCTGATTCGTTATAGAGAGCTAGGCGTTAAATTAAAGTAGAAGTAAAGAATATAGCTAAAAAATATTAGCTTACAAAGATAAAAATTAGCCTGATATTGAAAAAAACACCATTTTGGCAGTATAATATAAGGCTATCAAATACATATTGAATTCAACGACTTGCCTGAGATAGGGGAACTTTATGTCCCTCAGGGGTGTCATTATTGTGTGAAACGTTTCAAAAATCAGTAAAACCCCTTTAATTTTTTAACATCTAGCGAACATGCCAAAAACAATCACAGTTAAAAAAACTAACTCAAAAACAGTTGTAGCCAAAAAATCTGCGCCTTCAAAAACCGTCGCCAAAAAAGTTGTGGCAACACCTAAAAAGCCAGTTAAAAAGCCTCAAGTTGTTGCAAAGAAAACAAAACCACCGGTCAAAGTAGTTAAGGTAGCGCCTAAAAAAGCCCCCATATCTGCTAAAAAGGTGGTTAAGCCAATCGGTAAATCAACAGCCAAGACCGTTGTAAAAAAAGTAGTAACGAAAGCTCCAACGGGGAAGTTGATTGCTAAAAAAATTGTTGTCACTAAACCTGTAGCAAAAAAAATCACTAAGCCAGCCGAAAAACTACAGACAAAAAAGGTACCTGTAAAACCAGTTGCTAAAGTGGAGAGTAAAAAAGCGATTAAGCCTGATCCAAAATTAGTTACCCCGGCAAAGGAAAAATTACCAAAAGCTAAAAAGGCGGATAAGGCGACTACAGAAGAGATACAAAACCAGGTTAGCGATCCAGCTGTTGAGGGTGAAGTTGGTTTGGAGCTACCGGTTAAGAAGACCCGTGGCAGAAAACCAAAACCAAAGCCAGAAGTTGATCCTAATGCCGATATTCGGACTGATCGTCAAAAGGCGCGTGATCGTAAAGCAAAAGAAAAAGCACTTCTCTTAGAGTTTAATGCTACTAAACTGGGTAGTGAAGAGCAGTTAGAGCTTCGTCGCGCGCGTTTAAAGCACTTGATCAAGATGGGTAAATCCCGTGGTTATTTAACGCACGGTGAGATTAATGATGTGATGTCTGATGAGTTATCAGATACTGATTCATTAGAGACTTTAATTGCACTTCTTAGTGATATTGGCATTTCTGTGTATGAACAGGCACCTGATGCTGAGACATTAATTCTGAATGAGAATGCGATTACTGCATCTTCAGACGAAGAGGCGGAAGAAGAGGCAGAGGCAGCTTTAGGTGCGGTTGATTCTGAATTTGGTAGAACGACTGATCCAGTCCGTATGTATATGCGTGAAATGGGCACAGTAGATTTGCTGACCCGTGAAGATGAGATTGTCATCGCGAAAAAGATTGAAGCAGGTCTCAAGGATATGTTGATGGCATTATCGGCATGTCCAGTTACGATTGCGGAGATTATTGATCTCGCAGATCAGATTGTGGCTGGCACTATCCAGGTTGATGATTTTGTTGATGGTTTAGTTGATCCCAATGCAGTTGATATTCCGATGACACCAATTGCTGTTGAAGAAGTTGATGTGGAAGATATCGATGAAGACTCTGAGGAAGAAGATGAAGATGGCGGTGCTGGTGGTGCTGCCGCATCTGCCGCATCGGCAAAACAACTCGAAGAACTCAAACAGCTCTCAGTCGATAAGTTTGCCATTATTCGAACTCAGTTCGACAAAATGCGTCGTGCTTATGGTAAAGAAGGTTATAACTCACCTAACTACGTTAAAGCTCAGACCTTAATCCGTAATGAATTGCTTGGATTTAGGTTCACAGCAAAAAGTGTAGAGCGTTTATGCGACACGATTCGTGCTCAAGTCAATCAAGTGTGGACGACAGAGAGAGCTATTGCTAATCTTTTAGTCGACAAGATTGGTATTCCACGCTCTGAGGTTTTAGCGCAGTTGAATAAAAATCTCATGAATTTATTGTGGTCTAAGTCGTTGTTAAAAGATCCAAAACCATATACAGCATTACTGGAAAGAAATGTGCCAGCGCTTCAAGAGTTACAGCAAAAGCTCATCGACTTACAAAATAAAGTCGTATTACCATTGCCTGAATTAAAAGAAGTTCATAAGCAAATGACGGCAGGTGAAAAGCGTGCAAGAGAAGCTAAGCGTGAGATGACTGTAGCGAACTTACGTTTGGTGATATCGATTGCCAAGAAATACACCAACCGAGGATTGCAGTTTTTAGATCTGATTCAAGAGGGTAATATTGGTCTCATGAAGGCGGTTGATAAGTTTGAGTATCGTCGTGGGTATAAGTTCTCTACTTATGCTACATGGTGGATTCGTCAAGCGATCACAAGATCGATTGCGGATCAGGCTAGAACGATTCGTATTCCTGTGCATATGATTGAGACGATTAATAAGATGAATCGTATCAGTCGTCAGATTTTACAAGAGACAGGTATTGAGCCAGACGCCGCTACTTTAGCCGCCAAGATGGAGATTCCAGAGGACAAGATTCGTAAGATTATGAAAATTGCCAAAGAGCCTATCTCCATGGAGACGCCAATCGGCGATGATGAAGACTCACATTTAGGTGACTTTATTGAAGACGGAAATACGCTTGCACCAGCTGAAGCTGCTTTACATGAATCAATGCGTGATGTGGTGAAGGATATTTTAGATTCTTTAACACCTCGTGAAGCGAAAGTTCTCAGAATGCGTTTTGGTATTGAGATGAGCACTGATCATACCTTAGAAGAAGTTGGTAAACAGTTTGATGTAACGCGTGAGCGTATTCGTCAGATTGAAGCAAAAGCTCTTAGAAAAATGCGCCACCCAAGTAGAAGTGACAAGTTGAAGAGCTTTTTAGAGGAAGATTAATTTTCAATACGGGCCGTTAGCTCAGTTGGTTAGAGCAGAGGACTCATAATGGACTTAACCATGGGTCCTTGTGGTAGAAATTGTAATGATTTCAATAGGTTAGTTGTGGTGGAAGTGCTTAAAAAACACTACACACCAACTACACACCGTAAGGTTTTTCATGGTGTGTAGTAAATAGCGGTTTTGTGTGGTTTTGGTAGTAAAAAGTAGTTGCTGTACCCGAAAAGTTTCGGGCCGTTAGCTCAGTTGGTTAGAGCAGAGGACTCATAGAAAATTGTGCACCAGATGACGAAAGTCGCTGTGTGAATGGCGTCAAATTCGGTGAAACCTAAGTGTGATTATTTCAATAGTTACATAAGGCAATGCCGAGCCAAGCTTCTGATGATGTATGTCAGTTGAAGGTGTAGAGACTAGACGGCGCCCGCCTAAGTGCGAGTAGTTGGCATATGGTGAAGGCATAGTCCAGAGAGTGGGGAAACTCACACCAATCGGAATCCTTTGGTCCGGGGTTCAAGTCCCTGACGGCCCACCAATGCAAAATACCAACCTTCGGGTTGGTATTTTTTTATAGAATGAGGTTTTAAATTGAGAAAACAATGGATTGGTTAAACGACCTCATCAAGCAAATTAACTTATCAAAACCGATAGCGGTTGCGATTTTTATATCTACGCTTATTCTGTGGAAGATTAAGGTATGGTTTGGAATAGATGCGTTTGAAAGTATATCGCTGACTATTGTAATTTGGGCTTGCCTCTTCTGGGGCTCAATAATATTGGCTTGGGTATTAATTGCGCTTTATCAATCTATAAGAAATTTAGCTACTAATGCTTTGAAAAGATATCAAATAAGATATTTGACGGAAATGCAAAAAGATTTTTTGGTGATATTGGGTAGCTCAGAATCAGAGAATTTATATATATCCAGACTTTGTAAAGAGGTTGGTGTAGGTGAACAAAACTACTATCGCTGGCGCAAAATGTATGGCGGTATGGAAATCGATCAAGCCAAGAAATACAAAGAGCTTGAACAGGAAAATGCCCGTTTAAAGAAACTGGTAGCTGACCTATCCTTGCGTGAGGTGATGCTCAAGGAAGTCATCA
>CANJBQ010000009.1 GCA_947472645.1 Burkholderiaceae bacterium
AAAAATTAGAAAATATTCCTAAATGGGAACACGTCAAAGAATATTTCCAATATTCTACCCGCCAAAAATGGGATAGCGCATCTGAGTTTTTATTTAACTCTTCTTTGATCCAATATGATTCGCGGTACGTTCAGTTTGCAAAAGATGTATTTTTACCCAATCGAAGTATTTTAGATGGCGCTATAGCACTGATGGAGCAAATTTATGATCAATTTGAATATCAAACAAAATCAACAGATATAAACACTCCAACGCTCGAAGCTTTTGATCAGCGAAAAGGTGTATGCCAAGATTTTTCTCACATATTTATTAGCTGTATGCGAAGTATTGGCCTGCCAGCAAAATATATCAGCGGCTATCTTTTAACCACCCCACCACCAGGTAAAATAAGACTTATCGGTGCTGATGCATCTCACGCTTGGGCATCTGTTTATATTCCTTGTTTTGATCTTTACAATAAGTTGTCATCTGGAGTGTGGTGCGATTTTGATCCAACAAATAATCGTTGGGGAATCGGAAGCCCTGGTGAGGACTATATCTTTTTAGCGCAAGGACGAGATTATGCAGATGTCTCTCCGATCAGGGGCGTTATCAAAGGCGGCGCTAATCACGACTTAAAAGTTTCAGTAACGGTTCGTCCCATTCAAACGAATTGAGCAAAATAGAAGACGAATCACTTTCTTATGTTATGGTGATATCAATAAATACAAGGGGATTGACATGAACCAACGTAGAAACATATTAATGGCTTTGGGTGCAAGTTTTGCTTCAAATGCCCTCGCCCAAACCACCCCTCCCAATCAGTTACCTAAAGGTCCTATCGTATGGGGGGATATGGATCAAGCCACTCTTGATAATTCTTATGACCAAAGTGTCTATGCTCCCAATATCAGACAAGTTCAAAACAGATACGCCTTTAATAGTGAAATCACCAGAAGTCGGTTAGGAAATCCAACAAGACTGGCATATGGTCCCACTTCGATTGAGGCACTTGATGTTTATTTGTGTAAACAACCAAAAGCACCAATTCAAATTTTTATTCATGGTGGAGCTTGGCGGGCTGGCCTAGCCAAAAACTTTGGCTTTAAAGCAGAAACTTTTGTGAATGCCGGAGCTCATTTTGTGGTTCCAGACTTTATTAATGTGATTGAATCCAACGGTGACCTAATGCCTATGATCGATCAAGTTCGGCGGTCTATTGCTTGGGTTTATCAAAATGCCCACACATTGAACGGTGATCCAAATCGAATCTATATTTCATCCCACTCATCAGGTGCACATTTGGCAGGAGTTGCATTGACAACCGACTGGGCAAAAATGAGCCTTCCTAAAAATATTATTAAAGGTGGCGTCTTATGCAGCGGTATGTATGATCTAAAACCTGTTCGTCTGTCAGCTAGAAGTAACTATGTCAAATTTACAGATGAAGTTGAGGATGCTCTTAGCTCACAACGTCATCTTGAATTTTTAAATACGCCCATCATCGTTGCACATGGTGATATGGAAACCCCCGAGTTCCAACGCCAGTCCAAAGATTTTGTAAAGGCGGTTAAAGAAAAAGGTAAGCCCGTTGATTACATCCTTGGAAAAGCTTACAACCACTTTGAACTACCAGAAACATTTGCTAACCCATTCGGCATTCTCGGCAAAGCGACTTTGGAGCAAATGAAATTAGCTTAAGTAATTAGGTAATCTTCCCCAAACTCCTCAATATCTTTTCTGGAGTCACTGGCTGATCAAAGTTATAAACGCCAAATGGGGCAATGGCATCATTGATGGCATTAACTACCGCCCCAGGCGCACCTGCTGTACCTGCTTCGCCAGCCCCCTTAGCGCCCAGTAAAGACGATTTCGTTGGGGTTTGTACGTGAGCAACTTCAATGTCTGGCATCTCTGAGGCCATTGGCACTAAGTAATCAGCCATATTTCCATTGATCATCTGACCTTGAGAGTCATATAAGCACTCTTCAAATAAAGCTCCTCCAATACCCTGCACAATAGCACCACGTATTTGTTCATCGACTAACATGGGATTAATGACTCGACCACAATCTTCCACTGCCCAATGCTTGAGTAACTTCACAAAGCCTGTATGAACATCGACTTCTACATAAGATGCCTGAACACCATTCGTAAAAATAAATGGGAAATCTTTTTGGGAGTAGTGACGAGTTACTGTTAATTCCGCATGAAGATCTCTGGGTAGAGTATCTGAACGGTAATAACTAACCCGACCAACCTCACTTAAAGGAATTTTTTCTTGTTGCGTCAGACGATCAACTACTTTACCGTTTTTGACATTGAGTTGACTGGAATCTATTTGTAATATAGCTCCAGCAATCTTCAGAATATTTTCTCGCAGAGCTATACCAGCCAACAGAACTGCTTCACCTCCAATACCTGCTCCACGTGAGGCCCAAGTTCCACCACCGTAAGGAATCGTATCCGTATCTCCAGTTCTCACACGAATTTGATGGATGGATACACCTACTGCATCTGCTGCAATCTGAGCAAAAATACCTTCTGCACCCTGGCCTTGTTCACCAACACTCACCGATACCGAAATCACACCAGTCGGATCCATGCGAATCGTTGCACCATCCTGTGAGGCAATTCGCGCACCACCAACGCCATAAAACGCCGCGCTTGGATTAGTGAGTTCAATTAACGTAGCAAAACCGATGCCCCGATAAATACCTTGCGCACGAAGAGATTTTTGTTCCGCTAATAAGGTTGAATAGTCCATCAATTCTTCGATTTTGGCTAAACACTGTTCATGCGATAACACTTCCAATTTAATACCTGATGCGCCAGTGTAAGGATATGCGTCATCAGGTATCACATTGCGTTTACGAAACTCTAAAGGATCCATTTTTAATTTTCTGGCAGCAAGGTCAACCAAGCCTTCTGTTACAGCGCAAGCAATTGGATGTCCAACACCCCGATACTGACAAGTGGGCGTTTTATTCTGAAAAACTACATTCAAATTAGCGCGGTAATGTTTGTGTTTATATGGGCCACCAACTAAATTAACAACTTGATTGCCTTCAATGGCGCTGGTTCTTGGAAACATCGAATATGGCCCAATACCGGTCAGATCATCAATCTCAAAGGCCAATATTTCACCATCTTTTGAGGCAGCAATTCGCCCTTTAATCACATGCTCACGTGCATGAATATCACTCAAATAAGACTCTAAACGATCTGCTACAAACTTAACCGGACGTTTGAGCATGATGGAAATTCCAACCGTGGCAAAGTCATCTGGATAGGCGTGTACTTTAATTCCAAACGAACCACCTACGTCATAACACACGACTCGGACATCCGACTCTATTAAATCAAATTGACGGCAATATAAATCCTGCATCATATGTGGGGCTTGTTGCGAGTGATACACCGTCAAACGACCGTCAGGGGAATAATGCGCAATTTGTGAACGAGGCTCTAGAGTCACTCCGGTATGGCGGCCAAACTTAAAAGTTGCTTCAGCAACAATGGCAGCTTGACTAAATTGAGTATCAACATCACCGACAACTAAAGAGCGTTTAAAACAAATATTGTCGCCAAGCTCTGGGTGTATCGACATCTGATTTGGGTCTAATGCAGCGTGCATATCGAGCATTGCAGGCAACTCTTCCCAGTCCACTTGTAAATGTGGTAACGCATCTTCGGCTTGAGCTCTCGTCTTAGCGACAACCGCAACGACTGGCTCACCTTGCCAACAAGCACGGTCAACTGCTAGCGCATGTTGCGGCGCTGATTTCATCCCTACTAGGTGGCTAAGAGTTGCAACCCAGGGCTTACAAATTTGTGAAAGCTCTTTACCGTCAATTACGGCTACAACTCCCGGCATACTTAAGACACTGTCTTTATGAATTTTTTTGATACGCATATGTGCCACAGGTGAGCGCCAATAAACCACATGCACCATACGAGGTAATTGCAGATCATCAATGTATTTACCTTGTCCCTCAGTCAGGCGCTTCGCTCCATGACGAGGTTCACTACTACCGATGTAACGCTGCTCATTCGTAACAGGAGACAAAATAGGAAGTTCACTAGGTTTATTCATGACAATCTCCTTATTTAACGTTAGATTGACGTTCTTCAAGAACGTGCGCGATAGCATCAACAATGGCGTGGTAACCAGTGCATCGACAATAATTACCCGAGATCCACTCTCTGATTTCAGTTCGACTTGCATGTGGCTTTGTTTCGATCAGTTCAGCACCCGCGAGTAACATCCCTGAAGTACAAAAACCACATTGCAACGCATTGAATTGCAAGAACGCTTGTTGCAAATCTTTATAAACTCCATCTGCAGTTAACCCTTCGATGGTCTGCACATCTGCACCATTAGCCTGCACTGCCAAGACTAAACAACCCCGCACAATTTGACCATTGACCTTGACGGTGCAAGCACCGCACGCACCCTGCTCACAACCCAAATGGGATCCAGTAAGGTTTTGATCTTCGCGGATAAAATCTACCAAATGTTGTCTTGGTTCAACTTCTGCATGGATTAATTGTCCATTAAGTGTCATCGAAATCGACGTTGTATTCATAATCAATTTCCTTTCTTTATTGATGAGCAATATGCTTTAGAGCACGTTCGAGTAACACGCCAACAAGATGAGTTTTCATCTGGGCTGAATTCGTTAAATCAGCCAAGGTTGCTATTTCTGACTTAGCTGTTTGAATCGTATTTGCCAGGAATTCAGTGTTTGATAACGACTGAATATTTTTTCCTTGTAGGCTCTCTTGAACACCTAAGGCCATTACCGGAGTTGATGACACTGAAAAATACACGATTCGAGCATGACTAATCACTTCTTGATTGAGTTTAATCTGACAAACAATACCCGTCACCGCATAATCACCATGACGACGTGAGAGTTCCTCAAAATAGTGCTTAGTGACGTTAGAACTTAAGTTAAATTCAGTAGCCACTAAAATCTCATTCGAGGCTAAAGCTGTGGTGTATAAATCCAAGAAAAAATCTTTTGCCAAGACTCTTCTCTCACCCTGCGCGCCTTGGATCACCATGACACCATTTAAAGCGACAGCACAAGCTGGCCACTCCGCAGCAGGATCGCCATAAACACAAGAGCCACCCCAAGTACCTAAATTACGAATCGCGCGATGGGCAATATGAGGTACTACTTCACTCAAAATAGGAAAATGCTGTTGAATAATAGGAGAGTTTTCAATCTCAGTATGTGTTGTCATCGCGCCAATCCTAATGACTTGATCCACCTTGGTAATACCTTTAAGTTCTGCAACACTTTGTAAATCAATCAATATCTCTGGATTGGATAATCGCATATTCAAAGAAGGTAATAAACTTTGGCCACCAGCCATCAATTTGGCATTGTCTCCATACCTACCCAAGAGTTGAATCACCTCTTGAACTGAGTTGGCTTTTTGATAATTAAATGCTGCGGCTTTCATGATCGTCTCCTTCTTTCATTGATTGGCTTTTATTGTCAATTACAGAATTTTAATGATTTTTATTTTACTCAATAATACTGCTATTATTTGATGTATGTACATATCAAACTTGATATCCTTTAAATAACTATTGGAGTATAAAAAAATGGGTGAACTAGTCATTAACCATTTAGCTATTCGTAGTCCCGATGCAGAAAAAACACGTGATTTTTTTATGAAAACACTTGATTTAGTCCCTGGTCCTAGGCCTAATTTTCCATTTCCAGGCTACTGGCTCTATAAATCAGATTCTGATCATTCTAGCTATTTAAATGCTGTCGTTCATATTGTTGGGATTGACCCCAATGATAAAGAAGGCTTGATTCAGTATTTGGGAGATCGAGAGCTTCCAGAACTTCATGGTACTGGCGTAATTGACCATATCGCCTTTTTCGCCACTGGCCTAGAAGAGATGTTGCAGCATTTAACCAATATTAATATTCCTGTTCGTGAACGTCTGGTACCCTCCATTGGCCTGCATCAAGTTTTTTTAGATGATCCCAATGGTATTGTGATCGAACTCAATTATCCTGCTCACGAACGTACCGACCTAGATAAAAAAGTTCAGCAAGTTGCTAAGGTTTAACTCTCACTCTATTAGATTGAATACATGTCAAAGATTTTAGTCGTTGGAGGCTCTCTTGGTGGCCTTTTAGCTGCAAACCTACTCCGTAGCAAAGGCCATGAAGTGGATATTCTCGAAAAAGTCTCAGGTTCCCTAGAGGGTCGTGGAGCTGGCATCGTCCCTCATCCCGTATTAATTAAAGCCCTGAAGATGGTTGGAGTTGAAATTGACTATAACTTAGGTATACAAGTCGACCACCGTGTCACTCTCGATAAAAATGGGGCTCTCATTGCCGATATGGAACTACCTCAACTCTTTACATCATGGGGTAAGCTCTACCATCTGTTGAAAGAAAACTTTCCAGACAAACATTATCATTCTGGTAAAAACGTAGTGCATTTTGATCAAGATCAAGAATCAGTAACTGTTTGCTGCGAAGATGGGACCAGTTATAAAGCTGAATTACTGATCGCCTCCGATGGACTTCGGTCAGCTATACGACAAATTACTGCCCCTCACATTAAACCAGAATATACCGGCTATGTAGCATGGCGAGGTGTTTGTGAGGAGAGTGCTTTAAGTCAACATATGCGTGACACGCTCTTCAATCATTTCGGCTTTGGACTTCCCGAGGGTGAACAAATGCTGGGTTATCCTGTTGCTGGAAATAACAACAATTTACAAGTTGGACAGCGTCGCTATAACTTTGTCTGGTATCGTCAAGCCCCTGAAAATACGATTCTCAAAGAATTACTAACCGATGCCGACGGAATGTTTCATCCACATGGGATCTCTCCAGTGCAAGTGAGTTGGCGTCATATTGCAGCAGTTCGTGCAGCAGCTAAAAAGAATTTAGCCCCGCAATTTGCTGAAGTACTTGAAAAAACCGGAATGGTTTTTTTCCAACCTATCTATGATGTATTCTCAGAAAAAGTTGCCTTTGATAGGGTCGCTCTCATGGGCGATGCCAGCTTTGTGGCTCGGCCACACGTTGGGATGGGCGTATCTAAAGCCGCAGAAGATGCGCTTTCTATTCTGAGTAATATTTCTCAGTATGGTGCGACTATCAAAGCTTTTGAGCAATATCAACAAGATCGACTCATCCCAGGACAACGCGTGATTGCCAGGGCTCGCTACCTTGGCAAATATATGACCGCTCAAGGTCAAGAAGAACTAAAAAACAATCATATTGGGATTGCACAACGAGTAATGCGAGAAACCGCTATTGATATTTCAGATCTCATCATGAGCGATGAACTGATCCCAGAAAATATCTAAAAAAAAACCGCATCAAAGATGCGGTTGA
Organism: Burkholderiaceae bacterium; assembly: GCA_947472645.1. Classification (GTDB taxonomy): domain Bacteria; phylum Pseudomonadota; class Gammaproteobacteria; order Burkholderiales; family Burkholderiaceae; genus Polynucleobacter. The sequence continues at coordinate 7,365 of CANJBQ010000009.1, forward strand.
GCGTGGTGTAGCACTTCTTTTTATTATTATTTCTTAATGATAGGCGGCGGAAACTGCGCTCTATATAAATCATTAATCTGCTCACCCGTCCGGATAGATACGCCCTTTTTGGTTTGAATATAATCTAATAACTGTTCAAAATAGCCAATTCGATGTGGTGCACCAGTAATGTAAGGATGCACACTTATTGCCATGACACGCGGGATGGAATGGCTATCTGAAAGCAAACGGTCGAACTGCTCCTTCCCACGTAACAGCATCTCATCACCACGATGCTGCTGTAAAAGCATCATCGGAATATCATTGGTCTCTACAGTGTAAGGAACTGATAAAACTGGCTTTGGTGAAGCTTCAATCCATGTAGGCTGATCATCTAGCGGCCAATCTGCCACATACTGTATCCCCGCCTGGGATAAGTGATCAATCGTTACTTCGGATTCTGTAAGACCAGGACTTTCCCAACCGATCGGATCCTGACCAGTAAAATTCTTAATGGTGTACATCGTCTTTTCAATCGCTTCTAATTGGTCAGGTAATTTATGCATTGGTCCCTGAATATAAGAATGTCCCATCATTTCCCAACCATGCTTCAGCGTTGACTCTACAACGCGTGGATAAGATTCGCAAACAATACCATTCGTGGCTAAAGTGGGGACAATATTACGCTGAACTAAGGCATCAAAAATACGCCAAAATCCAACCCGCATCCCGTATTCATGCCAAGACCAATTTGGAACATCTGGTAATAATGGCTGCCCCATCGGAGGACTGAGTACCATTCTTGGCATGGCATTGGCCATTGTCCAATGCTCAACATTAACAATGATCCATACTAATAAATTATTACCGTTAGGTAAATGCCACATTGGACGATCCACAATCGGCAAAAACGGAACACGCTCGCTTGGTAATGAAAATTTCACAATAAAACCCTTAAATTAAACACCCATGTATAACTGACGCACCACATCATTGCTTGCAAGCTCAGTAGCGCTTCCTTCAATCTTAATTTCACCATGGACAATAACATATCCACGATCAGCAATTCTCATTGCTTGCGTGAAATTTTGTTCAGCCATCAAAACAGTCAAACCTTTTTCTGCTTTTAACTCAGCGATTTTTTCAATCATTTGTTTAACAATAATAGGCGCTAGACCAACTGAAGGTTCATCAATCAGTAATATTTTAGGCATTGTCATCAAAGAACGTGCCAAAGCAACCATTTGTTGCTCCCCACCACTCATACTACCGGCTCGTTGATTAGCTCTTTCTTTAAGTTTTGGAAACACACCAAAACAATAATCTAAATTTTCCTCTACATGAGCACGCGCTAGAGGTCGAGATGCACCTAAAAGAAGGTTTTCTTTAACCGTCAGCAATGGAAAAAGACGTCTTCCTTCTGGAACCATAGCAACACCAAGATTGACAATGGCTTCGGGCGATAATTTACTTAAATCATGTATTTGATCATCTATCATGACCTGAGCAATACCGGCAGTGAGCTTGACAAGACCTGCCACACATTTAATCAGGGTAGATTTACCATTGCCATTTGTTCCTAGCAAGGCAACTGTTTCACCATTGCCAACCTCCATCGAAATGCCATGGAGGACCTGCACGGAGCCATAGGCCGCTTTAATGTCCTTAAGGATGATTTTATTCGCCAAGATATGCCTTAATCACTTCTGGATTACTAATAACTTCTTGCGGATCACCATCAGCTACTTTATTGCCGGCGACCAATACCATTAAGCGCTCTGAAAAACGCATCACTGCACTCATAATATGTTCAATCATGAGTACAGAAATACCTCTAGCTTTCATAGCCATGATTAACTCTAAAATTTCATCTACCTCAGCACCAGATAAGCCCGCTAATGCTTCATCAGCAATCAATAGCTGAGGATTAGCAGACATAGCTCTTGCTAACTCTAATTTACGTAATTCAACTTGAGTCAAACTTGATGAAATTGCATCAGCTTTATTCATCAGTCCAACGCTTTGAATAATGCTCAAAGCCTTTTCTTCTTGAGTTCTATGATCATTCGCATCTGAGCGCAAATGACCGGCGAAATTAATCACTACTTGAATATTTTCAATCACCGTCATAGATTTAAAGGGCTTGGGAATCTGAAAGCTTCTAGCAATACCCGCGTGGACACGGGCGTGAGTGGCGAGTTGAGTAATATCTTCGCCACGCAAATGAACGCTGCCACCATCCACTTTGAGCATCCCAGAGATGCAATTCACGAGCGTACTCTTACCAGATCCATTTGGGCCAATTAAACCTAATCTCTCACCAGGATGAATCACTAAATCCACCTGATTTAATGCTATAAATCCACCAAATTTCTTGACGATGCCAGAAGCTTTAACGAGGGGTTCTTTAGAATGATCCATGAATTATTTCTTTTTAAAAATACCCATTAAACCGTTCGGCGCCAGAGTCACAAAGAAGACTAATACTGCTCCAACGATCAGCAAATTCCATGTCGCCGATAAAGTCACCGATGCCACTTGTTGAATTGTCCCGAGTAGCAACGCACCAATCAAAGGCCCTAACCAAGAACCTAAACCACCAACGATTGGCATTGCAATACTATTAACCGCAAAGGATAAATTAAACGTTGCAGTTGGTTCCATATAGGTAATTAAGTAAGGAAAAGTCGTACCTGCTAAACCCATTAAAGCACCGCTAATCGTGGTGGCAATTAATTTCAGTCTTAACGTTGGAACACCTAAACCCTCAGCAGCAAGTTCATCATCACGAATCGCCATGAGGCCTTGGCCTAATGATGATTTTTCAATCGTGCGTGCCACAATCACTGAGAATATTGCCATCGCTAAAATCAAGAAAAACAGCCAATGGATATATTGACCAACGCCAATTGGTGACTCTCGCGGAACAATCACATAAACACCCCTTGCGCCACCTAAAAATGGCGTGTTCGTGACAATCGTATTGAGCACAACAGATAAGGCTAAAGTAGCAATCGAGAAGAATACTCCCTTGAGTCTTAAAGTTAGATAGCCCATACCCAAGCCAATCAGACCAGCCATGAACGTACCTAATAAAATATTGTATCCCTGAGGCCAACCCAACTTATATCCAACGACAGTTGAGTACGCGCCAATCGCAAAAAAAGCAGCGGTACCAAAATTAACGTACCCAGCATATCCACCCAAGATATTCCAAGCCGTAGCCAGAATAACAAATTGCAAAACTGTATAGGCTGCAAAAAAGAAATATTCAGATTGAACCCAAAAAGGTAAAGACCCTAATAATAGAGAAATCAGAACAACCCCAATATAAAATGCGTGGTTGGTTTTCATTTTCCGAAAATACCTTGTGGTCTAAAGGCTAAAGTCAACAGTAATAAGCCAAATGAAACTGCTGGGGACCATGACGGCCCAGCAAAAGTTGCTGTCATACTTTCTGCAACCCCTAAAATCATGGCGGCAAATAAAGTACCCATCAAATTACCCATACCTCCAAGCACACAGACAGCAAAAACTAAACCAATGTAGTCTCTTCCAGCGGCTGGCTGCACACTCTGAATAATAATTAACATCGCCCCACTAAAGCCTGCGATTAAAATCGATAAGCCAAACGCATAGCCTTTAATTTTCACGGGATTGACTCCCATCAGCTGCAAAGCTAATGGGTCTTGAGCAACAGCACTCACAGCTCGTCCGAAATAGGTGGATTTAAAAAACTGTCGAATTAATAACAATAAACCAATGGATAATAAGCAAGGAATTAACAAACGGTATGGCAGATTCACGAAACCTAAATTAATGGTGGCGTCTGTATAGACGGTGTTCACGTTACGATAATCCACTCCAAACAAGAGGAGTAAAAGCATTTCTAAGATAAATAAAATACCAAAGAAAAAAGCCAGACCTCTTAATGAATCACCCCCAGCATTTTTCTCAAATCGATCGTAATAAATTCGATATATCGACAGGCCTATCAGAAAGAAAAATGGCGACATCAACAAAGCCGAAAATATTGGATCAAGGCCAAAATGCTCATTGAGCCACCAGGCAACATAAGCGCCTAACATAATAAATACTGGGTGAGCAATATTGACAATATCGAGCATGCCAAAAGAAATAGATATCCCCAAACTCATGGCAGCATAAAACCCGCCAAGTAATAGCCCAGAAATAATTGCATTAAATAGTAAATCTAATGATATATCCATTACTCACTCTAAAAGAATCATCTCTGACAAAACGTCAGAGATGATAAGGTTTCTATTATTTACTTGCCTCTTGATAAGGAGTAATTAATTCTCCAGACTTCATATCAATTGGAGAAATAATCGGCGCAGGACCAGGTTTGCGGAACTGATCAATGTCGTTACCCTTCACATCTTTGTATTGGACGTACAAAGGACGACCAACTTCCCATTCGCCATTTGATGCAAACTTAACATCACCAACAACAGTATTAAACTTCGTGGCATGGATGTAGTCAATCAGCTTTTTATTATCAATGCTGCCAACCTTTTCCACTGCTTGTCCGAGTATTTGCATTTCAGCATAAGCGTAAGGCGGCAAATAATAACCTAATGGATCTACCCCTTCTTTTTCAGCACGAGATTGATAAGTCTTTAAGAAAGCTTCAACGCCAGGGAACTTTACCGTCTTCTCTGGGACATAAAGTTCATAGCAAAGTAGTCCATTCAACAATGGCCCTAATTGTTTCTTTACAGACGCAGAACCGCACCCAATCATTGTTCCACCAAAGACCGTGGTTTTTAAACTGATCTCACGTGCCGCACGAATAATCCCAGGGGTTTCACCGGGGTAAGAAGCTACATAAACGATATCTGGATTAGTCGCTTGTATCGCACGTAGGACGGGCGTGTAATCTGTCGTATTCGGCGGGTATGTCTTGTCGTAAACCACTTTTAAGTTATATTTCTTGGCGACTTCTCTTGCGCCTTCAATGGTCATCGCTGGGAATTCTGCATCACCACCAATAAAGGCAACCGTTTTGGGTTTTTCTTTTGCAGTCATCGCGGCATCAAAAAACCCTCCAGCTAATCCCACTGCTGGATCTTTTCCATTCGGCATCATTTGGAAGTAACCAGGATAGTTAAACTTCGCATTAACATTAGTTCCAAACAAAGTAATAAAGACTAAATTACGTTGCATTACAGTTGGCATTGCAGGAGCAATGAGGTTTGTTCCATAAGGAGACACAACCATATCAACTTTATCGGAATCAAGTAACTTAGCATATAAACCCGGAACTAAAGATGGATTGCCTTGATCATCATAGTAAACGTATTCAACTTGCCGACCAATCAAACCACCCTTTTTATTAGTCTCTTCTTTCCAAATTTCCATCGATAACAGAGCAGCCTTACCATTCGCAGCAAGTGGACCAGTCAAAGCCATACTAAAACCAATTCGTAATGGTGGTTTATTTTGAGCAAAACTTGATGCTGCAAATCCCAAAGAACTCAATACAACAACTGATAACGCTAAAAAGTGACGACGAAAAGTGAAACCCAACATAACTAATTCTCCATAAATTTACTAATGATCAAATGCTAATCTATTTCCATGGAATTGCTATCTATGGAAAACCCTTAAAGATGCATAAACTTTGCATAATTTTTTAAAATAATGATTATTTAAATTGATATCGACAACCTACTAAGGTATTCATCTCATTGAAAAATCTCATAGAGTTATAAAAATCAAAGTTTGTCTTCTCATAGTAAAAATCACAAATCTTCGTAAAAATAAAATAGCTATTTCTGATCAATTAAACAAAGCAAGTTATCAATAACGAGTTGGCCAATCTAAACGAAGTTTAGAGACGAAATGATGATTTGTATGAGTTATCGGATCAGTAAACTTGAGTTCTTTTGCTAAAAGCTGTAAGGGGTTTTCATAAAGACGATACTCCGGAGCGGTATATGACACCATTTTAGGGTAAATCTGATCATGGCGTATCGGTATGCCAAGGGCACTCATATGAACACGTAACTGATGTTTTTTACCTGTCTGAGGCAGCAGTTGATAAAGCGAAAACTGGTCTTCATGCTGCAGCATCTGAATCGTTGTGATGGCATTAGCAACTCCTTCAGACTCTTGCATTTGCATAAAACGAGCTCCATTTTCAATACGACTCTGTCGGGTATGGGGCCAAGTGAACTGAGGGGTATAGCCAGCTACCGCTAGATAGGTTTTTTGTATCAACTGTTGACGAAATAAAGATGCATAAAGATCACGTGTCTGTGCTTGCTTCGTAAAAATTACTAGCCCTGCAGTTTCTAAATCCAGTCGATGCGCTGCACTTAAGTTATCAATGCCCGTTAGGTTTCTTAACCGAACCAATAAGGTTTCTTGAATATAGGGACCGACTGGTGTCACTGGCAAAAAATGGGGCTTATCAGCGACCAACAAATAGTCATCTTCATAAATAATGGATTCCTGAAAAGGGATCACAAAGTTTTCTTGAGCTTCACGATAGTAATAGACCATCCGCCTAGGCAAATATGGGGCATCAGGTTTCAAAGGGTATCCAAGATCATCAAAGACTCTCCCAGCTAGCATCCTTGCTTCCCAACCAGCTCTTGTACCCCTCGGGAACCTCTTCTCAAGAAAATCAAGTACTAATAAATAAGGCCCTTCTGGAAGAAAGACCTTACTGGGACCTACACCGTTGATATTGAGAAGACTCTTACGTATCATCAAGAATCTCTCTTCTCAAGAATGATTAATCACGCGAAGCTTTTTTACGCTCATGCTCTTTTAAGTAACGCTTTCTTAAACGAATACTTTTAGGCGTAACCTCAACTAACTCATCATCAGCAATGAATTCTACGGCGTATTCCAATGACATCTGAATCGGTGTTACTAATCGCACCGCCTCATCTGTTCCAGAAGCACGAACGTTCGTAAGCTGCTTACCTTTAATTGGATTAACGACCAAATCGTTATCCCGTGAGTGAATACCAATAATCATTCCCTCATAAAGAGGATCGCCCGGTGAAACAAACATACGTCCACGATCTTGTAATTTCCATAAGGCATATGCTACGGCTTCACCATTATCTTGACTAATCAAAACACCATTATGTCTTTCACCTAAGATACCGTCTCTGACAGTGTCGTAGGTATCAAAGGTATGACTCATTAGGCCAGTACCACGAGTCATCGTCAAGAAGTCCCCTTGGAACCCAATCAAACCTCTTGCAGGGATACGGTACTCTAAGCGGGTCCGCCCCTTACCATCACTAACCATATCTTGTAACTCGCCCTTGCGCTTACCTAACTCTTCCATCACGGAACCTTGAGTCACATCCTCAACGTCAACGGTTAAATTCTCATAGGGCTCTAATTTATTACCATTCGCATCTTCATGAAATACAACTCGTGGACGAGATACCGCTAACTCGTATCCTTCACGACGCATGTTCTCAATCAAAATCGTTAAATGTAATTCACCGCGACCTGATACTTCAAAAATCGTGTCATCGTCTGTATCTTTGACACGCAGTGCCATATTGGCTTTTAGCTCACGTTCTAAACGATCGCGTAACTGACGGCTCGTGACAAACTTACCTTCTCTACCAGCTAGCGGGCTAGTGTTGACCATGAAGTTCATTGTCAAAGTTGGCTCGTCCACCTTCAGCATCGGCAACGCATCTGGATTATCTACTGCACAAATTGTTGTACCAATCGCAATTTCCTCAATACCGTTAATCAAAACAATATCACCAGCAATGGCTTCGGTAACAATCTCACGCTCAAGACCTTTAAACTTTAAGCACTGATTAATCCGCCCCTTAAATGGCACGCCATCAGGACCATTCATACAAATGACATCCATGCCCGGCTTAATGGTTCCACGTGAAATACGCCCAACACCAATTTTTCCAACATAACTGTTGTAATCAATCGATGAAATTTGTAACTGCAGCGGACCAATAATGTCATCATCACGAACGGGTACGTGCTCAATCAATGTCTCAAATAAAGCCCTCATATCACCCTCACGTACATCAGGCTTCATCCCTGAAAAACCATTTAAACCCGAGGCATAAACAATCGGAAAATCTAACTGCTCTTCAGTTGCACCTAACTTATCGAATAACTCAAATGTTGCATTTTCAACATACTCAATACGTGCACCAGGACGATCTACTTTATTGATCACAACAATCGGACGTAATCCTAAAGCCAAGGCTTTTTTAGTCACAAAACGAGTTTGTGGCATTGGGCCTTCAACCGCATCTACCAATAACAATACGCCATCCACCATCGACAAGACACGTTCTACTTCACCACCAAAGTCAGCATGACCAGGAGTATCAACAATATTAATATGTGTGCCCTCATACTCGACAGCACAGTTTTTTGCCAAAATGGTAATACCGCGTTCTTTTTCAAGATCGTTAGAGTCCATCACCCGTTCAGTCATGGCTTGATTGGATCGGAAGGTGCCAGATTGACGTAATAACTGATCCACGAGAGTCGTTTTACCGTGGTCAACGTGGGCAATAATGGCAATGTTTCGGATAGCGCGCTTGGTCATCGTAATACTTTCAATAAAAACTAAAAATGAGAATTCTGTAAATGATGCTTGATAGATGTGTCAGTCATTAGAGAATGGGAAATAAAACTTTGTTCTAAAACATGTTCTAAACGATCAGTAGCTAATAAACGTTTTGGATGTAAGACTTCATTCTTAACGTCTACTAAACCCATAAATTGCTGAGAGTTTTCTTGAAGATGATAAATTCTTAAAATCGGCGCATTTGAAATTTCAGGGCCAGCGTCCCGAATAGCGTCTCGTAAATGAATCCGTTGCCCCATCTTCAAGCGAAGGGCTAAATGGTGTTCAAGCACCAAAGCAGGCACATGGGTAATCAAGGAATCTACTTCCATCATCTCTGGTAAATGAGCCACCTGTTCGATAGAGTAAGCATTTTCAATCCGTAGATGGCCAATTTGCGTACGGCGCAGTTCTGTCATATGAGCCCCACAACCTAGAGCATCTCCCATATCACTAATTAAACTTCGAATATATGTTCCTTTGCTGCAACTCACTTTCATCACCGCCACAGGCCAAGTAGCAGATAAAATCTCCAAATGCGTAATCGTGACTTCCCTAGCTTCTAAATCAAACATTTCACCTTCACGTGCGTAGGCGTAAAGAGGCTTTCCATCCCGTTTAATCGCAGAATACATGGGAGGTACTTGAGCTATTTTTCCTAAAAACCGTGGCACAATATTTTGTAATTGTGCGGCAAATTGATCCATCAATAACAGTGGAATATCTCCTGTTCTGGAAATTACTTTTCCTTCAGAATCGCCAGAGTCAGTTTTAACGCCAAATAACATCGTAGCGATATAGGTCTTGTCAGCATTCAATAAATCTTGTGAATACTTAGTAGCCTCACCTAAGCAAACGGCTAATAAACCTGTCGCAATCGGATCCAGCGTACCCGTATGACCGGCTTTATCAGCGTGCATAGCATGCTTGACCATAGTGACTGCTTTTTGAGAGCTGATTCCGCGAGGCTTATCAATTAATATCACCCCATCAGTCCAGCGCGATGCTTCATAGCGCATTAATGTTCCTCTTTGGGGTTTTGAGGAACGCTACTTTGCAACGCTTGATCAATCAATAGCGACATTGCAATCCCACGCTCAATCGACTGATCTAATAAAAAATGTAACGTTGGGACAGTATGAATATGTAAGCGCTTAAATAATATTGAATGTAAATAACCTGCTTTTTCTCTTAAGATTCTGGCAGCAATCTCTGGATCAGCGCCCAAGACAGAGTAGTACACCTTGGCATGAGCCAGATCTGGTGTCAGCTCGACAGATTGTAAGGTCACTAAACCCATCGAAGAGTCACGAATCTCCTGCGGAATGATCTCTGCTAGATCGCGCTGAATTTGATCCGCAACCCGTTGGTTACGATGTTTAGGTGCTTTTGCCATGACTCTTAGAGGGTTCTTGCAACTTCGGTAACTTCAAATATTTCTAACTGGTCACCCTCTTGAATATCGTTGTAGTTTTTCAGCGACAATCCGCATTCAAGACCTGCTCTAACCTCTTTGGCATCATCTTTAAAGCGTTTGAGAGAGTCGAGCTCACCTGTCCATACAACCACATTATCTCTGAGTAAGCGCGCTTTAGACGTACGTTTAACAACGCCATCCACCACCAAACAACCCGCAATCGAACCAATCTTAGAGACTGAAAATACTTGACGTATCTCAACGAGGCCAGTAATTTCCTCTTTCTTATCCGGGGTCAACATACCACTTAACGCGGCTTTAATTTCATCTACAGCGTCATAAATAATGTTGTAATAACGAATATCAACACCATTGGATTCTGCTAATTTTCGGGCTAATGCGTCAGCTCTGGAATTAAATCCGATCACAACCGCTTTTGATGCAACTGCCAAATTAATATCTGTTTCAGTAATGCCACCAACGGCAGCATGCACAATTTGGACTTTCACTTCAGGCGTAGAAAGTTTGGTTAAAGATTGAGACAAAGCTTCTTGCGAACCTTGTACATCAGCCTTAATAATAATTGGCAAGAACTTGGTTTCAATACTACCTTCACCCACATTTTCAAACATGTTTTCTAGCTTGACAACTTGCTGTCTAGCTAATTTCACATCTCTGAATTTTCCTTGACGGAACAGGGCAATCTCACGCGCCTTACGTTCATCAGACACGACCAATACTTCTTCACCAGCAGCAGGCACTTCAGATAAACCTTGAATCTCAACCGGTATCGAAGGACCTGCATCTTGGCAAGGCTTACCATTTTCATCCAGCATCGCACGAACACGACCAAATGACTGGCCAACCAACAACATGTCACCACGTTTTAATGTCCCAGACTGTACCAAAATAGTTGCAACCGGTCCTTTACCTTTATCAAGTCTTGCTTCAATGACTAAACCTTTTGCAGGGGCATCAACTGGAGCTGTTAACTCCATCACCTCTGCTTGTAATAACACACTCTCTAATAACTCATCAATACCTAGACCTGTCTTCGCAGAGACCTCAAGAAATGGAGAATCCCCACCATACTCTTCAGGAAGAACTTGCTCAGCAACTAATTCTTGCTTTACACGTTCCGGATTTGCCTCTGGCTTATCAATTTTATTCACTGCAACAATAATCGGTACCCCAGCCGCTTTTGCATGTGCAATCGCTTCTTTGGTTTGCGGCATAACGCCATCATCCGCAGCTACTACTAAAATAACAATATCCGTAGCTTGTGCACCACGCGCACGCATGGCAGTAAAGGCCTCATGGCCTGGTGTATCTAAAAACGTAATCATTCCACGAGGTGTTTGAACGTGATATGCCCCAATATGCTGAGTAATACCACCAGCTTCACCAGACGCCACTTTAGATAAACGAATCTTGTCCAGCAAGGAAGTCTTACCGTGGTCAACGTGACCCATTACAGTCACAACAGGAGGACGAGGAAGTTTGACAAAATCTACATGAACTTCTTGATCACCTAAATCTAGTTCAGGATCATCGATTTTGGCAGCGTGTGCAACGTGACCCATTTCTTCCACAATAATCATGGCCGTATCTTGATCGAGCACTTGATTAATGGTGACCATCTGCCCCATGCCCATGAGTAACTTAATTACTTCAGCAGCCTTCACCGCCATCTTGTGAGATAAATCAGCAACGGTAATCGTCTCAGGAATATGCACATCACGAATGACTGGCTCAGTTGGCGCCACAAAATTGGTCGGTACATCAGAGTTTGAGGAGTGGGATTTTTTTCTTCCTCCACCAGTTCTCCATCCACCACCAAGACCACCCGTTGAATCCCCACGAGTTTTAAGAGTCTTCTTTTTAGCGCCTTCTTCTTGCCAAGTAGAAGAAGTTTCAGTGGTTTTGATTAACTTGCCAGTTGGCTTAATAATCGCTTTTTTCTTTTCTTCAGCACCTTCAACTTTAACGGGCTTATGTAATGTCCCTTTTTTATCTTCTACAACGGGAGCTACAGGAGGAACTGGGGCTTTCAGAACACGCGAAGGCGCACTCATCATCTCGCGAATCGCTAATGCCTCAGCTTCAGCAACAGCCCTTCTAGCACGTAAAGACTTTAAATCTTCTTCAGAAGTATCTTTTTCTTCAACGACAGGAGCCGCAGGTTTTACAGCGGCAGGCTCTACTTTAGAACCATCGCTTGTATCTAAAACAGTTGCTTCTGGGATAATCTCTGTTTTAACTTCTTTAGCTAATTCTGCATCTTTAGCAGCCTGAATTTTTAATTTACGAGCATCTGTTGCTGCTTGAAGTTCAGCTTCTTGACGAGCAAGTAATTCTGCTTGACGATTTGCCTCCGCTTCACGTTTAGCTAATTCAGCATCGTCTAAGATCGAAACTGGCTTGGCAGGTTCAACAATAGAAGCAATTACTGGTATAGCTTGAGCGTCGTCTGCACCACCCTCAGAACCTTTAACAATCACTCTTTTTTTACGGACTTCTACCTGCACAGTACGTGTTCTTCCAGCAGAATCAGATTGACGAATTTCACTCGTCTCACGTTTCGTTAAGGTGATTTTTTTACGTGCACCAGCATCTGTAGGGGCGGGTGTGTTTTCAATATGATCCAATAGTTCCTTCTTCTCTTTATCCGTCAGCGTATCTGTTTCAGCTTTTTTATCAATCCCAATCGACCTTAATTGCTCAAGAACTTGATCAGTCGAGCGCTTTAACTCTTCAGCCAATGTCTTTACAGTAATAGTCGCCATGCGCTGTCTTTATCCTCAATTAAACCAATGTGCACGTGCAGTCATGATCAGTGTCTTAGCGCTTTCTTCATCCATTTGAGTCATATCCATCAACTCATCAACAGCTAACTCCGCTAAGTCTTCCCGCGTTTGAATCTGATTCTCTTGTAACTTTAAAATCGTCTCAGGCAAGATACCAGTCACAGAAATCAACTCTTGAGAGACTTCTTTCGTAGAAGCGTGTAACGCATCTTCCATCTCTTTCAGTGAGTCACGCGCCCTAGTTCTCAACTCATTAACAGTATCTTCGTCAAAGGCCTCAATTTCTAGCATTTCGCTTAATGGAACATAAGCAACTTCTTCAAGACTATTAAAGCCCTCTTCAATTAAAATGTCAGCGACTTCAGCATCGACATCTAACTTGGCCATAAATATCTCGCGAACCTTTTGCATCTCATCTTCTAATTTTTTAGCAGACTCTTCAGGAGTCATTATGTTGATTTGCCAACCTGTGAGTTCACTGGCTAATCGAACATTCTGCCCACTTCTTCCAATGGCAATGGCTAAATTTTCTTCATCAACGACGACGTCCATGACATGTTTTTCTTCATCAACCACAATTGATGAAACCTGTGCCGGTGCCAAAGCTCCAATCACAAATTGCGCTGGATCTTCAGACCATAAAACAATATCCACAGCTTCGCCAGCAACTTCATTACGCACCGCAGTAACACGCGTTCCACGAACTCCAACACATGTTCCAATAGGATCAATACGTTTATCGTGCGTAACTACCGCAATTTTTGCCCGGATGCCAGGATCACGTGCAGCGCCTTTTAACTCTAAAAGACCTTGCTCAATTTCTGGAACTTCGTTTTCAAATAATTTGAGTAAAAATTCAGGACAAGTTCTCGATAATTCAATTTGCGGACCACGCGCCTCACGATCAACTTTTAGAATATATGCGCGAACGCGATCACCACTGCGTAAATTCTCTTTCGGGATCATCTGATCACGACGCAATAAAGCCTCAACACGACCCGACTCAATAATTAAGCCATTCTTATCAGCACGTTTAACAGTACCGTTCATCACTTTTTCGCCACGCTCAAGGAAGTCATTCAAAATCTGTTCACGTTCTGCATCGCGAATACGTTGCAAAATAACTTGTTTTGCAGCTTGCGCGCCAATACGACCAAAGGCAACTGATTCAATCTGCTCTTCAATATATTCGCCCGTCTCAATATCAGGAATTTCCTCTTGAGCTTCAAATAACAAAATCTCTTTATCTGGTTCTTGTAATCCAGATTCGCTAGGAACAACTAGCCAACGACGAAATGATTCGTATTCACCAGTTTGACGATCAATTGCTACACGTATATCCACATCAATGTCATAACGCTTTTTTGTGGCTGAAGAAAGCGCCATCTCTAAAGCATCAAAAACAACGCCTCGATCAACGTTTTTTTCGTGTGCAAGCGCATCTACTAAAATGAGAACTTCACGACTCATGATTTTTTTCCTTTGAAATCAAGTACTGGAACTAACCGCGCTTTATCAACGTCAGTTAATGAAAACTCAAGCATTGCTGACTCACCAGGTTTTGGCTCTATCAATAATCCCCAAACCGCATCCCGAGATTGAGGATCGCCTGACAGCAGACCCTGCAATATCCCAGAAAAATTCTTTCTGTTAGCCATTGCCACATGCAACTTCAACGTGATCTCCAACCCCTTAAAACGCTCAAAATCTTGCGCTGTTTTAATGATTCGATCAACTCCCGGAGATGAAACTTCCAATCTTTCGAAAGCAATATTCTCAACCGGCAACATATAGGTCAATTGATGGCTCACCTTTTCACAATCCGCGACCGTTATTGGCGTCTCAACATCCCGATTCTCAATCGTAACTCGAAGTAATCCCCTACCTTCTCTCTCAATATCTACAAGGTGGTAGTCCAAATTCTCAACAACGTTCGCAATTACTAGGTTTTGATCAGCCATACATTTATGTCAAACTTCTAAAAACGATTTCATGCAAAAAAAAATGGGCAAATGCCCATTTCTTGCTAAAACTCTTCGAATTTCAGCAAAATAGAATTATAAACTAATTTATTCCATACCACTAGGTTTCTTTGGTCTTGGACCCTTAAAACCGGTTTTTGGGCGATTTTTCGGCCCCCGATTAGTAGGGCGACCACTTCGTTGACCTCCAGCACCCCCTGCTGTAGATACAAAACCGCTCTCATGAGTAACTTTTGGACCGCCAGGACGTTGATGACGACCACCTTTTTTAGCTTGTCCACCGTTATTGCCATTTTGGTTCGAGTTTTGACCGTTTTTATGCTGAGTTAGCCCTAAATGATTATCTGCCATTTTTAACGCCTCTCTAGACCCCCAATAAGATACGGACGTTTGCATAGGATCTGGTTGTCCCTGAGCATCAGTATTGCGGTCATGGCCTCTTTGGGGCGATTTACCAGTTCCTGGAGAAACTGGCGCTTTAAGGCCTGCCATCTTCATGAGCTGTATCACTTGATCAGTAGGAACTTCTTCAAAACGTCCTCGTCTTAACCTAGGAGGCAAAATAAAGATGCCGTAGCGGGTTCTAATCAAACGGGAGACCATATGTCCAACGGCTTCAAACATTCTGCGCACTTCACGGTTTTTACCCTCTGTAAGCGCAACATGGTACCAACGATTAGCCCCGTCACCACCACCATCAGCTAAACGCAAGAACTTCGCTACTCCGTCCTCTAACGTAATACCCATTTTTAAAAGTTGCGACTGATCATGCTCAAGCTCACCCATAATACGCACAGCGTATTCACGCTCAATCCCGTAACGAGGGTGCATTAAACGATTAGCAAGCTCTCCAGAAGTCGTAAATAGTAAGAGTCCTTCGGTATTAAAGTCCAAGCGACCGACAGCAATCCAACGACCATTTTTGGCTTTTGGTAAACGTTCAAATACCGTTGGGCGACCTTCTGGATCAGACTGACTAACAATTTCTCCTGCTGGCTTGTGATACATCAGTACCCGTGGTGGCTTCGTCTGAATCTTACGATGCACCATCTTGCCATTAATGCGGACTTGATCCGTCGGCCCAATCCGCTGACCAATATGAGCTGGCATACTATTCACAGAAACACGCCCCTGAATAATCAGTTCTTCCATCTCACGCCGTGAACCCATTCCAGCATCAGCTAATACTTTATGTAACTTGACCGTGTCTTCATCTTCGACTTCATCATCTAAACCATCTAGATCAGACCAAACTTCATTACGCATTGACATCGGCAAATCTTGCACATTGGCAAATTGATATTGATTCAGAGCCTCATCATTGTCAGGTTGCTCATGATTATCATTCGAATCGTCCCATTCTGAAGAACTTGCATCCTGGATTGCTTTTAAACTAGGGTCGACCACAGTCATCTGTGAGTTTTCATCATCACTCGTTGTACTCGCCGTTACTTCTACCAATTCCGGACTATCTAACAATGCATCAAACTCACCCGAAACAACTTGTGCAAATAATTGCTCGCTTTGTTCCTTTAAAGGATTTGGTTTATTCTGTTGTTGGGGACGTTGTTGGGGGCGTTGTTGGGTACGTTGATGAGGATGGCGCGCACCAGTTCTTGGACGATTACCACCTTCACTGCCCTCTTGAGGATTAGCACCTTCAGTACCATCTTCGGATGGCGCACCCTCCGGACGTGGACGTTTATTTCCGAAGCGCCCACCTTTACGCCCATAACGGGGATTTCTAGGACGTTTTGACTCTCCACCTTCTGCGTTTTGTGGTGAACCTTGATCTGCAGAAAGCGCTTTATTGTCTGAAGATCCCTCTGTTACAACTTTGGGTACTTCATCAGGTCTTTCTATTTCAGTCATGGGTCTTATTCTTTTCGTCTATCGGTACTTCTATAGTTGCATCAGTTTCAGATGAAGCATCATGGCTTGACACATCTTCACCAAGTTCATCTGGAGCCAAGCCTTGTTCTTCTGGAGAATCATTAGCCGTATCTAATAAAGCACCTTCAAAATTAATCACCTGTTGAGCAATTTGATCAACAATGACACCATCTTCAAGCGAAGGCAAAGATTGAAGATTTGGAATACTCATATCGTCTAAAAACTGTTTGGTGGTGGCATA
The DNA here is from genome assembly GCA_947472645.1 of Burkholderiaceae bacterium. Lineage (GTDB taxonomy): Bacteria > Pseudomonadota > Gammaproteobacteria > Burkholderiales > Burkholderiaceae > Polynucleobacter. Next base: position 24,289 of record CANJBQ010000009.1, read on the forward strand.
TAAAGCAGGTCGTCCAATCGTATCTTTGTGACCAATGACCTCAATCCAAACCCGGTCCTCAAGCTGACGAATAATCTGTGTACTAACAGTTACCCCACGAATTTCCTCTATCTCACCGCGCGTTACTGGTTGACGATAAGCAATAATTGCCAAAGTTTCCATGACTGCACGTGAATATTTGGGGGGCTTTTCTACTGTTAATCGATCTAAATATTCACGCATCGACAAACGGCTTTGAAAGCGCCAGCCTGTAGCGATGTTCACTAGCTCCATCCCTTTTTCAGACCAGTCCCTTTGTAACTCGTTCAGCCAAGTAATAATATTTTCAGGACTGACTTCATCGCCATAAAGACGTGTCAATTCATTCATCGATAAAGGCTCCTCGCTGCACAAAAGAGCAGTTTCGAGCACTAACTTATAGTGGTTTTCAATCATATTTCAATGAGATTTGAAATTACTTTCAATCTTTACTTTCTATTTACTCTCTCAAGAGTTATGAAACTCAGTGTTTTCAATTTGATGTATTACTTGATTCTCTCAATCAGAAATTAGTCTTTAATGATTATCAGAGGAGGACATTCAGTACTGATTCATCTTTGTTATCTATCCGTTGATGATTCAGCTCTTTTGCGAATAAGCTATTATATCGGAATCCTTACCATTGGTAAAAATTGTTTTTACCAACAAATTGTACCCCTTCTAAAGATACTCATGAAAATGGTTCAAAAAATTTCGGTGTATCCAGCAATTAAACTGACTATATGTTTGTGTTTGTGCCTTTATGGTATCACGGCATGCTCACCGATACCCCCTAAAAAAGAGGCGCCAGTTGACTCCGATGTGAAACTAATACCCCCTCTAACTCTTGCTCCACCTCCACCCCCAGCCCCTCCTGTCGCGCCTCCAAGGATTCCGGTCATTGGTCTCGCATTGGGTGGAGGTGCGGCAAGAGGATTTGCACATATTGGCGCAATCAAAGTCTTAGAAGCAAATGGCATCAAACCGGACATCATCGTCGGTACCAGCGCTGGTAGCGTGATTGGATCCATTTATGCCACAGGCATTTCTGCCGGCGAATTACAACGAATCGCCATCAATCTCGACGAGGCAACCATCACCGATTGGATGAATCCATTCTCTAGTAAATTAGGTGGAATGATAAAGGGGGATGCTTTGCAATCAACCGTCAATCAAATGGTTAAAAACCGCTCCATCGAAAATATGAAAATTCGTTTAGGTATCGTAGCTACTGATTTAAAAACAGGTAACTCGATTTTGTTTCAGCGAGGTAATACTGGCCAGGCCGTTCGGGCGTCAAGTAGTGTTCCCGGTATCTTTATGCCAACGATTATTGCCGGAAGAGAATACGTGGATGGAGGGTTATCTTCACCAGTTCCCATTAGATACGCAAAAAATTTAGGGGCTGATATCGTCATCGCCATTAATATCTCAGCAGACCCATCCAATCAAAATGTATCCGGAATCTTAGGCACTCTGCTGCAAACAACCACGATTATGGGAAGTGCCATTACCCGTTGGGAGTTGCCACTCGCAGACGTTGTTGTCGTCCCTCAACTACCCCAAATGAAGGGCACTGACTTTAACGCTAGAAACTCTGCCATCCTTGCCGGTGAAGAGGCTATGCAACAACAAATCCTACTACTTAAAATGAAAATCGAGGCTTTTAAAAAACAATAAAGGGTAGCCAAAGCTACCCTTTATTATGACTATTTTGGAAAATTACTTCGTAATCATATCCATTTGAATAGAGTTTTTATAGACAGGATCTACACGGCGGGCACCATCAAAACGCTTATCCCAATAAACAGTTGTCATGTCATCTACACGAACTCCAGATCCCCGCGCAGGCGCGTGAATAAATTTATTCTCACCAACATAAATACCAACGTGCGAGTTCTCACGTTGCAAGGTGTTGAAAAAAACTAAATCGCCAGGCATCAAACTCTCTCTAGAGATTTGTAATCCGACCTTGCTCATATCATCCGTTTTACGCGGGAAGAGAAATCCTAAATTATCTTTGAATACATACTTCACAAATGCACTAGCATCAAAACCAGTTTGAACTTTATCATCCCAACGATAACGAACACCAATAAGCTGCATGGCGTTATTAATCAAACTCCCTGTACTATCGGAAACGGTAACTGCAACTTTTCTGTAAAAAGCTGGCTTAGCAACTGCCTCTGTCGAAGCTTCTTCAGTCGATTGCGCCAAAACCATGGAGGACATCAATGCCGCCATGGCTAAGGGAACCACTAAGAATGTTTTCGTAAGTTGTTGATTATTCATGTTTTAATAATTTAAAGTAAATGCTTTTCCTAAGTCTAAACGACTTTCGGACAAATTTCAATGGTTGATGATCAAAAAATATCAAAAGGCTTCATATATTAGTTGCTGGGTATAGGCGCTTTTAGGGGCTTTAATGATCTCTTCCGTCTCGCCAAACTCCACAATATCGCCATGTTGCAACACCATAATCCGGTGAGACATCGCTCGAACAACTGCAATATCATGACTGATAAAAATATAGGCCAAATTGTATTTTTGCTGCAAATCCGTCAATAGCGCTAAAACCTGCTTCTGAATGGTGACATCTAAAGCTGAGGTGGGCTCATCCAAAATCAAGATTTCTGGCTTTAATATCAAGGCCCTAGCTATAGCGATCCGCTGACGCTGCCCACCAGAAAACTCATGAGGGTAACGATCAATAGCCGACTTCTCCAGACCTACCTCTGCTAAAACATCCGCTACACGAGCTAATTTCTGAGCTTGGCTCAAATTGGGTTGATGCACGTCTAAACCCTCAGCAATAATCTGCCCTACGGACATCCGTGGAGATAAGGAGCCAAATGGATCCTGAAAAATGACTTGAAACTTAGCGCGCATAGCTCGTTTATCCGAGGCGCTCAATTTCGTCCAAGAGCTCCCTAGTAATTCAACATTCCCCTCCATCTTTGCTGAGGTTCCCGCGAGAAGATCCAAAAGCGCCATACCTAATGTGGTTTTACCCGAGCCTGATTCACCAATAATCCCAAGTGTCTCCCCTTGGCGTAAATCAAAATTGATCCCTCTTAAAACTGAGGTATATTTCGTTTTTTGATAAAAATGGAGTAATTGACTCCACCCGGATTGTTCCGCAGGGTAACCCACCTCTATACCTTTAGCATCTAATAAATGGGTCGCTAGCGGTATTAAAGGTAATAGATTTTTTTCAGGACGGCTATTAACTAGAGACTGTGTGTAAGCAGTTTGAGGGGCTTCAAAAATATTCTGTGTGGAACCACTTTCAACCACTTTACCCTGATGCATCACCACCACCTGTTGAGCAAATTTTTTCACTAAATTAAGATCATGGCTAATCAACAAAATTGACATGCCTTGATTTTCAGAGTGCTTCTGTAAATCTTTTAACAAATCTAAAATTTGTTTACGTAAATTAACGTCGAGCGCTGTCGTGGGCTCATCAGCAATTAATAACTTAGGCTTTGTCGACAACGCCATGGCGATCATGGCTCGTTGTCTTTGCCCTCCCGATAATTGATGCGGATAAGCGTGCATCTTATTTTTCACATCCGGCAACCCAACACGCTCTAACATTTCCATCGCGCGACGAGTAGACTCTTCTTTACGAAGCATGGGCTCATGAATCGTAACCGCCTCAATGATTTGATAACCAATGGTAAATAATGGATTAAGGGCTGTCATCGGCTCCTGGAAAATCATGGCAATCTCACGTCCTCTGATGGCTCTTAATTCCTCCATCGGAATTCTTAATAAATTCTTATCACCCCAATGAATATGTCCTCTTACATCAGCACCATCAGGTAACAAACCTAAAATCGATAAAGCCGTTAATGACTTACCCGAACCTGATTCCCCAACAATCGCAATCCGCGATCCCGGTGGAATCTCTAGGTTGAGGTTTTCAACCACATTACGCTCTTTACGACCTTGCCCAAAAGAAATATTTAAGCCTTGTATTTTTAAGGACGGAATCATGCATTACTCCTGCGGCGTGGATCAAAGGCATTCCTTAAAGCTTCACCCATAAAGGTTAACAATAATAATGTTCCAACCAACACAATAAAAGTCGCTAGTGATATCCACCACGCATCTAAGTTCGATTTACCCTGTGACAACAATTCTCCAAGACTGGGCGTGTCTGGAGGAACACCCAAACCCAAAAAGTCTAAACTAGTCAGCGATAAAATAGCTGCACTCATCTGAAAGGGTAAAAAAGTAATCACTGGTATCAAACTGTTTGGCAAAATATGCCTATACATAATCTGCCAATTCGATAAACCTAGTGCTCTTGCCGCTTTCACATACTCCAAACTACGATTACGATAAAACTCTACGCGCACATAATCAGATAAGTGAATCCAACTAAACAGAGATAACAAGATGACTAATAACCAAATACTTGGACTAAATACAGATGCAAAAATAATCAATAAATACAACTCTGGCAAAGATCGCCAGACATCAATGATACGTTGAGTAATAAGGTCAAATCTACCCCCAAGATAGCCCATCAGACCGCCTAACAAAACGCCAATAATGACTCCTACAATAGTTAAGGCTAAACCAAATAAAACAGAGAGCCTGAATCCATAAATCAAACGCGCCAGAACATCTCTACCTCGGTCGTCAGTGCCTACCCAATTATCCATTGAAGGTGATGCAGGATTAGGTTGTTTTGAAAAGTAATTAAGCGATAAGTAACTGTATTCAATCGGAGGGAAAATAGCCCAGTTCCTCTTACTTTGGAGATGCTTTCGAATCAAGGGATCATGGAAATCAGTCGGTGTTTCAAAGTCACCACCAAAAACCGTTTCTGGATAATCTTTCACAATTGGAAAATAAAATTGCCCTTCATAATGCACAATCAAGGGACGATCATTGGCAACAAATTCAGCGCACAAACTAATTCCAAACAGGATTAAAAAAATCCATAGGCTGGAATACCCTAATCGATTACTTTTGAATCGTTGCCAAGCAGAATTTTTTTTCTTGACGGTTGCCATTACGAACCCCCACTACCAAATTGAATCCTTGGGTCAACGAGAACATAACCAATATCAGAGAGTAACTTTGTGAATAATCCAATCAAAGTAAATACATACAAAGTTCCAAATACCACTGGATAATCTCTGCGCATAACCGCTTCAAAAGACATCAACCCGATACCATCAAGAGAAAATAAAGTCTCTATCAATAACGATCCAGCAAAAAAAGCTCCAATAAACGCCGCAGGAAACCCAGTAACTAAGGGGATCATGGCGTTACGAAATATATGTCGCCACAATACTAAATGCTCCGGCAAACCTTTCGCTCTTGCAGTAGTGACGTACTGTTTACGTATTTCCTCTATAAAAGAATTTTTAGTCAGCATGGTAATCACGGCAAAGCTACCCAAGACAGAAGCAGTAATTGGTAATACTAAATGCCATAAATAATCTAATATTTTTGACGTCAAGGAGAGTGATTCAAAGTTATCAGAGACTAGTCCTCGTAATGGAAATATTTGTAAAAAAGAACCTCCCCCAAAAAGGACAAGCAATAAGATACCCATAACAAATCCAGGGATAGCATAACCAATTAAGACCAATAAACTGGAAATCGTATCAAAGCGCGTGCCGTCCCGAATCGCCTTGGATATACCCAGTGGTACGGAAATTAAATACGTGATGAAAAAAGTCCACAAACCGATACTGATAGAAACTGGCAACTTTGTCAAAATCAATTGCCAAACACTCTGATGCTGATAATAGCTTTCTCCTAAATCAAACTGTGCAAATTTTCCAAGCATACTAAAGTATCGTTCGATCGGGGGTTTATCAAAACCATATAGAGCTTTAATTTCTGCTAATCTTTTCTCATCAATACCCTGCCGACCACGATAGGTACTTCCTCCTCCGGTTGCCTCGCCAGCACCTACCCCAGCTCCGCCCCGCCCTTTTAACTCAAGCACCATTTGCTCAACAGGTCCTCCAGGCACAAACTGAACCACAGCAAAAGTTAAGGTTAAAACCCCAATCAATGTTGGAATCATGAGTAATAATCGTTTGACGATGTAAGGAGCTAAACCATGTCTCATGTTTATTCTTTCTTCAGCGGTTGAGCTTCGCGCCACCAGTTACTTAAAACCCAACCCTCGGCAGTGTAATACAAAGGGGGGGTTGGAAAACCTAACTGCGAGCTATAAGCAACTCGGTGGGTCGGGTTATACCAGTGGGGTACGACAAAATAATGATGAATCAAAATACGGTCAAGAGCGCGAGTAGCAACGTAGAGCTTTTCGCGAGTCTCGGCTCGAGTAATCATCCCAATTAAATCATCCACAGCGCGCAATTGAACCCCAATTTGGTTATCAGAACCTTTTTGCCCTGCCGCTTCGCTCCCAAAACGATCCCACAACTCATTACCAGGACTTTGGGTATCTTGATACCGAATCGTCGTCATCTCAAAATCGTGCTCATTGAGACGTTGTTGATAAAGCGCATTATCGGTTGTCCTCACATTAGCCTGAATCCCTAATTTCTCTAAATTACGGACATATGCAGTCAGGATTCGTAATAAGAACGGACTATCTTCCAACATTTCAAAGACAAAGGGCTGACCCGCTTTATTCCGTAGCGCGCCATCTCGATATGTCCAACCCGCTTGTGCCAAAAGATCACGCGCTTTCAGTAAATTTTTTCGGAGAGACTGAGGTTCATTCGTGCTAGTAGGTGAAGGCATAGGGCCTAATATCTCTGGAGTTATCTCACTGGGATATTTTTGTTGCAAGCTCTTTAATAAGCGTAACTCTTCACCATCAGGAAGACTATTCGCCTCATAAGATGCGCCAAGTAAAGAGTTCGCAAAATAACTATCTAAACGTTTATATTGACTATAAAAAATCTGCCGATTGAGCCACTCAAAATCCAGCGCCAAACCCAGTGCTTGACGTACTCTTGGATCTTTAAAAACTTCCTTACGCGTATTCATGGCAAATCCTTGCATACCAGCGCCATTCTGGTGTTTAAACTCGTGCTTGATGAGTTGCCCATTATTAAATTTCGAACCTACATAACTTTTCGCCCATAACTTGGCGCGATACTCGACAATCGCATCAAACTCACCTGCTTTAAAGGCTTCTAAGCGAACCGTGTCATCACTAAATAATTTATAAACAATCCGGTCAAAATTAAAGCTCCCAATACGAGCATTAATATTCTTACCCCAATAATTGGGGTTCTTTTTAAAGATGATATTTCTTCCAGTTTGATAAGACTCGATGATGTAGGGACCACTGCCAATCGGTGACTCAAAAGCCAAATCGTTAAAAGCCACTTTGGTTCCATCCTTTTTTTGGCCCCAATGCGGTGAAAAAATCGGCATCGTTCCAACTAATAAGGGCGCTTCACCAGTTCGAGATCTAAAGTCAAACCGAACGACACGATCCGAAACCACCACCGCTTGTTTAATATCCGCAAATATCGTGCGATATCGAGGATGACCTAGCTTACTCATTAACGTATCAAAACTATATTTAACATCGCTGGCAGTGATCGTAGTTCCATCACTAAATTTAGCTTCTGGACGAAGATGAAATGTCATCGATAAATGATCTGGAGATATCACCATGTCATCTGCAATTAAACCGTAAATGGTGGAAGTCTCATCAGAACTCCCAATAGCAAGTGATTCAAACATTAAATCAGCAATACCTGGGGCGGAAACACCTCTTAAAGTGAAGGGATTAAATTTATCAAAACTGGTTCGACGATCCGGATTAGCTAACGTGAGCGTTCCACCCTGAGGTGCTTGGGGATTAACAAAATCAAAGGCTAAAAAATCTTTTGGGTATTTGGGCTCTCCATATTGAGCAAAAGCGTGCGCCGCCCAACCAGATTGGGGGAAAAAAAGAATACTCAGAAATAATAGGATGATTTTCATAGCAGAACGTTTATCTTACTTCAGGTCGGTCATGAGTGATGTGACACAATTGTAGTTGGCTGAAAAGTTTTTGTAATAATTGTAATAGTCGTCATTTTCATAAGGAAATTAACATGGGTTTTCTATCCGGTAAAAAAATTCTCATTACAGGTGTCTTATCCAATCGATCCATCGCTTATGGGATCGCTAAAGCCTGTCATCGGGAAGGTGCAGAATTAGCATTTACCTATGTCAGTGAGCGCTTTAAGGAGCGTATTACGGGTTTTGCAGCTGAATTTAACAGCCAACTCATTTTTGATTGTGATGTCAGCAGCGATGAACAAATATCACAGCTTTTTACCGATTTAGCCAAAACATGGCCTCAGTTTGATGGTTTTGTACATTCCATCGGTTTTGCCCCAAAAGAAGCCATCATGGGTGACTTTATCGAGGGTCTAAGTCGTGAAGCTTTCCATATCGCTCACGATATCTCTGCATATAGCTTTCCAGCAATGGCTAAAGCTGCACTACCGATGCTCTCGCCTCAAGCCGCCTTGCTGACATTAACCTATTTAGGGTCCCTGCGCGTTGTTCCGAACTACAACACGATGGGACTTGCCAAGGCCTCTCTAGAAGCGAGTGTGAGATATCTAGCTCAATCTTTGGGTAGCCGAGGCATACGCGTGAATGGTATATCGGCTGGACCTATCAGAACTCTAGCAGCTAGCGGCATTAAGGATTTTGGAAAAATCTTGGAAAGCGTTGAGAAAAATGCCCCTCTGCGTAAAAATGTGACGATTGATGATGTCGGTAATGCCGCCGCCTTCTTTATGTCTGAATTAGCTGGAGGCATTACTGGGGAAATTACCTATGTAGATGCCGGCTATAGTCAAGTTGTCGGTGGTATGTCCGAATGATCACGGAATGACAACTCATCAAGCACCCACAGCGTCCTTCCGGGACGCTGTTTTATTTTGGTTCAAATTAGGCTTTATCAGTTTTGGAGGACCTGCCGGACAAATTGCGACGGTCCACCAAGAGCTCGTCGAAAATAAGCGCTGGATCTCTGAACAACGATTTTTACATGCTCTAAACTATTGCATGCTGTTGCCAGGCCCAGAAGCCCTGCAATTAGTGATCTATATGGGCTGGCTTTTACATCGAACGATTGGTGGATTGATTGCCGGCTTTCTGTTTATTTTTCCAGCGATTCTTTTACTCATTGTCTTATCCTTGATCTATGTCGTCTTCGGACATACCTCACTCATCGAAGGTATCTTTTTAGGGATTAAACCGGCAGTTACAGCAATTGTGATTGCAGCAGGTTACCGAATTAGTAAACGAATTCTAAAAAAACCAATCCATATTGCCCTAGCCGTGGGTGCATTTTGTGGGATACAACTCCATGTTCCCTACCCTATCATCATTATCGGTGCCGGATTGATTGGATTTTTCGCTCACCGGAAAAATCCAGAACTGATGGGAGGCACCACAAGCTCACACGCTTCATCATCAAATTCAACAGTACATCATCCCGCCATCATCGATGATGATTCAATACAGTTGTCTCATACATTTTTCAGTATCAAAAAAATCATTCTAGTACTGTCCGTCTCCATCATTGCCTGGGGTATACCTTTTGGATTGTTATGGCATTTTTTTGGTAAATCATCGGTCTTCACCCAATTAGCGTGGTTCTTTACCAAAGCAGCTTTACTGACTTTTGGTGGAGCCTACGCTGTTCTCCCCTACGTATTCCAAGAAACCGTCGAACATTTCCACTGGCTCACCACTGCACAAATGATGGATGGTCTTGCCCTTGGAGAAACAACACCTGGCCCCTTAATTATTGTGGTTACCTTTGTTGGTTTTATTGCCTCTTATACAAATGAACTATTTTTGAACTCCAAAATATGGTCAGGTATTTTTGGAGGGTTGGTAGTGAGCTGGTTCACCTTTTTACCTTCCTTTTGTTTTATCTTTTTAGGTGGCCCCTTGATTGAATCCACCCGTCAAGAATTACGCCTACTCCCCATTCTGAATGGCATCACTTGCGCTGTGGTGGGCGTGATTGCGAGCCTTGCTCTCTTTTTTGGCTTACATACCCTGTTCCCAGAAAATCTCGTCAGCAGTATGTTTTGGCAACACATGATGGTTGCGATAGTATTGATAGTCGGGTCAAGCATTGCCCTCATTCGTTATGGGCAAAGTATGATGCGTATTATTTTTGGATGCGCCATCATCGGCCTCATCCTCTTTCAAATAGGGATGCGTTGATTAAGGTTTGATATAAGCGAAATGTTCTTTAACTTGTAAATCAGCAATTCGCACAACACCAGAAGGCGTAAAGTCGGATTCTAAAATAAATGTCTCTTTTTTGAGGTCTCTATTTTTTAGCGTAATCTCACAAACCTCAAACCTTACTCCACGTGATTTCAATGCCGAAATTAAAGGCGCATATTCCACTTGGTTTTTTTGATCTTTCGCCCCCTCCATCAACAGATCAACGCCAAATGCATGTGTCACCACAACAATCTTTGTCGATGGCGAAACATCAAGATGATTACGAATATTACGCAGCCCTTTTAACCCTTGAAACTGTGTATCATCAATGTGATAGACCACTTGTGTAGACTGGGGCTGCGCCATTGATGGGACAATAAATAGGTTAGACAATATGTATACAGTAATGATCGACAAGTATTTCAATGTGTTCATAAAGCTACCCTTTTAAAGTTTTAAACAGAAATGATTCCATCAAGCACAATCGGAATTCAGGATACACCTTTGATAATGGGTTGATTAGGCTTTACAGTTTTAACGATCTTCACCTCCCGAAGATGTCTTGCCACCACATCCCAAATCGGCTCACCACCTTGTTCTCTCGATGCCTCACTCACTCCTGCCCAACCAGCTACTTTATAGTTTTTATGAGCTTCAATCAATTGCCCTTTCAGTCGCATATCTGAAATCCGCTTACCCACTTTCTCACGTGGTTCTATGGTGTACTGTAAACCGCCCACACGGACCATATCCCCTCCCTGCTGATAATAAGGATCAGGGTGGAATAAATTATCAGCAACATCCTCTAAGATGTCTTTAATAGCTTGCCCCGTCATTTCATTGACAGTACTATTGGGGTAAGTAATTGCTGTTTGATCCATGAGATTTTCCATGGTAATCGCTTGACCAGGAAGGATGGAGGTGCCCCAACGAAAGCCCGGTGAAAAAGCAATCTGCGTATTTTTTTGCGACATCAAACTATCTAAGATGATTTGATCGAAACTTCCATTAAAGTTTCCACGACGGTAAAGTAGATCATTCGTCACGGCTAGCTTTTCTTGTAACTTCGATTCATAGGGACGCCGAATATTATTAATCAATGTTGTCATAGCAACATCTGGCTCAATGAGGTTGGAAAATATAGGCAACAATTTATACCTAAAACCTACTGGTTCTGAACCTTTGACTTCAACATCTAAAACACCCAAATATTTACCATTGGAACCTGCATTTGTGACTAAGGTCATACCACCAGGATTTTTAACTTGTACTGGAACAGGAACGCCATCATGCGTGTGCCCACCAAGGATGGCATGTAGTCCACGCAATCGTGAAGCCAGCTTCAAGTCAACATCCATACCGTTATGCGATAAAAGAACAACCAGCTTCGCCCCCTTGCTCTTCACTTCATCAATCGTTTTTTGTAGATTTTCTTCTTGAATACCAAAGGTCCAATTCGGAATCAAATATCCAGGATTAGCAATGGGGGTATACGGAAATGCTTGTCCAATAATTGCTACAGATACCCCATTCATTTGACGAATAGAATAGGCAGGAAATACTTCATCACCAAAGTCAGTTGTTTTAACGTTTTGGGCTAAAAAATCAATTTTTCCCTTGAAATCTTTTTGAATGATTTCCATGACACGCGCATCACCTAATGTCATTTCCCAGTGAGCCGTCATCATGTCAACACCAAGCGCTAATGATGCTTCAACCATATCTTGGCCTTTAGTCCATAACGCCGTCGCAGAACCCTGCCAAGTATCGCCACCATCTAAGAGCAAAGCCCCAGGACGCGACGCTTTTAATTGCCGAACAAGAGTTGATAATTGCGCAAAACCACCAAGCCGACCATAATTTTTAGCCGCTTGAGTAAAATTGAGATGGGTAAAGGCATAAGCATCTCTTGAACCCGCAGCAATACCATTGGCTTTTAATAAAGCCTCACCCACTAAGTGGGGTGTCTTACCAAAGGATAGTCCCGCTCCAATGTTGATGCTTGGCTCGCGAAAATAGACAGGCATTAATTGCGCATGAGAATCGGTAAAGTGCAGTAAATGGACATTGCCATAAGACGGAACATCATAGAAAGCTTTTGCTGATTGTTGCGCTAATGAAAAATCACTATAAAGTCCAAGACCGCCTGCCGAAGCAATGGCAAGAGTCTTTAAAAACTCACGACGATGAATAGTCATGAAGGTGCCTATTGATTAACGGGCGACTGAGGATCAAGCAACAAAGCCATAACATCCTGAATTTGTTTTTCAGTAAGAATTTTAAAATGTCCAAAGCGCGGCATATTGCTACAAGCGTTATACGCCTTGGAATTATTAATCCGGTTCCAGGTGTACTGAATTAATTCAGGGGAGTTACCACGATTCTTCCCATAATTCCAAAGGGTTGGTCCAATATTGCCATGGGAGATTTCTTTCTGATCTATTTGATGACAGTTATAACAACCACCACCATTGACCATCGCTGCGCTATCAGACCAAGTCACTCCGCGCCCACTTTGTGCAATCGCTTCGCCACTCTTCCAATCACCAAGATATTTTCCATCCGCAGGTGCTTGTATCGTCGCCATATTTATTTTTTGTATTTCTAGCGACTTTGCTGCTCCTGCTTTACTTTTGATCAACCTTGGCTCAGAACAAAGCTGTTGAGTAGCATCTTGTTGAATACGATCAATACTTGCATTTCCCTCACTACGAAAACTTTCATACATCATTTTCTGAAACTGGGGATCAGATTTTTGTTGGGCATAGGTCGAACTCGTAACTAAGAAAAAAATTATCGATAACAAATATGTATAAGTGACAGATCTCATCGTTTTAACCCTGGAGTTTGAATCACACCGCCATTGGCATTCATCGCCATATACATCGAAAGCGCAACCGTGACATCTGAACCATAAATAGGAAATGCGACACGCTGTTGTCGAAAACAATCATTAAGACGTTGTTGCATCGTCCAAAATTGCCCACTAGAAACTCGATACGCTGGCCATGCGCCCCATCCTGCAATAGCACCCTCATGCGTGGTGAGATTCGGTAAGTCTTGCAAACGAATACGACGTCCATCCTGTGCATGACAAGACGCACATGAAAAATCAAATGGTCCAGCTTGATAGTAAAAAGCTTTTTTACCCATCTCATACATGATTTTTTCTTTGGGGTGCGACATGCTGACCTTGACTTTTTGTCCTTTGGAATGCGTCACTATATAAGCAACTAGAACGTCCATATCTTTTTTAAGCCCCACACCAAACTTAGCCTCAATGATGTCTTTACTAGCAATGCCTTGAAGTTTTTCCATACAGGTCATGAGCCGTGACTCAAGATCTTGAACGCGTTGCGTGTCTTTAAAATACCTGGGTAGCTGAGCTGCGGCGCCGTCTACCACCCCAGCGCCCAGTCCAAGGTCACACTTTTCTAACGAAGCATTAAATGGTCCAACTGGTTTTTTCCAAAGCTCTTCACCCGCCATCTCGTATAACTCCGATGGATTACCATCGGCGATCATCTCGCGATATCTTGCAATGTCGTCAGCTGTATTTTGTGCAAAAGATATATGGCTAATGTTTAAAAAAAGCACAAAGTATATTAACTTTAATAGATGAATAGATGAGGATTTCATGGATTGTTGGCTTAAGAAACAATCAATTCATCAGTGCGTTTATCGCCTTTGGTATCAACCCAACTTACAACGAGTCGATCGCCTTTGGCTCCTTTAAATTTAAAGTTCAAAAAAGGGTCTTTGGAAACAGCCGAGCCAAACTGAGCATTAAAAACCTCTTTGCCTTGTGCTTGAACATTCAAAAGAGTGATAAACCAAGCCGGTATTGTTTTACCATTGGCATCTTTACGCTGCCCCGACTCCATATCATGCCTCATTAAAATTTTGACATCAACAACACCATCTTTTTCAGTAGCTCTTAAGCGCATTGGATCTGGCATATATCTTCCTTAAAAAAAACTTATTATGTAATCAATTAACCGCCACAGCCGCCAAGAGTCACTTTGATCTCTTTGACAACCATGAACCATTTTCCCTCTGATTTCACTAAAGCATATACATTAGATGTCTGCGCCATTTTGATCCTTGAAGTAACAAAAGACTCGGTCCCAGATGGCAGAAAAAATAACGCCGCTAAAGTATTGGGATTCTTATCCACCAAAATGGCGATTTGCTCAACTTTTAAATTCGAAGAAATGCTAATGGGTACGACCGCCCCATTTTCAGCAATATCTGGGGCATTAAAAGTTATTGCTGCAGATTTTTCGGGAGCACCAGTATTCAACACCTTAAATACTTCATCTAAGCTTTTTCCGTCAAAAGCCGATTTATTCCACTCAGCAGCTTGAGCATGACTAATCAAACCTACAGATGCCATCAAACCAAAGATGGCGGAGTGTTTTAACAATATCCTACGCTGTTGATTCATAAAATCCCCTTCATTCAAACTAATCTACTATTTTATAGGTAGTTTGAATAATCGACTTGAATCTGATGTTCAGAGAAGATTAATGGGTAGCTTTAAGTAGGAGACGCCATTTGACTCTGGTGAGGGAAATTCTCCAGCACGGATATTGATTTGCACGGAGGGCAAAATTAAGGCTGGCATTTCCAAGGTCTTATCTCTTGCCGTTCGCATTTCAACAAAATCAACTTCAGAAACACCATCATGAACATGGATATTACCTTTTCGTTGGAGAGCGACCGTAGTCTCACACTGGATCATCCGACCCTCTGGTGGGTAATCATGACACATAAAAAGTCGTGTACTCAGTGGTAGATTTAAGATTTTTTGAATCGATTGATAGAGAGCCTTCGCATTACCACCTGGGAAATCACACCGTGCTGTTCCAACATCAGGCAAAAACATCGTATCGCCGACAAACACACAATCACCTATCTGATAAGCCATGCATGCGGGTGTATGGCCTGGCACATATAAACATTGAATACTTAACTGACCACAAAATATTTCTTCATTTTCATCTAGTAAATAATCAAACTGCTGACCATTTGGAATAAAGGTTGAATCTAAGTGAAAAATTTCTTTAAAAACCTTTTGTACTTGCTGAATTTGCGATCCAATCGCTAGCTTTCCACCTAGCTTACGCTTCAGATAAGGCGCCGCTGTTAAGTGGTCAGCATGAGCATGAGTCTCTAAAATAAAAACTACATCTAACTTATGATCCTGAATAAATGTAATCACCTCATCAGCACTGTGTGTTGATGTTCGACCTGACTTCGTATCGAAATTCAAAACAGAATCAATAATTACACACTGACTAGAGACTTTTTCGTAAACAACATAGGTGAATGTTCCTGTCGGTGCATCAAAGAATGATTCAACAATAGGGTTCATATTCTTCTCTTAGGTTGGTGAACTACGTAGGTAAATTATAGGTGAAGATAAACAATATAACCAAAATTTATTAGTTAATTACTTTATTATCTATATACTATAAAGAACCTCCTACGAAGTATGGCATCACACGTGATGTTAATAGATTTAAAGTACCCCTTTTAAAGAGATTATATGGCTCCTGTATTTTTTGAGACCGCTGGATTAGGTATTTTAATCGGTATCATCATGGGCATTACCGGCGCTGGTGGAGGAATTCTGTCTGTACCGATTCTAGTATTTACACTGAATTTACCTATCGCTCAAGCTAGTCCAATCGCACTATCAGCAATTACATTGGCCGCCGCAGCTGGAGCTTTAATTGGCTTTCAGGGAAAGGTTCTTCGCTACAAAGCCGCTTTCTTAATGTCTTTGATAGGACTCCTTCTATCACCCATTGGTCTATGGCTAGCACAAATTGTGCCAAATGCACCATTGCAAGTTCTTTTTGGGATCATCCTTCTCTATGTTTCCGTTAACTTGTTAAATCAAGCTCATCAGGAAAAAAAAGGGCTATCTTCTTTACGAAACCAACCACCTTGTCAACTGAATACCTTAACCGGTAAATTCAACTGGAGTATCTCCTGCGCTAAATGCTTAATGTTTACTGGAGCACTAGCTGGTTTTCTATCAGGTTTACTCGGGGTTGGTGGCGGATTTGTAATTGTCCCCGCTCTCAAGAAATTTACTGACCTCCCCATGAAATCAATCGTGGCCACATCCCTTGGCGTCCTCGCTATTGTTAGCGCCGGTGGCGCAACAGTATCTCTTTTCATCGGCACGCTCAATACAAAGATTGCCATTCCTTTCGCCCTAGGTACGCTCATTGGACTGCTGATCGGCAAAGCTTTGGAAAAGAAAATTAGCGGGCCGAGAGCGCAGCAAATGTTTGCAACTCTAGCCCTTTTTGTAGGAATCAGTCTAATTGCGAAATCGTTTTAGACTTCGTTCTTGATCGGGTTACGAATTAAGCCAATCCCAGTAACTTCAGATTCCATTACATCACCAGGTTTTAAAAATTCAGGCGGCTTGCGACTAAACCCTACCCCTGGCGGAGTACCCGTAGCAATAATATCGCCAGCCTCTAGTGTTAATCCTCGTGATAACTCGGCAATAATGCTCGGAATCTTAAAGAACATTTGTTTGTAAGATCCATTTTGTTTTTCAACACCGTTGACTCGGCATATTAAACGCACACTATCTAAATCTACCGCATTGGCCGTCATGATCCAAGGCCCCATCGGCCCATAGCCATCTATGCTCTTACCTTTAAACCACTGCCCACTATGGCGTTTTTGTTGGACATCTCTCAGTGTCGTATCGTTATAGACTGAATAACCGTAGACATAATCCATAGCTTGAGCTTCTGGGATATTTTTTCCAGTTTTACCGATGATTAGAGCTAACTCAACTTCCCAATCAGCTTCCGGAGAATTAGACGCGTCATACGGAATAGGATCGAAAGGCCCATTCATTGTGTATACACCTTTGGTAAAAAATACTGGATTTTTTGGATACTCTTTAATACTCTTATCCGCTCTTGCTTGCATACCCTCTTCAAAGTGATCTAAGTAGTTCCAACCAACAGCATAAATATTACTTTGTGGCCGAGGTATAGGTGAAAGTAGTTTCACTTGATTCATCAGTGGTCTCATCATTCGCTTCTTCATGCCCTGTGAAACAATTTGCTGTACTTGTGCAAGACCAATCTCACCAGCATGAATGAGTGACAACATGGAATAAGGATCAAAACCGAGTTTTGACCCACGCCCTTCAATGGCAATATCCAAAACTTGTCCATCATTGAGAACCACGCCTAGGCGAGGTTTTTCTTGAGCACTTGGTACAAAGGTAACTAAACGTAATCCTGGCTTTACCATCGGAGGTGGAACTGATTCTGGACTCATATTGACGGAACTCTGAGCTTGAGATTGAACGGAACCACCTAATAACAAACCTGAGGCTACTGTACCTTTGATCAAATCTCTACGACTGATGTTGAAATTAGTATTATCTTTCTGATCCATGATTTATTCTCCTTCTGTCTTTTTATAAATTGAGTTCAGTTTTTGCCTGGGCAACTGACATCTGTTTTGATAACTGTACTCCATTTTTCACAGCTAATATCTCAGCCATCACACTCACTGCAATTTCTGAGGGGGTTTTACTCCCAATATAAATACCAATTGGACCGCGTAACTTTTCTAAAGACTCGTGGGTATGGTCAAAATGTTCAATTAAGCGTTGTTTGCGAGACTCATTGTTGCGGCGTGAGCCAATCGCACCTACATAAAATGCATCCGTCTGTAATGCCTCTATTAGGGCCAAATCATCTAACTTAGGATCGTGGGTCAAGGCAACAATACATGTTCTCGAATCAGGCTTTAAATTCGTCACCATATCATCTGGGGAACCATGATCGAGGTTTACACCAGGGACGGACCATGAACTTCGATATTCATCTCTTGGATCACAAACCGTCACTGAAAACCCATTAAATAAAGCCATCGTCGCTAAATACTCACTCATTTGACCAGCACCAATAATCAACATCCTATATTCAGGTCCAAAAGTATTTACTAGATGTTGAGTACTAAGGCTTAATTCTGCAGGTTTGTCTGTGGCCATTAACTTTACCTGGCCAGTTGCTAATTCCACCTGACGCGAGACTAAAGAACCGTGACTTAATAAATCAATAAGTTCTCTTAATGATTGTGCATCCGGGTTGTATTCCAAAAGTAACTCTAAGGTTCCGCCGCAAGGCAAACCAAAACGATGTGCTTCATCAGCAGAAATTCCGTAGCGCAAAAATTGCGGTACCTGATCCGCTAAAGCATGTGCTTGCGTATTTTGTCGAATTAAATCGTCCTCTATACATCCCCCAGAAACACTCCCAGTGACTCGACTATCTTCACACATGGCCATAATTGACCCAATGGGTCTAGGCGAAGACCCCCAAGTCCTCACAACAGTAACAAGTAAGGCTTTTTTATTCTCCATCCGCCAAGCTAGTAATTGACGTAACACAGTAATATCAATATTTTCCATCTGTAATAAATCTTCCTTTATTGAGGATCTTGATATGGTAACTCGATATACATCCCAGTTTTACTTTGGAAATCCATCATATCCTCTTCAGAGTCTATATCAAAGGTGAAATGATGATTATTCGATGCCCATTGAGTTACCCTGTGTGGATGTAAATCCATAAAATCTCGAACCGTCATCTTCTCATTACAATTGATGATTTCTTGTAAAGCTTTGCCAGAAAGTAATACTGGATTACCACGTTGACCATTTACCATGGGGAGTAAAAAATCACCTGAGGGCATGACCTTAAATTGTTCAATGAGCTGTCGTAAATCAGACTCATCAAGATAAGGTTGATCCCCTAACACCATGAGTACAACATCCAAGTCCTTTGTTTGCTGATAGATAGTCTCTAATCCTATACGAACAGAACTCGACTGCCCTCTCGCGGGATCAGAATTAGTTACCAGATGAACATCGGGTAGATAAATCGACGAACGAATTTGCTGCTCATAATAACCCGTCACAATCACTACGGGTGTAGTAACAAATCGACCTACCGCCTCTAAATGACGATTTAGTAACGTTTTACCATCTATCTTCATCAATGATTTAGGAATCGATCCTAAGCGAGTACCCTGGCCAGCCACTAATAATATAGCGCCAATTTGAATTTTCTTTTCACGCTTTAATTTTTGCAACATCTTAACGTTTGGGTCTGAATACACCGGCATGATGTGAATACCCGCAGGATCTAAACTGATAAATAAACGATCATTTTTCAGTAATTGAAAATCTTTTACCATCCGTGTACTTAACTCTAAATACATCATTTCTGAAAAAGGTAAATCTAAAGAAAATGTGATGCTCGAGATATCCCCTAACTGCATAATCTCTTCCACTTTGGCGCTAATACAATTCGTACGACCTTGATTGTCTCTAGATAACTCAACAAACTCACCGGAGATGACCCATTTGACTTCGGTGTTATCTGGCAAGCGCCCCTTATCTTCAATCTGTAATTTCATCGAGTGCACTCCTTGCCCCCATTGCAAATATGCCCTACGCACATCACTAGAAGAAAAATCACTCTTAAAAAAAGTACCTGAATAGATATCTGTTAAACCAACGAGTTCTGCAACACGCGCGTTACGTGGACTAGAAAAAATATGGGCAGGTGATGCTTGTTGTAATGTTTTACCTTGATCCAAAATACACATCCGATCACAAAGCAGTCTAGCTTCTTTTAAATCATGCGTCACCATCACGATAGGGATATCAATGCGTTGCCTGAGCTTAATCAATTCTTCATACAAGATTTTTCGTGTTGGATGATCGACTGCTGAAAACGCTTCATCAAGTAAAAGCAACTTTGGATTCCTGGCAAAAGCTCTTGCTAAAGCTACTCTCTGCCGCTGTCCGCCAGAGAGCTCATGCGGGAAACGCTTTTGTAAATCTAGCAAGCCCATGTCCCTCATTAAACTTTCAACCAGTTCCGAACTTTGATGTTGAGCAAGAGCCAGAAAAATATTGTCATAGGTATTTAAGTGGGGAAATAGTGCGTAGTTCTGAAAAACCATTCCAACACTTCTCTGAGCAGCTGGAATAGATATCTGATGCGTTGCATCAAACCAAATTTGACCATCCACCTGAATCAAACCATCATGCAATGGCATGAGTCCCGCCAGAGATCTCAATGCACTTGTCTTACCACTCCCGGATGGTCCTACCAAAGCTAATAGCTCTCCCCGCTGACACTCAAAAGACATGTCTAAAAGAACAGGATTTTGGGAACGTAATACCGCTTTTAGCATCTTAGGTCACTTGCCGTTGAATATGATTGGGTCGATGTAAAAAAAACTGAGTCAACAATATGGTTAAAAATGAAACGAATAAAAGCATCAGCGCCATAGCCCCAGCTTCATCCATATGAAGGGTTTGCATCTGATCGTAAATGGCAATCGAAATTGTGCGTGTTTGATTGGGAATGTTTCCACCCACCATGAGAACTACCCCAAACTCACCTAAGGTATGGGTGAAAGTCATGATTAAACCCGTCAAAATACCCTTCCACGCCAGCGGTAATTCAATTTTCAAAAGAGTGTGCCAAGTACTTAAGCCACACGTTTTAGAAGCATCCTTTAAGTCCTGAGGAATACTTTCAAAGGCTCGTATAATTGGTAACCAGGCAAACGGGATATTAAATAATAAACTCGCTAACCAAATGCCTGTAAATGAAAAAACTAAAGATACATGGGTCAATTGATAAAAGTAATTACCGAGCCAACTCCCCCTGCCAAGACCCACCAATATGTAATAGCCTAAGACCGTTGGCGGCAAGACTAAGGGCAAGGTGAAAAGTACTTGAAAAGATTGATTCACTAAACTAGACTGACGTTGTAGCCAGTAGGTAATAAAAATACCCGAGGGGATTAAAAATAGCGCCGTTAATAGGGCTAATTCAATAGAAAGACGGAGGGATTCCCAATCCATCTTAATAGATACCCTTTAAATTATTCATAACCATATTTTCGCCAAATTTTACGAGCTTCATCCGTTTGTAAGAATTGATAAAAACTTTTTGCGTTCTGAGTGGCAGTTTTCATCAAAACCATTTTCTGCAAAATTGGCGTGTGTAATTTTTCTGGAATGACCGTATAAGGGCCATTGATCGGAGGATTCGGAGGTAGCACCATTGAAAGCGGTACCATGCCCGATTGTGCGGCTTGTGTTTTTAAAAATAGCATCGTTTGACCAACATCACTACCCATCACTAAACGTGGTTTGACTAAGTCCGATAATCCATACATCCGTAAACTTTCAGTCGCAGCAAGGCCATATGGTGCCAAAGCTGGATTCGCAATGGCAAATTTATCAATTCGTCCATCTTGCAAAGCGCGCTTTAGATCAGCAAAATTTTGGTCTAAAATCACCTTACTATTTGGTGAAACCAGAAGCACTAATCTTCCGCGAGCGTAGACAGTACCAATTCCTTGCGTCAGCGCTAAATTCGCTAATCGGTCGGCAAATTCTTCATTCGCTGACAGGAATATATCAAACTGAGCCCCCTGCACAATTTGTTGGTAAAAGTTACCAGACGCTCCATAAACCACATCAACAGATTGTTTAGTCTGCTCCTTAAAAAGAGCCGACAGCTCATTTAAGACCCCATTCAAATTTGCTGCAGCAGCAATTCTTAAAGGAGGTAGCTCAGCAGCATGAGTCGGCAATATCATTACTGAAAAGCCCATTAAAAAACAGGCTTGGTAAGCTATTTTGCACAAAACAGACCGAAACACAGAGCTTGTCATTTTTATCCTTATTGATGGCACTCATCATGGATTATAAAGAACAAAGCCCACAACGAAGTGGGCTTTGTTTGTAAACGACAGAGATTTACTTATTCGGCTGTGGAGTAATCCGTAAATAAGGTCTTGGTGAAGTAACACCTTTTGGATACTTAGCCTTAATCACTTCTGGATCTTGTACAGTCATTGGAATAATCACATCATCGCCATCTTTCCAATTTCCAGGAGTTGCAACTGTGTATGCATCGGTGAGTTGTAATGCATCAACAACACGTAAAACTTCATCAAAGTTACGACCTGTACTCATTGGATAGGTAATCATCAAGCGCACGACTTTCTTTGGATCGATGACGAATAAAGAACGAACCGTTGCAGTTGCAGATTGGTTCGGATGAATCATGTCATATAAATTGGATACCGTCTTATCTTCGTCAGCAATAATTGGAAAACCTACAACCGTGTGTTGGGTTTCTTCAATATCTTTGATCCAAGTTTTATGTTTGTCCGCAGGATCAACTGATAAAGCAATGGCTTTAACATTGCGTTTATCAAACTCTGGCTTTAACTTCGCCGTTAAACCTAGCTCCGTTGTGCAAACGGGCGTGAAATCTGCCGGATGCGAAAACAAAATAACCCAAGAGTTACCTGCCCATTCGTGAAATTTAATTTTTCCAATAGAAGAGTCTTGCTCAAAATCGGGGGCTTGATCGCCTAAACGTATTGTCATGTTATTTATCCTGTTGTCAATCATGTAGTTCTCATATTATGCACGATTATGATCAGTTTTTTACTAGATTGACCAGCGGCGCTTCATTCAACCAAGCTTCTAAAGCTTTTACCACCCCAGATGTCAGCCTTTTATAGACAGGCTCTGACACAAAGCCCAAATGTGGAGTCATAAGAATATTACTAATTTGTCTAAATGGATCGTCTTTAGGTAATGGCTCTTCATCAAAAACATCAATTGCTGCCATCGCCGGTTTACCCATCTTTAATGCCTTTACCAAATCAGCAGTTTGAATCAACGTGGATCGGGAAGTATTCACTAGAAGTGCATCAGATCGCATCAATGAAAGCGTTTGAGCATTCATAATGCCTCGGGTAGTTTGTCCGGGAACTAAATGTAAACTCACAATCCTAGAGGTGCTTAACAACTCTTCTTTTCTAACCGATTTGACACCATGCTCCGCAGCCCGCTCAGGAGTCATGTTGGGACTCCATGTCACAACGTCCATTCCAAAAGCAAGACCTACTTTAGCTACCTTAGCACCAATATTGCCTAAACCTAAAATACCTAAACGCTCTCCAATTAGAGCAGGTAAGACTGAATGTTGATTACGCCATAGTCCATGCTCGATTAATTGACTTTGTTCATTAACCCGTTTGTAGGCAGCCAATATGAGAGCCCAAGTTAATTCCACTGTTGTTTCTTTGGAAGGACCAAACTCCGTATAACTAATAGGAATTTGACGCTGCTCTAAAACGTCGTAATCCACTAATAAATTGCGACTCCCTGTGAAAACCACATACTTTAATCGAGGTAATTGATCAATGAGATCCTTTCGAAAAGGTGTCCGATCTCGGCTCATCACAATCACATCGGCAGTCTTTAAAGCTGCGATTAAAGCATCACCCACCAAACGATCTTGGTGAATATCAAGAGTAGCTTTGGCAGTAATAACGGGGTTGGTCTTGAGTATCGATAAAGAATTTTCGAAGTCATCTAAAACGACTATATGCATGTATTGCTCCAAGGTAAAGGCTAAATAGTTGTCATACTAACGGGATAAATAGCTCTGATTTTCTTTGCGTAGGAAGTCCACTAGCTAAGGCTAACGCATGAATTTTTTCTGTGAGTTCAGCAGAAACTCCCTCCGGATGACGATACACCTCCATCCAAGTCTCATTTCCATCTGAACCAAGCTCAGGACGTTGCAAAATTGTAAATTCCAATGAGGCATCAAACTTGCTTACCTGAGTTTGTAAACGTTCAATGCAAAGACGATATTTTTCATGCTCAGATGGCATTAATTTATAGTACACAAATAATGTTGCTTGTTGCATCAGCATGACCCTCTATTATCTAAAGTTTTTCCATATTTAACTGCACAACTAATTTTTTCCATTTGGCGACTTCATTAGCAATGATCGATTTGAAATCTTCAGGTGTACCACCTTTAGGATCAATGCCAACACTCTGAAACTTCGCTCTCACCTCAGGATCTTTTAAGGCTAAATTCACTTCCTTATTTAAACGATCAACTATAGCGCGCGGAGTTTTTGCTGGAAGCGCCATGCCATTCCAAGCCACGACATCATAACCCTTGATACCACTTTCACTCATCGTCGGAACCTGAGGAAATCCCTCATACCGCTTCGCACTTGAAACAGCCAGCGCCCTCATATCGCCATTTTTAAGGGATTGCATCGCTGGGGAGATTACCTCAAAAGCCACAGATATATCTTTCGACTTTAAAGACATAAATAAATTCGATGTCGCCTTATAAGGAATAATCTCGACTTGCAATCCTGCTAAATTTTTAAATAGACTTGCCGCCATATGCTGTCCACTTCCAATACTGACAGAACCCAAATTATATTTTTCAGGATTAGCTTTAGCCTTCGCAATAAAGTCCGCTACACTTTGAATATCGGAATTTTTATCGACCAACATGACGACATCAAATGAACCCATCAAGGAAACTGGCTCAAAATCTTTTTGAATATCGTAAGGCAATTTTTTAAAGATCGCTTCGCTCACAGCATTACCATAATTCAAATGCAAAATCGTATAGCCATCAGGATCAGCTGATGCGACAGCCTGTGCAGCAACAATACCTCCGGCGCTAGGACGGTTATCAACAACAATTTGTTGCCCCATGGAATCTGACATTTTTTGGGCGATCATACGTGCCGTAATATCTGCAACGCCACCAGGCCCATAACCCAAAATCAAACGAATCGGTTTATTAGGATATCCGTCTGCAGCGTGAACTAACGCATTGATGCCTGTAAGGCATAACAGACTCAGTAGAACTTTAAATAATTTGACATTCAATAATTGCATAAATACCCTTTTTTATTGTCCAATACCTTCCCAACGTTTGGTCAGATTTGTTTCTATATCAAATAGATCCAAACAACGACCAACCGTGTGGTTAACCATTTCATCTAGCGTCGTTGGCTTTGCATAAAAAGCAGGTACTGGCGGCATGATAATTGCTCCGTTTTCACAAGCCTGTGTCATCGACTTTAAATGCCCCGCATGCAAAGGCGTTTCACGAACCAACAGCACTAAGCGACGACGCTCTTTTAATACAACGTCAGCAGCTCTAGATAGCAGGCTCGTTGTGCCACCCCAGGCGATTTCTGATAAAGACCGAATCGAACAAGGCGCAACTACCATACCCATCGTTTTAAATGAACCAGAAGCAATCGTTGCGCCAATATTCTTAATATGATGAACTTCTGTCGCCAACGCTTCAACATCTTTAACAGTCAAGTCCAACTCTGAAGATAATGTTAACCTTGCAGATTCAGACATCACGAGGTGTGTCTCGATATCGCTATTGATTAACGCTTGCAAAATACGAACGCCATAAATAATTCCAGAAGCACCACTAATGCCTACGATTAATCTTTGAGGACTGGTCATTTTGTCTTTCTATGCTTTCATCAAATTCTTCAAACCTCTATTATGACGGTTCTTCCGGCCTAAATTTCGTTTCTGCTTTTACATCATTTCTGATCTGTTTTTTACTGATTTTGCCGTTTTCTAGGTAATGGCCCTGAGCTGCTCTTTTCGCTGCCGCATCCCAAACGGGGGACCAATCCCCTAAAGAGTATCCAAACCAAGGTGCTTGTGGCTTTAATTTAGGCAACCCCATCTTCTCCCAAAGCTCCTTGGCATGCTCCATATATTCTTGAGTTGGCAGCGCAAGAGGAGGCATCGGACTTTTCATCGTAGCGTCCATCAGCATTGTGGAGTCTTCTTCGCCATCATTTTCTCGCTTTGGACCGTGTCCCTGCCCACGATGCTCGAGCGTCTGAACATCAACAACAGGATTCATGCGATAGGCCATCGCCCATAAAATAGCATCGGCATTATCGGGATCAATATCTTCATCAACAGCAATACAGATTTTTCCACAATCACCCTTGAAAAAAGCTGCTCCATACAGAGCACGCCAGATTTCAGATTTTGGGACATTTTTCTCAACAGTAATAATCGTGACTCGGAGCAGTCCCGTCAATGGCTCATGTAAGGAAACCTTTTTAATGCCCTTGATACCTAAACTTTTTCTAAGGTGATTTAAAAACAAAGGCTCATAAGCTACCCGTTTAATCACACTTGACTCACTTGGGGCTACTTGACTGATGTAGGAAGGAATCACGGGTTGGCGACGATGGGTAATTGCTGTAATGATCATTGGCAAATTAAACTCTTCCAATGCTACGTGACCATGGGATTCACCAAACGGAGCTTCTGGCTCAAGCCACTCCAAATCGATCAGACCTTCAATCACAATCTCTGCCTGCGCTGGAACATTCAAATCTACGGAATGTGCCTTAGTGATTTGAATAGCTTCACCAGCTAAACCACCAGCAACATCAAATTCATCAACTCCAATGGGTAATTTTTGAGGCCCCATAAAAGCAACGTAAGGTGGGCACCCCAATACAATAGCGCATGGCATAGTCTTATGACCGGCATTTTTCCAAGCCAAATAATGCAAATACCCCCCAGCACCACCAACACGAGTTGCCATTCGAACCACTAAACGATCAGGCGCCTTTAATTGGCAACGATAGGTTCCCATATTTTGACTACCTGTTACCACATCTTTCGTGATGACATTGGTCGCCGTTAAGGTCGGCGCACTATCAAAACCTGGTGTAGAAATGGGTACCGATAACATGTCAAGACCATTACCCTCACCCTGAAGTGCAGCACCTTCAAGAATAACTTCTTGGCACTCAGGATTATCAACAAAAACCGGGGCAATCGGATGCTGGATCGCTTGGTCCCATTTATTTTGAATCTCTTCAACTGCGCAATCCATACCTACACTATAAATTTGACGATTCGCCGCAAGTCCGCCAACTAATACAGGAATATCGTATTTTCTACCCTGTGCATTAATAATATTGGTAAACAAAAATGCCTTACGCTCAGCTTCTGCCATCCCGCCAACAAACTGCCAACGAACCAGGGGATGCATCTCCGAGTCCTTATCAATAGGTTGAGTAATCTCTTGTAAAAGACCTTGTTTTCTTAACTCATCAATATGTTGATGAAGATCTCTATATTTGGGTGCCTGGCTCATTATTTAAATCTCTTTATTAATTAATCAAAAATCATATCACCTGAAATCAGAAAATAACTCATACCTCAAAAATTCATATTCATACACAAATCATCAATTGATTTCTCGGTATCCCGCCCCTCTTGGGCTAACCACTCCGTGAATTTTTCGATCAAAGGATTTTCAGGAATCACCAAGGGCGCATTTAGGTAATAACGCCTCGTTCTTGCCGCCAAAAGTCCTAAAGGTAAGATTAACTTTCCAGAAATCACCTCATCAGCAACTAAAAATAATGGCACCAAAACAATCCCCAATCCTTCTGCTGCCGCTTGTAATGCAAAATACATTTGCTCAAATTGAAGTAGATTAGCCGGCTTCAAATGAGAGGCTTTCGCGTCTTGCAACCAATCCTTCCAAGCTAATGGCTCTGTGTCATAACTAATTAATGTATGTTTTGCTAAATCAGCTACCTGATGAAGATGGTTTTTTTCTATCAAATCAGGGTGACAAACCGGCACAATTGTTTCTGTCATAAATGGAATAGATACGTGATTCGGTAATGCGTTCGAAGAGCCTCGAATCGCAACATCGTACTGACCAGAGCGAAAATCAACTGCCTCTATCGAAGTGGTTAACTTGATTTCTAAATGGCTCATCTTCTTTTGAAAGGAGGAAATTCTCGGAATTAACCACCTCAAGGTAAATGTTGGAGGGGCACTAATTTGAAAAATATTACCGGAAGATCTATCTAAAAGCTGTGAAGCGCTGACGGCAATTCGGTCTAACGCTGGCGTTATAGAGGATAAAAATTCTTTACCCGCCGGTGTCAACGTGACCTGAGACTTATTACGGTTAAACAAATCCAACCCCAACCAGGACTCTAAAATGGCAACTTGTTTGCTAATGGTGCCATGAGTGACAAGTAATTCATGGGCAGCTTTAGTAAAACTCACATGACGAGCGGCTGCCTCGAAAGCTCGAATAGCGTTTAAAGGTGGTAGTTTTCTCATAAAACAGTTAAATTACTTCTTAATAGAATTGATGGTATTGTGAGTTTTTTTAACATACTATCAGTAATAATATAGGTGTTTGATAATAATGAAAAAAACCGAGACAAAAAATTTGGATATGTTTTTATGAAAGCCGCCCCATTTGAGTACTACCCCGCACAAAGCCTAGAGCACGCACTCCAACTTCTCAAAGAGCATGGAGACGATGTCAAGCTGATTGCAGGAGGTCAAAGTTTAGTGCCGATGATGGCGATGCGCTTAGCTAAGCCCGGACATCTTGTTGATATTCACCGTCTATCTGAATTACAAGGCATCAACATTGTCGATGGCTTTTTAAGAACTGGAGCAACTGTTAAACAATGCACTTTAGAGCAAAGTCCACTTGCTCAAAAAATTCCCTTATTTGGTATCGCACTCCCCTGGATTGGACATCAGCAAACTCGTAACCGTGGCACCGTTGGTGGCAGTCTTGCTCATGCTGACCCCTCCGCTGAACTCCCACTGATTGCAACACTGCTTGGTGCAAAAATTCATTTTCAAAGTATCGATCAAGGTCAGCGTCATTGTCTGGCAAATGAGCTTTTTCTAGGCCCTATGTGGACGAATATTGACCCTCAAGAATGCTTGACGCATATTGATTGGCCGATTTGGTCAGGGTCAGGCATTGGCTACGCCTTTGAAGAAACATCGATTCGACAAGGTGACTTTGCGATGGCCTCCGCAGCAACCCAACTTCAATTGGATTCGCAGCAAAAAGTGTTGCGAATGACATTTGGCGTAGGCGGTATGGGAGGGACGCCCTACTGCTTTGATGACTTATCTCAATCCATGCTCGGTCATCCCCTGAACAATGATGCAATCGATCAATTGGTAGATAAGGCCATACAACAAACTGAGCCTGCTAGCGATCTTCACGCAAGTGCTCCTTATCGTCGAAATTTGGCAAAGACCTTGTTAAAAAGAACTATGCAACAAGCTGCTCAGTTGGCTTTAACATCATCTAAATCCTCATCTTCATAAAAAGAACATTATCTGATGAAAAACATTTCTATAGAACTGGTAATCAATGGCCAAACCATTCAATCGACGGTTGAACCGCGCACAACTTTAGTTGATTTTTTACGCGATGAACTCCGTTTAACTGGCACCCATGTAGGTTGCGAACACGGCATCTGTGGAGCCTGTACAGTATTGATGAATGGCGATCCCATAAGGTCTTGCTGCATGTTCGCCGTGCAAGCCAATGGCGTTGAAATAACCACTGTAGAGGGTTTAGCACCTGAGCGTGGACAACTCTCCAAAATTCAAGATGCTTTTTGCGAAAAACATGGTTTGCAATGTGGTTTTTGTACCCCTGGAATGCTCATTACTTGTCAAGGACTACTCAATAAAAATCCGCATCCGACTGAGCATGAAATCCGTGAAGCTATTAGCGGCAACTTATGTCGCTGCACAGGATATCAACAAATTGTTGATGCTGTGGTTTATGCGACGAGGGAATCAACATGACCCAAAATAACTCATCTCCCCCATCTCATTACGATCAATTTAAATATATTGGCAAACACCGCCGTGCGGTAGAACATCGTCGCTTTGTCGTTGGGAAAGGTAATTACGCTGGGGATGTTTTAAAACCCGGAACTCTTCATGTTGCGATTGTTGCAAGCCCTTACGCCAGCGCAAAAATACTGAGAATTGATGCCAGCCAAGCTTTAGCACTACCCGGTGTAAAAGCAGTAGTTACTGGTGAAGAAATCTATGCCGCAGTATTGCCAGTCTTACCTGGTGTCGATGCCCCAGAAGTTAAACGTTATCCTCTTGCAAAAGATGTAGTTAGATATTCTGGGGAGTGGGTTTGTGCCATCGTTGCAATTTCAAGAGCGATTGCCGAAGACGCCGCAGAACTCATTCAAGTGGACTATGAAGAACTCCCTTACATCATGGATCCTGAAGAGGCGATGCAAGACGCCGCCCATATTGTGCATCCAGATGCGAAAACAAATCTCATCTTTAATCGTCAATTTATTTGGGGGCCCGTCGACGCTGACATGGCCAAAAGCGCGCACCAATTAAGCTATCGTGTTAAATGGGCAAGAAGCTCAACAGTCCCTATCGAGACTTTTGCACTGACCTGCGAATGGTCTGATGCGACCGGAATATTAGATGTTTGGGCATCCGTTCAAATGCCTAAATATCCCGAACAAATTGCGAGTTCATTACAACTACCAACGAACGCCGTACGGGTCCACTACGATATTGATGTAGGAGGAAGCTACGGTGTTAAGCGTGGACTTAAACACGCCATCTTAGTAGGCTATTTGGCCAAAAAATTAGGTAAGCCCATCCGATTTATCGAAGATAGATTAGAAAATATGCGGGGCGGTGATATGCAAGGCCCTGACCGTCTTTTTGAAGTCACCCTTGGATTTGAAGCAGATGGTGAAATCACTTGTATGAAAATGCGCGCACTTGAAGATATCGGCGCTTATGCCGGTCGCTCACCCTTGCAACTCGGCAAACCCATTGGCGCGATTTGTGGTCCTTATCGGATTAAAAGTGTGGCCTATTTAGCCCAAGCAGTCCTTACCAATAAGACTCCCCAAGAAGCTGTTCGGGGTTTTGGTCAAGCCCCTACCAACTATGCTTTAG
Source organism: Burkholderiaceae bacterium (assembly GCA_947472645.1). Lineage (GTDB taxonomy): Bacteria > Pseudomonadota > Gammaproteobacteria > Burkholderiales > Burkholderiaceae > Polynucleobacter. Next base: position 55,235 of record CANJBQ010000009.1, read on the forward strand.
AAACAGGTATCGATAAAGTGGCTAGATTCTTGAAAATGGAACCGATTGCCCTGCGTAAGCGCAATCTCATTAACAAGGATGAATTTCCTTACCTCATACCTAGCGGCACATCGTATGACTCAGGGGATTATGCAACGGTGCTGGACAAAGCCCTGAATCATGCTAACTTGGAAAGCTTAATCATTGAGCGCGATGCTCTGCGAGCACAAGGTTTACTTGCAGGAATCGGTGTTTCTACTTGTCTTGAACCTTCTGGTGGTAATTCTTCTTTTGAGCCTTTATTTAACCCAAAAAATGAAACTACAACTTGGATGGAATCCTGCGTGGTTCGGATAGATCTTGGCGGTCAAGTGACAGCCTTGATGGCCACATCGACCTCTGGACAATCTCATGAAACTTTGGTCTCTACAGTTCTAGCAGAAATTCTTTTACAAAATCCGGAATCAATCCGCGTACTTCACGCCGATTCACTCAATGCTTTACCTTCAAATAGTCCAGTAGGTAGCCGTATGGCCATTATGCTGGGGGGCGCCGCCGCAGGTGCGGCTAAAAAATTACGCACAAAATTAATTGCTATTGCCGCAAAACAATTAGAACTTACCCCAGATCAACTAGTTTTTAATGGTACTGAAGTTTATGCCAGCAATAATCCCAATCAGAAAGTGAGTTGGTCAGAACTCGTGGCCATTGCACATCGCAAATATCACCTTCTGCCTAAAGATATGGAGCCAGGTCTGCAAGAAAAATTCGTGTGGGAAGTACCCACCGGTGGTGACTTACCCGATGAGCATGGTCGCGTACAAATGTATCCTTGCCACTCCTTTGAGTCTCATGTGGTGTTTGTGAGTATTGATCGAGAAACCGGGAAATCAACGATTCGTAAATACGTATGTGGCCATGATTGCGGAGTCATGATTAGCCCTGATGTCGTTCATGGTATGACCTATGGTGGTATCGCGCATGGCATCGGCGCAGCACTAATGGAAAAGTTCGCCTACTCTAACGAAGGTCAGTTCTTATCTGGAACATTTATGGATTACCTACTCCCGAGCTCTTCTGAAGTTCCTGCAATTTCCATTGTTGATCACTGTACCCCTTCTCCTTTAACCGAATTTGGGCAAAAAGGATCTGGCGAAGCAGGTTATTTAGGAAGCCCTGCCGCAATTGCAAACGCCATTAATGACGCATTAGCTACAATCAATACTTCGATTGACTATTTACCAATGACACCCAATGCCATTTGGGACGCTATACAAAACCAAACAACTTCTTGACTACTGGAGAAACAATGAGCACTGATGTAATCGTTCAACAAGATGGGCGCCTATTACGGGTAACGTTTAATCGTCCCGAAGATAATGCTGTTAGCGACGGCATGGCTCTTATTTTAAGTAAGGCTTTAGATCAAGCTCACCTAGAGTCAGATGCTGTTCTCATTACCAGTATTGGCCCAGACTTTTGCACAGGCCGTAAGCGTAACGCTGACGCCCCACCCGCTTCACCAGAAGCGTATGAGCGTCGCTCTGAATACGATTCTATATTTGGTTGCTACAAAGCGATTCGTGACTGTAAAGTCCCTGTCATTGTGGCCGTTGAAGGACGTGTCATGGGCTTTGGCACAGCTATTACCGCCCTAGCAGACGTTTCCTTTGCAAGCGATACAGCCAGCTTTAACATCCCAGAAATCGAACATAATGTCATGCCAACCATGGTCATGTCAGCCTTATACGACCGAATTAACCGCAATGCAGTTTTATATATGGCCTACTCTGCAGACTTTATCAATGCGCAAGAAGCTCAACTTCTCGGCTTTACCAGCAAAACATTACCCGCTGCGAGCTTTAAGGCCGGTGTTGAAAATTTCCTAAAGACCTTGTTGTCAAGACCGCGTCCCGCCATCCTTGGATTAAAAGAATATACACATCACGCCGCAAGAATGGATGAAGCTGGCGCTATTGACTATGCAAGAAGTCTGCACTCAATAGTGAACACTTCCGCCGCAATGAAGAAAAAATCGCACTAAAATAGGATTTAACTTAAGGAAAAATCATTATGGAAATTCTTGGCTCACAAATTATTCCCGCAAATCAACAAGCTGTTTGGGACGCACTCAACAGTCCTGAAGTTCTTAAGAAGTGCTTGCCTGGATGCGAATCCGTGGAACGAGTGAGCCCAGACCTTTTCAAAGTCATTATTACCGCCGCTATAGGTCCCTTGAAGGCTAAATTTAATGGCACTTTAAATGTTACAGAACCCAATGCACCTAATTCTTGTGTCTTGATTTTTGAAGGACAAGGTGGCGCTGTCGGATTTGGTAAAGGTTCTTCTACCGTTACATTAAAAACGGTTGAAAATGGCACCGAACTTACCTACTCCGCTCAAGCGCACGTTGGTGGAAAACTAGCACAAATTGGTTCACGTTTAATTGATAGCGTTGCTAAAAAAATGTCGGATGACTTCTTTAAAGCCTTTAATAAAGAGCTCGGTGGCGGATCAAATTCACAAACTACAGTCTCAACTACTGCAACTGCGAGCGTTTCAAATACAGCCGCAGTACCAACCATTGGCTCAGCAGTGACCACCAATCACACGCCATCGGTAATTTCAGAAAGTTCTAGTCCAGAGAATAAAGTTCCCGCATCTTGGCTGATCATTGCAGCTGGAGTTGGCGCAGGGATTGTGATTGTTGCTCAACTTCTCTTGAAATAATTCTTGATGTCTTTTCATCCATTCAGTCACGTTCGACGCCAAGTTCTTCTGGGCATAGGCGCCTTAGGAGTTGCGCCACGCATTTTCGCGCAAAGTAACTCTAACAAAATCGTCAAAGTCATAGTGGGCTTTCCGGCGGGTCAAGCTACCGATCAAGTTGCGCGCATGCTCGCTGAAAAAATGCAAGCGGTGAGCGGTGATAATTATGTGATTGAAAATCGCCCTGGACAAGGCGGAAGTATCGCTCTGGGTCAATTGGCTCACTCTAACAATAATGGCAGCGTCATGATGCTCGCCCACATGTCTGCAATTGCAACGAACCCACATATTTACAAAAGTATCAATTACGACTCCCAAAAAGACTTCAGCGCTGCCGGGTTAGTTGGCGATCTCCCTTTCGTTCTGGCCGTTAATCCTAATCTACCAATCAAAAACTTAAAAGAACTGGTGGATTATGCAAAAGCCAACCCGACCTCACTGAGTAACTCCTCGTCGGGGATTGGAACGGTCTCTCATTTAGCCTTAGAAGAATTTAAACGTCGCGCTGGCATACAATCACTGCATGTCCCCTATAGCGGCAGTGTCGCTGGTCTAACGGACGTCATTGCGGGTAATTTAACGATGGCGCTAGAGACGGCTTCAGCAATTCGGCCACACGTAGAGTCTGGGAAGTTACGCGTCATTTCTGTCGGTAGCTCAAAACGACTCGGCGGAGTTTATAAAGATACTCCGACCTTTATTGAACAAGGATACAAAGACTTCACGGCCGCCACCTGGATTATGTACATCTATCCAACAGGTACCCCTAAAGCCGAAATCAATGCGACCTACAATGCCGTCATGAAAGTCATGTCTTCACCTGATGTCGATCAAAAACTCATCTCCATAGGCTGCATTCCTAGAACCTTTTCGAGCATTGATGAATGTAACCAATATATACAAAAAGAGTACGTTAATTGGGGTGAGATTGTTGCCAGAAATAACGTATTGAAGGTCTAGCCCTTCTTTTAGGGAAGTACCTAGCACAAAGTATCCTCAAGTTCGGTTATATTGAAGGATAAATATAACTTTTGGAGCAAAAATGACGATCGAACTTCAAGTCAATGGGAAAATGAAATCCGTTGATACATCACCACAAACCCCCCTACTGTATGCGCTGCGTAATGACTGTGATATCAATTCTGCTAAATACGGTTGTGGTCAAGGACAATGTGGTTCCTGTACCGTCATTATTAATGGCAATGCGGTTCGCTCTTGCCTTATTGAAACCAGCAAGGTACAAGGCAATATCACTACTTTAGAAGATTATAAAAACGATCGCGTTTTAAGTGCTTTGAATAAAGCTTTTATTGCAGAGCAAGCTGCTCAATGTGGTTTTTGTATCTCCGGCATGATGATGAGTGCCAAGGCTCTTCTCGATAAAAATAGAAACCCTACCGATGACACGATTCGAAAAGCTCTCAATGGCAATCTATGCCGTTGTGGAACCCACAGTAGAATTCTGCGGGCGATTAAAGTTGCCGCGAAGGAGTTACAAGCATGAACGCCCCTACCAAAAACTCCCGCCGCAAGTTTCTCATTCAAAGTACAGGTCTTGTTATTGGCTTTAGTGTTGGTAGTGAACTTTTTGCCGATAATACTGCCCCAGATCTCCCAATTGACCTTAAAAATAACCTCAATATTAATAGTTGGCTGTACATTAACCCTGAAGGAAGTATCGATGTCTTCTCAGGGAAAGTTGAGTTTGGGCAAGGTATTGCCACTGCATTTAGCCAAATTGTTGCTGATGAAATGGACGTTGATATTAAACGTATCCATATTCTATCTTCTACAACGGGCATTTCCCCCAATGAAGGCGTGACCTCGGGAAGCCAGTCAGTTGAGTTTGGTGGATTAGCATTACGCTATGCCTGCGCTCAAGCGCGTGGCACGATGCTTGAAAAAGCGGCTCAATCTTTAAATGTCTCAGCATCTGACTTAACCATCAAAGATGGCGTGATTACCGCTTCAAATGGGAAGTCCGTTAACTATTGGAAACTCACTTCCAATGAACTCTTACAACAAAAGGCTGATGGTAAATATAAGCCCAAACCTATTTCTTCGCACCGCTATATTGGGCAATCCATCGAACGCATAGATATACCTGCAAAGGTATCTGGTGGTGAAGCCTATGTGCAAGACATGAAACTTCCTGGCATGCTGCATGCCCGAGTGATTCATCCCCCTGCACCAAGAGCTACTCTAGTGAGTATTGATGAGGCGGCAATTAAATCAATGACGGGTGTTGTGGCGCTGATAAAAAATGGTAACTTTTTAGCCGTTGTAGCAAGTCGTGAAGAACAAGCTATTGATGCATTAAATGCTGCTAAAAAACTCTGTCAATGGGACTTGAAGAAAGATCTGCCAAGCTCAACCTCAGCATGGCTTAAGAGCATGGGCGAGTTAACAAGTATCGACACAGAACATGCTGTCAAACAAGACTCGTCCAAAAAAGGTGGGCGATATGTGTCTGCAGAATTTACCAAACCTTTTACAGCCCATGGCAGTATTGGGCCTTCATGTGCAGTGGCAATTTTTAAAGATGATGTCACTACAATTTATACGCATTCACAAGGCATGTATCCGCTTCGTACCGATATTGTTAAAGCCCTCAATGTAACCCCAGAAAAAGTGATCTGCATCCATAAGGAAGGTTCTGGCATGTATGGCCAAAGTGGTGCTGATGACGTCGCACTAGACGCTGCTTTAATTGCTCGCGAACTCCCTAACCAACCGATTCGTTTGCAATGGATGCGTGATGATGAATTTCAATGGGAGCCATATGGCAGCGCCATGACGGTGAAAATTAGTGCCAGCGTCGATGACAAAGGCATGATTTCTGATTGGAATGAAGATGTTTACAGTCATACTCACAGCACACGTCCTGGCGAAAAAATAGGCAACAACCTTGTAAGTAGCTGGTATATGGCTAATCCTCAACAGCCCTCACCTGTCACCAATATCCCACTACCTGCGGGCGGCTCTCATCGCAATGCGCTTCCGATGTATGTCTTTCCCAATCAAAAAATTGTTAATCACCTAATTGCCGAAATGCCTATTCGAGTTTCCGCACTGAGAACATTAGGAGCTTATGCGAATGTCTTTGCCATCGAATCAATGATGGATATATTAGCCAAAAAAGCTAGAACTGATCCTGTCGAATTTCGTTTACAACATCTGCAAAATCAACGAGCCAAAGATGTGATTAACAAAGTAGCTAGTATGGCAAACTGGACGCCAAACGAAAAACGCATCAAACGAGATGGCAAAATTATTGGTCGAGGTATTGGATTTGCCCAATACAAAAATTTACAAGTCTACTGCGCTGTCATCGCAAGAGTCGAAATAGATGGCGCCGGTAAAGTTCGCGTCACTGAGATGTGGGCCGCGGCCGATGCTGGTCTGATTATCAATCCTGATGGCTTTAAAAATCAAATCGAAGGTGGTCTCGTTCAAACAGCAAGTTGGACTATCTTCGAGGAAATAAAATTTAATCAAGAGATGATCCAGACGAGTACTTGGGGTGAGTATCCCATCTTACGGTTTGAAGATGTGCCTCAAGTGCATGTAGAACTGATTAACCGTCCTAATGAGAAATCAGTTGGTGTTGGCGAAGGTTCCCAAGGACCAGGTGTGGGAGCCATTGCTAATGCAGTTGCAATGGCAACAAATGGTCGTATTTATAATTTACCGATGACCCCCGCTAAAGTCAAAAAACTCTTTACCTAAGGAAAAAGGAATGCCGAATTTAAATTTAGAAGAATTTACCAAAGCATCTATTGAAAAAGGCTATGATGGGGTTGCTGTGCGTGAATGGGCAGCGAACTCAGTGAGTGAATTACATACTCATGAGTTTTCAGTGCATGGTATGGTTACTCAAGGTGAAATGTGGCTCACACGCGGTGATCATACAGATCATCTGAAAGTGGGAGATACCTTTACCATGGAGGCTGAAACTCCTCACGCCGAACGCTATGGTAGCGAAGGAACCATCTATTGGGCAGCTAGAAAATTTCCAAAAGTCTAAGGTCGTCAAAGTTTTCTATAATGGGGTGATGAATTCACCCTATTATCGTCTTTGGTGGCTATTACAGAACTTTCTCGTTGTATCTTGCCTGACTATCTTAATGTCCTTGCCAGCTTTAGCAAAACTCAATCTTGGCGATTCATTACCAACCATCTCTGGGCATGTATTCAATAAAGAGACTTTTTCCACCAAAGAGTGGCAAGGTAAAGTCATCTTAATCAACTTTTGGGCCAGTTGGTGCGAGCCCTGTAAAGAAGAATTACCTCTCTTGCAATCGTTTTATCAAACTTATCATGCAAAAGGTCTAGAGATATTGACCATTAGTATGGATAAGCCTGCTGATATGGTGATCGCAAAAAAATTGATTGCCACTTACCCTTTTACCAATGCTTATAAAGAAGATCTTACTCTTCAAGAGTTCGGGAGGATATGGCGAATTCCTAGTACCTTTATCATTAATCGACAAGGCATTATTGTCAAAGATGGACTCAAAGGAGAGCCGTTGGTGAATGAATCTTTCCTTCGCCAAGTAGTTCTTCCTCTGATAGAAAATACTAAATAATCAAAAACTGACCCTTGCCCCAACACTAAAGATAAACGATGGAGTTATTTGAATGCCGTTGACATTTTGATAAATAGGGATCTGAATATTCGAATAAATTGTAGTTCTATCGCTCACCGGAAATATCGCCCCTGGTGTTAAATAGACCAAAGTCCCACCAGTAGCATATGTATCTGCGACGTCACCGGAGTCTGTTTTTACAAATCGCGTATTAATTTGCAAGGTCGGTTTAACCCATTCGTAATTTTCATAACGTACCCCAACATTGGCATTTAACCCATCGCCAGGCCTATAAGATCCACCCGCTAAGTTCGAATAATTTAAAGCTCTTTGATATAAAGCTTGACCAAAATAACCCCAATGATCATTCCAATTGTTGTGGTAATAAACACCAAGAATAATATCCGTTGTTCCCGTCCCAAGTTGCAAGCCTGGATCTACAACCGTGGAACCATCGTTAGCTAATTGATTCGTCCGACCAGTAGGCATCTTCAAACCAGCCTGAATTCCAAAGTTCTTTTGCTCTGAAAAGCCATAATAGCGCCCTATGAGTCGAATATCACCAACCCCAGATGTTTGAGAACTGTAAGCATTCGATCCTGGAGTAAATCCATCCGGTGAATCAGTACCAAAAGTCATATGGTCTCGACTGAGGTACGGGACGAGTAAGCTAAGTCCCCAAGACTCTCCATTGTTATAGTCGATGGTCGCTGTGACGGTTTGACTTTTGGTGTACTTTTCTACTTCAGCATTTGAATTGGTTTGTGTATTAATGGCACTCACGCCAACCGCTGGTGAAATCTTGCCAGTTCCAGACCATAATTGATTTTGATTTAAATAGTCGTAGCGTAAATCAAGACTCCAACCTGGTTGAGTCGATAAACCTTGGGTACCCCAATCTGCATTTAAACTACAACCACAACTCGCACATGCCAACACCAGCTCCATTTGAACAAGGAAAAATACACTAAATACAATTCGTAAATATTTCATAACAGCCTCAAAAAATATTGAAAACCCACTAAAGGGGAAAATCAAGAACTAGTTTGAGGTCTGAGGGGGCCCGCGAGATGGGGTCGATAACCAACTAAAAAGTGGCTGTGGTGATTGATAAAATAAAGCTGGAAACTCTACTAAGGGGGTAGAAATTGCAAATACCATAGGCTGATAAAGCACAAGGTCTTGCGAGAAACTGGAGCAACATAATTGACAGTGGGATTCACTCGTTAACTCTATGGAGCTCTCGGAACTACCTAGACTCACCTTTACCTGATCTTTATGCCCACTAGTGGAACAAATCTCCATGGTCAAATAAGCATCTTGTGAAGCGAACACTGATGCAAAGGTTGGAGCTATGTTCAAAAACAAAAAACTCAACATCACCAAGCCATGCCATACACAAGTTTTGGGTGATCGATAAATATGGTTTATGAACCGGTACATTCTAAAATTATAACCCTAACAATATGGCCTAAGCCCTTCAAAGCTCCTATAGCCACTTGCAAGTAAATCAAGTATGATAATTCAAAACATTCAACTGGAAAATACCGAAAGATCGCCCAACTCATGAAAAGCTATCAAATCTATCTATCTACTGCAATTTTTGTCCTTATCAGTTGTTTAAGCTCACTGACACAAGCTGCAGGCACACTCGATAAAATCAATAATTCAAAAACCATCGTCATGGGGGTGAGAGACTCTTCAGGAGCACTTTCCTACACTTTAGGTGATGGTAAATATACTGGTTTTCATGTTGAAATCTGTCGTAAAGTGATTCAAGACCTAGAAAAAAGACTCAAAACCTCTATCAAGATTGAATATCAATCTGTCACTTCACAAAATCGATTACCTTTAGTACAGAATGGTACCGTCGATATTGAGTGCGGTTCTACCACCAATAATGCCACTCGACAAAAAGATGTTGCCTTTGCGGTAACGACCTATGTTGAAGAAGTCAGAATCGCCGTAAAAGCTGAATCCAATATTACTTCTATAACTCAGCTCGCGAATAAAAAAGTAGCCACTACAACGGGGACAACATCCGTTCAGTTACTGCGAAAAAATGAGCGCGCCAATGGTATCAACTTTGAAGAAATTTTCGGTAAAGACCATGCCGATAGTTTCTTACTGTTAGAGTCAGGAAGAGCGGATGCTTTTGTCATGGATGGCTCTATCCTTGCAGGTAATATCGCCAACGCAAAAAACCCTAAAGATTTCAAAATCGTGGGCGAAGTATTGAGCGTAGAGCCGATCGCCATCATGATTCGCAAAGATGACCCTGATTTTAAAGCGTCTGTAGATGGCACTATCAAAGAGCTGATGAAAGATGGCACTATTGCTAAAATGTATAGGCAATGGTTTATGGAACCAATTCCTCCAAAGGGAAATCGCGTTGGACTTGAGCTATCTGAAAATACAAAAAATGCGTGGGCTAACCCCAACGATAAACCCGCCGAAGAATACGCTAAAAAATAATCGAGGACATGGCGTAAATCATGTCACTTGATCTTCACATATTTTGTAAAAGTACTTATGCTGAGGAGTACTCACCTCGCTGTTTTGGGGATCACTTCACCTTTGGATCCACCCCAAGCGATCCAACTTATCTCGATTGGCTATTAACGGCTTGGGGATGGACCGCCGCAGTATCTGTTCTAGCACTCATCATTGCCCTCGTTATGGGAATTTTAATGGGTACCCTGCGAACTCTCCCAAAAGATACTTTGATGAACAAACCGATTACTTTACTTGCCAATAGTTGGGTAGAGCTATTTCGTAATATCCCCGTTTTAGTTCAAATTTTCTTGTGGTATCACGTGATACCTATCATGATTCCTGTGTTAAAAAGTCTCCCTTCATTTTTATTAGTGAGTCTGGCCTTAGGGTTTTTTACCTCGGCACGTATTGCCGAACAAGTAAAGTCAGGGATATTTTCACTAGCCAAAGGCCAAAGTTATGCAGCACTTTCTCTCGGAATGACGAGGCTACAAACTTATCGTTTTGTGATTTTGCCAATGGCACTACGAATTATCATTCCACCGTTAACTTCTGAATGCATGAATATCGTCAAAAACTCTTCAGTAGCCTTTGCTGTTTCGGTTTCAGAGTTAACGCTCTTTGCCATGCAAACCCAAGAAGAAACATCACGTGGTATTGAGATGTATTTGGCGGTCACCATCCTTTACATCACCACTGCTTTCACCGTTAATCGAGTAATGGCCTTAATTGAAAAAAAATCAAAAGTCCCAGGATTTAGCGCCTCAACAAATACACCAGGTGGTCACTGATGAATTTAGATCTTTCTTTTTACAACTGGGAACTTTTTCAAAACTTCATCCTCAAGGGACTGATTTTTAGTGTCAAACTCACCATTGTAGCTACTCTGGGAGGAGCTTTACTAGGAACCATACTTGCCCTTTTGAGATTATCAAAAAATGCCTTCCTATCTACCCCAACCGGTTGGTATGTCAACCTCATGCGCTCGATCCCACTAGTGATGGTTATTTTATGGTTCTTTCTTTTAATGCCAAGCATCATTGGACGCTCTATTGGAGCTGAACTATCCGCCTACATTACCTTCATCGCATTTGAAGCAGCTTTCTTTTGCGAAATCATTCGTGCAGGTATTAATTCAGTTCCTCAAGGTCAAAATAACGCCGCTTTCGCCCTTGGAATGAACTATCAACAAAATATGAGCCTGATAATTTTACCGCAGGCATTTCGTAACATGATCCCGGTACTTATGACCCAAACTATTATCTTGTTTCAAGATACATCTCTGGTCTACGCAATTGGTGCTTATGACTTACTCAAAGGATTTGAAGTTTCTGGAAAAAACTTCGGTCGTCCGATAGAAAGTTATTTACTCGCCGCAATCGTTTACTTTCTGATTTGCTTTACTTTATCGACAGTCGTCAAAAAGATTCAGTCTCGCGTTGCAATCATTCGTTAATTTTACCGAAAGACCTTCCTTATGCCACTCATCGAACTTCATCATGTCAATAAATGGTATGGCCAGTTTCAGGTTCTGAATGAATGCTCAATGACAGTCAACGCTGGCGAAGTTGTCGTTGTTTGCGGCCCCTCTGGCTCTGGTAAATCCACACTCATTAAAACCATGAATGGCTTAGAGGCTATCCAATCTGGAGAAATTCGGGTTGATGGTATCTCACTGCAAGACCCTCGAACGAACTTACCTCTACTAAGATCAAAGGTAGGTATGGTATTTCAAAATTTTGAGTTGTTTCCTCACCTTTCTGTAACCGAAAATTTAACAATTGCCCAAATTCAAGTGTTAAAAAGATCTCCAAGTGAGTCTATTCAACAAGGGCTTCTTTATTTAGAACGGGTAGGCTTAATGTCCCAAAAAGATAAATTCCCAGGGCAACTATCTGGAGGACAACAACAACGTGTAGCAATTGCTAGAGCTCTTTGTATGGATCCTAAAGTCATCTTGTTTGATGAACCAACTTCAGCATTAGATCCTGAAATGGTTGGGGAGGTTCTTGAAGTGATGATTCAACTTGCTCAAGAAGGTATGACCATGGTTTGCGTCACCCATGAAATGGGCTTTGCCCAAAAAGTCGGTCATCGGGTTATATTTATGGATCAGGGGAAAATTGTTGAAGACTGCACAACACCAGAGTTCTTTGGTCAAACCTATCAAAAAAGTTCTCGAGCGATTGAATTTTTATCAAAAATCATTCCTAATTAATCATATGTCAATCACAATGATCTAAAGAATATGACCCTTGCAGGAGCATCTATGGACGCACAACATCTCGTAATTACTCAATTTAGCTCTACCGCTGAGAATTATTTTGAAAGTAAAGTTCACGCACAAGGCAATGACCTCCTCAATTTAATCGATATGGTCAAAAAATCATCACCGCACCGCCTGCTCGATTTGGGTTGTGGACCTGGGCACGTTAGCCTCAATTTAAGTTCCCATGTCAAAGAAATCATCGCTTATGACTTGTCTGAAGTGATGTTGTCGATTCTTCAGCGCGTCGCTAAAGAAAGACAATTGAGTAATATCACCTGTCAAAAAGGATCAGCAGAAAAATTACCCTTCCCCGATGAGTATTTTGACGTGATCGTGACACGCTTTTCAGCGCATCACTGGCTTAGCCTGCAAGATGCTCTACTTGAAATGAAACGAGTATTAAACCCACAGGGCACCATTATTATTGTTGATGTTACCGCACCATCTGTTGCTCTTTGTGACACTGCCTTACAAACGATGGAGATATTACGAGATGCCTCTCATGTTCGTGACTATAGCCTGAGGGAATGGAATAGGATGCTAGAAGAAGCTACCCTATTTGTGAGCAATCAAACCCAATGGAAATTACCCATTGAATTTGAATCTTGGGTAAAACGAATAAATACCCCCATCAATCGAATACAAGCTCTGAAAGATGTTATTGATGTGTTTCCAAACGAAGTAAGAGAATATTTTCAATTTGACACTACTTACTCCTTTGAGTTTGATGTGACCTGGTTTGAAGTTCAAAAGAATGTTCATCTGAGCAAGTAAAAGCAGTTCTTCGATGACCCATTTACCTAGCATTTACACTAGGTTTTGAATACATTCGTAGAAAATAAGTTCATACTGATACCTCAATCATAAGACAATAAAATTAGATGAAAAACAATTTCTCAAAAAAGTTTATAGCTGGACTCATCAGTATTTTTTTATCGCTTATTGTATGGCCCTGCACCGCACAAAATGTCAGCGATTTCCCCACTAAACAAGTACGCCTCGTAGTACCTTATGCACCTGGTGGGCCAACTGACATAATCGCAAGACTCATTAGTCAAAGACTATCTGAAGCGTGGAAACAAACTGTCCTGATTGATAACCGCCCCGGCGCTGGTGGAAATATTGGCACAAGCTTTGTCGCAAAATCAGTTGGGGATGGTTACACCATTCTTCTAAATACGAGTTCCATTACTGTCAATGCCTCTTTATTTAATAACCCCGGTTACAGCCTTGATAAAGACTTTATAGGAGTAGCTAATATTGCGTCTAGTCCCAACATGATTATTGCGGGTAAAAGTTTACAAGCAAAAACACTAAAAGATGGTATCGAAGAAGCAAGAACCGGAAAATTAAACTATGGGTCACCTGGCGAGGGAACTACTCCTCATCTTTCTGCCGAATATTTATTTAAGGTATTAGCAAAAGTTTATGTTGAACCAATTCACTATAAAGGAGCAGGACCTGCAGTGAATGCTGCATTAACAGGAGAAGTTCAGTTTAGTAGTGTTGCCGTACCAGCTGCAAGTCAGTTTATTAAAACCAACCGCCTCATGGGTCTTGCAGTGACCAGCACAAAACGATTGCCAACATTACCCGACGTGCCAACAGTCGCTGAATCAGGTTACCCAGGATTTGAAGACTATACCTGGGTAGGTGTCTTTGTACCTAAATCAACTCCAGAAAATATTGTGGAGAAAATGAATGCAGATATACAAAAAATATTGGATGACGCAACCTTTAAAGATCGTCTAGCCAATATTGGCTTTGAAGCTGTTGGTGGGAATGTGCCACAATTTAATCAATATTTAAAAAAAGAATCCGATAAATGGGCTAAAGTTGTCCAAGAAATTGGGATGCCAAAACAATGATGAAAACTATTAATAATTTAATCGCCCCGATACGCAGAGTCATCACTGCCAATGACGCCTCGGGCAAATCTTATTTTTTAGAAGATGGTCCCTCTCCTGCAGTAAAAGAAGTTCCCGAGCGACCTGGATATCGAGTTACCAATCTTTGGCGCACGATACAGTCTCCCGCAAGTATTGAAGCCCTAGACTCGATTCGCGATCATATCGGTGTTTTGCCGCCCCCTCATGGCAATGTGATTCGCATCATTGACTACCCTCCAGAGCCAAAAGATCCAGCCGAAGTAAAACGCATACAAGATGCTACCTTTGCAAAACTCTACCCTGATGCAGGACATGACTTAAAGACAGGGGATCATCCTGGAATGCATATTACTCAAACCGTTGATTACGCTCTTGTTCTTGCCGGCGAAATCACCGCCATTATGGAAACTGGAGAAACAGTACTTCAGGCTGGAGATGTTTTGATTCAAAGAGGCACTAACCACGCATGGGCTAATCGCTCTAACTACCCCGCACGTATTGCTTTTATTTTGATCGATGGGGCAAATAATAGTTAGCGATTATTCTTTGGGGATGTAGCAGAGAACGTCACAGACTAAAGCATACTCATTGAACATTTCATGCTTTGCCCTAGTCATCATCATGAATAGCTGATACATCTAATTACTACCTCTTATTTTAAACTACCCCAGTATAAGCAGCCCCACTAGTTCCTTGTGATCTGTATAAAGCATAGGTATAAGTTGTACTGTCAGCGACAATAATTCTTTCGCCCTTTGGCATTACTTTAATTTGAAAACCATGCTGTTTACAACCACCACCCGCACTAGAAGAATTAAAGTAATTTTCAGAATTAGTAATAATTACTCCATAGGCATTAAAGTTTTCTTGTCTTAAATTTTCTAATAATTGAATTCCTAAGATTTTTGCTATAGATTCAGTATTAAAATCCCCAAAACAAACAAAAGCTTGGTTAGCAACGTAAGCATTTTCCGATTGAGTAATGATTTGGTTTTGTGATGGTGCTTGCCGTGAAGTATCTTTATCTTTTGATGATTGTGAAGCATAAAATACAGCATTACGAACAGTGCCTTGAGCGCTAGTACCATTCCTGAAAGTCATCGTACCTTTGATAGCAGCATCGTTATTCCATATACCTTCAAACTTATCTCCATTCGTCCAAATCATGGTTCCATTACCATTAAATGTATCACTTACAAATTGTCCAGAATAAATTATTCCTGATTTTAATATGTAAGTACCCTGTCCAAGAGCCAAGTGGTTAAATAAGTACGATTGAGTCTTTTCATTCTTGTCCCCTGTAATGATGATGACCATCTAAATGTTCACTTTACTTCTAGATATACCATTAGAATGAATAAGTTACTTCAATTTTAGTTTACATCATATAAAAATCTACTATGAGTGACAAAAAGATTCAATTAAAACGCCGTTTTTATATATTATCTTTTTTATGTGAATATTTCAATTTCACAAAATTGGCTTTGGCTGAGAATTCTGAAAATATTTCAGGTAATTCTATTCATCAAACCGTTGATGGTCAAATTCAAAACAATACGACTAACCGAACTTTAAAGCTTCGTATACGATTACCCTTAGAGAAAAAGAAATCTCCCTTAATTATTTATTCACCAGGTTTAGGAAGTGGTATTTCAAATGGAGAATCATGGTGTAATGCCTGGCAAGCAAGTGGATATGTAGTTGTTACCATTTCCCACCCAATGACTAATGATGATATTTGGGATACTCATGGCACAACCTTTATCAAAAAACTACAGACTTCAATTGCCCCTCCCCAATATGATTTAAGAGTAAATGATTGTAAATTTGTGATTACTGAACTCTTAAAAGGTTCTCACTCAAAGCTTTTGAATGAAGGGCTACATCTTGATTATGAAAATAATCTAGAAAATTATATCGATGCAAATCGAATTGGCATTGCAGGTCATTCTTATGGTGCGCTGACAGTTCAATCCATCTGTGGCCAAGGTGATACCTATAACCGGGATCCTCGAATTAAAGCGGCAATTGCATTCTCACCTGGATCTCTAACAGAAGCTAGTGCAAAAAAAATGATGGCTGTAAAAATACCTTTCTTTTGTGTAATGGGGAACCATGACAATCATGTTACTTTTACTAAAAATTTAGATAAAATGACATTAGGGATGCCGCTCGAGAAAAGAAAAAAGGTATTTGACTATCTACCAAAAGGTAAAAGACAATTATGGATTGTTTCTGATGCTGATCATATGACTTTTGCTGGCGAGAAAATCAACTCAACTCAATTCAGTAGGGATATACCAATCAACGACACACTAGAAAAATCAACTTGGCACAGGATCAATGAAATCACAACTTCATTTTGGGATTACCATTTACAGCTAGATCATAAGATGCCACTTAATGACTATAAAAAACAACTTGGCAATAATATTTTACAGAACGAAATTTCTGAAATCGATCTAGCCGAGTATTCAACTCCTTTACAAAATAAGTGATTTTCTTGGCGCTTTGTAATTTAAGGTAATCAACAACAACCTAAGGATTATTATCAAAATCATTTCTAACTGTTATATAAAAGCCTCTTCCTTGATTAAAAATAACTTGTACATTATATTTTTTATAAGCTATTAATTTATATAGCCCATCAATTTTTTCTAAATCAGGCTTACCCAAATATTTCTTCATGTATGCTTCGTCAAAAAAATCATCTGATTCTTTTAATTTACAGCCACTAATATTGTCCGGAAGCGGGTAATAGTCACTCAATACAAAACAACTGATTGAGGTTACTTTTTGTGTACTTGGATCAAAATTAAAATCTACTCTATATTTATTTTTGTAATACTCATAGTTCCATCTATCGAAGCTTTTAGCCCCTTTACTTGTTTTACTGACTTCTTCCTTAGAAACAACCCAGGCTGTGTAACTATTAATACTATTTGGTTTTGATATGTCATCGAGTGTTGATACATATGTGGGTTCACCAAGCTTGTAATAAACTATATCCTTAGAATCATTAAGGTTAATACCCATATAACTTGTATACGCAGAAGGTCGATTTGCTAAGTAGCTTTGAAAATAGCTAATCCCTTCACTAATACAATAGATTAATACCCATAGAAGAAAAATAACAGCAATTATTCCACCGACGTTATCTTTAATAGGGGGATTACCAAGCCACTCTTGGCTAACATGGAATTTGGTGAAAAAGGTTAATCACACAAAAAACTTATGTAAGTCATTGATTAGGTTTAATTATTTTTTAATAAAATTTGATATGTCTTTTAGGGTCTTCTTTGAGTTTGAAAATGATTCCTTTTAAGTTCTGACAAAAATAAAGATAAAGTATGATGGGGTATTACATTACTATTATCACAAAACCTCTATTTTTTACACATTAAAAACACATATTGTATGAAATTCAAAAAATTACTATTTCTCTTAGCATTAAGCACAATATCTATTTTTTCCTTCGCAAGTCCCTACCGATCAGCTTTAATTGTGACCCAGAGCAATTGGAGCGATAAATCAGTAGATCCTCTGCCAGGAACCATCCATGATGTCGCAAGTGCCAAAAAAATGGCATACGTGATCTGACCTAATTTTTAGTACCACTCCCAAAGAGAGAAATTTTTGATAATCTATCTCTAAAAGGAGTAAAAAATGCCTAAAGGTCAACGTATTAAACCGGAACAAAT
>CANJBQ010000010.1 GCA_947472645.1 Burkholderiaceae bacterium
AATTTGGTGGTGGAAATCGTTACGGTCTCATTGGAGCAAACGGCTGTGGAAAATCCACGTTAATGAAAATACTGGGGGGAGAATTAGAGCCTTCTGCAGGTCATGTTATGTTAGAACCTAATATCCGCTTAGGTAAATTACGTCAGGATCAGTTTGCATTTGAAGAATTAAGGGTTCTGGATGTTGTGATGATGGGTCATGCCGAAATGTGGTCTGTTGCCCAAGAAAGAGACGCCATTTATGCAAATCCGGATGCTACTGAAGATGACTACATGCACGCCGCCGAACTCGAGGCGAAATACGCTGAATATGGTGGATATACTGCGGAAGCCAAAGCAGGGGAGTTGTTACTAGGCGTTGGAGTGCCTATCGATCAACATCAAGGCCCAATGAGTGCTGTTTCGCCAGGCTGGAAGTTACGGGTTTTATTGGCGCAGGCCTTATTCGCAGATCCGGATGTTCTTTTATTAGATGAGCCAACCAATAACTTAGATATTCATACGATTCATTGGTTGGAGGATGTTCTTAATGAACGTAACAGCACCATGGTCATTATTTCCCATGATCGACATTTTTTAAATTCAGTCTGTACCCACATGGCAGATATGGATTTTGGTACATTAAGAGTCTACCCAGGTAATTACGATGATTACATGCTAGCCTCAGCTCAAGCTCGTTCACAGCAGATGTCCGATAATGCCAAGGCAAAAGATAAGATTGCAGAGCTGCAAGACTTCGTTAGACGATTTTCAGCAAACAAATCGAAAGCTCGTCAAGCTACATCTCGTCAACGTCAACTAGAAAAAATTGAAGTTGCTGACATTAAACCATCTTCACGTCAAAACCCATTTATTCGTTTTGAACTCGAAAAGATCTTGCACAATATTGCCGTTGAATGTGATGGCATTACGAAACAATATGACCGCACCATCTTCAAAAACTTTCAGCTCACCATTCAGCCGGGAGAAAAAGTGGCTATTATTGGCCAAAATGGGGCAGGGAAGACAACGCTCTTAAATACAATATTAAGTGATCGCTTTAATGGCATTGTTGCCGACCACGGTAAAGTCCGTTGGGCTGAGCATGCAGATGTTGGTGTCATGCCGCAAGATACCAATGAATGCTTTCCTAATGAATCCACTTTATCCGACTGGATGAGCTCATGGGGTAAGCCTGGGGATGATGATCAAGCGATTCGGAGTATTTTAGGTAGGCTATTATTCTCCGGCCCAGAAATAACCAAGTCCGTTAAAGTGATTTCTGGAGGCGAAAAAGGACGGATGATTTGGGGTAAGTTAATGCTAGGCCGCCATAACGTCCTCGCTTTAGATGAACCTACCAATCATATGGACATGGAGTCGATCGAAAGTATGCAAATTGCTTTAGAGAAATTTAAAGGTACCTTAATATTTGTATCCCATGACCGCGAGTTTGTCTCTGGACTAGCTAACCGTATCTTAGAAGTAAAAATGGATGGGACTATTATTGATTTTTCAGGGACTTACGAAGAATATCTCATCAGCCAAGGAGTCGAGGTTTAAAGCAATTACTTTTTATTGGTAAAGCGCATTGCAGTGCCTTCTTCAGTAATGCGCTGCCAAACTTGTTTTTTTTCGGTAGGAGACATGGCCACCCAATTGGAAACTTCCAAAATGGTGCGCCCACACCCTCGGCAGACATCATCAAATAGTGTGGAGCAGATTCCGATACAGGGTGAATCAATTTCCTGATTATTATTCCCTGAAAAATCATCGCTCATCCATGTGTTCCCATCTGAATTAGTTCGATTTTATAGCCGTCAGGATCTTCCACAAAGGCAATAATCGTATTTCCACCTTTGACGGGGCCAGCTTCTCGAATCACTTTGCCACCTTTAGCTTTAATTTTTTCGCAAGTTAGAGCAACATCTTCCACACCAAGGGCGATATGACCAAAATAGCCCCCGTGATCATATTTTTCAATCCCATAGTTATAGGTTAACTCTAGTTCGCCTTGATTCTCTTTATTTCCTGAGCCAAATGCCAAAAAGGCTAATGTATATTTTTGGTCAGGACGATCAGTAGTTCTCAACAAGTTCATGCCAAGTACATTTGTATAAAAGTCGATCGATTTTTTAAGATTAGTAACTCGAAGCATAGAGTGGAGGAACTTCATGATGTATATCTTTCTGAGGGATATTTTTTATTTAACATAATAATTATTATACGCATAATATAAGGATTAGTCAGGAGGCATAATTCTGGGCTTTGCAACGTATTCAGTGCCATAGAGCTTTTTCCACCGAGACTTTAGGCCATTTGCTATTTCTTTTTGATTACTCATCACCGCAAAATCAATTGTTGTTAAATTTTGATCATTATGTAGGGCTAAGTCTGCTTCGTGATCCAATAAAAACTTTACTACATCAATATAACCATAGCGCGCTGCTAGCATGAGTGAAGTAGTGTTATTTGGAGTACCTATATTCACATCCGCCTCTTTAGACACCAAATAACGAACAATCGGTAAATGCCCCTTTGTGACAGCGTAATGAATAGGACTCCATCCTTCCTTCTCTATTTCTGCACCATATTTTTCGACCATTAACTTGACTAATTCAAGGTTCCCCTTAAAAGCCAGCAACATGAGTGCATTTTCAGTACTTTTGTTTTGCATATCTATATCAATATCAGTAACTTGCAAAAGATATTTAAAAACATTGTAAGCATCTGATCGAACTGCATATGGCAAAGGAGCATCACCATATTTACTCATCGTGTTTGGATTCAAGTTCTTATTTTTTAATGATTTTTTTACTGCTTCTACATCATCGAAAGCGATCTGTTTGAAATAATTATCAATCTCAGGGATTACTTCTTCTTTTTCTTGATTAATTAATTTACTTTGAGCAAGAGATACGTTGGGTAATCCAAAGATCAAAAAAAAGACTAAAAATAACCATTTAAACATTTAAATATTAAATAATTGATGAAAATTGTGGGAAGTAATTTGACCGATTTCGGCAGCGCTCACATTTTTTAGTTGCGCAATATATTCAGCTACATGGCTTACCCAAGCGGGTTGATTGACTTTACCACGATGAGGAACAGGGGCTAAATATGGGGAATCAGTTTCAATTAATAATCGATCGAGAGGGACAAATTGGCAGGTTTCTTTAATTTCAATAGCATTTTTAAATGTAACAATCCCTGAAAAGGAGATATAAAAACCAAGCTCCATAGCTAATTTAGCGACTTCTTTAGACTCGGTGAAGCAATGCATCACCCCACCAACTCGATCTGCACCCTCTTCAACTAAGATTCTAATCGTATCTTCAGAAGCTTGTCTCGTATGGATAATCAGTGGCTTACCAGACTCCACAGCGGCACGTATATGTACCCTAAAACGATCCCTTTGCCATTCTAAATCCTCATATGAGCGATCTTTCATACGGTAGTAATCTAATCCTGTCTCTCCAATGGCAACAACTTTAGGATTATTTGCAATACGCACAAGCCATTCTTGAGTTGGTTCTTCCGTATCCTCATAATCGGGATGAACACCGACCGAGGCATAAAGGTGATCATATTTTGTAGCCAATTCTAAGACTTTGGGGAAATCTGGGATATCGACGCTGATACAGAGTGCTTTTGAGACATGTGCAGTTTTCATATTCGCTAATATCTCATCCAAATTATTGGAGTAATCATCAAAATCTAAATGGCAGTGAGAGTCGATATACATATTTATGAAAATAATTGTTTGTACTTCATCAGTAGCGTGTCTAACTGAACTTTAGGGAATAAAGGGTGATTAGATAAGCGGATGTCATCACGAAGATGAGAAATGAACTGTTGTAAAGCGGTTTTACTCACTTGCTGAGTTTGAGACTTCATCACAGATGTCAAATGGGGAAAGTAGCGAGATTCTAAACCAAAGGCCACTAAATTAAGGTCAATTGACCACTTATAAATACAATTCAAAATATCAAATAATGTATGTTGTTGAAGTTGTTCTATTATCACACCGCTTTGTAATAATTTAAACTTAGACAACTCTTTCACAACGGTGAGCTCATCCAAGGTTTTATGATCAATGGCTTGCATGACCTTTAATGGTGATCCAGCATATAGGGCTAATTTTTGATTAATTACTTCTTGAGTCACTGGCTCTGACAAATGATCCTTCAACCATTGACTGGCAAATTCATGATGCGGTTTTGGGATTGAAAAAAACTGACATCGTGAACGAATGGTAGGCAGAATTTTTTCTAAGTGGCTGGTAATTAAAATAAAGTGTAGTTGTGCAGAGGGCTCCTCTAAAGTTTTAAGTAGACAATTAGCTGCCTCAGCCTGCATGGCCTCTACTGGATAAATTAAAACCACCCTTTTCCCACCACGATATGATCCCAACTCATTTTTAGCGATAACTTGACGAATTTGTTCTATACGTATGAATTTACTTTGTTTTTTATCTTCAGACTCACTAGTTTCATCACCTTCATCGGTGTCAAAAGGTAAAAGGTGCTTCAGATTTTGTGGAGTTATCACAAATAAATCCGGATGAGCACCTTGTGCGACCCAATGACAAGCATCACAAGTGTGGCAAGGACGCTGTGCAGTTGATTCGCATAAAAGATAATGCGCTAATTCCAAACCAAACTGCAATTTACCAATATCTTTCTCTCCATAAATGAAGAGAGAATTAGGAATGGGATGTTGCGTTAAGGATTTAAAAGATTCAACCAGCCAAGGATATAAGAATGATGATTGGTTCACAGCAGTTTGACTCATAGTTGTTGGATACAAGCCTTGAGTTGGTCTTGGATAGTTCGAATTTCTTGGCTAGAGTCAATGATGACGAACCGTTTAACATCCTCAGAAGCTCTTCTGAGATATTCATTGCGCACCTGATTAAAAAAACCAACATCTAATTCTTCAAATTTATCGGGATTTCGACTGGCGCTACGTCTTTCTTCTGCAACCTTAGCGGATAAATCAAATAAAAATGTCATTTGAGGCTGCAGTAAAAAATGATGCTGTTGGAAGCTTGTCATTTGTACCCATTGCTCCAGAGTATTCAAAGCGTTAATACTAAGTCCTCTTCCTCCGCATTGATAAGCAAAAGATGAGTCCGTAAAACGGTCACTAATGACAATATTACCCTTCAATAAAGCAGGCTCGATGACCTTAGAGATATGCTCCTGTCGACTGGCAAACATTAAAAGAGCCTCAGTTTTAGCATCCATAGGATCATTCAAGAGGATTTGACGTAACTTCTCCCCTAAAGGTGTACCCCCAGGTTCTCGAGTTAATAAGATGCTTTTATCGGGGAAGCGCTCTTTAACTTGTTGAGCAATAAAGGGAATATGCGTACTTTTACCAGCTCCATCGATTCCTTCAAAAGAGATGAAAATACCTGGATAATGATTTACTTGCGAAGACATGGCTAGAATTTTCTAATGGTCGGATGAAGGGTTATTTTCTCACGGGTCAATCTGAAACAATAGATAATAGAACGAATGACTAATACTAATACAAGTTTGATATCCCCTCTTCCAGATTGGAATTTAATTCGGATCAGCGGCCCTGATTGCGTTCCTTTTTTACAGAATCTATTGACTAACAACATTGTCAATTTGCAGGTGGATCAGCAACAACTCTCAGGATTTTGCTCACCGAAAGGTAGACTGCTGGCAAGCTTTTGGATTAGCCATCCACAAATTGATTCTTATGATTTGTGGATTAGTGCAGATATCGCCCAGGAGTTTGCTAAAAAGCTAGCTATGTATCGATTGCGATCAAAAGTGATCATTGAGTTGAAGGCCCTAGAATTTAACATCTATGGGTTGATGAGTGAGACTCCATTCATAGATCAGACTCCCATTCAATGTGATTTACCCAGTGTTATTTTGAACAATACAGAGTACCAACGTCGATTAATAGCTACTTCTGAAGTGATGGTCAACTCGGACCCCCAAGATCTCTGGAAACTTCTCGAGGTTCAAAGTGGTATTTCTCGAATAACGGATGCGACAAAAGATCGGTTTGTTCCTCAGATGATTAACTTTGAATCGGTTGGTGCGGTCGACTTTAAAAAGGGTTGTTACCCAGGTCAAGAAATAGTAGCAAGAAGTCAGTATTTAGGAACAGTTAAACGCCGTTTAAAAATTGCATCTATAAATATCAAAAAGAATCAAGACCTTATCATTTCTCCAGGGATGGAGGTCTTTTCTGAAGCTGATCCAGACCAAGCTTGTGGTGTTGTAGTTTTATCAAGCTTTGATCATACTAACAGCCGATACTATTTTCAATTAGAAATTAAATTAAGCCAAACTCAAGAAAAACTGTATTTTAAGATAGATAATTTACAGTATTCTGATATTGTTTTATTAGAGCCACCCTATCCATTAATAACTATTTAGTCTTTATGTGTTTAATACTTTTTGCTTGGAATTCTCACCCTGATTATGCTTTGGTTGTTGCAGCAAATCGAGATGAATTTTATGAACGCCCAACTGCTTCGATGAACTGGTGGGATGATCATCAAACAATCCTCGGTGCTCGCGATAACGCAGATGTCATTGGATTACGCGGTACTGCTTTGGGATTATCCCTTGAGGGTAAGTTTGCTGCTCTTACCAATATCAGGGCTCCAAGTGAAAAAAACCCGCTGATGAGAACGCGGGGTGAATTAACTGCTAAATTTTTATCGGAGAAACAATCTGTTGATGAATTCGTTGTCCATCATCAAAAATCATTTATGCAGTACAACGGATTTAATTTATTGACAGCGGATTTATCCGACCCTGAGCATGGGGAATTAGCCTGGGTAACTAATCGTATATTAGTTGGAGAAAAAATCCGGCAACGTAAAAATGTCAGTCCTGTAAAAATAGAACCAGGAATTTATGGTTTATCCAATGCCATGTTAGACACACCGTGGCCCAAAGTACGAAATGCCGTTGGCCATTTTGCGCAAACCTTAGCTATGGACCATGGAAAACTAAATAACCCAGAACATTATTTAAAATTTTTGAATATTCCAGATGCCTTCCCAGATGCGGAATTACCTTCTACAGGTGTTAGCATGGATTGGGAAAGAGCCCTCTCCCCGATGTTCATCAAAACAGAACATTATGGAACGCGGTCAAGTACCTTATTACGAATTCGTAAAGATGGTAATTTCCAAATGGTAGAACGCCGCTTTAGCGCGAAAGAAGATCATGAAACAAGCGTTATTGAAGGACAACTGAAACGTTCTGCACAAGTTAAAAGCTAATTGAGCTAAAAACTAGTTGATAACTTTTTGACGTAAAGGAAGATTTTTAAAGTATTTAAATGTTCCCGTAGCCAAACAACAAAGTTTTTCGTTCGCATCAAAAACTCTTGCTTCACAAAAAGCCATCGTGGAGGACTGATGAACGGTCTTCCCTTCAACTCGAACATTGCCTTGAGCAGCTTGCATAAAACTATTTTTAAGCTCAATAGTAACTACGCTACGATCATCAGGATCAGATGCTCTAGCGGAAATAGCCATCGCTGCATCCACTAGAGTCAATAAGACACCTCCATGTGCGACCTTCCAAGAATTCATGTGTTTATCTTCAATCTCTAATGTCACCTCTCCAATCCCATCAGACATTTTAGTGATCTTGACACCAAGAAGTTTTAAAAATGGTACGTCCAATAAAATAGGAGATTGAGGTTTGTTCATAGGCTTGGTAATTGATGATTTTTAAATTGCTCTCGTAACTTGAGCTTTTGCATTTTACCAGTGGCTGTTAGTGGAATTTTATCGATAAAAACAACATCATCTGGAATACACCATTTGGCGACTTTGCCAACAAAAAATTGCAAAATATCGGCTTTTAAAGCCTCATCCGATAGATCTAAATCTAGCTTCTTTTCAATGACTAACAAAGGACGCTCATCCCACTTAGGGTGAGCGACGGAAATACAAGCTGCCATCATTACAGATGGATGGCCTACTGCTACATTTTCAAGATCTATCGAAGAAATCCATTCGCCACCAGATTTAATGACATCTTTACTACGGTCCGTAATTTGCATATTACCGTCTGCATCAATATTGGAAACGTCACCTGTCGGGAACCAACCGTCGATTAGCGCTGACTCATTTGCCTTAAAGTATTGTTGAATTACCCACGGACCTTTGACTTGTAAATCCCCAAAGGCTTTTCCATCTTGGGCAAGTTCATTTAAATTTCCATCAACAATCCTCATATCGACTCCAAAGATGACTCGCCCTTGTTTTTGCAGGATGATTTCTTGATCATGGATATTTTTAGAAAGATCAGAAGCCTTTAATTTTGCTACAGTACCAATTGGCGACAGCTCAGTCATACCCCACGCATGTATTACCTCAACGCCATATTCTTGCAAGGTTCTCATCATGGCTGGCGGACAGGCTGAGCCCCCAATGACAACACGATTAAATGTGGAAAAACTTAAATTTTGGGATTTGATATATTGAATTAAACCAGCCCAAATGGTAGGGACCGCAGCAGAAAATGTTACCTTTTCAGACTCTAATAATTCATAAATGGATGGGCCATCCAATTTTGCACCTGGCAATACTAGCTTTGCACCAACCAGTAAGCTTGAGTATGGGAGTCCCCATGCATTGACATGAAACATTGGAACGACTGGGAGAATAACGTCTGTTGCTGAGAGACTTAACGAGTCAGGTAACGCGCTTGCATAAGAATGTAAAACGGTAGAACGATGGCTATATAAAGCACCCTTTGGATTGCCTGTAGTCCCAGATGTATAACATAGGCTAGATGCCCAGTTTTCATCAAAGGTCGGCCAAACGTAATCCCCAGATTCATGAGCGATAAAAGACTCGTAATTATCTATTTCCTTCTCACTTTTTTGCATCAGCGCTGGATCAATCAAACAAATCCATTTTTTAACATTAGGGCATAAAGGTATGAGGACTTCTACAAGAGCTTGAAAGCTCTGATCAAAGAAAATAATCTCGTCTTCAGCGTGCTGAATAATATAGGCTATTTGCTCAGGAAATAATCTTGGATTAATGGTGTGACAAACTAAACCACTACCAGAAACGCCATAATAGATTTCTAAATGTCGATAACCATTCCAGGCCATGGTACCAATTCTAGAACCAGGATGTAAATGAAATCTTTCTAAAGCTTGGGCTAGTTTTTTTGCTCTAAATTGAAGATCTACTACCGTATAACGATGAATATCACCTTCAGCTCTTCTTGAGACAATTTCTAGCTTTGAGTGATGACGTGCTGCGGAACTCAAAAGACTAGAAATCAATAAAGGACTATTCATCATTTGCCCTAAAAGTGCCTGCGTCATCATTTATCTCCTAAATTAGATGTTTATGCCTAATTCTTCTTTGAATTTATAATTAAAGACTATCGTAACCTAATAAAGAATTTAAACACGAAATGACTGTTAAGAAAACTGATCAAGAATATAAGATGGAACTGAGTTCTATTGAATTTGAGGTGACTCGTCATAGCGCCACAGAGCGTCCATTTACTGGAAAGTATTGGGATACTTGGACTCAAGGAACCTACAAGTGCATCTGTTGTGGTGAAAACTTATTTGACTCAGAGAGTAAGTTTGATGCTGGTTGTGGTTGGCCGAGTTTTTTTGTAGCACTCAACGAGGCTCCTATCGCAGAAATTAAAGACTTTACCCATGGCATGGTGCGTACAGAGGTTCGATGTAAAAATTGCGATGCACATTTAGGCCATGTTTTTGATGATGGGCCAGCACCCACTGGGCTTCGCTATTGTATTAATTCAGCATCATTAAAACTGATACCTAAAGAATAAGTCCCTCATGAAAATTTTGACAGAGTTTTTACCTATATTGGCTTTCTTCATTGCCTTCAAAGCCTTTGATATTTATATCGCTACTGGGGTTGCTATTGCGATTACTTTGTTACAAATGATGTGGTTACTTTTGAAAAAGCAACCAATCACAAAAATGCAAATCTTCAACTTTATTGTTATTCTCATTTTTGGTGGCCTAACTATTTTTTTACATGATGAAAGCTTCATCAAAATCAAACCAACGATTTTGTATTGGTCTTTTGCATTAGCTCTTACCATTAGTTTTTATGTCTTTAAGAAGAACCTGATCCAATCCGTTATGGGTAAAGAGTTGGTATTAAATACGGACAATCCAGAGTCTATTTGGGCGAAGATTAACCTATCTTGGATTGTTTATTTTGTCTTTTTAGGTGGGTTGAATTTGTATATTAGCAATCAATTTTCTCAAGACGTTTGGGTCAATTTTAAATTATCAACCATTGGGTTACTCGTTGTATTCATCGTTTTACAAGGTATTTGGTTATCAAAATACATTAAAAATACGGAAGAAGGATAATCCCTATGTTGGCAATACACCCACAAATTCTTTTGTATGAGGCCGAGCTTAAAAAGCAACTTCAACCCCTATACATTCAAATCATTGATGACTCTCATTTACATGCTGGACATGTGGGGCATACCTCAGCTGGAGCAAGTCACCTGACCGTGCATCTCGTATCAGACCGATTTATTGGACTATCAAGGTTACAAAGGCATCGTCTCGTGTATGATATCCTGAGTTCATGGATGAAAACTGATATTCATGCCCTTGTCATCAACGCTAAAACACCATCTGAAAATGAAAAAAGTTAACTTATTAAAAATAATCTCTGTCGCTGGATTGTTGGCATACTCTTCAATCAGCCTCGCACAAAATGCTGTGATAGTGAATGGAACACCCATCCCTAGCGCTAAGCTTGATCGCCTCGTTGAAAGTTCTGGTCAAGAGGCGACTCCTGAATTAAGGGCGAAAGCTCGAGATGTTCTCATTACCAAAGAGCTGATCTCCCAAGAAGCCGCTAAAAGAGGTATTACTAAAGAGCCTCAAGTACAAGACGCTCTTGAACAAGCTCGATTGGGGGTATTAGTTTCAGCAGTTTTTGAAGATTGGGTTACTAAAGAAGGTATCAGCGATAAAGATTTAGAGGCGGCCTATAACTCAATGAAGGGTCAACTTGGTGGCAAAGAATATAAAGCTAGTCATATCCTAGTAAAAGAGGAAAAATTAGCGAAATCTTTGCTAGCAAAGATCAAGGCTGGTGGGAACTTTGCCGAACTAGCCAAAGCAAACTCATTAGACAAAGGCTCAGCTATTAATGGTGGGAGCTTGGACTGGATTTCTCCAGCAGCGTTAGTTCCAGAATTCTCAAAAGCAATGACTGCTTTAACTCCTGGTCAAATGGCTCCAGCTCCTGTAAAAACGCAATTTGGATGGCACATTATTCAAGTGAATGAGTTACGTGAGCAGCCAGTGCCAACAATGCAGGAAGTTAAACCTCAGCTTATTCAAATGCTGACACAAGATCAGAATTGGCAAAAAGCTAAATTCATGGAAATGATGGATGGTTTTAAAGCGAAGGCAAAGATCCAGTAAACCATCTAAATCGTTAAATTATCTTTGGGCTGAACATTATTTTTTTGTAGATGTTTAGCCCATTTCTTTGTGGGTAAGCCATATTCCTTTTGTAAAAACTGCGCCCTCTTTGCGAGATTTTTCCAGGACACTTTTAATGTAGGTCCTTTAAAAGCGATAACTACAACATTACAGTCATGTACCTCTTGAAACAATAAAACACGATTACCAAATACATCACAAATATTATTGATATTTGTCTTAAAGCTAGGATGTCTACTGAATAAATTAACGGTCATTACCCCAGGAAATTTAAGAGTATCGAAACATCCTTGATAAAACTCTAAAGAGTTTAATGCGGGTCCTGAAGCTTCACCATTAAAAATATCAACTTGTAGACTATCAAATATGCCATGATGATTATTTGATAACACATAATCAAGAGCATTCGCATGAACTACATTCATGCGAGGACTTTGTGTTTCTAATCCAAACATCGTTTGAGCTGCAACAATCACTGCTGGATTTAGTTCTACAGCTTCAGCTATGATCGTTGAATTGAGTCGATGCGTAAACTGTGTCAATGCACCTGTACCCAATCCAAGCTGGAGGGTTTTTGTATTAACTTCCGGGTCAAGAAATAGCATCCATGACATCATTTGCTGAGCGTACTCTAACTCTATTGAATAGGGTTTCTTGAGCCGCATTGCACCCTGAACCCATTGAGTTCCTAGATGAAGGTAACGTACGCCATTTAATTCAGAAAATGTTACTGGTTCATAATTAGAAAAATTCATAATCCTTAATTCACCCAATATCTAGCGTTTTTAAACATTCTCATCCATGGACTTAATCCGTCTTTTACAGTCGCCCATTCAGAAGGCGACCAGCTCATTTGAGCCACTCTAAAAACTCTTTCTGGATGAGGCATTAAGACAGTAAATCTTCCATCAGCTGTCGTCACACTGGTAATTCCATCAGGCGATCCATTGGGATTATATGGAAAACGTTCTGTAGGAACACCTTGATGATCGGTATAGCGAAGAGCAATTAATTGTTCTTGTTGCAATAATTTTTGAGAACCTTTATGGGAGAAATTAGCATATCCCTCACCATGAGCAACCACAATAGGAAGTTGACTACCAGTCATTCCTTTGAAAAACAAGGAATGCGAATCTACAA
Organism: Burkholderiaceae bacterium; assembly: GCA_947472645.1. Classification (GTDB taxonomy): domain Bacteria; phylum Pseudomonadota; class Gammaproteobacteria; order Burkholderiales; family Burkholderiaceae; genus Polynucleobacter. The sequence continues at coordinate 12,612 of CANJBQ010000010.1, forward strand.
TCTCAACTTGGACTAAGCGTGATTCGTATTGTTCAGAGATATTTCGAGTAAAAATAGGCCAAGCATGAGTACCAGGAATAATCTCAGATAATTGACTAAGCATTTGACAACCATTACAAACACCTAAAGCAAAGGTATTTTTCGATTGAAAGAATTCTTCAAAATGATCACGTAGTGCTGAATTAAATAAGATCGACTTTGCCCAACCCTCTCCCGCGCCAAGAACATCACCATAACTAAATCCACCACAGGCGACTAAACCGATAAAATCCTGTAGTTTTTTTCTACCCGTAATTAAATCCGTCATATGCACATCATGAGATTCAAAACCAACTTGCGCAAAAGCATATGCCATTTCTTGATGAGAGTTAACTCCCTGCTCTCTTAAAATTGCAATTTTTGGCTTTACATTTTTTGATATATAACTTGATACGGGCAAATCACTCATCTCAAAAGACAACTTTGGCGATAAGCCAGGATCAAAAATATCGTTCACTAAAGCTTGTTCACTTTGGGCGCATTGCGGGTGGTCGCGTAAAGCAACAATCGTACAGCTTGTTTTTTCCCATAGCGTCTGTAAATCTTTTCTTGATGATTCGTAAATAGGTTTAGCATCACGCCAAATTTCAATCGTATCTTTAGTATTGGGCTTACCAATGACATTGGCATATGCGCTCAAATGATGTTGACGTAATATATTAAACACATCATCTCGGTCTTTGCGACGAATTTGCAGGACGACACCTAATTCTTCATTAAACAATGCTCTAAGAGTGCTTTCTTGTCGTCTTCCAGAAATCTGTTGCGCCCAATTTTTTGCATCGCCATAATCAGACTCATGCCCTTTTTCAAGAACTAAGAGATCGACATTAATAGATAGTCCTATATGTGAACAAAACGACATCTCACATAAGGAAGCAAAAAGACCGCCATCAGAACGATCATGATAGGCCAAGACCTTACCTTGATCTTTGAGAAGAGTCAATGCAACAAACAAATCTTTTAAAAGTTGAGGGCTCTTTAAATCTGGACAGATACTTTCATCTAGCGAATACGCCTGCGCCAAAATACTAGCACCAAGTCGGTTTTCACCTAGACCTAGATCAATCAACAATATTTCTGTATCTGACTCATTCTTTAATTGCGGAGTGATGGTTTTCATCACATGATGCACTGGTGCAAATGCAGAAATGATTAATGAGACCGGTGATGTTACAGTTTTGGATTCGTTTTGATCAGTCCATTGTGTTCGCATCGATAATGAATCTTTTCCAACGGGGATAGAAATGCCAAGATCAGGACAGAGCTCAAGACCAACCGTCTTTACAGCCTCAAATAATTTAACATCTTCTCCAGTTGTTCCACATGCTGCCATCCAGTTTGCTGAGAGTTTAATATCACTGATAGCACGAATATCCGTAGAAAGAATATTCGTAATAGCTTCACCAACAGCCATTCTAGCTGCCGCTGCTGAATCAAAAACTGCAATCGGGGTTCTTTCTCCCATCGCCATTGCTTCGCCACGATAACCTTCATAATCCATCATCGTCACCGCACAATCAGCAACCGGCACTTGCCAAGGCCCTACCATTTGGTCACGGTGAGATAGTCCCCCTACTGAACGATCACCAATCGTTATTAAAAAAGACTTACTGGCAACGGTAGGATGTTGAATAACTTGATCAATAGCATCATTAAGTGGAATATGAGTCCAATCTGATTTTACGCTAGTAATGGATACAGTTTTTACATCACGATGCGTTAATGGTGGTTTACCTAATAAAACGTCCATCGGTATATCGATTGGTAGATGCGCTGGATGATTTTGTGACTCATCAGAGTCCATCAGAACTAGTTGTGGATTTAATGTGGTTCTACCTACCACCACATAAGGACAACGCTCTCGAGAGCAAATCTTAGAAAAAGCCTCTAAATCTTTTTCTTTGATGACGAGCACATATCTTTCTTGAGACTCATTACACCAAATTTCCGCAGGACTCATACCTGTTTCTTCAAGTGGAATCTTACGCAGATCAAAGACGGCGCCAAGTTTGGCGCTATCTGCTAGTTCTGGAAATGCATTTGATAATCCCCCAGCCCCAACATCATGAATTGAGACAATTGGATTTTTTTTCCCATAAGAGATACAAGTATTAATCACTTCTTGAGCGCGACGCTCCATTTCAGGATTGCCACGTTGCACAGAATTAAAGTCAAGATCCTGAGCATTAGCACCAGTGTTCATTGAACTTGCAGCTCCTCCTCCCATCCCTATTTTCATTCCAGGGCCACCTAATTGAATCATTAAATCACCAACGGCAATTTCATTCTTATGGGTATGCTCATCACGAATACTGCCAATACCTCCAGCAATCATGATGGGTTTATGGTATCCCCAATGCTTTCCAAGTAACTCTTGTTCAAAAACTCGAAAATATCCTCCCAATATGGGCCGACCAAATTCATTATTAAAGGCAGCTCCTCCAATTGGACCTTGAACCATAATATCTAATGGTGAGGCGATGGTTGATGGTTTACCGTAGGCATTACGTTCCCATAGCATCGAAAGCTCAGGAAGATGAAGGTTAGATACAGAAAACCCTGTGAGGCCAGCTTTAGGTTTGCCGCCTATTCCAGTAGCACCTTCATCTCGAATTTCGCCACCAGCCCCTGTAGAAGCCCCTGGAAATGGAGAAATAGCGGTTGGGTGATTATGCGTCTCAACTTTCATTAAAGTATGGACAATCTGGACTGTCTTTTCATAGATTTTCGTATCGGGTGCAGGGCTCCATATAACAGATTCACATCCTCTCATAATCGCAGCATTATCTGAGTATGCGACCACAGTTCCCTCTGGATGCAGTTTGTGTGTGTTACGAATCATTCCAAATAAGGTGTTTGTTTGGTCGATGCCATCAATGGTCCAAGAAGCATTAAATATTTTATGGCGACAATGCTCGCTATTAGCTTGCGCAAACATGATGAGTTCGACATCACTTGGATTGCGTTTTAGCTCAGTAAAACTCTTGAACAAATAGACAATCTCATCATCAGATAAAGCTAATCCAAGATCAATATTAGCTTGATCAAGCGCTTGACGCCCGAGTTTGAGAAGATCAATATTTTGAAAAGGTTGTTTGGGTAATACTTGATATTGAAGCTTTAAATCATTTGCATCCAATAAGATAGATTCGGTCATTCGATCGTGCGTTAAATCATATAACTTCGATAAAGAAGAGTCATTTAATGCTTTAGACGAAATGTATTGATACTCCACTCCTCTTTCTAATCGCAGCAAAGGAAGATTGCATAATTTAGCAATTTCAGTGGCTTTACTAGCCCATGGTGAAATAGTACCTATTCTTGGAATGACAAAAAAGCTTGAACTATCCTTGATTGTTGGACTTGTTTTAGGAAGATTTAAGAGTTGCTGAATTTGTTCGGACTGAATCTGGGATATTGGCAATTCAGTCCATATCAAGTACTGGTAACTCACTTGTATCGAATTAATCGGTAATTGATATTTTTTAAACTGGTCAATTAATCTTTGTTGACGATATTTGGAGAGCGCGGCTGATCCGCGGTAGAGGCTAAAAATGGGCATTCTCTGATTATACGAAATGCTGTGGCTTCTTGGCTAAATGATGATTGGTTGATCAGGTAACTCATTAGGAGTAATCACCGATTCGGGGAAATGCTCCTGAAGGACACTCGTAATTCTCTCAATCCCCAATAAAACCCCTTCTTCAAATTGATTATTTTGAAGAAGCATTCCCATTTCTTGACTGACTTTATCCCAATAGTTTTGGCCAGCTTTCTCATGGATATGACGATCCGCAATAATTTCAAATGCATGGTCTGCCATTAGTAAATAGATTAAAACACCATTATTGTTAGCCGTATCCCAAACCCGAAATAAGGAAAAAATTTCTAACGCACGTTCCTTAACGGATATGGCATGATAAAGAGCCAAAGGAGATAATGAAGTTTCTACGATAAAGCGAATTTGTCCGTTATGACAAATTTCACTAGTAGCTATAGTCTGTTCAATTTTCTTCAGGGTTACTGCAGGAAATCGCTTTTGGGTACTGTAATTAGTCGCCAATAAATGACGAAACATCCTTAATATCAATCGCATTACCATCCTCCTGAAGCGCCACCGCCACCAAAACCACCGCCACCGCCACCGCCACCACCAAAGCCTCCGCTTCTTCCTCTAGAGCTAAAGCCTCCACCCCCAGGGAAAATGATGGGTCCACCCCGACCAGCTAAACCACCTAACATGGAGGCAAAAAATCCAATAAATGCCGCAATAATGGCAATGCCAATCAAGCCGGTAATTGAAAAAGCTAAAAATCCAATAATGCCGGCTGTTGCTGTACCGCCGAGGGTCTTGCCTAGAATACTTTTGAGAATACCGCCCAAAAATATTGACAACATAAAGGCAATCAAATAAATGCCGTCCATATCATCAGAGGAAGTTTCAGCTCTGGATTTAGGGGCTGGCAAAGGTTCCCCATCAATCACTTTGATCAATCGATCTACGCCTGCATCAATACCTTCAAAATACTGATTTTGTTTAAAGTAGGGGGTGATTACTTCAGTAATAATTCTTTTTGCCGTCAAATCGTTGACAGCACCTTCCAATCCATAACCAACCTCAATACGTAATCGTCGATCATCTTTAGCAATAAGCAGTAAGACGCCATCATCAATTTTTTTTCTTCCTAATTTCCACGTTTGAACAACCCTCATTGAATATTGTTCGATGGCTTCAGGTTGGGTTGTTGGGACCAACAAAATAGCAATTTGACTTCCTTTCGATGCTTCAAATGCACTAAGTTTGAGATTTAAACTGGCAATCTGTGCCGTTGATAACGTCCCTGTGAAGTCAGTTATTTGTTCTTTTAATTCAGGAATCTGAAGAAGCTCCCCTACTCGATTAGAGTTCCTTTCATAGCTAGATCCAGTTGTTGGAGTCCTCAGATTATTCGTTTGAGCCCACAAGGATGATGGGATAACAAGATAATAAAAGGCAAAACTTAGTACTAGGACTTTACGCACTAGTACTTGAAGATATTTACACATGCATTACTTAGAAGTATTAAAGTCAACAGTTGGAGGTTTGGCTATTTCAGCTTCATTTTCAACAGTAAAGTTAGCTTTGGCTTTATAACCAAAAAGCATTGCCGTTAAGTTATTAGGAAAGGTTCTAACCGCCAAGTTATATTCTTGTACAGCATCGATATAACGTTTACGGGCCACTGTAATACGATTTTCAGTGCCTTCTAATTGAGCTGAAAGATCTCTAAAGCTTTGATCCGACTTTAATGTCGGGTAATTTTCAGAAACCACCATCAAGCGTGATAGCGATCCTTTTAATTCGTTTTGAGCGGCCATATACTTTTTAAAAGCCTCAGGATCATTAATCAACTCCGGAGTAGCTTGCATTGAGCCAACTCGAGAACGTGCTTCCGTGATTTTGGTGAGCACCTCTTTTTCTTGACTAGCATAACCCTGAACCGTTGAAACCAAGTTAGGAATTAAGTCAGCGCGACGTTGATATTGATTCAATACTTCAGACCACGATGTTTTAACTTGCTCATCTGTCGTTTGAAAAGTGTTATATCCACAACCACTTAGCATCAATGAGAAAAGCATTAATAAACCTCTAAATAAGCTACCTTTCATAAAAGTCTTCAATTCATACCCCCTAGTTATTAATTATTTTATCGATTGATAAGTAATTATTCATTGTTATGAGTGGCCTAATATTTGCCATCTTTACCATTAATTACAGTTCTCATTGCTTAGATTGTGCTAATTGACCACCCTTTAACACTAAAATCCTATCACATTGATGCGATATTTCTTCATCATGAGTAACCATAATGATGGTAGTGCCAAGCTCATGATTCAATTCAAAAAGAAGCTCGATAATCTTTTTGCCATTCTCAACATCAAGGCTACCAGTAGGTTCATCTAAAAACAGAACCTTAGGCTCAGTAACAAACGCTCTAGCTAATGCAATTCTTTGTTGCTCTCCACCTGAAAGAGTTGCTGGATAGTGATTAGTCCTTGCAGATAAACCTATTCGCTCCAGCAAACTCTCGGCTTTACGAAGATTTTTGGCGTTATATCTGCCTGATATCTCTAAGGGCAAACAAATATTTTGTAATGCCGTTAATTCCGGGATCAGTAAAAACGATTGAAAGACAAAACCGACAGAATCTTTTCGAAGTCCTGCGCGCTGGTTTTCAGTTAAGGATTTTAATTCTGAACCTAATAATTGGACCGATCCATCATATTGGTGATCTAAGCCTGCCAATATACTCAGTAAGGTTGTTTTCCCCGATCCAGAACTTCCTAAGATGGCAATTTTTTCTTTTGCATAGATAGATATGTTGATATCAGTTAATATCTGAAGAAAACCTTGATGAGTTGATACTATTTTATTTAAATGTCGAACTTCAATAATTGGTTCTAATTGCATAATATACTCATGAAAATATCTCCTTTTATTATCGTACAAAAAACTTTTCTTTACGTTTTTTTGCTGACTTTAAGTTTTTCTCTCCAAGCCCAAAATATACCCACGAATCGAATATTGATTTTAGGGGACAGTATTTCGGCCGGTTACGGGTTAGCACAGGGTAAAGGATGGGTAACTCTCCTCAGGGAGTCCCTAAAGATCTCTAAATATTCATTTGAAATCAATAATGCCAGTATCAGCGGGGACACCACGGCGGGAGGCAAGCAGCGCCTTAGTAAGCTAATTGATCAATACCATCCCAATATCTTAATTATTGAACTCGGCGCCAATGATGCTCTCCGGGGCTTTCCCATCGAAATGAGTGCCAAAAATCTGGAAGCGATGATGCAACTCGCACTTAAAAATAATATCAAAATACTTCTTCTTGGTATGAAAGTTCCCACTAATTATGGTCAAGATTACACACAAAAATTTAGTCAAATGTATGTGACGGAGGCTAAAAAATCAAATGCTACTTTAGTGCCATTTTTATTGGAAGGAATGGCAACTAAAAAGGAATTTTTTCAGGAGGACGGCATCCACCCAAATGAACAGGCGCAAATCATTTTGTTAAAAAATGTAATGCCTCAGTTAAGTACTTTACTGCAATGATTTCAAAATCTTAACCGTATGTCGATCACGCATATTTGAAAAATAAGCAGCTAGTTCATTTTGCAAATTTAGTTCTGCAATTTGCTTAAATTGCTCAATTTGAATCTTTGGATCTTGTGAGGGGCTTCTAGTTTGATTGATTCGATAAATAGCGATTCCCGAGCCAGGTATTTTTGCATAAACAACCATAGGTAACTTATTCGGGTCAACTCCAAAAACTTTTTCAAGTGGCTCGCCAGATAAGTCTAATGGTTTAACTCGAGAAACCCATATCGGTTTACTAAATTCTTTGCCCGATACTTTCATCTTAGGCTCTTTTTGTAGTTGTTCTGCTTGATCAGAGCCCATTTTGATAGCTATTTCTTCAGCTTTTTTGGATGAAACAATTCTTTCAATTCCTGATTTAACGTCTTCATAATTTTGTGTCTTAGACGGGTTGTATTGAATCACGTGAACAGAAACTAAATCTCCATTAGGTAATTGAATGGCATCGCTATTTTTATTCGATTTAACTACTTCATCACTAAACACCGCTTTCAGTGTTTTTGGTTGATTTAAAGGGTGCGATTTACCTAATGAACTTAGCCCCTGAGATGTTAATCCTGTGACCTTCTCAATTTTTAAATGGAGACTATCGGCTACTGGACGAAGACTATCCGCTTGCTCATACACAATATTCGCAAAGGAATCTGCATTTTTATTAAATTCTTTTTCATCCAATTTAGAATCACGATGCAAGACTACGTATTCAACGTCAACCGTTGGGATCGTTTGAAAATCACCAGGATGTGCTTGAAAATAATCTTTAGCTTCTTGAGGTTCCACTTTAACGGATTTACTATATTGATCTGCCAGAAAGAACATCACCTGTACTTCGCGTTCGACACCTAATGCGGATATCAGTTTTTGTGATACAACTTCAGAATTCACACTTTCTTGTTTAGCAGCAATAGCGAACTGCAAATCAGCACTCATCAATTCTGATTTTTTAATATCTTCAAATTGCGACACGCTTAAACCATTATTTTTCAAAAGTTGACGATACTTATCAGCATCAATAGATCCATCAGGTTTTTTAAGGGCTTGAATCTCAGGAAACTGTATAAGCTCTTTAGCAAGTCTTTCATTGGATACTCGAAGATGAAGAGCTTGTAATTCATTTCGTAATAATTTCTGCTGAATTATTTGATTGAGCACATTATTTTTAAAGGCGCCAGAATTAGTCATTTCTAAAGGAAGCCCTGCACGTTGGGCTTGATTTTTCAAGGCATTATCAAATTCAGTACCTGAAATAACATCGTTTCCTATCTTTGCAACATCCGAATCATTGGTTCCTGTGCCCGTATAACTTTGTACACCCAAAAAAACAAATGACGGCACGATAAGAAGTAATAAGACGAGTTGAAGGATTTTTTGATGTTTTCTGACGGAGTCAAACATGAGATGAACTTAAGTTAATGATGAGAGATTGCAGTATAACGGAGAGGATGATACTGGTGGGTGCTGACGGGATCGAACCGCCGACATTCTGCGTGTAAGGCAGACGCTCTACCATCTGAGCTAAGCACCCTTTTAAAGCTCTAGACTCCTGAAAAAAACACGTTTCAATCACCTAGAAAGTCTTATATTATATATTGAATTGCGCTAGAATTCAAATTTCTTAATGTTTCAAGACCTCTTCGGGACCAACTTTTGCTGGGGTAGCATCTTTTGCCACGGGAGCCTCTTCCTCAGGGAGAGGTTTAGGCATGGTTTCAAGTGCTAATTCCAAGACCTTATCAATCCAGCGTACTGGGATAATTTCGATAGCGTTTTTTACATTATCTGGAATTTCAGTCAAATCTTTGACATTTTCTTCGGGTATCAAAACTGTCTTGATACCACCGCGATGGGCGGCTAATAATTTTTCTTTTAAGCCACCAATAGGAAGAACCTCACCCCTGAGAGTGATTTCACCTGTCATTGCAACATCCGCACGAACTGGGATGCCAGTTAAGATCGATACTAAGGCTGTGGAAATAGCAATACCTGCAGAAGGGCCATCTTTTGGTGTAGCACCCTCAGGGAAGTGAATATGGATATCTTTCTTCTCAAACTGATCTTCTTTAATACCTAGATGGCCAGATCGAGAACGAACAACAGATCTCGCCGCCTCAACTGATTCTTTCATGACATCACCAATTGATCCAGTTCGGATAATATTGCCTTTACCGGGCATCAAAGCGGCTTCAATGGTTAATAAATCACCGCCAACTTCTGTCCAAGCCAGTCCTGTAACTTGACCAATTTGATTTTGCTTATTCGCCAAACCAAAGTCATAACGTTTTACGGATAAGAATTTCTCAAGATTGGAGGAATCGACAACAATTGGCGCTTCTTCTTTCTTGAGCAATAGTAATTTCACAACCTTACGACAGATTTTACTAATCTCCCGCTCCAAAGCTCTTACTCCAGCTTCTCTAGTGTAATAGCGAATAATGTCCTGAATCGCAGACTCTTTGACCTCAATCTCACCATGCTTAAGTCCATTGTTTTTAATTTGTTTAGGCAACAAATATTTCATGGCAATATGAGTTTTTTCATCCTCTGTATAACCAGCTAAACGAATAATTTCCATACGGTCAAGAAGCGGACCTGGAATATTTAAAGAATTTGATGTCGCAACAAACATCACATCAGATAAGTCAAAATCCACTTCTACATAATGATCTTGGAAGGTGTGGTTTTGTTCTGGATCTAAAACCTCCAGCATGGCACTAGCCGGATCTCCGCGAAAATCCATCCCCATCTTATCTATCTCGTCAAGTAAAAACAATGGGTTACGCACACCAATCTTTGTTAGGCTTGATAAAATTTTACCGGGCATTGAACCAATGTAAGTTCGACGATGACCACGGATTTCTGATTCATCACGAACCCCACCTAAAGCCATCCGGACAAATTTACGATTTGTCGCACGTGCAATAGATTGACCTAATGATGTTTTACCAACTCCTGGAGGCCCGACTAAACATAAAATCGGTGCTTTTACTTTCTCTACTCGCTGTTGAACAGCGAGATATTCCAAAATTCTTTCTTTAACCTTATCTAAACCATAATGATCATCATTCAATACCGATTCAGCATGATTGAGATCGTTATTCACCTTACTTTTTTTCTTCCAAGGTAAATTGATCAAGGTATCAATATAATTCCTAACTACGGTTGCCTCAGCAGACATAGGAGACATGAGCTTTAGTTTTTTGAGTTCAGACTCTGCTTTTTTCAAAGCTTCTTTAGGCATTTTAGCAAGCTTGATTTTTTTCTCAAGCTCTTCTAAATCTGCGCCCTCTTCACCCTCACCTAATTCTTTTTGAATTGCTTTTACTTGTTCGTTGAGATAGTACTCGCGCTGACTCTTTTCCATTTGGCGCTTAACGCGCCCACGAATTCTTTTCTCCACTTGCAAAATATCAATTTCACTTTCAAGTTGGCCCAATAAACTTTCAAGACGTTTAACAACATTATTCATCTCAAGGAGTAATTGTTTTTGGTCAAGCTTGATTGGCAAATGGGCGCAGATAGTATCAGCTAAACGGCTAGCATCATCAATACCTGTTAATGACGCTAAAATTTCTTGCGGTATTTTTTTATTCAGTTTTACATATTGATCAAACTGAGCAACAATAGCTCTTTTTAAGGCCTCGGTTTCAGACTGATCAATCGACTCTATAGCTTGTGGTGTCGCTTCACAATTAAAGTATCCTAAGGAATCTTCCACTTGACTCAAATCTGCGCGCTGAGTTCCTTCAACTAATACTTTGACGGTTCCATCAGGCAACTTTAACATTTGCAAAATGTTAGCAATACAACCTACGGCATAAAGATCTTGAACCGTTGGCTCATCTTTAGACGCAGTTTTTTGCGCAACTAATAAAATACTTTTGCCGGTCTCCATCGCAGCTTCTAACGCTTTGATTGATTTAGGACGCCCAACAAATAATGGCATCACCATATGAGGAAATACCACTACATCTCGTAAGGGTAATAATGGTAACTGAATAGGCTCAGTAGGTAGAAGTAGATTGCCAGGCATATTTAAAATCTCCGATGAAACAAAAAGCATTAAAAGAGTATTACTACAGTCTATTTAGTGCCAAATTATTGGTTTACAAGATTAGAATACACTTTTTTATTAAATATTCGCACTTATATTGATTTTATAAGAAATTAAATCAGAATATAGAATATTTATGCGGCAGAAGATGCGCTTCTATAAAGCAACTTTGGTTCTTCGCCAGCAACCGAGCTTGCATCAATCACCACTTTCTCAATATTTTTCTGAGATGGCAATAGATACATCGTATCTAAAAGGATACCTTCAAGAATTGAACGAAGACCACGAGCCCCAGTATTTCTAGAGATTGCTTTTTTGGCAATCGCTTTTAATGCATCATCCCTAAATTCTAAAGAAACATTCTCAAGTTCAAATAATGCTTGATATTGTTTAACAAGAGCATTTTTAGGTTCTGTCAAAATTTGTATAAAAGCAGCCTCATCTAATTGAGACAATGTCGCAGTAACTGGCAAACGTCCAATTAACTCAGGAATTAAACCAAATTTAATTAAGTCCTCGGGTTCAACTTGTTCAATGATTTCCCCGAAATTTTTTGCATCCTTGCTTTGTACCGATGCATTAAAACCAATACCTGATTTTGAAGTTCGACTATTAATAATCTTTTCTAAGCCGTCAAAAGCACCACCACAAATAAACAATATATTTGTCGTATCAATTTGTAAAAAATCTTGGTTAGGATGCTTTCTACCACCTTGCGGAGGAATGGAAGCCATTGTTCCTTCAATGAGTTTCAATAATGCCTGTTGAACTCCCTCACCAGAAACATCTCGAGTAATTGATGGATTTTCTGATTTTCGAGAAATCTTATCAATTTCATCAATATAAACAATCCCCCGCTGAGCCTTCTCTACATCATAGCTACAGGACTGCAAAAGTTTTTGAATAATATTCTCTACATCTTCTCCAACATAACCGGCTTCAGTCAATGTTGTAGCATCAGCCATGACAAAAGGAACGTCTAGTAATCTCGCTAAGGTTTGTGCCAATAATGTCTTACCTGAGCCAGTTGGCCCAATCAATAAGATATTACTTTTAGCAAGCTCAACTCCATTAACTAATGCCGTCTTACGTGTTTGCTGATTTTCTTTATTGGGTTTTTCAACAGGCTGAAGATTATTGAGTCGCTTGTAGTGGTTATAAACTGCAACCGCCAAGGTTTTTTTGGCGATGCTTTGACCAATCACATATTGATCGAGCTTTGCGCGAATTTCTTCAGGTGTAGGTAACTCTTTGGATGGATCCGATGTGCCATTCTTTTTGGGTTGATCTCCCCCTTCTGCAATGACTTCGTTACATAAAGAAACACACTCATCACAAATAAAAACAGAAGGTCCTGCTATCATCCGCACAACTTCGTCGTGGGTTTTCCCACAGAAAGAACAAATTAAATTTTTATTAGAGTTATCGGTAGTGATTGCCATAAATAATACTTAACGTGTTGCAATCACTTTATCAATCAAGCCATAATCCTTAGCCTGCTCAGAAGACATGAAGAAATCACGGTCTGTATCTTTCTCAATGGTTTGAATTGACTGACCAGTTCTTTCCGAAAGAATTTTATTGAGCTGCTCTCTTAGATATAAAATTTCTTTAGCTTGAATTTCTATATCGGAGGCTTGACCTCTAGCACCACCTAAAGGTTGGTGAATCATAATCCGAGAATTTGGTAAAGCAAAGCGCTTTTCTTTCTTACCTGCAGATAACAAAAAAGCTCCCATGCTTGCAGCTAAACCCATACAAAGAGTACTAACATCTGGCTTGATGAAATTCATTGTGTCAAAGATAGCTAGGCCAGAGGAAACAGATCCGCCAGGAGAGTTGATATATAAAGAAATATCTTTATCAGGATTTTCACTTTCCAAGAAAAGCATTTGCGCGATCACTAGATTAGCAGTATGGTCATTGACCTCGCCAACTAAAAAAATCACTCGTTCACGCAATAACCTGGAGTAGATGTCGTAAGCGCGCTCACCCCTACCAGAAGTCTCAATCACCATTGGAACTAATCCAAGGTTTTGGGGTGCCATTGAGGGGTCAAAATCGATATGCGACATATTCATTCCTTCATTAATAACTTCTATATTACTTGATAGCGCTTAATTCTTCAAAAGTAATCTTCTTGTCAGTAACCTTCACTTTTGAGAGAACATATGCAACCACATTACTTTCAGTAACTAATGACTCAATATCCGATAAACGACTTGGATCGCTATAGTACCAGCGCATGACTTCCTTAGGATCTTCATAACTAGCTGCTTGATCTTCAATTTCAGCTTTGATTTGATCTGGCGTTGGTTTTAAAGACTCATCTTTGACTAATTGATTTAGGATTAGACCTAATTTAACGCGTTGCTCAGCTTGAGGAGTAAACATCCCTTCAGGAATCGGTGCATTCTTCGCATTAGGCACGCCCCTTTGCTCTAAGTCTTTCCTGGCAGCTTCAATCAATCGTTCTTCTTCTTGGCTTACTAAAAATTTCGGTAAATCTAAACTTGTGGTCGCAGCCAAAGCGTCTAAAGCCTGATTTTTTAAAAGGCCCTTCGCTCTTCTCACAATCTCGCGCTCTAAGTTTTGACGGACTTCTTCACGAACTTTTTCAATACCACCCTCGGTGACACCAATGCTGAGTGCAAACTCGTCATCAAGTTCAGGTAAGTGAGGCCACTCAACCTTTTTCATCGTAATTTTGAACTCAGCAGTTTTACCAGCAACTTCTTTGCCGTGATATTCAGCAGGGAAATTTAAAGGGAAAACTTTTTCTTCACCTATTTTTAATCCAACAGCGGCAGCCTCAAACTCGGGCAGCATTTGACCTTGACCAAGTACAAAAGTGAAATCATTAGCTTTCCCACCATCAAACTCCACTGCATCAATGGATCCAACAAAATCGATAGTGACTTGATCGCCGACTTGTGCGGATTGATCCGCCCCGCCATCACCATGTTCAGCTTCTACACCCCGTGGATGGTAATGAACTCGTTGCTTACGAAGCATATCTAATGTTTTATTGATTTCTTCATCATTGACTTCAGTCTCATAGCGAGTAACCTCAGTTTGACTAAGATCACCTACGATGACAGTTGGAAAAATCTCAAAAAATGCGTCAAAAACAATATTTTCTGCATCTAACTCACTTTTAGGCTCTAAACGTGGCTGACCAACTAACTCTATCTTTTGGGCTTGTGCGAAGTTAAAAAACTTGTCTGAGGCATGATCAAACGACAGTTCAAAGTCAACCTGCTGACCATATTGCTGCTCAATCATTTTTAATGGGACTTTGCCAGGGCGAAAACCGGCCATTTTCATGGTTTTACCCAGTTGTTTGAGCTTAGCTTCACGTTTTGGAAGTAAATCATTTTTAGCAAACTCTAAAGAAACTTTTCTTTCAAGAGCGCCAAGGTTTTCAATTTGCAGTGACATAGTAATTAAAAGTAATAAAACATGTTGAACATATTCAAGAAATTAGCCTTTTTAGACCCTAAAACACCATTTTTAAGCGGTGAGAGTGTTGTCTAATCAGAACATTTGTTGGTGCGAGGAGGGGGACTCGAACCCCCACACCATTTCTGGCGTCAGGACCTAAACCTGGTGCGTCTACCAATTTCGCCATCCTCGCAACTATCATTTCTCTAAGTAATCCAGTATTTTACATTGCCTTGAGATTTACTGGAATAACTTTGCTATCAAGCGACCAGTTTATTGTGCCCCATAAAATGGATAATCGGTATAACCAACCTCATTTCCACCATAGAAAGTTTTACGGTCATAAGGCGTTAGAGGGGCATTCATTGAGAATCTTTCCACTAAATCAGGGTTCGATATATAAAGTCGACCATAAGCAATCGCATCTGATTGTTGCTTTTTAATAGCAGCTTCCCCACTTTCACGATCAAAACCACCCGCACTAATTAATAACCCTTTATAGACACTTCTAAATAATGAGGTTGTATTAGGAGCTTCAATCGCTACCTTGTCGTCAGCACCAGCTGAAGTTGAGCGCGGTTCAATTAAGTGAAGATAAGCAAGATGATGACGATTCAATTCTTCGATAACATATGTAAATAAACCAATCGGATCGGCTTCCGCGATATCACCAAATGTGCCGTACGGCGATAAACGAACCCCTACCTTGGAACTATCAAATACAGTAGTAACCCGTTTAAGAACTTCCTTTAATAGCCTTGTACGGTTTTCAAATGAGCCACCGAACTGGTCAGTTCTAAGATTCGTTTTACTTTGTAAAAACTGATCTAACAAATAACCATTAGCACTGTGAATCTCTATTCCATCAAAACCTGCTTCTTTTGCATTCAATGCTGCTTGATAATATTGTTCAATCACCTGCCCAATATCCAAGATGGTCATTGCCCGAGGAGTCTCATAAGGCACAAAAGTCCATGAATTTGTAAAAGTCTTACCCTCTGGCTTTAGCGCAGAGGCCGAAATGGGTAATCCCTCTTTCTCATGAAATGATGAATGAGAGGTTCTGCCGACATGCCATAACTGTGCGAAGATCTTCCCACCGCGATGATGAACTTCCTTAACAATCTTGGCCCAACCAACTGTTTGCTCAGGTGAGTAAATACCAGGGGTTGCTGGATAACCTTTACCTAATGGCGAAATTTGAGTCGCCTCAGCAATAATTAATCCCGCACTCGCTCTTTGAGCATAATATTCAATCGCCAATGGATTTGGTACGTCGTTCTCAATGGCTCTCATCCGTGTCAGTGGCGCCATCACAATGCGATTTTTCAGCACCACTGACCCAAGGGTTAGTGGTTGCAGTAATGAAAGATTTTCTAAAACTGACATGGTATTTCCTTATTAAACACTTTGAACTAGAACAATTGCTTGAGCTTCAATCGCTTCTGATTGACCCAAATATCCTAATTTTTCATTAGTTTTAGCTTTTATATTCAGACAATCTTTCTGAATTTCTAGTAATTTACTGATGTGAGCAATCATACTCGGTATATGTTTTGATAGTTTAGGCTCTTCACAAATAATGGTTGAATCAATATTAATGATTTCAAAACCATGAGCTTTCAAAAGTTCATAGGTAATTTTTAAAAGTTGTGAGCTATCCGCATTTTTATACCGAGGATCCGTATCTGGGAAATGTTTTCCAATATCACCGAAGCCAGCAGCACCTAACAAAGCATCTGTAATAGCATGTAAGAGCGCATCTGCATCGGAGTGACCCAATAAACCTTTTGGATAAGGAATTTGAACCCCTCCGAGAACAAGATCGCGCCCTTCTACAAGAAGGTGAACATCGTAACCCTGCCCAATCCGTATTGTTGAAGTTGGATGCAATATTTTTTCCATCATACTTAAGTCCTGTGGGTATGTGATTTTAAAATTCTCTGAAGAGCCTTGAACAAGAATCGGAGAATACCCCTCAGACTCCATGGCACTTGCCTCATCTGTAATTTGTAGATTTTTTTCAAAAGCTTTTTTTAATGCGGTGTGTAGTTCACCAATTCGAAACATCTGCGGAGTTTGAGCTAACCAGAGCCCATTGCGTGAAAGAGTTTTCTCAATGTGAACTATTTTATGTGAATCGGCTTTCTTTAAGGTATCGGCTAGAGGAATCGCTAATATTCCTCCGCAATACTTAGAATCGCTAGTAACCGTCTGAATAAGCCGAAGTACATCTTGTTTTATTAATCCAGGTCTTGCTGCGTCATGAACCAATACCCAATCAGTAGCCGGCAGTTGTTCTAGCATCAGTCCTAAGGTGTTTAATACTGTCTGCGCACGCGTTTCTCCACCAGAACTTAATACCTTAGCTTTAGGGTAACCTTGAAACTGATGAAAATCGGATTGTGGGGATAGTCCCAACCAAATAGAGTCAATTTCTTGAAGCTCAGTAAAAATATCAAGGCTATGGTCAATCACCATTTTCCCAGCTAAAGATTGGTATTGTTTAGGCAAATCTCCGCCTAAACGCGAGCCTATGCCTGCACTAGGGATCAATACGTGACATTTTTCAGTAGGGGGCATTTTACTCATCAAGGAATCACTTTCGTTAAGTTCATACTAAATCATTCTTCAATTCTATAATGTAGCTAATGTCCAATAACACATTAGAAGTTTCTAGCAAGAAATCCCCCCTTTTGCTCACCCCCCCCTTTTTAGGTCCTGAGCCGGGGAAACGCTTTACTTGGAATCAGTGTATTGGCTCGAGCGATGCAGGAATTATTGCTCAGCACGCGGCTCTCTATCGTGAACAATATTCAATTATGGTGGTGATTTGTGGTGAACCAACGGTTGCACAACGCCTTACCCAAGAAATCCCATTTTTTAACCCTAATCTTCGAGTCTCCCTATTGCCAGATTGGGAAATTTTGCCATATGACCAATTCTCCCCTCACCATGATTTAATTTCTGAAAGATTAAAAACTCTTCATGAAATGATGACTGGGCTAAGTGATATCGTCATTGTTCCATTAACCTCAGCTATTCAACGCTTAGCTCCCCCAGAATTTTTAGCAGCAAATACTTTTTTCTTTCAACAAGGATCCAGTATCAATGAAACAGCCCTGCATCATCAATTAGAGCAAGGTGGCTATGACCCGGTAACAGCTGTTGTAAGACCCGGTGAGTACAGTATACGAGGTGGGTTAATCGATTTGTATCCGATGGGATCAGCCCTGCCTTTTCGCATTGACTTATTTGGCGATACGATTGACCAAATTAAAGTGTTTGATCCAGATACGCAACGAAGTCTTTATCCAGTCAAAGAAATCAAATTATTACCTGGACACGAATTTCCTTTTCATGAACAAGCAAGAAAAGATTTTCGAGGGAAATGGCGTGAGGTTTTTGAAGGGAATCCAGGCAAATGTCCCCTATACAAGGACGTAGGTCTAGGAATCCCCGGCGCTGGCATTGAGTCGTACCTTCCATTGTTTTTTGAGAAAACTGCCCAGCTATTCGACTACTTACCCAAATCTAACCAACCCGCATGGTTATGGGGGGTCGGGAATTTACCATTAGCTATTAAAGAGTTTTGGAGAGGTGTAGCCGAGAGATATAACTTTTTGTCACATGATTCTGAGCACCCAATCCTATCCCCAGATCATCTTTACTTATCAGAAGAAAGTTTTTTCTCTAGCCTAAAACCTTTTTCTCGTGTTTTCTTAACCGAGAATGAGGATGAAGTAAACAACTCCTTTTTTCAAGCCCCGCCGCCAGTTGCGGTTGTGCGTCGAGATAAAGATCCAATTCATCTTTTAAAAGATTATTTAAAAAAAACAACTCATCGTGTGGTGATCTGCGCAGATAGTCCAGGCCGCAGAGAATCCATCAAACAATTACTTGATGAATCAAGATTTATCGATCAACAATTTCATCAAAATGTAGAGCATTTTTCTACAATGGCAGAGTTTCTTGCAAGTAATGATCAATTCGGTATGATCGTCGCGCCCTTATTTGATGGCTTTATCAGTAATGAAGCTAACCTAGTTGTTATTACTGAATCAGAGTTATTTGCTAATTCTTCAGAGCAACGAAAAGCCGGTAAGATTGGGCGAAAAGATCAAGCTACCAATATCGACCATTTGGTCAGAGATTTATCTGAGTTAAAAGTAGGTGATCCAGTCGTTCACTCCGAACACGGGATTGGCCGTTACCAAGGCCTACTTATTTTAGATCTTGGTAGCGGTGATGAGGAATTTTTACATCTGCGTTACGCAAACAGTGCCACTTTATACGTGCCTGTTCATCAATTACATTTGATTTCAAGGTACTCAGGGTCCGATCCAGAAAATGCGCCATTACATAACTTAGGATCTGGTCAATGGGAGAAATCAAAACGAAAAGCTGCTCAACAGATTCGCGATACTGCGGCTGAACTTTTAAATATTTATGCAAAGCGTGCCTTGCGTCAAGGTCATGCATTTGAATTTTCTAGTCATGACTATGATGCTTTTGCAGAAAGTTTTGGTTTTGAAGAAACGATCGACCAACAACAAGCTATTTCTGAAGTCATCAAAGATATGACTAGTGGTCAACCCATGGACCGCTTAATTTGTGGTGATGTTGGCTTTGGTAAAACTGAAGTTGCTCTTCGCGCAAGTTTTGTTGCCGTCATGGGTGGTAAACAAGTTGCTGTTCTTGCGCCCACCACACTTCTTTCTGAACAACATGCTACTACATGGAAAAACCGATTTGCTGATTGGCCGGTCAAAGTGGTAGAAGTATCTCGATTTAAAACGGCAAAAGAAATTCGGCAAGCTCTAGAATCTCTTGAGAGCGGTGATGCAGACATTATTATTGGCACCCATAAATTACTTTCACCTGAAATTAAATTTAATCGTTTAGGCCTAGTCATCATCGATGAAGAGCACCGTTTTGGAGTTCGTCAAAAAGAAACTTTTAAAGCCTTGCGGGCCGAAGTAGATGTATTAACATTGACAGCAACCCCTATACCAAGAACCCTAGGAATGGCACTTGAGGGACTACGAGAACTCTCTGTTATTGCTACAGCCCCGCAAAAACGACTTGCCATTAAAACTTTTGTACGACGAGAAGGTGACGGAGTAATACGTGAAGCAATCATGCGTGAACTTAAACGTGGCGGACAAGTTTATTTTTTACATAATGAAGTTGATACTATAGAAAATCGACGCCAATTTTTATCAACGCTCATCCCCGAAGCCAGAATTGGTGTTGCTCATGGACAAATGCATGAAAGAAATCTTGAACAAGTGATGCATGATTTTGTGGCAAAACGATGTAATGTTCTTTTGTGTTCAACGATTATTGAAACAGGGATTGACGTACCATCTGCAAATACGATCATCATGCATCGTGCTGATAAATTTGGTCTCGCCCAACTGCACCAATTAAGAGGTCGAGTTGGAAGATCTCACCATCAAGCCTATGCTTATCTCTTAGTTCCCGACCCAGAGGGTTTATCTAAACAAGCAAAACTGCGATTAGATGCCATTGTATCCATGGAAGAACTGGGGTCCGGTTTTTATCTAGCGATGCACGATTTAGAAATTCGTGGCGCTGGAGAAGTGCTCGGAGATAAACAATCTGGGGATATTCATGAGATTGGTTTTCAGCTTTATACCGATATGCTGAATAAGGCAATTTCTGACCTGAAAAAAGGAAAAGAACCCGATTTATTGAGCCCAATGCATGCTATAACTGATATCTCATTAGGATGCCCAGCATTACTTCCTAATGCTTATTGTCCAGACGTAAACGAACGCTTATCCTTATACAAGCGCCTTTCCAGTGCAATGACAAATCACGATATAGATGACTTATACTCTGAGGTGATCGACCGTTTTGGTGACTTACCAGAACAGGCTAAATCACTATTTGAGAATCATCGTTTACGCTTGCTCATGGAAAAATTGGGTATAAAAAAGATTGAAGCTAGCCCTCAAAGCATTAAGATGCAATTTATCCCTCAACCACCTATTGATTCAATGAAGATTATTCAATTGATCCAAAAGGATCGCTTTGTTCAACTTTCAGGCCAAGATCGTTTACGGATCTCTCCAAATCCTTCTCATGCCTTTGAAATGTTAAGCCAACGCACAGAAATTTTGAAACGTTTATTAGCTTATTTAGGGACCTAATTGATGTCAAAGCTAATACTCCTTCACCCCAAAAAGCCGCCCCTGATACTCGTTGAAGAAATCATGGACCGGTTTTCCTCAACGATCAAACAATCTTATTCTCATAGTTGTTTAGAAATGGGATTAAAAAAAACCACTCATACAGATGATAAGAAAATCATTCAGCAACTCTGCTTCGAACATCAGACTGATACCATCTTTTTAAAGGATACCTTCCTACCAAAGGAAATTCAATTATTAGCATTTGATATGGACTCAACCCTGATCAATATCGAATGTATCGATGAAATCGCCAGACAATGTGGTAAAGAAAAAGAAGTAAGTTTAATTACTGAAGCTAGTATGCGGGGAGAAATTACTGATTTCTCCAATTCCCTTAGAGAACGCGTCAAACTGTTGAAAGGTGCTAGCGAAAAAGATCTTGAAATCGTTTATCAACACCGCTTGAAACTCAATCTGGGAGCAAAAGAATTAGTTCTTGGAGCGCAACAATTTGGATGGAGAACGGTTCTAGTCTCTGGTGGATTTACTTTTTTTACTGAGCGGATTAAACTACTCCTATCGCTTGATGAAGCTCATTCCAATACTTTAGAAATTCATCAAGGACTCCTGACCGGTCATGTTTTAGGATCCATTGTCGATGGCGCTGCTAAAGCAGAATTCGTCAAAAATGCCTGTCAACAATTAGGCGTTAGCACCCATTCAGCTCTTGTCATGGGCGATGGCTCAAATGATTTACCGATGATGGCAGACGCCGGATTATCCATCGGTTTTCATCCCAAACCAATCGTGCAAGAAAAAGCCGACGGAACTTTTCGGTTCGTCGGCCTTAATGCGGTACTCGAAATATTTAAGGCTAAATAATTACAGTCTTTCAAAAATCGCTGCAATACCTTGCCCACCACCAATACACATTGTCACTAAGGCATATTTTCCACCCGTTCTATGCAACTCATAGATCGCCTTCGTAGCAATCACAGCACCCGAAGCACCAATTGGGTGACCAATCGATATTGCACCACCATTTGGATTTGTTTTAGACAAATCCAACTCCAATGCTTTAGCTACTGTTAAGGCTTGTGCAGCAAATGCTTCATTAGACTCAATCACATCCATGTGCGCTAGCTTTAAACCTGCTTTTGCAAGAGCTAGTTTCGTGGATGGAATTGGGCCTTCACCCATAACATCATTCGGAACGCCTGCAACCGCATAAGATACCAAGCGTGCAATTGGCTTTTGTCCTGCTTTTGCAGCAGCTTGCGCAGAGGCTAGGACGAAGAAGCTCGCTCCATCATTGATAGTGGATGCATTACCCGCAGTGACGGTACCATTTTCTTTTAAGAACACGGGCTTGAGCTTACTTAAGCTCTCAAAAGTTGTTTCAGCTTTAACGCCTTCGTCGGTATCAACGATGATGTCTCCTTTACGAGTTTTAATCATAATTGGAACGATTTGCTCTTTAAAACGGCCTTCGGCAATCGCTAAAGCAGCTTTTTTATGAGAGGCGGCAGCAAACTGATCCTGCTCTTCGCGAGTGATGTTCCATTTTTTAGCTAAATTTTCTGCAGTAATACCCATGTGTCCAACACCAAATGGATCCGTTAAGGCTGATACCATCATATCGATCAGTTTAGTGTCACCCATTCTGGCTCCAGAACGCATAGCAGGAGAACCATACATACCGCGCGACATGACTTCAACACCACCACCAATTGCATAATCACAATCACCTAACATAATCTGCTGTGCCGAAGTAACAATTCCTTGGAGCCCAGAACTGCATAAACGATTAACGGCCATTGCGACTGAATCCATCGATAGCCCAGCCTGGATTGATGCAACGCGCGCAACGTAGGGATATCTTGTCTCTGTCGGAATACAGTTCCCAACAGTAACGTAATTAATCAACGCAGGGTCAACTTTAGAACGAGAAACAGCTTCTTTCATGACTACACCAGCAAGCTCTGCTGGCTCCATCGAGCTCAAAACACCGTTGAAACTACCAACTGCTGATCTAACTGCACTTAAAACGACAACTTCTTGCATAAATCCCCCTTAATTGATGATTATCTTGATATATCTTTTATAAACATTTATTCAAACATCTATAAATTAAATTTTTATTACCTATTAATTGTCAGTATAAATCTTAAGCTTGAGCAATTAAATCATGACCTTGAGAATCAAGGACACTCACCCTCAAAAACTCACCACTTCGGTAACGTTTTGAAGGTTTGTCTGCAGGGTGTAACAAAACCAAACCGTCAATTTCAGGGGCGTCAGCAAAGCTTCTTGCAATACCTCCTTGAGCGTTAACAGAATCGACTAAAACTCGCATTCTTTTACCAACTCTAGTAGAAAGCTTCTTGACAGATACGGCTTCCGCTATTTTCATAAAACGAGCTCTTCTTAATTCTCTAATGTCATCTGGCACGGCACCTTTTAAATCATTGGCTTTTGCACCTTTTACTGGCGAGTATGCAAAGCAGCCCACACGATCTAAATTAGCTTGTTCAATAAAATCAAGCAAATGACTAAATTCTTCTTCAGTCTCCCCAGGAAAACCAGCAATAAAAGTACTTCGGATGACGATGTCTGGACAAGTTTCACGCCAAGACGCAATACGAGCCAACGTTCTCTCTCCCCCAGCAGGACGTTTCATTCTCTTTAATACATCAGGGTGAGAGTGTTGCATGGGGATGTCTAGATAAGGTAATAATCCATTTCCATGTTCTGCGAAATCAGTCATCAATGGAATAATATCGTCGACATGGGGATAGGGATACACATAATGCAACCTCACCCAAGCATCATTTTGACGGGCTAATTTTTTAAGCTCAACGGTGAGTTCATAAAGTCTTGACTTGATCGGAACACCATTCCAAAACCCCGTACGATATTGAATGTCAACACCATAAGCACTTGTATCTTGCGAAACCACCAATAATTCCTTAACGCCACTTTCAAATAGTGCTTGGGCTTCTTGTAAAACATCATCGATATTTCGAGAGACAAGACCACCCCTCATATCAGGAATAATACAAAACGTACAGGAATGATTACACCCTTCAGATATTTTTAAATAAGCATAATGTTTGGGGGTTAATTTAATCCCAATAGAAGGCACTAAATCGATAAAAGGATCATGAGGCCTTGGTAAATTTTGATGAATGGCATCCAAGACTTCATTTGTGGCGTGTGGACCAGTAACGGCTAAAACTTTGGGGTGGTGCATCAATACGGTATTTTGTCCATTTGATTCTGTTTTTGCGCCTAGACAACCGGTGACGATAACCTTTCCGTTTTCAGATAGAGCCTCCCCAATCGCATTTAAACTTTCTTCTACAGCTGAATCAATAAAACCACAAGTATTAACAACGACGATTTGAGCATCAGAATAATTTTGTGCAATTTCATAACCCTCAGCACTGAGCCTTGTCAGGATTAACTCTGAATCGACCAAAGCCTTCGGACAGCCTAAAGAAACAAATCCTACTTTTGACAAAACAGTTTTCCTTTTTATGGCTTAAAGGGTTTAAAAGGAAAACTTGGCATGATGGAGGGAGATTGAGATTGTAGTTGCTCCCAAAATTGTGTCCCCGCATTCATAAAGTAACTCATTGGATTAACAAACTCTGGGGAGGATGAATTTTTGAGAAAACTTGTCCAAGACTCAGGACTCGAAATACTCCCTATTTTTTGACAATGCGCTACGTACTGATTTTGAACTTCAATAAATTGATTTAAATTCTGCTCTAAAAATGGAGCCATCATTCCTTGCAAAGAATTCCCATAAAAACGAATCATCTGCGTCAGACTTTGAGTGGAAAAAAGTGGATGCCCATTTGACTCTTCTTCAAGAATAATTTGCATCAATATACTTCTTGTAATTTCTTCACCAGTTTTAGCGTCTTGCACGATAAATGGTTCTTGTGACATCACTAAGCCTTTAATATCAAAGAGTGTGACATAAGTACTATGCTTGGTATCGTATAACCTACGATTAGGGTATTTTTTGATAATGCGTTGTCCACTACTTATCTTAGGCGAAGGGCTTTGCTCTTCTGACTCAACGGAATTAACTGGAGTAGATTTTTTTCGCTGCGCCGTTTTTTTTGGAGCGGCTTGACGTGGAATTTTATTTGCTGAAGTTGCCATAGATATTATGAAATAAGGGACCGTAGCCCCTTATTATACGTTTGAACGTTATAAATCAATCAAAAATACTTTTAACCACTAACTCATGTGTAAGCCGCCATTGAGTGAAAAGTCTGCACCAGTAGCAAACCCGCCATCCTCTGATGATAACCAAGCCACCATAGAAGCTATTTCTTCTGGTGTTCCCAATCGTTTTACAGGAATTGTTTCAACGATTTTATTCAACACATCTTCACGAATTGACTTCACCATATCCGTTCCAATATACCCTGGAGACACTGTATTGATAGTAACCCCTTTCGTGGCAACTTCTTGAGCAAGTGCCATTGTAAAACCCCTTAATCCAGCCTTTGCCGTGGCATAGTTGGTTTGTCCAAATTGACCTTTTTGACCATTCACTGAGGAAATATTAACCACCCTACCCCAACCTTTTTCAACCATACCATCAATGACTTGTTTAGTGACATTAAATAATGAATTGAGATTTGTATTAATTACTGCCTGCCAATCCTCAGAAGTCATCTTTCTAAAAACAGTATCTCTTGTAATACCTGCATTATTAACAAGTACATCAACAGTTCCAATTTCTGCTTTGACTTTATTAAATGCTGCAACTGTACTTGTCCAGTCTCCAACATTACCCTCAGAAGCATGAAAATCATAGCCCAATGCCTTTTGCTCTGAAAGCCAACGATCTTTTCTGGGAGAGTTAGGTCCGCAACCGGCAATCACAATAAAGCCGTCTTTGAATAACTTTTGACAAATAGCAGTACCAATACCACCCATGCCACCAGTCACATACGCAATTTTTTTACTCATCATATCTCCTCATTAATTAAACTTTAACTGCCTTTTCTTTTACATAAGTTCCAGGTGCGGCTTCAATAGGTTGGTACTTTTTCGAACCTAAAGTATTGTTTGCTTTTATTTTTTTTCCACTATAACCAATGAGCCATGTAATAAAATCAGGCCACCAACTTCCTTCGATTGATTGCGCCTGATCAAACCATTCATTAGGATTTTTAGGCAACTGATCAAAAGTCCAGTAATTTCGTTTCTTTTTCTCAGGTGGGTTAATTACACCCGCTATATGTCCTGATGCGCCCAAGACAAACTTCTTAGGCCCAGTCAAAATTTGGGTTGATCCATAAGCAGATTTCCACGGCACAATGTGGTCCTCTTTTGAAGCATACAAATAAGCAGGACAATTAATCTTCGACAAATCAACTGGAGTACCACACATCTTTAATCGATTAGGAACCTTTAGTTCATTATTTAAGTACATGTGGCGTAAATAATAGCTGTACATTGGACCCGGTAAATTAGTGGAATCACCATTCCAAAACAACAAATCAAAGGTTGGCGGTGTTTTACCTAAAAGATAGTTGGATACAAAATAGTTCCAAACTAGATCATTGGGTCTTAAAAAAGAGAAGGTATTGGCTAATTCAACTCCGCTAAGTAACGCACATTTACCACCCTTGCCCCCGATCGTTTGCTCTCGAAGCTCTACCATTTGTTCATCAATAAAAACATCGAGTTGCCCAGTATCAGAAAAATCTAGAAACGAGGTTAAAAGGGTAATACTTGCAATCGGATGGATATCTTGAGCCTCTAAAATAGCAATGGCATTACCAACTAAAGTACCCCCCACGCAAAAGCCTAAAAGATTAATTTGCGCCTGTCGAGAATTCTCGACTGTAACGCGAATGGCCTCTATGACCCCTTGACCAACATAATCTTCCCAAGTTGTATGCGCCATTTCTTGATCAGGATTCTTCCAAGAGACCATATAGACGGTAAATCCTTGCGCTACCAAATATCGAACCATCGAGGTTTGTGGCTGTAAATCTAATATGTAATATTTGTTGATGCAAGGTGGCACCATCAAAAATGGCTTCTCATAAACCATCCCTGTTGTAGGTTTGTACTGAATGAGCTGAAATAATTGATTTTGAAAGATCACAGATCCCTCTGATACCGCTATATTTTTCCCTACTTCAAAAGCCGTGGTATCTGTTTGTGAAATCTTGCCTTGCTGAAAATCTGCAAGTATATTTTGTAATCCGTGCGTCAACGACTGACCATTCGATAAAATTAATTGCTCTATAGCCTCTGGATTTGTCGCCAAAAAATTGGTTGGCGAAAGACTCGAAATCACCTGCTCAGTCGCAAAGATAATCTTATTCTTAACTTTAGGCTCTCCTTCAACAGCATTGGCTAAGGCCATTAAATGATTAGAATTAATTAAGTAAAGTTGATATACCAAAGACGACCAGCCATCATGCCATATATCGGCTTTAAAACGAGAGTCTTCCAAGGGCTTTTCTAATTGACCAGACCATAATTGAAAAATATCCTTGGCATACTGCTGCTCAATTTCATTTATCTTATTCGGGGGAATTAAAGCCATATCCATTGAGGAGAGCTTGGGTGACACCCAATCTCCAAATAAAGCTTTTGCTTGGTCGTACAAAAATTTCTCCTGACATTAAATGATGGCTTCTAAGTTAACAATTTATTCTTAAAGTTGTTAATTCGTTATAGTGGCATACCCTAGTGAAACTTTAAAAATTCTATAAAACTTTCCATAAGAAACTCGCAAATCTTCCTGTTTGCCTGTCTCTACGGTGAGAAAAAAATAATTCACTTTCCTCAAAACAACAAATTTCTTCCGTAAAAATTTTATCTATCCCTAAAAATTGACATTGTATGGTGGCTATTTTAAAAAGATTTGCGAAGAACTTTCCGTGATTTGAGCCCGCTTGGAAGGCATCCTTCATCAAAGATTCACCATTTTGATGAAAAGCATCCACCACATCTACGCCAACTTCAAAATATCTTGGTCCAATACACGGGCCAAGATATACGGAGATCCCTGATAGGTATTTTTTAGAATCATCCGGCTTTTTTTCTACCAACATCTGTTGGACTGTTTTGGCAACAATATTTTGAGAAAGACCGCGCCAGCCACCATGGCAAGCAGCAAGGATGTCACCTTCTTGATCACTAAATAATAGGGGCATACAGTCTGCTGTCATAATGCTCAGAACTTGATTGCTGTTAGCTATCACCGCCCCGTCGGCCTCTAATTCCGGTGACTTTTCCGTCCAAATTTGAGTGCCGTGAACTTGTTTTAACCAAAGGGGCTCTTTGGGTAAAAGCACTCTAATTTTTTCGCGATTATGTTGTACACAGTCAGGTTGATCACCTACATGAGAACCCAGGTTTAATGACGCATATAAACCTGAACTAAACCCTCCTGGTCGAGTTGAAACAAAAGACTTCACATGTTGAGGAACATCCCAGGTTGGTCTTAAAAGGATCAGATCTGAATCATGAGCTTCTAATTGCATGTCTCAAAAGCCTTTTGCCAAACGGCAGGTTCTATCTTCAGAAAATCTAGCATTTGTAACATTGGAAGGGATGCAGGCTGACTAAAAATGAGTTGTTCATGAGTAATTGGATGCAAAAAACCTAGTAAACCAGCATGTAAAAACTGGCCAGGAAACTCAATCTGATGAGATAACAATTGCTCTTTTAAAAGTTGTGCCATTTGATGAGGAATCCTATTCTTATAGACCGGATCATTCACTAAGGCATGACCAATAGACTCTAAATGAACTCGAATTTGGTGGGTACGGCCAGTTTCTAATTGACAACTCAGCAATGAAAGATCCTTACCCTCAAACTTGGCATGGCATAAAGTATGAAGATGCGTCGTAGCTTCTTTACCATGGCCTAATGTGATCCCCATTTTTAAACGGTCTCTAGGATCTCTGCCAATCGAACCATGGATTACCTTCGTGGTGGGGGTCTTACCCCAAGCTAATGCAAGATACTTGCGTTGCATCGATCGATCTTGTAGTTGCTTGACCAAACCCAATTGAGCGATTGAGTTTTTAGCAATGACCAATAAACCTGAGGTATCTTTATCTAAGCGGTGAACGATACCTGCCCTAGGAACCTGTGAGCACTCCGGAAAAAGGTATAAAAGAGCATTTAATAAGGTTCCAGACCAATTTCCAGCAGCTGGATGAACTACCATTCCATAAGGCTTATCAATAATTGCAATATTTTCGTCACTAAAAACCACATTTAAAGGGATGTTTTCAGGAAGAAATGCCTCATTTTGAGGGTCATTGGGTATTGAAATCCGAAGAGTCTGCAGTCCTGAAGCGGTATCTTTGACTTGTAGTTGGCGATCATTTTCATAAATCAGGCCAGCTTCTAACCATTGCTGAATCTTACTCCTAGAGTAATCGGTTAAAACTTTGGCGATCGCTTTGTCAATTCTTTCACCCCGCAACTCGATAGGTAACTCGACCTGAATTTGGTTGACCGACGATACTTCTTCCACAGGGTCGGCATCATCGATATAATCAGAATATTCTGTAGAACTCATAATGTGTGAGTAAATGTTTTTATAACCATGATTTTTTTTTGTTAGAGACTCAATTGTTAACTAATTTTGTAAGTTTAAAGCGTCTTTTAGGAATCACGACTGTTTTGACGATCTTAATCGCCCCTACCCTGTTTGTTGGTTGCGCTCAAAAAGATTATGATGAGACCGCATCATGGTCCCAAAATAGACTCATCAATGAAGCCAAGACATCCCTAGCAGACAATGATTACCCTAATTGTGTTAAATATTTTGAAAAATTAGAGTCTCGCTACCCTTTTGGACCACTAGCCGAACAAGCTCAAATTAATTCAGCTTACTGCAATTGGAAAAGAAATGAGCAGGAACTTGCTTTAGCCTCTGTAAACCGCTTCATTCAACTTCATCCAGGCCATCCTGATATTGATTACGCCTACTACCTAAAGGGTTTAATCACTTTTAATGACAATACTGGCTTTTTGGGAAGTTTTTCTGGCCAAGACCTGAGTGAGCGTGACCCAAAGGCTTCTAAAGACGCTTACCAAGCCTTTAAAACGTTGACTTTAAACTTTCCGGATAGTAAATATACTCCTGACGCTCTAGATCGCATGAGATACATTGTTAATTCTCTGGCTGAGAGCGATGTCAATGCAGCCCGTTACTATTATCGACGTGGTGCTTATGTTGCGACCATCAACCGCTGTCAAACCGCCATCAAAGATTATGACCGTGCTCCGGCTATCGAGGAGGCATTATATTTAATGGTCAAATCATATGACGCCCTAGGAATGAAAGATTTAAGTGCCGATACGATGCGTGTTTTTACCTTAAACTTCCCTCAAAGCACAATCTTTAAAAATGGGAAAAGAGAGCCTGTGACTGCTCAAAAGAGTAAGTGGTGGCAATTTTGGAACAACAACTAAACAATCTTGACACTCACCCTCGGTGCAAGAGCACACATTAATTCATAACCTACCGTTTTAGCAGCTTCAGCAACATCATCAATGGGCAATAGCTCACCCCAAAGCTCTACTGGAGACCCCACATTCGCATAAGGTAGATGGCTGACATCCACCGTCATCATATCCATGGAAACGCGCCCAGCTGTAGGAGCAAACCCACCATCTAAAATATTATTCACATTACCGATCCATACTGGGGTGCCATTAGGGGCATGTCTTGGGTATCCATCTGCATAGCCACAGGCTATCACTGCAATTTTGGTATTATTTGTTGCGGTAAATTGGGCGCCATAACCAACTTGATCGCCCGCTTGTAATTCTTGAATCGCGATAATTTCACTTCTTAAATTCATACCTGCTTTTAACCCTAAAGATGCTATATCTCGGTAGATACCAGAAGGAGATGCGCCATAAAGCATAATGCCTGGGCGAATGAAATCAGCGTGAGTCAGAGGATGGTGAAGAATAGCTGCTGAATTTGCAGCCGACTTTAAGCCATCAAAAAATTGCGTTGCTTTTGTAAATATGTCCCATTGACTATGAACTGACGGAAATTTCGAGTCATCATCCGCATTGGCAAAATGTGTTAGATGGTGAACCTTACAGCCTAAATTTTTAAGAACCTCAAATGCCACCCCATAGGCTGCTGATTTGAAGCCCAATCGATTCATACCAGAATTAAGTTTAAGCCAGATGGGACAATGCTCCAAGAAGCCTACTTGATTAGTTATGGATTGTTGTTGAAACCAACTTAATAAGTTGGTGATTTGCTCTTCATGATGAATAACGTGATCACAATGCAAGCGTAAAACCTCATCTAAATCACGCTTAGAGAAGATTCCTTCTAATAATAAAATCTTCTTTTGCCAACCTAGCTTTCTAGCTAATCCTGCATGCTCTAGATCCAATAAGGCTAAACCTTCACTTTCAGAGAATCCCTTTAATGCCCCTGCAATGGTGTGTCCATAAGCATTTGCTTTGATGACTGCCCAAGACGAACTGTCTGGGCACATATTTTTAGCTAAATGGAGGTTTTGACACAAGTTCTGTGTCAAAATTGTTGCCTGTATTGGTCGATGCATCATATTTTAGTTTTTAGGAAATTTATTCATGTTTAACATATCATTGTACGAATGAAACCTGGTTTTTATTCAATTATGGCAGCGCAGTTTTTTTCATCGCTTGCTGACAATGCGCTACTAATTGCAGCAATTGCTCTTTTAGTCCAACTTCAATCTCCGGATTGGATGACACCATTACTTAAATTATTCTTTGTTCTATCTTACGTTGTTCTAGCGGCTTATGTTGGTGCTTTTGCAGATTCACGTCCAAAAGGTAAGGTCATGTTCCTGACCAACTCTATTAAAGTCATTGGTTGTTTAACGATGTTATTTGGATTACACCCTCTTTTTGCATACGCGATTGTTGGGTTTGGAGCAGCCGCCTATTCACCCGCTAAATATGGTATTTTGACAGAACTTCTCCCCCCAGAAAAACTCGTTGCAGCCAACGGTTGGATTGAAGGACTCACCGTTTGCTCGATTATCTTTGGAACCGTCCTTGGAGGCCTATTAATTAGTCCAAAAGTTGCTGAAACGCTGCTCATACTCGATATACCTATAGTTGATACACATATAGATACACCCCCTGAGGCAGCCATTGCTCTTATTGTTGGTTTATACCTAATTGCTGCTCTCATCAATTTACGGATACCAGAGACTGGCGTTGTCTACGAAAAGCTCTCAAAAAATCCTATCACCATTTTTAAGGACTTCGCACAGAACTTTCAAACCCTATGGAATGATCGTATTGGACAAATTTCTTTAGCGGTTACCACCTTATTTTGGGGTATTGGTGCAACACTTCAATTTATTATTTTAAAGTGGGCAGCCAGTACTTTAAATATGGACTTGTCTCAAGGGGCCATCTTACAAGCTGTTGTCGCATTTGGGGTTGCTGGCGGCGCGATGTGGGCAGCTTGGAAAGTGCCCCTTAAAGATTCTCTTAAAGTTCTTAAATATGGTGTGATTATGGGATTTTTAGTTCTTACCCTTTCCGCCTTTCAGAAAGAACATTTTCATGACTACGTCATCAATTTTGGTTTTATTAACGTCCCAGCCTACTTACTTTTTACCTATGTGTTCCTAATTGCTATTGGCTGGATGTCCGGATATTTTGTTGTTCCTATGAATGCTTTGCTTCAACATCGTGGCCATGTCCTCTTATCCTCGGGTCATTCTATTGCCATTCAAAATTTTAATGAGAACTTATCCGTCTTAATGATGCTAGCTGTATATGCTTTTTTAATATCGTTTAATATCCCGATTCAGGTTGTGATTTTATTATTTGGTTGCTTTGTGATTGTGACCATGGCCCTGGTCATGTATCGTCATCAACTCAATCAACGCGAGTACGACTCACTTCATCTTATCGGAGAAGAAAAAATTCTTCCCCCAACTTAAACCATGGTGTCTAAGAAGACGTTTCTAGCGAAAATTAAATCCGTCCAGAGCTGCTGTTTTTTTACTGGATTCTGATAGACATCTTTTAGGTCATAGGTAGCAATAACTGGGATTTCTTGCTCCGAAAAATTGCTAGTCTCAAATAGGATTTCTCTTAGCTCGCTAACTGGTACATTCTCGCCAGAATAAAATTGGCTAGGACGATCACCAAAGGCAATCATTAAATCACCACGAATTTCTTTTGACTCAATCGCTGGATCAAATTTGACGATTTGAACCTCAACACCAAAATTTTGAATCATTTTCTGAATGTTATTTAACAACGATGAATATGACGTCAAATCTTCGACAACGAATGTCCAAACCGGATAACTAGTGGCCATATTTTTTTTCTCTTTTGGGGTCTCAGGCTCTACAACAGGTATCACACTCACAGAAAGTTTTAGCTTCCAAGAGCTAATGCCCATTTCTTTCAATATTAATGTTTTATTGCTCATACGCTACTTTAATACTTTTTCCATCACAAGAGCATCCTCTCGCTGAGCTAAATTGATGTCTTTCATAGGATAATAATTTTTTCTTGCACCGATTAAGAGGTAGCCTAATTTTTCATATAAGGCAATCGCATGATCATTACTTCTACGTACCTCTAATAAGATCTTAGAATATCCATGCTCTATTCCTGTTGTTTCAATCGCCTCTAGTGCTCGCCAAGCAATACGTTTTCTTCGTAAAGATGGGGTAATGGAGATATTGAGTAAATGTAACTCTTCAACCCCTGGCATGACGACACAAAACCCTAAGATAGGGGAAAGACAACCATCTGCTAAAAAAACATAATTCCAATATTTTTCATGAATACAATCTATAAAGTTCTTTTTCGTCCAAGGGTTAGACTGTGAACTTTCTTCAATCACCATCACTTCATCTAAATCATCAATACTCATTATCCTGAACTGAAAGTTTGTCATTTTAGTAGATCAACCTATTGATCAATTTTCAGATCCTGCCCTTTGAGCAATCGTTTGAGCAACTTGATCTCTAATATACAAGGGCTGACAATCTTTTGGTAAATAATCATTTTTACCTATGTCTAAAGCAGCTACAGCTCCGACTCCTAAAGCATGCGGTGTAGCAGAATAAATATGATGGTGTTGACACTTAATGCCTTGCGATTCTAGATAAGTATCTAGCTCATAACAAAAATAGTCATCATCTGAGTTCATCTCAATTTCATCAGCGTTTAAAAGTGTAATATCCCCTTGTCGCTGAAGTATTCCATTCGATGAAATGGAATAACATGCTCGATAAACTTGCGACATACGCGCATCTAACATAACGTGATATTGTCGATTAATGGCGAATAATTCTGGATGAACCATGCGTTGATAGGCAATCATCCCGTCAAGACTCGCGATTGGTATTAGCGGTTTATTTTGCGCAAATGCTAGGCCTTGTGCCACACCCATTCCTAAACGAATCCCTGTAAATCCCCCAGGGCCCTGAGAGACAGCGATTGCAGAAATATCGTTCCATGGACAATTGGACTTTTGCATCACATCCTGTATCCAATCTAAAAGTACTTGACTCGCTTTATTGCCGACTTTTTCATGCTGAAAATAGTTTTGTCCCCCAGAAAAACATAAAGCCACCGAACACCACTGGGTGGAAGTATCGATGGCTAATATGGACATGGGGTAAATTAAACTCTGAAGAGTTTTAAATTTCCTCGTAAAGTGGCAAAGTTAAGAACTCTTCAAAGTGCTCACCAGTGGACATTTGGTCAAAAATAACTGCCGCACGATCCCAGTGACCAATGGCGCCAGAACTACTGACCTTCACTAACTCCTCTTTGATGTAACCTTTGACCATCTCAACTGTCACCTTGCGTCCATCGTCTAAGACACCTTTAGGTGACCTAATCCATTGCCAGACCTGTGAACGACTAATCTCAGCAGTTGCCGCATCTTCCATGAGGTTATGAATTGGAACACAACCATTTCCCGCTAACCAAGCACCTAAATAATGAATACCGACATTGATATTCATACGTAAACCGGCTTCTGTTATGGGGGTTTCAGGCTGAAAATCTAACAGATCTGAGCCTAAAACATGAACTTCTGGCTTTTGTTTTTCAAATTGATTGAGTTTGTCTCCAAGAACCTTCTTGAACTCAATCATTGCAGGCTCTACGAGTCCTGGGTGGGCAACCCATCCACCATCGTAACCATCTTCAGCATCACGTCTCTTATCAGCAATAATCCCAGCCATCGCTATAGCATTTTTCTCTGGATCATTTTTAATCGGTATCAAGGCGCTCATACCACCTATCGCAGGCGCTCCACGGTGATGACAAATTTTTAATAACAATAATGCATAAGAGCGCATAAAAGGAGCAGTCATGGTTACTTTTGCGCGATCAGCTAAACAAAAGGATTTATCTACTTTAAACTTTTTGATACAAGAAAAAATATAATCCCAACGACCAGCATTTAATCCAGCGCTGTGTTCACGAAGTTCGTAAAGAATCTCATCCATTTCAAAAGCTGC
This sequence comes from Burkholderiaceae bacterium, assembly GCA_947472645.1. GTDB lineage: Bacteria > Pseudomonadota > Gammaproteobacteria > Burkholderiales > Burkholderiaceae > Polynucleobacter. The sequence continues at coordinate 47,988 of CANJBQ010000010.1, forward strand.
CAAAATGGTCTCAATTAAAACAGTCGCTTTTATCGTTCCTCGAGGCAGACCTAGAGACTCTTGCGCCATAATGAAAATATCATTCCATAGACGAGCCTCTAAATGACTTTCCAATTTAGGAAGATAGAAATAAGGGCCTGCACCACGTGCTAATAACTCTTTAGCGTTATGAAATAAAAATAAGGCAAAGTCAAAAATACCACCTGAAATTCTTTTTCCATCGATCGTGACATGCTTTTCATCTAAATGCCAACCTCTTGGACGGACTTGTAAAACAGCTATTTTTTCATTGAGAGTGTAAGTCTTACCATTTTGTTCAAATCGTAATTCGCGCTTAATCGCACTACGAAGATTGATTTGACCTTGTATTTGGTTAGACCAACTTGGACTATTCGAATCCTCAAAATCCGTCATGTAAGAGTCTGCACCTGAATTGTAGGCATTAATAACCATCTTGGCATCCACCGGCCCGGTAATCTCAACACGACGACAATGCAGGGCTTGTGGGACAGGAGAAATTTTCCAATCTCCATCACGAATCGATTTTGTTTCCGGCAAAAAATCAGGAATCTCACCAGCATCTAAGAGTTTGGTTCGTTCAACCCGAATTTTTAATAACTCTTGCCGACGGGGCTCAAATGTATGATGTAGTTTTGCGACTAAAGCAAGAGCCTCAGGCGTCAAAACAGTTGCAAAATCTGGGGTAACATCAGCATGGATTTCCATGCCTTGAGGGTAATTAGACATTCTTTCTCCTAGGAATCAACTACAAAATCTTACGTATTACATGACAAAGACACATTATGCCAAAAAGATGCGGGGAAAATACAAACTCACGCCTCAAATCATGACAAACTTTGAATAATTTCAGGCGGAGCTTGCACCAATTCAATCAAAACACCATAACCAGATATAGGAAACTCATCATTACTCTTGGGATGAATAAAGATAATATCGTGCCCATCACCTCCACGACGGATACCGCCAGGGGCAAAACGCACGCCATTTGCAGTCAACCACTCTACGGCTTCTGGAAGATGATCAATCCACAAACCAATGTGATTCAGAGGGGTATGATGAACTGCAGGTTTTTTTTCTGGATCTAGTGGTTGCATCAAATCAAACTCAACTCCATGCTCACCTTTACCGATAGAAAAAATATCCTCATCAACATTCTCTTTTTCAGATCGAAAACTTGATTTAAATTCAAATCCCAGCATGTCTTGCCATAGTTTTTTTATCTCTTCTTTGTCTAAAGAGCCAATGGCCACTTGCTGGACGCCTAAAACACGAAACGGTTTTTGCATATTTACTCCTGATGAAATCGAATAATTGGTTGATCCACACTCAAACTCTCGCCATGTTGAGCCAATATCTCAGCTACAACACCTTCAGTTTGGGCTAACATAATATTTTCCATTTTCATAGCCTCTATTACTGCTAATTTTTCACCAACTTGGACTTTTTGCCCAATTTTTACAGATACCTCAGCAAGAAGTCCCGGCATTGGAGAAAGTAAAAATTGTGACATATCAGGAGGCGCTTTAAATGGCATCAACTGTTGCAGCTTAGCCACAGTCCGAGGCATTACCATCGCTTGAAACAAAATACCATTAAACACTAATTGATAAAAAACATCTTTACGCTGTATCTGCATCACGACCGATTGGTGGTTGACTAAAGCTTCAAAAATTAGCTGTCCAGGATTCCAAGCACTTGCGATATCAAATTTTTTATCTCCCACGACAACAAGATCAGTGTTTTGATCAACGATTAATTCAACGTCAATATAAATTTGATGGCCATGCTCACCAATAATCACAGTAAATTCTGTTGGGACTTGACTTGCATGACCCTGTAATTGACCACTAATATTGCCAGAACGGATTAAATATTGATGATGAATCGATGTTGCTAAGGCACATAGCAAATCTTGTGTCGCTTCTTCAAGCTTTGCCCCATGAAAACCATCCGGAAAATGTTTTGCGATAAAGCCTGTATTGATATTTCCCGACTGAAAATCTGGATGCTGCATTAATGTTGCCTGAAACGGGATATTGGAGTCGATTCCTTTAATAACAAATTGATTTAAGGCTGTTTGCATTTTCAAAATCGCCTCTTCACGATTCGCTCCGTGAGTAATCAACTTGGCAATCATTGAGTCGTAATACATCGGAATTTCGCCCCCCTCATAAACCCCAGTATCAACTCGAACTCCTTCCGATGCTCGAGGCGGAAGATAAGTCATTAAGCGGCCTGTTGATGGTAAAAATTGACGATAAGGATCCTCCGCGTTAATACGACATTCCATTGCCCATCCGTCTCTTTTGACATCAGCCTGAGTAAAGCTTAATTTCTCTCCAGCGGCAACCCTGATCATCTGTTCGACTAAATCTAAACCAGTGATCATTTCTGTTACTGGATGCTCCACCTGCAAACGTGTATTCATCTCTAAAAAATAAAAAGATTGATCTTTGCCGACGACAAACTCTACGGTTCCAGCAGATTGATATTGAACTGCTTTAGCCAACGCAACAGCCTGATCACCCATTGCTTGTCGTGTTTTTTCGCTAATAAATGGTGAAGGAGCTTCTTCAATCACTTTTTGATGACGTCGCTGTATTGAACATTCACGTTCCCATAAATAAACAACATTTCCAAAACTATCGCCAAGGACTTGTATCTCAATATGACGTGGTTCTTCTACAAATTTTTCAATAAAGACGCGGTCGTCGCCAAAAGAATTTCGTGCCTCATTTTGACAAGAAGTAAAACCTTCAAAGGTTTCTTTCTCATTGAAAGCAACTCGCAATCCTTTGCCCCCACCACCAGCAGAAGCTTTAATCATGATGGGGTAACCTACCTTTTTAGCAATTTCAACAGCTTGATCGGCAGTAGCAATAGCTTCGTTGTGACCTGGAATTGTATTGACTTTAGCCTCAAGCGCTAATTTTTTGGAGGCTATCTTATCCCCCATAGCCGCAATCGAATGGTGCTTAGGTCCTATAAAGACAATACCTTGCTCTTCAACCAGACGAGCAAATTCTTCATTTTCAGATAAAAATCCATATCCCGGATGAACCGCCTGAGCTCCTGTTAATTTGCAGGCTTCAATGATATTTTGCATGACTAAGTAAGACTCTCTCGATGGTGCGGGCCCAATAAATACAGCTTCATCAGCGAGCTCAACATGGCGAGCATCCCGATCTGCCTCAGAGTACACAGCAACAGTTTTGACGCCCATCTGCTTAGCCGTTTTAATGATTCGACAAGCAATCTCGCCACGATTTGCGATTAGTATTTTCTGAAACATCTATATCTTTCCTATCTTTTAAAGTGGAATGTTGTCATGTTTACGCCATGGATTATCAAGCTCTTTATTTTGTAACATCACCAAAGATCTTAAAATTCGTTTACGTGTCTCGTGCGGCATAATCACATCGTCGATATAACCTCTTTTACCTGCTACGAAAGGATTGGCAAATTTAGCTTTATATTGTGCTTCACGCGTAGCCAATTTTTCAGGATCACCCTTTTCATCTCTAAAAATAATCTCCACAGCCCCCTTCGGACCCATCACGGCAATTTCGGCAGAAGGCCAAGCGAAATTAACATCACCACGCAGATGCTTAGATGACATAACGTCATAAGCACCGCCATAAGCTTTCCGAGTAATCACTGTAATTTTGGGCACGGTACATTCCGCATAAGCAAAAAGTAACTTGGCACCGTGCTTGATAATGCCGCCATATTCTTGAGAAGTACCTGGCATAAATCCTGGTACATCAACAAAGGTGACAACTGGAATATTAAAGGCATCACAGAACCTCACAAATCGAGCTGCTTTAATAGAGGACTTAATATCTAAACAACCGGCTAAAACTAAAGGCTGATTAGCCACAATACCAATTGACTGTCCGTCAACCCGACCAAATCCAATAATGATATTTTTAGCGTAATCGGGTTGGATTTCAAAAAATTCACTATCATCCACCGTTTTTAAGATCAACTCTTTCATATCGTAGGGCTTATTCGGATTACTTGGTACCAAGGTATCCAAAGAGAGATCAATGTGATCTTTTACCGAGGCGCTTGGGCGAATAGGTGGTTTTTCACGATTGGATAATGGTAAATAATTGAAGAATCGGCGAACCATCATGATGGCTTCCACATCATTTTCAAATACCCGATCACAAACTCCTGATTTCGTCGAATGTGTCAATGCTCCACCTAACTCTTCAGCAGTTACCTCTTCATGAGTTACTGTCTTAACTACCTCAGGGCCAGTAACAAACATATATGATGTATCTTTGACCATAAAAATAAAATCAGTTAATGCGGGTGAATAAACAGCACCCCCTGCACAAGGTCCCATGATGAGAGAGATTTGCGGAATGACTCCAGAAGCAGTAACATTACGCTGAAAAATTTCGGCATAGCCGCCAAGTGAAGCAACACCTTCTTGAATACGAGCGCCACCAGAATCATTCAGGCCAATCACAGGAGCTCCAACTTTCATGGCTTGATCCATGATCTTACATATTTTTTCAGCATGAGCTTCTGATAATGAACCACCAAAAACAGTAAAGTCCTGTGAAAAAACAAACACTAATCTACCGTTAATCATTCCATAGCCTGTCACCACACCATCACTTGGCACTGTCTCATCAGCCATCTCAAAATCTGTGCAGCGATGCTCAACAAACATATCCCACTCTTCAAAGGATCCCTCATCTAATAAAAGAGAAATTCTTTCCCGAGCGGTTAGCTTACCCTTTTGATGTTGAGCCTGAATACGTTTTTGTCCACCACCTAGATAGGCTTGATTTCGTTTAGCTTCTAATTGACGAATGATGTCTTTCATCTGATTTCCTTGATTGGGGAATGATTTTTAAATACATCTAATATTTGTCTTGCAGCCACCGATGCTGCGACTTCTCCGTATTCCACTCGTTGTTGTAACTCTGGAAGCATTTGAGAAACCTGTAGATGCGCTTTAAAGTCCTGTGCAAGACCTGATTCAATCCTGTCCCACAACCAAGTTTTCGCTTGTCGCTTTCGACGATCCTCAAATAAGCCGTTCCTCTTTTGTAGGTTTTCAAACTCAGTCACCTTTGACCATAATGTATCGATGCCATCATTCTCTAAAGCACTTAATAACATTACTTGAGCTTGCCAAAATGTTGTCTGAGCTGCTGAATGATCAGGATGGCCATGTTGTGTGAAGATTCTCAAAGAGCCAACAATATGAGCTTGAGCACGCATCGCGGCATCTGGATCAAGATCGACTTTATTGATCACAATTAAGTCTGCAATTTCCATCACACCTTTTTTGATAGCCTGTAAATCATCACCAGCATTAGGTAACTGTAATAAAACAAATAAGTCAGTCATCCGTGAAACAGCAATCTCACTTTGACCAACACCAACGGTTTCAACCAAGATGACATCAAAGCCAGCGGCTTCACAGACGAGCATTGTTTCACGAGTTTTTTCAGCGACACCACCGAGGTTCCCAGAAGATGGCGTTGGTCTTATAAACGCTTTGGGGTTGACGGATAGAAATTCCATACGTGTTTTATCACCAAGAATAGACCCCCCTGAAATACTTGAAGATGGGTCAATGGCAAGTACTGCAACTCGAAATCCTTGATTGATTAAAAATAAACCTAATGATTCAATAAGGGTTGATTTTCCAACGCCGGGAACTCCAGAAATACCAATTCGTAGGGATTTTCCAGAAAAAGGCATTACTTGATTAAGAATCAAATCCGACTCTTGTCGGTGCTCGGGCTTAGTTGACTCCAGCAATGTAATAATCTTTGCTAATGCTCGCCTTGAAAGCGCTGTCCCATTTTCACGGCCACTAAAGAGGTCTTTGACTAAGGGGTGAAAATCTTCCATGATTTATGGATTCGTTTTACTCAAAGATTGGCGGATTTGCTCTAATACATCTTTTGCTGATGCTGGTATGGGCGTTCCAGGGCCATAAATACCCTTTACTCCGGACTCATATAAAAACTCATAATCTTGTTTAGGTATGACACCACCCACAAAAACAACAATATCTTTCCCCCCCTGTTTACGTAACTCTTCAATAATCGCTGGCACTAAAGTGTTATGGCCTGCGGCTAAGGTAGAAATACCTACAGCATGTACGTCATTTTCTATTGCCTGACGCGCACATTCATCTGGAGTTTGAAACAAAGGCCCCATATCTACATCAAAACCAAGGTCGGCAAATGCTGTGGCCACTACTTTGGCGCCACGATCATGGCCATCTTGACCAAGTTTTGCAATCATTACCCGTGGCCGGCGACCATAATCTTGCCCAAACTGAGCAATTTCTTGTTGAAGTTTTTCCCATCCTTGGGCTGAGTCATAAGCAGCTGAATACACGCCGGTCACCTTTTGAGTATCTGCGCGATGTCGACCATATACTTTTTCAAGCGCATCAGAAACTTCTCCGATAGTCGCTCTTAGCCGAATCGCAGCAATTGTTAACTGCAATAAATTACCTGTTTGCTGCTCAGCAGCATCTGTAATTGCATGTAAAGCTAACTGAACTTGGTGTGAGTCTCTAGACTCTTTGACTTGTTTTAAACGTGCAATTTGACTATCTCGCACTTGGATATTGTCAATCATCCTTGCATCAACTTCACCCTCGGTTTCTAATTGATATTTATTAACTCCTACAATTACATCTTTACCTGAGTCAATGTTGGCTTGCTTTTGAGCAGCGGCGGCTTCAATTTTTAGTTTCGCCCAGCCACTTTGCACAGCTTTGGTCATACCTCCCAATTGCTCCACTTCCTGGATAATTTCCCAAGCCTTATCCGCCATGTCTTGAGTCAGCTTCTCCATCATGTATGAGCCCGCCCAAGGATCTATCACATTGGAAATATGTGTTTCTTCTTGAATAATCAGCTGGGTATTTCGAGCAATACGTGAAGAAAACTCAGTAGGCAGAGCAATCGCCTCATCAAACGAATTGGTATGTAACGATTGTGTTCCTCCAAAAATAGCGGCCATGGCTTCAATACTAGTCCTTACAATGTTGTTATAAGGATCTTGCTCTGTGAGTGACCAGCCAGAAGTTTGACAATGGGTTCTTAGCATTAATGACTTTTGACTTTTGGGGTGAAACTCTTTCATAATCCGCCACCACAAAATACGAGCCGCTCGAAGTTTGGCAACCTCTAAATAGAAGTTCATGCCAATGGCAAAGAAAAAAGATAGTCTTCCCGCAAACCCATCAACATCCATACCTTTGCCTAATGCTGTTTTGACGTATTCTTTACCGTCAGCAAGGGTGAACGCCAACTCTAATGATTGGTTGGCCCCGGCTTCTTGCATGTGATAACCAGATATAGAGATCGAATTGAACTTTGGCATATTCTTCGCCGTGTATTCAATGATGTCGCCAATAATGCGCATCGATGGTTCTGGAGGATAGATATAAGTATTGCGAACCATGAATTCTTTAAGAATGTCATTTTGAATCGTTCCTGAAAGTAGCTCTTGTTGAATCCCACTTTCTTCGGCGGCAACAATATATCCAGCCAAAATCGGTAAGACAGAACCATTCATCGTCATAGAAACTGACACTTTATCCAATGGAATCTGATCAAATAGAATCTTCATGTCTTCGACAGTATCTATGGCAACGCCAGCTTTACCAACGTCACCTGTCACTCGCGGATGGTCTGAGTCATATCCACGGTGGGTCGGTAAATCAAAAGCAACAGAAATTCCCTGTCCCCCGCCTGCGAGAGCTTTTCGGTAAAAGGCATTCGATTCTTCTGCGGTCGAAAAACCTGCATATTGACGAATTGTCCATGGACGAGCAGCGTACATAGTCGATTGAGGGCCGCGTAAAAAAGGCTCAAATCCTGGTAATGTATTTATAAATGGTGTGTTGGTTAAGTCATCTTTGGTATATAGGGCTTTTAGATGAATACCATCAGGTGTATTCCATCCCAGCTGATTCGGGTCCTGATTTGGGGATGATTTTGTCGCAGACTTTTTCCATTCATCGAGTGTGGTCTGCTGAAAATCTGGCCATGATTGATGAGGATTTGGTAAGTCTGACATAAGAGCTTTCTAAAAGTAGAAGAATAAATATGACATTTTTAATAGAATGCCATAAGAATACCATTGACAACATAATAAATAAAGAGTTAAATGAATTCTTAATTATAAATTCAAAATATAATATAACTACAATTTAAACCATAATAATCAATCTATAATTAATTATTAATATTAATAAACAATGATTTACATCAATTATATAAAGTTATATCTATTATGAAAAATAACCAAATACTCGCAACAAGACCTCTCTATGTGGAAGTCGCAGATATGATTCGAGAAAAAATATTCAATCATGAGCTACAGCCAGGTAGCTGGATTGATGAACAACAACTGACACAACTCTTCGGGATTAGTCGTACCCCACTAAGAGAAGCCATCAAAGTCCTAGCCTCAGAGGGCTTAATTACGATGAAAATACGCCGAGGAGCTTATGTCACTGAGGTAGAAACAACAGAAATTGGGCAGATTTTTGAAGTCATTGCCCTACTCGAAGGCCAAGGAGTAAAAAAAGTGACGCAACAAGCAACGGATAAGGAGCTAGAGGTTCTTGATGCAATCCATTTAAAGCTAGAAAAAGCAGCAGCAGATCGAAATATTGATAAATTCTTTGAACTCAATCAGGAGTTCCATGACAAGATCCAAGAAATCGGCGGCAATCGCTGGATGAGAAAAGTCATTACTGATTTACGACAAGTGTTAAAACTTCAACGCCGAAACTCACTGACGAAAATGGGAAGGCTTGAACAATCCCTTCAAGAACATCGGCAAATATTATCAGCCATCATCGCCAGAAAAAGTGATTTAGCACAAGAGCTAATGATTAATCACCTTAAACAAGGACAAGTTGCTGCAATATAAGTTATTTTTTCACTACAAAATCACCAGGCAATGAGGCAACGTAGGCAGCAAGATCTTTCATCTGTGCCAAGGTTAGCTGCTTAGCCTGCGCGCTCATAATGGCATTACCTCTGCCAACTTGAGAATGATTATCTACTTTATAAGATTTAAGTGCGTAATATAAATAGTCCTCATATTGACCAGCAATCTTTGGATAGTTAGGTGCAATTGGATTCTTCAAATCTGGGCCATGACAAGATGCACAAATATATTTCTCCGATAAAGCTTTACCCGCTTGAACGTCGCCTGCAAAAGCATTGGCAGTGATAAGACCCAGAGTAAAGCTGGTCATTAGTGCAATTAATTTCATGATATACCTTTCAAAAACGAATTTATTTCAACTTATTCGGGGAGCTTGTAGCTGTTTGAGCCGCATAGTACTCTGCAATGTCAGCCATATCTTGATCAGATAATGATCCAGCGACACTTCGCATCGTAGGATGCTTACGCTCACCTTTTTTATAGGCTTGTAACGAAGAAACGATATAACCAGAAGTCTGTCCACCAATCATCGGAACAGTATAAATTTCTGGTACCGATGAACGGTAACCTGGAATAGCATGACATCCAATACATAGCCGGACTTTACTTGCGCCAGCTTCAGGATTTCCTTTAATTTCGGCGGCTTGACTACTAAAACTAAGGGTTGAGAAGATTAAAGAAAGTGAAAATATTAATTTATGAGGTACTGTAACGTTGGTTTTCATCATTTTGGTCAATTTATTGGATAAAACTTGTAAGATATTAGTATAGTGGATAACCATGAGTTATTGATTCATTTTGTTAAGTTCCAATGCAAAATCAAACATCCAAATGATAGGAATGAAAGAATGACCGATTCAAAAACAAGTTTTCAGGGCTCTGCTCAATATGTTGCTACTGATGATCTAAAGATGGCAGTAAATGCGGCTATAGCACTTCAACGACCTCTTTTAATTAAAGGGGAACCAGGGACTGGTAAAACAATGTTAGCTGAAGAAGTTGCTGCTGCCCTCAATATGCCGTTACTGCAATGGCATATTAAATCCACGACCAAAGCTCAACAAGGGCTTTATGAATATGACGCTGTAAGTAGATTACGCGACTCTCAACTCGGTGACAATAAAGTACAAGATATTAAAAACTATATTGTGCAAGGTGTGCTTTGGCAATCCTTTAATGCTGAGCAGCCCAATGTCTTACTTATCGATGAAATAGATAAGGCAGATATCGAATTTCCCAATGACTTGCTTAGAGAATTAGACAGAATGGAATTTTTTGTTTATGAAACAAGACAAACCATCAAAGCAAAACACCGACCAGTGGTCATTATTACTTCCAATAATGAAAAAGAATTACCCGATGCATTTTTAAGACGTTGCTTTTTTCATTACATCGCCTTTCCAGATCCCGTGACAATGCAAAAAATTGTGGATGTTCATCATCCGAATATTAAAAAGGATCTTTTGGCAGCGGCCCTTCAATCATTTTATGAAATCCGGAATCTCTCAGGCCTCAAAAAGAAACCATCAACCTCTGAATTAATTGATTGGTTAAAGCTCCTCATGGCTGAAGACATTACTGCAGAGCAATTACACAGTAAGGATGGCAAAACAAACATCCCCCCACTCCATGGCGCCTTATTAAAAAATGAGCAAGATGTGCATTTATTTGAACGGCTCGTATTTATGAATCGGCAAAATCGCTAAAAAATCATGTTGATTGATTTCTTTTTTGCTCTTCGAAAATCGAAAATTCCTGTTTCGATTAAAGAACTTTTAACGCTTCTCGAAGCCTTAAAAAAGAATGTCATTTCAACTTCTATCGATGAATTTTATTACCTTTCTAGAATGACGCTGATTAAAGATGAAAAGTTTTTCGATCGCTTCGATAAAACTTTTGGCTCGTATTTCAGTGGTATTGAAAATTTGATTGAATTGCATCCTGAAATTCCACTTGATTGGTTAGAGGAAAAGTTAAAACGAGAATTAAGCGCTGAAGAAAAATCAGCTCTTGAAAAGTTTGGCAGTATCGAGGAGTTGATGAAACGTTTTAAAGAGACTCTCGAGGAACAAAAAGAACGTCATGAAGGTGGCAAAAAATGGGTAGGTACTGGTGGATCATCAGCTTTTGGTAACAATGGTTACCATCCAGAAGGAATCCGTGTTGGGGGTAAATCTGCTGGCAATCGAACCGCCGTCAAAGTTTGGGATGAAAGAAACTTCCGCGATTACGATGACTCTTTAGAGCTAGGAACGCGTAATATTAAAGTAGCTTTGCGACGATTAAGACGCTTTGCCCGCCAAGGGCAAGAAATTGAACTTGATTTAGATAATACGATTATGGCGACCGCTGTCAATGCTGGATACTTAGATATCAAAATGCGTCCTGAGCGCCACAATCAAGTAAAAGTGCTCCTCCTTATGGACGTTGGTGGCTCGATGGATGATCATATCCAACGAGTTGAAGAGCTTTTTTCAGCCGCTAAAAATGAGTTCAAACACTTAGAGCACTTCTACTTTCATAACTGCCTATACGATTATGTATGGAAAAATAATCGACGCCGAACCATGGAGAAAATGTCAACCATTGATCTGATCCGAAAATACGGCGCTGACTATAAGCTCATTTTTGTTGGCGATGCCACAATGAGTCCTTATGAGATTTTGTCAGTTGGTGGATCTGTCGAATACTCCAATGCAGAAGCGGGTGCTGTTTGGATTAACCGTATGCTAGATCATTTTTCGCATCATGCCTGGTTAAACCCAGAGCCTGAGTCCGTTTGGCAATATCGTCAATCTGTTTCTATCATTAAAGATTTAATGAAAAGCAAAATGTATCCCGTAACCATCGGCGGTTTAGAAAAAGCGATGCGAGAACTCTCTAAATAAAAAGGCCCCAGATGAACACTAACTCTAAAATTTCCAATCACTTACATGCACTTGGAATTGAACTTCCCGTCGCTGGTGCACCGGCAGCTGCCTACGTGATGGCTAATCAAATTGATCATATTGTCTATTTATCTGGTCATATCGCCAAACAAAATGGTGCGGTATGGGTTGGTAAGCTAGGACAAAATATGAGTACTGAAAACGGTAAGCTCGCTGCTCGCGCCGTTGCTATCGACTTAATTGCTAGCTTACAAAACCATCTTGGCAATTTAGATCGTGTCAAAAAAGTTATCAAAGTGACAAGTCTGGTTAACTCTACACCGGAATACACCGAGCACCATCTCGTAACGAATGGCTGTTCAGAACTGTTAGTAGAAGTTTTTGGAGATCTCGGTAAACATGCACGAAGCGCATTTGGGGTCGCTCAACTTCCACTTGGTGCTTGTGTGGAAATTGAGATGATCGTTGAAGTAAGCGTCTAATTAAGCTTGCTTTAAGCTTGCGTCTTTCAGCTTTGGATCAATCGCATGTCCTTTACGTGCTCTTTGCGCTTTAAAACTCAGCAGAGTTTTAAAAGTGATGTGCACTGAGGTTTCTTTGCTCGCTCTACCAATACCATCCATGAGAAGACCATTCTGACCAAAACAGATAGCGCTCTGTAAGCGTTCTTTGGACTCTAAATCCATCAAAATAACCCCTTTACCACCTGTTGGTAAACGCTTTAGATCTGCTACTTCAAATGTAAGCAAGCGACCATTGGCAGATAAACAAGCCACCATGTTCATCCCTTCGCGGATAACCTGCATCGGTAAAACATGATCTCCACCTTCAAATTGTTCATTGATACCCACAAAACTCTTACCAGCCTTGTTTCTTGTCATCATGTCGCTGACATTCGCTAAAAAACCATTACCCGAGGCCATACTAATTAAGAGTAAATCATCACCAGCTCCGGCATAAAAAGAAACTATCTGCGTACCAGGAACCAAATTGATAAAGGAAGTAAATGGAGCACCATCACCCCGTGCACCAGGTAAATCCAAAACGGGAACTGTATAAGCTCTTCCATTACTGCCAACCCCAATCATTAAATCTACCGTCCGGCATTCATAAATAGCAAATAAGCTATCCCCTGTTTTAAAGGCAAACTGAGATGGGTCATGATCATGACCTTGGCGAGAACGAACCCAACCTTTTTGAGAAACTACGACAGTGACGGGCTCATCAATGATCTTTGTTTCTACAATACTGCGCTTTTCTTCTTGAATGATGGTTCTTCGATCATCACCAAAGTTCTTAGCGTCAACTTCAATTTCTTTGACAATCTTTTTACGCATCAACCCATCACTAGACAACAAATTTTCTAATTCTGATTTTTCGCTTTGAAGCTCCGTTAATTCTTGTTCTATCTTAATTGCCTCAAGACGAGCCAGTTGTCGCAGACGGATTTCTAAAATATCCTCAGCTTGACGATCTGATAATTTGAAAGCTTGCATCAAATCAACTTTAGGTTCATCACTGCCGCGAATAATCTGTATTACTTTATCAATATTCAATAAGACTAATTGTCGACCTTCCAAAATATGAACACGATCATTCACCTTCATTAATCGATGCTGAGTTCTTCTAGTGACCGTCTGAATCCTAAATCCTGCCCATTCTTGAATAATGGACAAAATACCCTTTTGCCTAGGGCGACCATCTGTACCGATCATGACCAAATTGATGGAAGCATTTGACTCCAGTGAAGTGTGAGCCAAAAGGAAATTAGCAAATTCTGCTTCATCTATATTCTTGGTTTTCGGTTCAAAGACGAGTCGAACTGCAGCATCTTTACTAGACTCATCTCGTACTCCATCCAATAAGGCTAAAGTAGACTGTTTTAAAGCGTTCTGCTCTGCTGTCAGCGCTTTTTTACCTATCTTAACCTTGGGGTTCGTGATTTCCTCTATTTCTTGTAAGACTTTTTGTGTTGATGTATTTGGCGGTAACTCATTAATCACCAACTTCCATTGTCCACGAGCCATCTCTTCAATCGACCAACGCGCTCTAACTTTTAAACTGCCACGACCAGCTTTATAGATTTCAGCAATTTCAGATGATGGAGAAATAATTTGTCCACCGCCTGGAAAATCAGGACCTGGAATAATTTCTAGTACTTCATCTTCGGTGATCTTGGGATTTTTCAATACCGCGATACTGGCTGCTGCAACTTCACGTAAATTATGGGAAGGGATTTCGGTAGCCATACCGACCGCAATACCAGACGCTCCATTAAGCAGAACAAAAGGTAATCTTGCAGGAAGTAAGGCAGGTTCTTCCATCGACCCATCATAATTCGGAATGAAATCAACGGTTCCTTGGTTAATCTCATCCATTAATAAACTAGAGATTTTAGTCAGCCGCGCTTCGGTATAGCGCATCGCCGCAGCGCCATCACCATCACGTGAACCAAAATTACCCTGTCCATCGATCAATGGATAGCGTAAACTAAAACCTTGCGCAAGACGAACAAGAGCGTCATAAGCGGATTGATCTCCATGCGGATGAAACTTACCTAATACATCCCCTACTACACGAGCACTTTTTACTGGTTTAGCATCAAAACGCAAACTCATTTCGCTCATCGAATATAAAATTCGACGTTGAACAGGCTTTTGACCATCAGCAAGTTCAGGTAGTGCGCGACCTTTAACAACGCTTATGGCGTAATCTAAATAAGCGCGTTCTGCATAGTTCGCTAGTGTGAGCGAATCTTGTGGCTCAACAGGTAGATTTGAAAATAAATCAGGTTCTTTATTGGACATAGTTAGTTTGTTTTAAATCGTTAAATATCAGCTTCAACTTCATTACCATGTTCTTCAAGCCAATTTTTGCGAGCTGATGATTCAGATTTACCCATTAGCATATCCATCATCTTATTGGTATTTTCTAGAGTAATCTCGCCCGTCAAAATGGGCAATAAACGTCTCGTATCAGGATTTAAAGTCGTATCCCATAATTGCTCAGGACTCATTTCTCCAAGACCTTTAAAGCGAGAAATCTGCCAACTACCCGCTTTTAAGCCATCTTTCATTAATTTGTCTTCAATCGCGGTGAGCTCGCCCTCATCCAATGCATAGATCTTTTGAGCAGGCTTCTTACCTCTAGCTGGAGCATCGACACGAAATAGTGGTGGCCTTGCAACATAAATGTGTCCTCGCGCAATCAATTTTGGAAAATGCTTATAGAACAATGTAATGAGAAGTACTTGAATATGTGAACCATCCACGTCCGCATCTGAAAGTATACAAACCTTACCATAACGAAGGTTACTTAAGTCTGGCTCATCTAAATGACCATGCGGATCAACTCCAATCGCTACAGCAATATCGTGCACCTCATTATTGCCAAACAAACGATCTCGCTCTGTCTCCCAAGTATTGAGAACTTTACCTCGCAAAGGAAGAATCGCTTGATATTCTTTATTGCGCCCCATCTTCGCCGAGCCACCAGCAGAATCCCCTTCAACGAGGAAGATTTCATTAATAACGATGTCTTCACTTTCGCAGTCAGTCAATTTTCCTGGTAATACAGCGACACCAGAAGATTTACGCTTTTCAATTTTTTGCCCAGCGCGCGTTCTAGCTTGAGCTTGCTTAATGACCAAATCAGCGAGTTTTTTGCCATAATCGACATGTTGGTTGAGCCAAAGATCTAAAGCAGATCTAACAAAACCTGAAACTAGTCGAACCGCATCTCTGGAATTCAAACGCTCTTTAATTTGCCCTTGAAATTGCGGATCAAGAACCTTCGCTGAAAGAACAAATGACGCTCTCTGAAAAACGTCATCCGGCATCAATTTCACACCCTTAGGTAATAAAGCATGTAACTCGATAAAACTTTTTACAGAGTTATACAGTCCTTCCCGCAAGCCACTCTCGTGAGTTCCACCTGCATTTGTCGGTATAAGATTGACATAGCTCTCACGAACAGGACTTCCCTCTTCGGTCCAAGCAACAATCCATGCAGCACCCTCACCTTGCGCAAAACTTTCTTCACCAGCACGATCAGCTTCAGCATAATGCTCACCATCAAACGCTGGAATCAAAAGCTCACTATGACCGGCTTGCATCATTGCTTCATCTAAATAACCTTTAAGACCCTTTTCGTAATACCAAGATTGTGTCTCACCCGATTTTTCTTGAATAAGAGTAACTTTTACACCAGGAAGCAATACCGCCTTAGACCTTAATAAGCGTTGCAGCTCATTAAAAGGAATTTGTGGACTATCAAAGTATTTAGCTTCAGGCCATACTCGCACAATTGTCCCAGATGTTTTATCACCGGAAGGTATCGGCTTAGTTTTAATCTTATCAACTAAAAAGCCGTGCTCAAAAGCCAACGTTGAATACTGTTTATCGCGCCAAACTTGAACTTCAAGACGATTTGACAATGCGTTAGTGACAGAAACTCCAACGCCGTGTAATCCACCAGAAAAAGCATAAGCACCAGCAGATCCTTTTTCAAACTTACCACCGGCATGTAATTTTGTAAAAACAATCTCCACAACCGGAACTTTTTCTTCAGGATGCATCCCTACAGGGATTCCTCTACCAAAGTCCTCAACGCTGATACTTTGATCGGTATGAATTGTCAATACAATCTCTCTTCCATGCCCCCCAAGAGCCTCATCCGATGCATTATCGATGACCTCTTGGATGATATGTAGGGGATTGTCAGTTCTTGTATACATCCCCGGTCTTTGTTTAACGGGTTCAAGACCCTTCAAAACCTTGATGGATGATTCGCTATATTGTTCTTTACGGGTTGCCATAGTACGAAATTGTATCTTGAATATGAAACACCCCAAAATATCGTAGATCGAGTGTTGTGAGAATAAATGTTATCAAGATACAAAGTCAAAACCAAGATACTCGTATATTGAATTAAAAATACGTTATAGATCAAATACTTTGATAAATGATGAAGAGAGCAATTACAATGTCAAATGATGTCTCCGTAGTTCAATGGATAGAATAAGCCCCTCCTAAGGGCTAGATACTGGTTCGACTCCAGTCGGGGATACCAAGACGTTGATATATTTAATTTGCTGAAAATTGTTTAATAGAAAAAAATAAATGTGTCAATCTACAATTCGATAAAAAACAAACAAACTTATCCACAACTTTTGTGGATAAGTCGTAAAAAAAATATAAAATAGGTATGCATATTGGGGATGTAGCTGACTTGCTACTTTTTTAAGCAGTTAAAAAAATAAATGAATTGTCGACAACATTTTTCACTAGGTGATATTTGTCAATCATTAAGAAAAAACTAGGGTAAGTGCTTAAGAGAATAAATAATATGATCCCATTTAAGATGAATATCAGCGCAAGATCTGCATTGACAGAAATTATTGAAACTGCGTACCGAAATATTCCTGCAGATTTATTGCCTGTCTTTTTTATGGATCAAGTGATTGGTCATGTAAGTCCTGGTATTTTTTTTGCTTTGCAACATTTTATTCAACAAGAAGATCAGGATTTACAATTGATTCATTGTGCTAATCAAAAAATTCTAATTACTCAAGCACCACCCTATCAACTGAGCATTGAACTTCGAATACTAGCTGAATATCTAAAAGATACTCAATTAATCCATGGGTGGCGTGATGAAGATTTTTCTTTTATCGATGAGCACCAACTTGAACGCTTTCGAGTTGAAAGAACTTTTTTCAGAAGTATGGGATTTCATAGTCGCGCAGTTCATGTCAATGGTTTTCAAGCTGAAGGTAAAGTATGGATCGCCCGAAGAAGCCATACAAAACAAATTGACCCAGGTCGTCTAGATAACATCACCGCTGGCGGCCTGAGCGCTAATGAGACCCTTTTTAACTGTGTTATTAGGGAGCTATGGGAAGAAGCAGGTATTAATGCTGAGCAATCTCTGCATATCAATCCAATGAGTTCTGTAACGATTCGCCGAGGCATCAACGACGGTAGCTTGCACCATGAAACTTTGTATACCTATGATTTAGAGCTACCAGAGAACTTCCAGCCCCAAAATCAAGACAATGAAGTGAGTGAATTTTATCTGTTTGATTATGAAGAAGCACTTCATCATGTATTGACTGAGCAATTTACAATCGATGCTGGAGTTGTTACTGCTGATTTTTTACTAAGACATTGTTAAGCTCATCATGACATGCTCAATACCAGCTTCCATAAAGACATCTGAAGTTGACATAAAGCATAATCTTTCATAGAAAGACCGACTAGTAACTTGAGCATGAATTTGACACTGAGTAGCTCTTTGATGCTTAGCTTTTTCAATTAAAGAATTCATAATAAGTCGCCCAAATCCTTGTTGACGATAACTTTTCAATACGCAAACTCTTCCAATACTATAAATTGTTGATCCACTATCCTCCTTAAATAATCGACCTGTTCCAATAGGTATTCCATCATGAAATAAGATGGCGTGAAGTGCAGAGAAATCATAGATATCCTGTTCGATTTCAATTGGTACACCCTGCTCATGAACGAATACTTCTATACGGATCTGAAGCGCAAAATTCTCTGCAATTTCCCATGGATAAAACTCTATATTCATATTGTTTTTATTAATCTTGCGAAGATGAGAGAAAAAAAGCTATAATAACGCTTTATTCCCTGATAGCTCAGTTGGTAGAGCGACGGACTGTTAATCCGCAGGTCCCTGGTTCGAGTCCAGGTCGGGGAGCCAAACATAAATAGTCGTGCTGAAATTACAAAGGCACATTTTGTTGTCTGGGCTAAGTTTTTTCTAGCCAGCACCGTATAAAGCCAACTCCCCCCTGATAAAGTTTTTTTAAAATACCATAGACGGCAGATAAATGGTCTGTTGATAGTTGAGTAGTGCTTAAGAATCTTCAGGTCTGGCCATCCCCAATTTACTCTATCTTATCGAATTCCTCACAAAACTGTCTCGTTTTCTTTACGAGATTGTGGAATAGATCATGCCGTTTGAATACGATAGAACTGATCAAGTTAGGACCTCCATCGCTAAGCATCGTCATTAGAATAATTCTAGCTTTTTGTATATACTTATTATTAATGAGAATTCAATTAAAAAGGAAATACTATGTTTAGAATGTTTAGACGATTTTTTTCATTAGCCTTCTTATCTTTATTAATCAATGCCTGCGTTTCTCAAGTGGGCACATCATCAAATAGAGTCTATTTTGCTGAGCCGGCAAATGACTCTGTTGTTAAAAGCCCATTTAAAGTTAAATTTGGAATTACTGGTATGGAAGTGAAGCCAGCCGGTGACGACTCCCCTAACAGCGGTCACCATCATGTATTAGTAAATCTCGATGCGGTGCCCTCAGGCCAATCCATCCCCTTCAGCCCTACTCATATTCACTTTGGAAAAGGTCAAACCGAAGGTGAAATTAACCTCCCCCCAGGAACATATACTCTCACACTGCAATTTGCGGATAAGGATCATGTTTCTTATGGCAAAGGTTTAAGCAATACAATTCGTGTCACTATAAAATAAATGAAATTTTTATTTTTAATTTTGTTTACCGTAGTAAACACCAACGCGGTTTTTTCTCAAACTACTCCTGAGACTTTTGAGACTAAATATTGCTCTGGTTGCCATGCAATTGATAAGAAAATGGTTGGCCCAGCAATGAGAGATGTTGCCACTAGATACGAGAATAGAGTAGACGCTGTGGACTATCTCGTTCAAAAATTAAATAAAGGTAGCGTTGGAGTTTGGGGAAAAGTGGCTATGCCAGCCAATGAGTCACTTACTGAAGCTGATGCAAAAATCCTTGCAGAATGGATTTTAAAGTTAAAGTAATTAGAAGTTATTAACAAGGCTTCTCTTAACCCTACCTATATTGATTATTCTTGAATTGGTATACCAGATTCCTTTATTAGCTTGCTTACCTTTTCAATATCAGATTTAAATTTTTTCTCAAAACCTGCTTGTGAACTTCCAATTAGTTCTTGGTGCATCGCATATATTTTATCTTTGGTATCTGGGGTATTTAGAGCTCTTATTGCTTCCTGATGAATAATTTTTACGATATAGTCAGGTGTTTTTGCTGGAACGAAGAGCGAATACCAACTAGATGATTCATAATCACTTAATCCTGATTCACTGATGGTTGGTATTTCAGGTAAGGAAGCAAGTCTTTTAGAACTAGTGATCCCTATAACTTTTAAATTTCCTGTGTTGATATACTGAATGACTGTTGAAACAGGTAGTATTGCAATATCAATTTCTTTCGATAAAAGTGCTGTTGTAATTTGTGCGTCCCCTTTATAAGGAACGCCGGTAAATTTTACATTGCCCATATTAGCGAATAACTCTACAGCTAATTGAAGTGTCCCGCCAATACCTGCATGGCCATAATTAATTACGCCAGGTTTTTCTTTAGCGTATTTAAGAAGACTTTGTACATTAGATATTGGCGCAGAGTTGCTAGCCACTAAAATTAAAGGGACACTCACTAACTGAGTTACAGGGATGAAGTCTTTATTAACATCAAATGGCATTTTTTTATGTAACGCTGGCCGAATTGCAAGTCCCATCGTATCCAGCAAAATCGTATAACCATCAGGATTTGACTTAGCCACAATCTCTGCCCCAATATTTCCACCTGCTCCAGGTCGATTTTCAACAATAACCGCTTGCTTAAGAGATTCGGCCATTTTGTTAGCCATCAATCTTGCCATCACATCAACAGAACCACCTGAAAAAGGAACCACAATTCGAATGGCCCTATCTGGATAATTTTGAGCAAAAGAAAATTGATAAGTAAAGATACAAATAATGCCTAAAAGTAAACCTTTGTAAATTTTCATTATTTATACCTATCAATAGAGTTTATTTCTTTTATATTTCTTTCAATTATGCGATTTGATAACTCTTCATGAGTTGGAAACCACACATCAGGAAATTGTTTAATATATTTCAAGATTTTGTCTAATACAGCTGCAATAAGTGGTCGCCCACCAAAATGACAATGAATAACAATATTTAAATAAGAGTTCGGTTCCTCTTGATGAAGATAGTCAAAGGTATTTTGATACGTTGTCAATAAATCAATAGGTGATCCATTTAAAACTCTATTATCAGCAAAATCACTATGGGGTATCGCTACCATTTTTGACTCAGCTCCTTCTATGACAAAAGGTAAATCAATATTATTGTAGTCACCATGCCATAATAATTTTTCACCCTCCAATATCTTCAAAGTATTTTCTGTAGTAGCTAAGGTGGCACTTACCCACCCTTTTGGCCGAACTCCGGATACATCTTCTAACAGACTCAAGGAAGAATGAATCAGTTGACTCTCTTCTTCAAAATTTAAGCCCGAAAGAACTTCATCTTGGGCATAGTTATGACCAGCGATTTCAAATTTAGAGGAGCTGATCTCACGTACCACTTCAGGAAATAGCTCTGCAACACGAGAATTTATACAAAAAACAGCAGGAATTGCATATTTATTAGCGATTCGCATCAATCTATAAGCGCCTACTTTAGCGCCATATTCAGACCACTTAATCCCAGCTAAGTTTTTCACCCCAGGTTTAGGCGGGCTCGCCATTGGAGAGTAAGGAGGCGCTTTACCATCGGACCAAGCCTCAAGCATGTACCTAATGGTAACTGCCGTTTTCTTCCCCTCAGGCCATATTAAGAATGTATTTTTCATTGTCTCTTTTATTTTTTATTATGTCGTGCAAATTAGGCTCTAAAATTAAGAACATCTATAAACAATATTGATTAAAAATAGTAACAGAATTTTTTCTCAATAGACAAAGAATGATTAATTTTATAAGGAGCTTCCATGATAGTTGGCCAAGGAAATTACAAATTCGAAATGCAAGCTGATTGGCTAAAGATGCCAAATCATTGGAAAGGCTCTATGGCAGCTGTTACCGTGGACTCGAAAGATCATATTTATGCATTTAATAGGGGTGATCATCCAGTTCAGGTATTTAATAAAGATGGAGACTTCTTGTACTCATGGGGTGAAGGACTTTTTGCCTCTCCACATGGCATATATGCCGATAAAAAAGATAACATTTGGATTGTGGATAGGAATAATGGCCAAATCTTTAAATTCACCACGGACGGTACTTTATTACTAACGATTGGAGTTAAAGGCTTTCGCTCTGATTCCGGTGTTGATAACTCACTATTTACACACACTTTATTTAAAGATGTGACGCGACCTGGTGGCCCCTTTAATCTGCCAGCAAATATTGCGGTTTCGGATAATGGTAATCTTTATATCGCTGATGGTGATGCCAACTGTCAAGTGCACATATTTTCCCCTGAGGGTAAACACCTTTCCTCATGGGGGGAACCTGGAAGTGGTCCTGGACAATTTGTTCTTCCTCATGCTGTTTGGATCGACCGAAAAGGCCAAGTGTTAGTTGCTGATAGAGAAAATGATCGTATTCAAGTTTTTGATCAACAAGGAAATTATTTACATCAGTGGCCAACCAATTTAATTGGTCCAGCTTGTATTTGGATTGATAAAAATGATGTTGTTTATGTTCCCGAGCACAATGGTGGATTCTTTAGTGTGTTAAATCTAGATGGCGAATTATTATCACGCTGGGGGTCAGAAAAATATAAAAACTGTCATGGCGTGAGTGGCGACTCTGATGGAAATATTTATTTTGTTCAGCCAATTAACGGCGAAGGAAGCAGTGGCAGAACAATTGTCAAGTATGTCAAAGTATAAAACTTACTTATTCTACTAATTAGCTGAATTTTTAACCGCCGACAATATATTTCACAATCTTATCCATACTGGTATCCACAACCTTCTCATCAGAAATCGTTTCTCCACTTCGCAACACCATAATTCGGTCAGCTACATCAAAGACATCCTGGAGACGATGGCTTATCACAATCACTGAAACACCAGACTCTCTCAAATGATTAATGATATCTAATACCTTACCAGCTTCTTTCACGGCAAGTGCTGCTGTTGGCTCGTCCATAATGACAACTTGAGCCTGAAAGGCGACAGCTCTGGCTATTGCCACGGCTTGTTGTTGACCACCCGACATTCGCTCAACATTAATCCTTAATGATTGAATATTAATTTTCAAACGATTAAGAAGTTCTCTGGTCTCTTTTTCCATTAAATCTTCATCAAGCCAGCCCAGCCATTTTCCAACGACACCTTTTAATTTTTCTCTCCCTAAAAAAACATTAGAGACAACATCTAAATTAGGTGCAAG
>CANJBQ010000011.1 GCA_947472645.1 Burkholderiaceae bacterium
AGTGCAAGTAGTGCATATTTAATGGCTTTTTCTAGAAAGTCCTTCATGAGAGATTATTAAAAAGGTTTTTTATTTTGATACTGAAATACGCACTCCCTGCACTGGGTAAAGTAATCGATAAGACTCGGTCATGACTCTGACGCTAAATATAAAAGCTTGCCTGCCTGACCCCCTAAACAAGGTGCAAATATGAGTCAAATTAAAAACCCAGAGCTTATGTTGATAACAGCAGGTGGTCGAATTAAATGCCGTAGATGTACTGCGAAATCCAGCCATACTAAAGAACAATGTAAACGACCAGCCTCCAAAGTAAGCAAGACTTCAAAGTGCTCCAGACACGGTGGATTAAGTACGGGCCCAAAAACTAAAGCAGGCAAAGAGCGTATTCGAGCTGCGCATTTAAAGCATGGTCAAGAAACTAAAGAGGTCAAAGCCGAGCGCAGCGCAAAGAGTGTTATGTTCCGATACCTGACTGACTTAGGCAACCACTGCAATATGTTCTATAGGCAAATTAAGGCTCGAGGCCGACCCCCTTCGGGGTATACCCAGTTAAACCTAACAGACCCAGAACAATTAGCTCTTGCGATACTTAAAACGCATTCAAGTAAATAGCTTCAGACCTCCTAGTATTTAGGAATAAAAGTGATTTAGAAGAAATCATTCAGCTTTTTCGTAACTACAGCCCAAGTGAAATTATTTTCTATAAATTGCTGGGCAAGATTGTTGTCAAGTCGTTTTGCTCTGCCTTCAATCAGAATTGAAAGCTGATTTATCAAGCTCTCTAGTGAAGGCTCTAGGTAGGTAGCCCTACCCTCTGTTTTCAGGGTGCTCTCAATTTGCAATCCGAAAGATTCATGAAAGTAATCATCGGTTGAGCCACCCTTTGTTATTAATATTGGTGTGCCACTTGCAGCCGCCTCCAAGGGGGTCAAATTAAAACCTTCAGCACGATATGAAGAAACATAGCAATCTGCAGCGCCATACAATCCATTTAATTGGTTTTGAGTTAAGTTATCTGACATAGAGATGATTGATTTAGAAATATTTTCAGATGCCAGCTTAGGGTTCTGTTGGTAAAGACCAGCCAATACATCATGAATGCGAATGCCATAAAGATTGCTAGAGTCTTTTAGAGCAAGTTTTAAGTGGGGGTATTTTGCCTTTAGCGTAGCAAATGCCGCTATCAAAATATCGATACCCTTATTTGAGGTCATAGCGCCTAAAGAGAGAATCAGAAAGTCTTCATCAGATACCTTTAGAGCATCTCTAAACTGTTTTCGCCTCAAATCAGAAATCGGCTTGTAAATTTTTTGGTTTACACCATGCGGCACCACTACGACTCTAGATTCATCAAATCCAGCTTTTAAAAAGCCAATCTTTGACCAATTGGAGGGGGTGACCACTGTAAGACTGCGATTATTGATGCCTTCTTGCAATCTATCTTCATAAATATAACCATCAATATTTTGAAACTCAGACGTTCCATATACAAATAATTTTTCACTTTGAGCTGGATAAAGCCTACAAGGAAAGCTAATTCTATAAGTTATGTCTTGTTTTTGAGTAAAGTCCGCAGCTTGTATTAAGGCAATTTTTTGCTGATCGCTCTCCTCGAACCCAGAGTCATTGTCAATTAAATTCCATTTTTCATTGTAAAAAGGTAGGTCTAGATGTTGCAATTCCAAATCCATCCCTTTCATTTCCAGTAGCTGGTATTGATTGACCATCGCATAAGAATGATTAATGCCTCGCCAGCCCTCAATTAAAATTTTCTTTTTAGTCATTGGGTAATGATAATCAAATTACTCTACTCAGGACTATTGAGGTCATATAAGGTTCAGCAAAATGGACATTGGTTCAAAAAAATACCCTGTCGTTTGAGCAAAATAAGGTGAAAGGACTGGCTGGATGGGACCCTTTTTAAGAATGGGTGGCAGGGGTATGGTGGGGGTCAGTTTCTGGAAATCGCAAAGGGGTACCCCTCTTTATCTAGTATGCGGATGAAATGCATCCTACTGAGATACCATAAACTTCGATTTGCGCTTAGCTAGTATGCGCATGGATTCGGTCTTATACGACTCTTGTGCTATTCTTTTTTCAGGCCTATTTCTGGCCTAATTGCAGTCAAGTTTTAGTAGTTTTATTTTTAACCAAGCAGATTTAGTTTTTCTTGTTCTTTTTTATACTGCTCCAAGTCTCTGTTTTTACTGGCCTTGATAACGAGCTCTTCTATATGGATAAAACTATGATGGTCTTTGGTGATGCTAAGAAGGTGATTGAAGATATGGTCAAAGCTGTTGAGTAAAGCATAGTTTTTTAGATTGAATTGTTATGTTCTGCTATGTTGCACTATTATTAAATTCAGAATTTTTCTATAGCATTCATACTAATATGTTAAATTCTTTTTTATTAACACAAGGAGAAGATATGTTTAAAGTAAGTTCATTTTTAAAAATTTGTTTTAGTTTATTGATTCTATTTTCTCTAAATGCTCATGCCAGCTTAATGGCCGACTGTAATGCTTCAGCGAATGAGGTTAATAAAATTTCACCTAAAAAATTGGATTCGATAACGACGCTATTGAGCGCAGTTTGTACAAATGATGGAGGCTCAGTAACCTTAGTCTACAAAAATAATTTAAGTACACCTGTAACTCAAAGCCAAATTAACTCTTTAAAACCGGGTATGTTAGATTCCTGGTGTACTGATCCATTGTTAAAACCATTAATTAACTCTCTTAATATTCGTTATATGTACTCCGACACATCTGGTCGCAAATTGGGTCAAGTAGATCTGAATAAAAGAGAGTGTCGCTAAATACTTATTTCAATAAATTATTGAATCAATTTTGCTGAGGGCTGATACATGTATCAGCCCTCAGACTTTGAGCGGTCTGTATCTTCAAGTCAAGCCACTTAATACTACCCCTGATATGAAAAATTGACTATGTAAATAAATATTAGCTATTAAATAGTTTAGTAGTAAACTATTTAATACTAAAGTATATTTCTTATAACTAACCCGACACATGGGGGCACTATGAACTTAGGGCAGCGTGAGTATGACGAATTCGTAAAGGATCGTCTTCCCCCAGCCATTGAATGGCCTGAGTTCCTGTTTAATCTTCCAGAGCTAACTTTTCCAATAGATCTTAATGCTACGACAGAATTACTCGATAAGGCTGTTGAAGAAGGGTTTGGTCATCAAATGGCCATCATTGGTTCCTCCATCCAATGGACTTATCAAGAGCTACAACAAGTCGTTAATCAAATCTGTCATGTACTAGTAAAAGAGCAGTCTTTTCAACCTGGTAATCGCGTTTTATTGAGAGGAAGCAATAGCCCTTGGCTAGCAGCCTGTTGGTTGGCCGTATTTAAAGTGGGAGGAGTGGCTGTAGGGACGATGCCACTTCTTCGTCAAAAAGAATTATCTGAAATTGTTCACATTGCCCAAATTTCTCATGCCTTTTGCGATGAAGTTCTCAAAGATGAACTATTACTAACTCAAAAGAACTCTTCATTTTTAAAATACATCACTTTGTATGGTGAAAATGGCTCCTTAGAAGATCAAATCAAAGATCAGCCAACTCATTTTGACGCCTATGCAAGCAAGTCTGATGATCCAGCCTTAATTGGCTTTACTTCTGGGACTACTGGTACACCTAAAGGCACTATCCATTTCCATCGTGATGTGATGGCCATGTGCGAAGTATTTCCACGTCACTGTCTCAAACCAAATACCACAGATATTTTTATTGGGACCCCACCACTTGCCTTTACTTTTGGACTTGGTGGCCTACTTTGTTTTCCACTATGGGCTCGAGCAACTACAGTGCTTATCGAAAAACTTAATCCTGAGCTTTTACTTCAAGCTATCGAAAAATATCAAGCAACGATCTGCTTTACTTCGCCAACGGGCTATCGCGCTATGACGCCGTTAGCTAGCCAACATCAACTCATCACTTTAAAAAAGTGCGTCTCAGCAGGTGAAGCCTTACCAATGGATACTCGTAAATCTTGGAATATAGCCAGTGGGCTAGGTATTTATGACGGCATCGGTGGTACTGAAATGATTCATATTTACATTGCATCTGATCCCGATAATTATCGTGATGGATCTGTTGGAAAAGTATTGCCTGGATATATAGCGAAAATAGTCAATGACGATATGCAAGAGGTTCCCATCGGTGAAATTGGTAAGCTCGCCATCAAGGGGCCGACAGGTTGTCGATACCTAGCTGATCCCCGACAAGTTAATTATGTTCAGAACGCGTGGAATTTACCAGGTGATATGTTTCATCAAGATCAAGATGGTTACTTTTATTATCATGCTCGTATCGATGACATGATCGTTACTTCTGGCTATAACGTTTCCAGTCCAGAAGTCGAATGGGCCCTACTCGAAAATACTGCCGTTGCTGAATGCGCAGTCATTGGCGTTCCAGATGAGCAACGAGGACAAATTATTAAAGCCTTTGTGGTTCTTAAGCCCGGCTTTATTGGTAGCCCTAAAATGACCTCAGAATTACAAGATTTTGTGAAGCAAAAAATTGCTCCTTATAAATATCCTCGTGCAATTGACTACCTCGATACATTACCTCGAACCGAGACTGGAAAATTACAACGTTTTCGACTTAAACAGATTAGTGGTGTGAAATGAATATAGTTTGCATTGGGGGCGGTCCTTCGGGCTTGTACTTTGGTCTTCTCATGAAGTTACAGCATCCTGAACATGAGATTACTATTTATGAGCGTAATAAACCTTACGATACATTTGGGTGGGGAGTCGTTTTTTCAGATCAAACAATGGAGAACATGCAAAAGTGGGATCCACCAACAGCGGCAGAGATTCAGAAGTCATTTAATCATTGGGATGATATCGAACTACATTTTAAAAATGAGGTCATCCGATCTGGTGGCCACGGATTTGTCGGGATAGGTCGTAAAAAACTGTTAAATATTTTGCAACTACGCTGTGAAGAGCTTGGCGTAAAACTGGTTTTTGAAGCAGAAGTTGATTCTGATGAAGACTTTCCATTAGCAGATCTCATCATTGCGAGTGATGGCATCAACTCTAAAATACGTACTAAATATGCCGATATATTTCAGCCCAAAATTGTCCCGCGTCCAAATCGTTTTATCTGGTTAGGGACGAACAAGTTATATGATGCATTCACCTTTTTATTCGAAAAAACTGAGCATGGTTGGTTTGCCGCTCATATTTATCAATTCGATGAGACAACTACGACGTTTATTGTTGAATGTACTGAAGAAACTTGGCTTGCTCATGGTCTAGATAAAGCATCTCAAGAAGATTCTGTTACATTTTGTGAAAATATCTTTGAGAGTAATCTCAATGGTGCAAAACTACTAACTAACTCAAGACACCTTCGGGGATCCGCTTGGTTAAATTTTCAACATATTACTTGTCAAGAATGGTCGCACTTCAACGGTAAAAGCCATGTAGTGATGATGGGTGATGCAGTTCATACAGCTCATTTTGCGATTGGATCAGGCACTAAATTAGCGATAGAAGACTCCATTGAATTAACCCATTTATTTAACCAATTTGGACATCAAAAAGAGTGTATTACTGAAGTTCTTCAAAAATATCAAGCTGTGCGCAGAATCGATGTATTACGACTACAAAATGCTGCCTGGAATGCTATGGAATGGTTTGAAGTTTGTGGTAAACGTTATTGTGATCAACTAGAACCTCCTCAACTCATGTATTCACTATTAACAAGAAGTCAACGAATCAGCCATGAGAATCTTCGTCTACGCGATGCAAAGTGGCTCCAAAATTATGAGGCTTGGTTAGCCCAAAAAAATCATGGCGCATTGAAAGATAACCAGGCTATCCCACCACCAATGTTTACTCCGTTTACGCTTCGTAGCATTACCTTAAAAAATCGAGTGATTGTCTCACCAATGGCGCAATACTCGGCGATCGATGGATCTGTCGGTGATTTTCACCTTGTTCATCTTGGTGCTCGCGCTATGGGTGGCGCCGCTATGGTGATGGTTGAAATGACTTCACCCTCGGCAGATGGAAGAATCACTCATGGCTGTCCAGGGCTTTATAAAGACGAACATACTGTTGCATTTGCGCGTATCGTCGAGTGGGTTCATGAACATACCGATGCAAAAATTGCATTACAACTTGGCCACTCTGGTCCTAAAGGATCCACACGACTTGCTTGGGATGGTATTGACTTACCTCTCGCTTCAGATAATTGGGATGTGATTTCCGCTTCAGCAATTGCTTATTCAGAAAATAATCAAATCCCACGCGCAATGAATCGCAAAGATATGGATCGGGTACGCGATGAGTTTGTTGCTTCAACCATGAAAGCCGCTTCTATTGGTTTTGATTGGCTTGAATTACATTGTGCGCATGGATATTTACTATCAAGCTTTATTTCGCCGCTTACCAATCATCGAAAAGATGAATATGGTGGTTCTCTTGAAAACCGTTTACGCTACCCTCTCGAAATTTTTGCCTCGATTCGAGCCGCTTGGCCACAATCCCTACCAATTTCAGTTCGTATTTCTGCTCATGATTGGGTCGACGGAGGAATAACGCCGATGGATGCAGTTGAGATTGCCAAAGCTTTTAAAGATGCAGGAGCCGATATGATCGACTGCTCTTCAGGACAAGTCCGTAAAGATCAACGTCCCGTCTACGGCCGAATGTACCAAACCCCATTTTCTGACAGAATTCGACAAGAAGTGGGTATCCCCACAATAGCTGTCGGAGCGATCAGTGAAGCGGACCATGTCAATAGTATTATTGCTGCCGGACGAGCTGATTTATGCGCAGTAGCAAGACCCCACTTAGCTAATCCTGCATGGACCTTAACAGAGGCAGCAAAAATAGGCTTTAAAGATTTGGCATGGCCGAAACAATATATCGCTGGTAAACAACAAATGGAAGCTTTATTTGATCGTGAAAAAATACAACAAACTCTTAACTCTAAGCCGATGGTGAAACTTGACTAACTTAACTCAACCTCTTGCTCATCAACATGCCCTCGTCACAGGTGGAGGACGTGGTATTGGCGTTGAAATCACTCAACAACTAATTAACCAAGGTGCAAAAGTAACCATCCTAGGGCGCGATCAAAAAAGTCTTGAGCAAATAGCTAAGTTGCACCCGAAGTTTTGTTTTGCTGTTAGCGCCGATATCACAGATGAGCAAAGTGTAAAAAATGCGTTTACGTTATCCAAGAAAAATTTTGGTCCTATTCAGATTCTTGTGAATAACGCAGGTCAAGCCGAAAGTGCGCCCTTCATGAAAACCGATGTATCGATGATGCGAAGAATGCTCGAAGTCAATTTAATTGGAACCATGCTATGCATTCAAGCTGCTCTTCCGGATATGATTGAGCACAAGCTTGGACGAATTATTAATATTGCCAGTACGGCGGGGATTACTGGATATGCTTATGTCTCAGCATATTGCGCCGCAAAGCATGCGGTCGTTGGAATGACGAGAGCTTTAGCCCTAGAGTTGGCGCAAAAAGGAATCACTGTTAATGCGATCTGTCCTGGCTTTACGGAATCAGATATTTTAAAAAATAGTATTGCCAATGTCATGCAAAAAACTGGCCGAAGTGAAGAAGCCATTCGTAAAGATTTTGCGGCAAATAATCCCCAAGGACGTATTATTCAACCTATAGAAATTGCCAATACAGTTCTTTGGCTATGCGCTAAAGAATCAAGTTCAATCCATGGTCAAACTATACCCATCAGCGGCGGAGAAATTTTACAATGAGTATTAAATACGAAGATACCGGCCATGAAGCGCGAGTAAAAAAAAATGACCATATCGAATTGAAGCTTTGGTTGAGACTTTTTTCATGTTCGACTCAAATCGAAGATCAAATTAAACAACGACTACGTGATCAATTTCAAATCTCTCTAGCTAGATTTGACTATATGGCCCAGTTATACCGTGAACCTCTTGGTCTAAATATGAGCGATTTATCCAATAATCTAATGGTTACAAAGGGTAATATCACGGGTCTTACGGATGAATTAGAAAATGATGGTTTAGTGATTCGGCAAGCTAGCCCAGATGATCGCCGTTCTTGGGTCATCAAACTAACGCCTCAAGGACAAACTCAATTCAACAAAATGGCGCAAGAGCATGAAAAATGGATTTTGGAATTTTTTTCTGAACTTGAACCCAATATGATCCAACAAATGTATCAACTGCTTGGCACCCTTCGTCAACATGTGACCCATCTATCCCAACCCGTCTATTAAGAGAACTCCTATGAATTATTTAGAAAAAATTGATCCAGGTTTACTTGCGCACAATCGTAAAGAAATGAAGAACTATCCAGCGCAGCATTTTCTTTGGACTGTCAAAGATAAAGTAGGTACGATCACACTCAATCGACCTGATCGTAAAAATCCTTTAACCTTCGAATCTTATGCTGAGCTACGCGATTTATTTCTTGCATTGCAATTTGCCTCTGATGTTAAAGCCGTCGTTATTCATGGTGCTGGAAATAACTTTTGCTCAGGAGGTGATGTCCATGAGATTATCGGTCCACTCATTACACTTAAAACACCAGAACTGCTCATGTTTACAAGGATGACCGGTGAGCTTGTCAAAGCGATGCGCAAATGTCCACAACCTATTATTGCGGCAGTTGACGGGGTCTGCGCAGGAGCTGGCGCTATCATCGCAATGGCCTCTGATTTGCGTTATGCAACAGCCAACTGTAAAACAGCATTTTTATTTAATCGGGTAGGTCTTGCTGGATGCGATATGGGTGCGTGTGCCATCTTGCCAAGAATTATTGGGCAAGGTAGAGCTAGCGAATTACTCTTCTTCGGACGATCAATGAGCGCTGAAGAGGGAGAGCGTTGGGGATTTTTTAATCAAATCATCAGTACTGATGATTTGCTGACACACGCTAATAAACAAGCGAAATTAATTGCTGACGGACCTTCTTTTGCCAATGGCATCACCAAAACTATGCTACATCAAGAGTGGTCGATGACCATCGATCAAGCTATCGAATCTGAGGCTCAAGCTCAAGCAATTTGTATGTTGACGGAAGATTTTCACAGGGCATACCATGCGTTTGTCGATAAACAAAAGCCTATCTTTGAAGGTAACTAGATAAAATGAATGACTCGTTTTTAAACATCCCTTTTTTTGAGGGTCACCATCGGCAGTTATTTCATGACTTAGACACTTGGTCTAGTAAAAATATTACCTCCTCAACACATGACGACGTTGATGCTACCTGTCAAAATTTAGTTCACCTATTAGGTAAAGATGGTTGGCTTAAATCGACGATTAGCGGAAAACAATTTGGTGGAACTTTTGATACGATCGACACACGAACTATCTGTCTCAGTCGTGAAATCTTGGCTTATCATGACGGCTTGGCTGATTTCTCGTTTGCGATGCAAGGGTTAGGTTCTGGGGCCATCAGTATTGCAGGGAGCCCATCACAACAATCTGGCTATTTACCAGATGTTGTATCGGGTAAAAAAATTGCTGCATTTGCTCTCTCAGAACCACATGCTGGTTCTGATGTGGCGGCGATGAAATGTCAAGCAACCGAGAAAGAAGAATACGCTATCATTGATGGTGAAAAAACTTGGATTTCCAATGGTGGTATCGCGAACTTTTATGTTGTCTTTGCGAGAGAGCCAAATAGCATAGGGACAAAAGGTATTAGTGCCTGGATAGTTGATTCGAACACTTCGGGCCTAGAAATTACTGAGCGAATTCATGTGATTGCTCCTCACCCTTTGGCTAGATTAAAGTTTAATCAATGTAAAGTTCCACTATCTCAACGCATTGGTGTGGCTGGTGAGGGCTTTAAAATTGCGATGCGTACCCTCGATGTATTTAGAACATCCGTCGCAGCAGCAGCTTTAGGTTTTGCTAAACGTGCGTTTGATGAAGCTCTCGCACATGCTAAGCAACGTCACATGTTTGGACAACATTTAGCTGATTTTCAAATAACCCAAGCCAAATTAGCGAATATGGCAACGAGTATCGATAGTGCCGCATTACTGATCTATCGTGCAGCATGGTTACGAGATCAGGGTAAAACAATTACCAAAGAGGCGGCGATGGCTAAATTAACGGCTACTGAAGAGGCTCAACTTGTTATCGATCAGGCCCTTCAAATGTTTGGTGGTCAAGGAGTGGTGTCAGGTCATGTTGTTGAAAAACTGTATCGTGATATCCGAGCACTTCGTATCTATGAAGGTGCGTCTGAAGTTCAACAATTGATTATTGCTCGTGAATTATTAAAAAACCCTACTTAAGAAGGAATATTTATGGAAGTTCTATTACCTGATGGATGGCCTAGGCCAAAAGGTTACGCCAATGGCGTTTCTACGAAAGGCCGTATGGTATTTATTGCGGGGATGATTGGCTGGGACTCTAACTACCAATTTCAGTCGGATGACTTTGCAGCTCAGGCTAGACTGGCCTTAGAAAATATTATTGCCGTTTTAAAAACAGCTAATGGTAAGCCAGAACACATCACACGAATGACTTGGTATGTTGTTGATAAAAAAGAATATCTTGCTGCTAGTCGCGAAATCGGAAAAGTATTTAAAGAAGTCATTGGTTATTATGATATTGCGATGACCGCCGTCCAAGTGGTTGCTCTGATAGAAGATCGTGCAAAAGTCGAAATTGAAGCGACGGCCGTCATTCCTGAATAATGCATATTGATACTTTTTAGCATTAAACTCTATAGATGTGGATGTCGAGTAGATCATGAAAAAGTCTCGTTGTTGTGTTTCTATCGTAGTAATTTCTTTGTTAAGCCTTTGCGCAATTGAAGGGTTTGCGAGCTCGTTCTTTTTTCCGGATATTAACCCAACGTTTTATCCAAGAGATACTCCAGCTTATTTATCGGATAGTTATGGAAATGATGGATACATTACTATTACCTCAGAAGTTATTCCTATTTCAAGTTGCGTCTCTTTATCCAATAAAGGTTTTTTAAGTAGCGAAAAAACACAGCTTTTAATCTCAATTACTAAAAGTGGATTTTTTGGACAAAATGAAGAAATAGAAATTCCTGTTGCCACATTTGATGGCAGAGATAATGCGAATCAATGCGCATCCTTGAGCACTATTCCTTTAAATATTGTTTCTAATTCTCTTTTAAAACCTTTTTCGAGTTTTAATCCTGGAAGCCTATCATTAATTATTAATGTTAAAACTGCAACGGATTCTAATAATGACTTAGTTGGCTCAGCACAATTCCTTTTAGGTGCAGCTGCGATAGTAGCTACAGGCGGAACAGCTTCCACAATTGCAGGAGCCACTTCCATCTTCGCAAATCCAGTTTTTTCCGATACGCAAAAACGTACTCAAGATATGCTCAAAGGAAGTCTTAATGGCAAAGTCCCAATGACCTTTGGTTGGCCTGAAATCCGAAATGGTATAGAAATGATTGAAGTCCCCGTTTATCGTGCTGAAGGAAGTCTTGGAAACACCCCGGATAAAAAGATTCAAGCTCTACAATTTGACCCCAAAGCGAATAAATCCAAAATACTCACGGTCAAACTGTCCTTTACCTATACCAAAACTCTATTTGACCCCTCGGCATCAGGTATCAATGATATTCCCAATCGTGAAGGAATTTCTTCTGCTAATGTTTTAAATCATCCGACTTTAAAAGGAAATCAAAACTTTCTTCAGTTACTCAATGACAAATCGCCAAGTCTTTTACAAATGATCAGTAATGCTGAAGGTATCACTTTAAAGAACGCTTGTAGTATTGGATTTGAAAAATTAAAAAACGCTGGTCTTAATCATATGGATACAGCGATTGTGATGAAATCATTTATCGATGAGGCAAAAAAAGGCGCTGACTGGTACACAAAACCCCAGATCGTTAATGTGTGCTTTGACCAAGCGCCGAATGTTCATACTTATCTGCATAAAATTTATGGTGATGGAGAGCCACAATTTGTGATTGGTGATGTACAAGAAGGTTTTGGTAATCGATATTTAAGTTGGAAGAGCTATATTGGCCCCGTATTAAATAATTTTCGGCGGGCTTTGCTTGCCAATGAAAATCGCTTTAATGAAATCACTCAATTTAATGGTGGAAATGATATTGAGTTGAGTTTTTCTGCCGACACCATTCCATGGCAGAAAAACTCAGAATCCACGGAAGCGCTCGGTGGAATTAGGTGGTTATCCGAAAAAAAAATCTCTAAAATGGGCTGTTTTATCTATAAAGATAATCAGAATTTAAATATAAAAAGTCTTGCAAGCTATTCAATAATCCAAGATGAAAATAATAATCGTTGGCTAGCCTTTATCCAACTAATACCTGAGGACATAACTAAAATTAAGGCCATTAAAATATCACCTTTAACGAAAGATTGGATCAATTTTTTCAAAAAAATTCAATTTCCCGGTGGCGAGTGTTCCAGCATTCTGAGTGGAAACTAATGAATGCCTGCTATAAAATGCCCGCCAAGTGATTGATGTAAATCTACTCGATTTCTCAGTCGATCTGCAGAAATTTTAATCAAATTACTTCTTGCATTCGACAACATAATCTCTTGCTGTAAGACTTGAAATTGATCAGACTTACCAACTCGAAATTTTTGTTTTTCAAAATCAACTGACTTAATCATATTTTTAGTTTGCGATACCAGTGTTGTTTCTCGCGTCTTTAACTTAATATCATTGTCCAAACCACTTTCTACTTCATTGAATGCGGTCAGAGATACTTTGCCGTAGTTTGCTAATACTTCGTTTTGTTTAGCAGTCTTGATGTCTTGTTGAGCAAGTAACTGTCCCCCCATAAAAAGTGGCAAGAACAATGAACCAGTCAAGCTACTAATTGGATTGCTAATACCATTGGTCAGCAAAATTGCAGAGTCTTGAATATAACCAACGCCCCCAGTAATCCTAATGGAAGGTAATCGGGCACGCTTAGCTTCTTCAACATCGTAAAAGGAGGCGTTATATCTTTGCTGTGCTGCTTGTATATCTGGTCTTCTAGCAATCATTTCTGAAGGGATACCTGCTGGGATTTCAGTGATTGGGGATGGGAAAGTGCTACTGGAGTCAATTTGTGCTGCTGGATAGCGCCCTAACAAGATCTCCATTGCACGCTTCGCCTGATTGAGTTGATATTGATAGGCAACCAATTGGTTATGATACATATCAACAGAAGATGCATTTTGGGCGACTTCTTGAGCTGTGTTTCTACCAACACGCTCACCTTGAACCAAAAACTGATTTTGTTGATTGGCATCATCGAACATCTGTTGGCTTAAAGCTAGTTGTTGTTTTACTTCAGTGATGGCAATCCAAGCTTTAATGACGCTGGCCGCCAAAATTTGTTGTGTATAAATACGGTCTAGTTCTGATGCTTTGACTCGAGCTTTACTACCCGCTGCGGCAGAAGCATACTTACCCCAAATATCTAATTCCCAAGAAGCTATTACACCCGCCCCAGAGATAGCCGATGTAGAAGTTGGTATTGTAGAAGTTCCGGTTTGAGCGCCTATTCCAATATTGGGTAACCGTGTCCCACTTGTCGCCGACAAAACGCCACGTGCTTGATCAACTTTTGCAAGCGCCATTCGAATATCTGGATTATTCACAATCGCTTCTTGAATCAAACTTTTAAGTTGTGGATCCAGAGGAAATCCAAGGGTCAACTCATCAAACTTTCCCGCTGAAAATTCACTACTCCATTGAGGAAGAACATCTGTTTTTCCTAAGGCTAAATTTAATACATCGTTTTGCTTCGGTGGCTTACTAGCACATGCTAGCAAAATTCCACTCGCTACAATTGCATAGATCAAGCCCCTCTGGTTGAACATTTTCATTCCTATGGCAACTTAAATACCAAGTAATTAAGAATCGCGTGTAAGCGGATAACTAACATACGTACGATATGTAATGGTTTAAGATGCTCTGTATAAATTCCCCCCATTCCTCTTGCACCCATTGGCATATGAGGTATGGGCTCTCCATCCATTTCTTCAGGAATGATTTTGACCGCATATTTCAGAGGTAAGGGAGCATGTAACATCTCAGCAGGCGCTGTTGGTACAGTTCCAGATTGGGCAATTTGACCTTGACTTGATGCCCATATGATCGAGTCCACTTTTCCATAAATAATTTTTCCAGGCGCTGCTTTTAACGTCAGTTCGACTTCATTTCCAGGCTCTACAAATCGAAGTTCATTTTGATCAAAAAAGGCAATGATTCTTTGGTCATACCAAACAAAACTCATCAGTGGTCGAAGTGGCATAGAAACAGCATAATTTCCTGGGCGTACCGTAACAGCAACTGGAAAGCCATCTGCAGGAGCCCGAACAATACAAGACTCTAAATCATACCGGGCACTTTCTAATTGGGCTTTAATCTGAGCTACCGCCGCATTGTCACCGCCAACAATAGCGTTCAGTTTGAGCTTTGCCGTATTTTCTGATGATTTGGCTGCATCATATCCACCCTGCGCTTTTTGAACTTCAGCTTGGTAATACTCAACATCATATTTATTCCCAGCGCCTGATTTAGCTAGATCTGAAGATTCTGCCAACCTTTTTTTCATTAGATCTAGTTGAGCCATTGCTGCAGAAGTATTCGCTTTAGAAGCATCATAGTTTTGTAGCAATGATTTTGCTGATGCAGATGTTTCTGCTAACTGGGCTTCTAATTGTTGTACCTTTAATTGATATGGTCTTTCATCGATTTCAATCAAAATATCGCCTTTTTTGACCATCGTGTTACCTTCTACTGCAACCTTTGTAATTGTTCCTTGAACTCTTGGAACAACCTCCGTTACAAAGTTGATCACACGAACATCTTCTGATCCTGGTGTAATGATATTCACCGTAAAAATAATTGTCGCCATCAATAGCAACCCACCAATCGCAGATCCAATTTGAGATTTAATATTCCACGGAAGCCACTTTTTCTTAATAAAGACTAACCAGATCAGTGCGGCATATCCGCCAAGTATGAGTTCTAACATTTTTTCTTCTTATGAGGCTGAAAATTTATTTTGAGAATCTAATACTTTTTTTCGACGTTGCTCTAATCCTTCTAATTTTTCTTTTAAGCTAGAAATTTCATCGTCGACAATCGATAAGTTGATTGGCTTCTCAGCATGATGTCCCTCAGGGTCCAAAAAGTATTCATCTGATTTATCTGTCCCGTAAGCCATTTTATGTAATACGGGTTTAGAGTAGGCCAATATCCATGCTAGGGGCCAGAGTATGCCACCAAATATAATCGACATGTACATATAACTTGGATTAATTTAGTTTGTGGATGATGTACTTTTTCTGCATATATTTCTGGAAGAATATGAATCTTCCAAAATATATATATCACGGCAAAAGGTACCACAATAATCACTAGCCAAACCATGTAATCGGCGATGATTTGTTCAAGATGTTTTGTTGCGGCAAATGCGGAGATCGGCAGCAAGCTGATAAAAAATATAATAAATTTTCGAATGTTTTTCATTAATTTGTATTTTACATAGTTTTCTTTTCTCTTCTATTTCTTGCTGATATATCTTTAATACTGGTCATTCAAAAAAAAAGGCACCCGAGGGTGCCTTGATTTTGCTTGAGTAGCAAATTACATCATGCCGCCCATACCGCCCATACCACCCATATCGCCCATACCACCTGGCATTGATGGGCCATCATCTTTTGGTGACTCACTGATAGCACAATCAGTTGTGAGCAATAAACCAGCTACAGAAGCTGCATTAACAAGTGCAGTTTTTGTTACTTTAGCTGGATCAATAACACCTTGCTCTACAAGATCACCATACTCACCAGTAGCTGCGTTATAACCATAGTTACCTTTACCAGCCGCAACTTGATTAATTACAACACTTGCTTCATCTCCGGCATTCGATACGATGACACGTAATGGCTCTTCCATTGCGCGCAATACGATTCCAATACCAGCATTTTGATCAGCATTATCGCCTTTCAAATTCAAGATGGCTTGCTTAGCGCGTACTAACGCCACGCCTCCACCAGGAACAATACCTTCCTCTACTGCAGCTCGAGTAGCATGTAATGCATCATCAACACGTGCTTTTTTCTCTTTCATTTCAACTTCCGTAGCAGCGCCAACACGAATCACGGCAACTCCACCTGCAAGCTTAGCGACACGCTCTTGAAGTTTTTCACGATCATAGTCACTAGTAGCTTCTTCGATCTGTGCACGAATCATTTTGACACGCGCTTCAATTTGCTTTTCATCACCGCCGCCATCAATAATCGTTGTATTTTCTTTACCGATTTCTACGCGCTTTGCTTGACCTAGATCATCTAAAGTTACTTTTTCGAGTGTTAAGCCTACTTCTTCTGCAATCACTTGTCCTTTTGTGAGAACAGCAATATCTTCCAACATCGCTTTACGACGATCACCAAAACCTGGAGCCTTAACAGCACAAGTTTTAAGAATACCGCGAATATTGTTTACCACTAAAGTTGCTAGAGCTTCGCCCTCTACATCTTCAGCAATAATTAACAAAGGACGTCCAGATTTAGCCACTTGCTCTAGTACTGGTAATAAATCACGAATATTGCTGATTTTCTTATCAAATAACAAGATGAATGGATTTTCTAAAATCACAACTTGTTTTTCAGGGTTGTTTATAAAGTATGGTGATAAATAACCACGGTCAAACTGCATACCTTCTACAACGTCTAATTCGTCAGCAAGTGATTTACCATCTTCCACTGTAATAACGCCTTCTTTACCGACACGCTCCATTGCTTCAGCAATACGATCACCAATACTGGAATCGCTATTTGCAGAAATTGAACCTACTTGTGCAATTTCTTTTGTCGTTGTGCAAGGTTTGCTCAATTTTGAAATTTCTGCAAGCGCTGCCGTTACAGCCTTATCGATTCCACGCTTAAGATCCATTGGGTTGTGACCAGCCACAACAAATTTCATGCCTTCACGAACGATAGATTGTGCGAGTACAGTAGCTGTTGTTGTTCCATCACCAGCGTCATCCGCTGTTTTAGAAGCAACTTCTTTAACCATCTGAGCACCCATATTTTGGAGCTTGTCTTTGAGTTCAATTTCTTTAGCTACAGTTACACCGTCTTTAGTTACCAATGGGCCACCAAATGAACGCTCTAAAACAACGTTACGACCTTTTGGTCCTAATGTTACTTTGACTGCGTTGGCGAGGATATTAACGCCCTCAACCATACGTGTACGTGCTGAATCTCCGAATACTACATCTTTTGCTGCCATGTTAATTCCTTTCTACTGATTATGATGCTTATTTTTGAACAACGGCCATGATGTCTTCTTCACGCATTACGAGAAGTTCATCACCATCAACTTTTACTGTTTGACCAGCATATTTTCCAAACAAGACTTTGTCGCCAACTTTAACGTCGACAGCAATGTGCTTACCTTGTTCATCTCTTTTTCCAGGTCCAACCGCTAAAACTTCACCTTGGTCAGGTTTTTCAGCTGCGTTTTCAGGAATAACAATTCCAGAAGCTGTTTTTGTTTCGTTATCCAAACGTTTGATGATCACGCGATCATGCAAAGGACGTAAGTTCATGCAATCTCCTCTTTCAATAAAATTAAATCAATTAATAAAGCTATTCACCAAGGATGCGATTAGCACTCTACCTCAGTGATTGCTAACAAAGTATAGAGAAGCTTCAGGAAGTTTGCAAGCTTCACTCTATTAAAATCTATAAGTAATTGATTTAAATAAATATTTATTTATCAATCTTTCAAACCTTTGGTCTACGTATAAAATTGATTAGAATAAAACTTCCTTCTTTAGAAAGGCTTTATGGCTTCTTACGGATATATCATCTCCGCTCGCGTTGAGCCCCTTCAAGCAGAAATAACTAGTCTTAGAGGAATAGCAACCTCCATCATCAGCGACTCTCTTGGCAGAGATTTAGTGGCAAAGCAAATACTGCCAATTAATAAATCTCCCATCTCAATATGTGCGAACGCCTTTACTGTCAAAGTTCGCTCTGGCGATAACTTGATGATCCACAAAGCTCTGCAATTAATACAACCAGGTGATGCAATAGTCATCGATGGTGATGGCGATATGGATCGTGCTCTATTTGGTGAAATTCTGATGATTATGGCAAAAAAAAGAGGCGCAGTAGCTTGTGTCGTGAATGGTGCCGTAAGGGATGTGGATGCGTTCGATCGAGAAGATTTTCCTTGCTGGGCTAAATCGATTTCTTTACGCGGCCCATTTAAAGATGGCCCTGGAACGATTAACGAACCTGTCATCATTGGTGATATGCTCGTCCACCCTGGGGACATAATTCTCGGTGATATGGACGGGGTCATTGCGATTCCTAGACACTTGGCTCAAAAAGCCGTCAAGCTTGGCAAAGCAAAGATAGCTCAAGAAGTATCTACTATTCAGTCAATTCTCGATGGGACTTATGATGACTCTTGGGTTGATCGAACTCTGAAAGAAAAAGGCGCTCTTTAAGCGCCTCCTATATGACTAATTACTAGTTTTATTACATGGTGGGACTCTTAAACTCCCCACCTAAAACTTTAAGTCCGTATGGAATTAATTGCGCGTCTTGATTAAAAACAAAGTGTCCTGCCGAAGCATGAGCATCTCTGAACATTCGTTCAAAAGAATGTTTTTCGTAGATCCCATTTGCACCAAGAAGCTCATGTAATATATCGACCGCTTCATTCGCCATCTTCATACCCATAGCAGTATTGCGACGATACTTTAGCTTTGTCTCAACATCAAATGTTTGGCCATTTTTATAGGCGATTTCTGCCTCAATAATATTACTCATGAGCCACGTATAAGCTGCATCTATTTTTCCACTAGCATTGGCAATTTTCAATTGCAATGTTGGAATATCTGACATTTTTGCGCCGGTATAACTTGTACTTTTGGACTTAATCCACTCCGTTGTCTCATTGAGCATCGTCTGCGCATTAGCAATCATCGATGCAGCAATCCCGTTTCCACCAACAGAACTATTAGGAACTTTAAACATGGGGTTCGTGTGGATTTTTAAGCCCGGGAAATGA
The DNA here is from genome assembly GCA_947472645.1 of Burkholderiaceae bacterium. Taxonomy (GTDB): domain Bacteria; phylum Pseudomonadota; class Gammaproteobacteria; order Burkholderiales; family Burkholderiaceae; genus Polynucleobacter. Next base: position 19,066 of record CANJBQ010000011.1, read on the forward strand.
AACCCAGGGCGGTGAATATGCATGGATAACACACGATGATCTGGTACAAATATATCTTTACATTTTACGGTTCGGCTACCGGTACCACGCATCCCCATGGTTTGCCAATCATCAATGATTTCGTAATCTTCCTTAGGAACTAGGCACATACACCAATCAATTGGTTTATTGTTCTCATCTTTAATGGTGCAAGCAAGCATATTCCATGAGGAGATATCTACCCCAGAAGAAAATCCCCATTGACCAGTGAGTAGTAAACCACCATCTACTTTTTGTCCTTGACCCTGAACATACGCGATACCAGATGCGATTAAAGCATCTGGATCACTTTCTAAAATATCTGCTTGCGCTTGCATTGGCCATTGTGCCAACTGACGATGATGAGAAGACATGTTAGCAAATACCCAGGCTGTAGATGGGCATCCTAGTCCGATGATGTAAGGGATCTCCATAAAGCCACGATAATCAACCTCCATTCCACCCCACATCTTAGGTTGCTGATATCGAAATAAACCAGACTCATGTAATGCATTGACAACTGACTCTGGAAGATATGTTGTTTTTTCAGTAAGCTCAACTTGTGACTTTAAAAAGGGCACCAATGCATAAGCCCTTTCTTTTGCCTCCTCGTAAGAAACATCAACAAAAGATTTCGCAGTTTTATGATTCATCTTGGAAGAAAATACGTTGGAACTATCAGGAGCATTCATGCAGATGACTCTTATAAATTGAATATGTTCATATCCTAAATTTCCAACGATCAATTGTCAATACAATTAATTCGGTACTAACCCTAATTAATCGTAAATTTATTCTAAATAACTGATTTTAATAGGATATATTTAAATCAACTTCTATAATCGCTTCTTGGTATTTGCAATTGTTAAGATGATATAGTCCATATATTCGATCTTTATTCTTAACCATATTCTAAGAAAAGAACCCATATGCCTATCGTTGGATTTGCTCACGTTAATGTAAGTACCTCAGATTTAGAACGATCTAGAAAGTTTTATGCGCAAGTTTTGGGCTTAAAGGATGGGTACAGGCCACCATTCTCAAGAGCTGGAGCATGGATGTATTTAGGCGACCAACCTATTGTGCATATTTCTACAGCAAGATCACCCATCGCGGCGCCGAAAAAGACAGATCCATTTGACCACGTGGCACTTTGGACTAGTGACATCGAGTATTTTCGAAAAGTACTTAAGGATAATGATATTCAATTTGCAGAATTCGCAGTTCCAGAAAATGATCAATTTCAATTATTTTTTAAAGACCCTGATGGTACAGAAATTGAATTGATTTTTCGCGGTGAAGAGGCAGCCCAAGCAGCAAAAGCTAAAGGAGCCAAAGTAGACGCAAGTGGCGGAAGAAACCTTTAAGTCATACATAGAATGAGAAATTTACCGATTCATCAGTTGATCTCGAATCAATTACGCGCCGAAATTCAACAAGGAAAGTTTCCTATTGGATCAAGGTTACCAACCGAAGAAGAGCTCTGTATTACTTTCAAAACAAGTAGGCCCACCCTTCGACAAGCACTCAGTACACTCAGTAATGAAGGTTTGATTGTTCGACGACCAAGAACTGGCTCGACCATAATTGCGACGGAAATGCCTGTGGTCTTATCACATGCGGTCAATACTGTGAATGAATTACTCGACTACCCTGGGGTATTGACACGACAAATTTTAGAAACCTCACTCATAAAAGCAGATGCCTTGTTGGCGCAAAAAATTCAATGTGAACTTCATCAAGAATGGTTCCGCATAACTTCTTTACGATTTCAAAATCACGCAAGTCTCCCCCTTTGCCTTACAACATATTACATCTTGCCCAAGTTTGCTGATGTTGTAAAACATCCAAAGTATTTGACTAAACCGATCAGCGAGCTGATTGTAGATATGTATTCAGAAGTCATTGAAAAAGCACGTGTAGAAGTCTATTCTCAACAGTTATCTTCTGAAGAATCAAAAACACTTAAAGCAAAGGACAGGACCTCTGCTTTGGTCGTGGCGAGAACATATACCGGAAAAGATAAACGTGTTTTTCAAATTACGATCAGTAGTCACCCTGAAGATCGGTATCGATATTCATTTGAACTAAAAAGAGAACCGCGTATCAATAGCCATAATTTAAAAAAATAAATCAGGAAATCCCATGAGACAATTTTTCAAGTTAATACCGCTTTACCTCGTACTTCAAGTAAGTTGGATATTTCAGGTCAGTGCGGAAGACCTATTTCCTAATAAGCCAATTAATATTGTTAACCCAAATCCTCCCGGTGGATTTGTCGATAACGTTGGCAGAAGTCTAGCCATTGCTATGCAAAAGTATTTAAAACAACCCGTGCTAATTATTAATAAACCAGGAGCAAATGGCGCCATTGGACATACCTTTGTCGCAAATGCAGCGCCTGATGGGTATACCTTATTAATCACATCGCCATCTTTAGCCACTCAACCTGCTATTGATACTCTCTTTAATCGTCCACCAAACTATAGCCTGAGCAAAATTACCCCCATTGCGCAAATCACCTCTGATCCCGCAATCATATTAGTTAATCCCGATATGGGGGTGAAAACTATTCAAGAATTTGTCAAAAAAGCGAACCTTTCAAAAGAAAGTATTTCTATATCCTCATCTGGGACTTACGGTGCAACTCATCTACCAATGGCGATGCTAGAGAATGTCTCAGGAATCAAGCTCAAACACGTCCCGACAAGTGGCGGCGCACCCGCTATTACCTTGGCAATAGGTGGGCATGTCAATGCCTTAGCCTCAGCACCAAGCGTTGCAAATCCACAGGTTCAAGCTCATCGTCTCATCCCCATTGCTCAAACAGGATCGAAAAGATACCCACCATTTTTAGATATCCCGACCTTAAAAGAAAGTAATTTAAATGTCGAATATGCTTTGTGGACTTCTTTATTTGCTCCGGCCGGACTTCCCCCACAAATTCAACAACAAATTACCCAAGCCGTTCGTGAAGCAGTTCAAGATGAACAATTCAAGCAATCTATGCAAAAAGGTAACTCCATTATTTCGTATATGGATGGTGAAGATTTCAATATATTTTGGAAAAATGATGTCAAAAAACTTCAAGATACAGTGAAATTTATCGGCAAAATTGATGAATGAGCGAATGATTAAATTCGTTCTCAATAAACTGCTTCATATATCAATTACTAATAATAAATCACTCTCATAGTTCAAACAGATGATTCATTTATTCTAAAATGAGGATAATTTATAGTTAGGCTCCTCAAACAAAATGATTTAGCCCATCCTTGCAAATGCTTGGTGAATTTCGGAAGTTACCTACTCATCAATCAGCAAGCCCCTCTTTTAATTCTTTGAATGAAACACTAGACTTTCTTTAGCTAAATAAGCAACATAAGAGGGTATATGACGGACAAAAAGGGGCTTTACGATAACTTAAAACGCTGGTTTGATTTACATATGTATGTTGAGCAACCGAAAAATAAAAATGCATTATTTGAGTCACAACATACCAATTTAGAGCCAATTTTCGATAGTTTGACCAATCAATTTATAGGCGTCATTTATACAGACTTAGGAAACTGCTTACAAAAAGATTACTTAAACCACTTTTCTGATGCTCTAGATACGATGGCTTATTGGTACTGTCATGGCAGAGCCATTTTGACACTTTTGCCATTGCCAATAGAATTTATAAAGGATGATCTTTTTTTACAATCCCTGGAAAGAAAACTCATTGAATCTAAGCTACCGGTAGGGTACATCAAGATTCCAGTACTGTACTTTAAAGCCTTAGATTTTCATCTCTATGAAAAGAAGTTGCACCATCTACTTCGTCTTGGAATCATTCTTGAACTGAAAGGTTTTTCAGGTGGATTAGTTGAAATTGAATGGTTAAATTCAGGCATATTTACCGGAATACATTTTTCAACATCATTGATCCGTGCCGCATCAATGACATCGTATTCAAAAGAATTAATCAATGATCTATTGATCACTTGTAAGAGTAAAAAATACCATCTTTATAGCGAGGGTATTTCATTAGTTCATGATTTCACTTTTACAAAAATTAGTTGTATTCATTATTGTTATGGTCCCCTTATGATGCCCGCGGTTTCGAAACATCAAATTCTAAAAATTACCCAAAGCCAATTTACTGATGCGCTTACCCATACCCCTAAAAAGAATACCAATGATAGGGATTAAGTATGTTGACAAAAGTACTTCTGGTGGATGATCATCCAGCGATGTTGCTTGCACTGAGAACACTTTTTAAAAATCAAATGCCATTTGATATATTAGGTTTTGCACATGATGGAGAATCATGTTTGACACTGACAAGAAACTTAATTCCACAGATGATTGTTCTAGATTTAGACTTGCCACGAACAGATGGATTTGAATTAATTCGAAAAATAAAAGCTGTCTCAGGCGATATTAAAATATTAATTTTATCTAGCTTAGAAGAAAAGGTCTATGGTAATCGAGTAAGGTCCCTAGGAGCACATGGCTTTGTTAACAAATCAGCTTCTGGGAAAATTATTATTACTGCTGCAATAGCTGTATCTCAGGGTTATTCATTCTTTACGGTCAACCCGACTGGTGCACTACCATCTTCTGATGAAGAAATCATCCAACGTATTTCCGATAGGGAGTTTCAAGTACTCAAATTCCTTGGCAAGGGTTTTAGTAATTTTGAAATTTCTGAACATTTACACATTAGCAATAAAACAGTAGCGACCTATAAAAGTCGTTTATATGAAAAATTAGCTGTAGATAATATCGCAGACCTCATTAGCTTTTGTAAGCAAAATAAAATTTGTGACTAACTGAGAAAGTGTTCGATTGAAAAAAATCTTTTACTACATACTGATTGTCTTCTCTCTTATTTGTTGGGCGATGTATTTCCATCTTATTCCTAACGAAGGGTTTTATGTCTTTCAACATCCTCAACTGGCTTCCTGGTTATTTGGAATGTTTTTAATGTTGTTATCTTTATTATTGATTCTGCTCTATCAATTGCTAAAGACGCACTATTCATTTGTAAATACGCAAAAGAATATTGGATCGATGATGGAATTACACGAACACACAAAAGAAGCTAGCTCTGCAAAATCTAATTATTTAGCAACTATTAGTCATGAAATTCGTAATCCACTACAAGCCATCTTAGGCACACACGAACTTTTACTCAAGGATTCAACAATTGCTAAAGAAAGCAAAAAATTGATTCAAAGTGCTTACAGCACTTCTAAATCTCTTTTAGAAATGCTGAATCAAGTTTTAGATTTAACCAAAATTGAGGCAGGTAAATCTACCGCCATCTATGAGCCCTGCTCTCTCAGAGAGTTAATTGAACATCTTTCTCAAAGCTTTAAAGGGCTAACTGATTTAAAAAATTTACATTTTTATTTACATATCGATTCCGTCCTCGCGCCAAGTTTGATGATTGACCAAACACGACTCAAACAAATACTCATTAATTTAATGAGTAACGCGATTAAATTTACTAAAGAAGGTTCGATTTATCTATCAGTAAATGTTTTAAGTGACACCCATGCAGAACAGCTTTTCAAATCCAAATGATAGATACGGGCTGCGGAATCCCTAAGGTTGATTTAGAACGTATCATTCAACCATATGAAAGAAGTGTATGCGTTCATTCACAAGCAATTCCTGGTGCAGGACTTGGCTTATCTATTACAAATGGATTGCTTTATTCCATGGGAAGTTGTCTTCAAATTGAAAGCACCCATCAAATTGGCACATGCGCTTCATTCAGAATTTGTTTTCAACGAACTTCCGCATTACCCATATCAAAACTAGAGGCCATCAAGTCGATCGATCTCGCGATTTATCACCCCATGTTCTCTGGTAAAGTTGCACTCATTATTGATGATTACCCAGCCTGCAGAGATATCGTCAGCCAACAGCTCAAACACTTTGGATTTCTTTGTCTCCAAGCGGATAATGCCGAAGATGCCATTCGTATCGTTCGCCAAAAATCGATTGACTTAGTTCTTACCGATGAATTTATGCCAGATATGACAGGTCGACAACTAGCTTCTCACCTTTTAGATTTGCAACCTGATATGAAGATCATCATTTTGACTGGAGACATACTATTTGCGAATAAACTCTCCAGCTCAGATCATCAATTAATGAGTGATTATTTAATTAAACCCGTTCAACTGCAAGAACTTTTAGGTAGTCTTAAAAAAGTATTATCAGAAGATCTTTCGCGATGGGAGTTTCATCGTTTACTAGACCTTGCCCATCAAGATGAATCTGCAGCGTATGCAATTTTAGAATCTGTTTTAAAAACACAAGAAGAATTACTTGAGGTCCTTCAAACACATTCATTTCAAACGATTGACCCCCAATTGCAACACATTAGCCATAAAATACTTGGGGGCGCAAGACTCATTAACGCCACTCAACTCATTCAGTATTGTTTAATGATTGCTAATACAGATCACCATCATGATAACTATCTGATCGATCTTCTATGTAAAGAGCTTAGTATATTAAATGATGAGATTTGGCTTTTTTTAACTACCGCACAAATAGACAGCACATAAACGTGTTTTAATATATCAAATAATTAAAGGGAGTCATCGTGTCTAAAAAAATCATGCTCATTACTGGAGCTAGTAGGGGTATTGGAGCTGAAATTGCTCTGAATGCTGCAAAACAAAACTATTTTGTCGTCGTTAACTATGCTCGTAACCAAATTGAAGCTAATAAAGTGGTTGAACAAATTGAGGCGACTGGCGGAAATGCCGTTGCCATCCAAGCAGATTGCTCCAAAGAGTCAGACATTGTTAGTCTTTTTAAACAAATTGATGCCATGGGCACCTTAGATGCTTTCGTCGCCAATGCTGGGATTATCGGCGGGCAAAATCCAATTACAAAAACTACTGAGCATCAGTTAAAAGAACTTTTTGATATCAATGTCATTGGACTTATTCTTTGCACTCGTGAAGCTGTAAAAAGAATGTCAACTGAACTTGGTGGCAAAGGCGGAAAAATTGTATTGATGTCCTCCGTGGCGGCTAGAACGGGTGGCATTGCTCAAGAAATCCATTACGCTGCCTCTAAAGCGGCTGTCGATGGTTTTTGTTTAGGTCTTGCTAAGGAGGTGGGGCTACAAGGCATCCGCGTGAACGCAGTTCGTCCTGGCCTCATTGGTACTTCAATACATGACATCCATGGTGGAATCGACGTTATCACAAAATGGGCTGCAGGAGTGCCCGTTGGTCGAATTGGTATGCCGAAAGAAGTTGCTCAAACCGTAGTTTGGCTTTGCTCAGATGATGCAAGCTATATCCACGGTACGATGATTGACGTCTCAGGCGGGCGCTAAAAACTTCCAGGGAACAGGATGTTCTTGTTAACTTCACGAACATCCTTCAGCCCACAAAAAGCCATCGTCAAATCCAGCTCATTAGCAATGATTTCTAATGCCTTTGTTACACCAGGCTTACCCATCGCCCCTAATCCATAAATATATGACCTCCCGATCATGGTTCCCGTTGCACCTAGAGCCAGAGCTTTTATAACGTCTTGTCCAGAGCGGATTCCGCTATCTAACCAAATCTCTACTTGAGAACCGACGGCATCAACAATCGCCGGAAGTGCTTCAATCGTCGAAGGCGCCCCATCTAGTTGACGACCGCCATGGTTAGAAACAATAATGGCATCTGCGCCCGCTCTTACGGCTAATTTTGCATCCTCTGGGTCTAAGATACCCTTCAAAATCAATTTACCCCCCCACTGCTTTTTGATTCGTTCAACCTCATTCCAATCAAGCGTCGGATCAAATTGGCTAGCTGTCCAAGCACCAAGGGAAGACATATCATCAACCCCCTTTACATGACCAACAATATTGCCAAATTGACGATTCTTAGTTTGTAACATGTCTAAACACCAAGCCGGCTTAGTAAACATGTTGAATATATTTTTTAAAGTAGGCTTAGGGGGGGCGGATAATCCATTTTTTAAGTCTTTATGCCGTTGTCCTAAGATCTGTAAATCTAAAGTAAGCACTAATGCGGAACAATTCGCTGCTTTTGCCCGCTCGATTAAGGCGCTGACGAATTCTTTATCACGCATCACGTAAAGCTGAAACCAAAATGGATGCTGCGTCTTTTTAGCAACTTTTTCCATAGAGCAAATACTCATCGTGGATAAACAAAATGGCACCCCAAATTCTTTGGCTGCCATCGCCGCTAAAATCTCTCCATCTGCATGCTGCATACCAGTCATACCCACCGGTGAAAGTGCGACAGGCATTGATACAGGTTGGCCTAACATCATAGATTTGATACTACGATTGTCCATATTGATGGCAACTCTTTGACGAAATTTAATTTTGGTGAATTCAGACTCATTGGAACGATACGTTCCTTCAGTCCAAGAGCCTGAATCTGCATAGTCATAAAACATTCTAGGTGCACGTTTTTCATGCAGAACTCTTAAATCTTCAATATTCGTGATGACTGTCAAAATAACTCCTATTGTTATACTTCCCCTTAGTTGAGAAGATCTTTTAAGGAATTTTAATCGATACCGTGATTGAGTTGCTCTTTAAAAGCTTTTCCTGGGGAAAAACGAACTGTTCTCATCGCGGCAATTTGAATTGATTCACCTGTTTTAGGGTTTCTTCCAACTCTTGCAGTCCTCTCTTTAACGATAAAAGTCCCAAAACCAGATAACTGGACCGCGTCACTGTCAGAAAGTTGTCTGTTTATGATGGACAAGATAGCTTCAAGGACTTGGTCACTTTTTGTTTTGGGTATATCCGCCCCAACTGCAATACAGTCTAATAATTCAGATTTGTTCATTGAGGTCTCCTATTATTTTTTAGTTATTGTTTTAATCCTAACAAACTTTTGAATATCTTAACAAGCTATTATTAAATTATTTACCTCCTCAAAAATAATTTATTTTTATAAATCTAAGTATGATGGGATTTTGTACCCTAATCTAAACTCTAAAACATGCGTTTCCCCATCATCCGTCGTTTCTATCTATTGATGCTTTTCAGTAGTTGCATCTTTTTGCCTTTGGCTTATAGCGAAGAAATACTTCCAAAGGGTGTTAAAAAAGCTCTACAAGCTGCCAACATGCCTGAAACTGCAGTTGGATTTAACGTGATCCCAATGAGTCAATCAACAAACAATCCCTTACCATTTAGTTGGCGCGCCCAATCACCAATGAACCCGGCGTCAACTATCAAGCTTTTAACCACGATTTCAGCTTTAGATCTATTGGGACCTCTGTATAGGTGGACGACTAATGTTTATGCAACAAGTTCAATAGAGCAAGGCGTGCTAAATGGGAATTTGGTGTGGCAAGGTCAAGGAGACCCCAAATTCATTCCTGAAGAACTATCCAAAATCATGGTAGATCTTCGTCAACTAGGCATCAATGAAATTAATGGTAACTTAGTTTTCGATAGGTCGGCTTATTCCCCAAGTGTCAAACAAACGGCACCTACTGATGGTGAGTCTTCAAGAACTTATAACGTACCTCCAGACGCTTTGTTGTACTCCTTTCAAACCTTGTCTTTTAAAATTTCAAATGTCGGTGGTGAGCCTCAAATAACATATACCCCTCGCTTATCCGGCCTTCATATTAAAAATCAATTAAAGTCCAGCAAAGATGCATGTGGTGACTGGTCAAAGAATGTGAAGGCTGAGGTTCGTCAAATCAATGCAGATGAATGGAATGCCTCTTTTTTAGGGAAGTTCTCCATCAATTGTCCCGATACTCCTTGGAATATTGTTGCTCTTAATGCGAATGATTTTTTAAAACACGGGATTATGGCAGCATGGGAAGATGCTGGTGGCGTTTGGAAAAAAAATCCCGAAGTTCTTGATGGTCAAGTTACCTTCAACCTTAAACCACTGATTAGTCATCAAGGAATTTTTTTGGCTGACGCCGTTAAAGATACGAATAAATACTCCAATAATGTAATGGCACGGCAAATCTTTTTAACGATTGGCTTAGAAAAAGGTGCCAAGCCAGTAACCACTGATGAAAGTAGCCGAATCATTAAGGAATGGTTGAAAAAATTTAACCTTCAATTTCCTGAACTCGTTCTTGAAAATGGGTCAGGGCTATCAAACATCGAGCGCATCTCACCCCAAAGTATGACAAGGCTTTTAAACTTTGCGGCCCGCTCAAAAAATAGCGAAATTATTGTTAATTCTTTACCCATTGCCGGAGTAGATGGCACGATGAAGCATCGACTCATCTCTCGATTAAAAAAATTATGGGAAGGTAACTCGTCTGAATCCGCATTCAACCCTGATACTAGTTTACCAAGTACGCTTCAAAAATCTGGGGCCTATATGAAAACAGGAACTTTACAAACCGTTAGAGCGGTTGCAGGCTATGTTGTTAGCAAATCAGGAAAAGTTTATGCCGTATCTTCGATCATCAACCACCCTAATGCCGCCATGGGTGGGACAAGCGTGAATGACGCTGTGATTAGTTGGATACTCGACGATTGCCCTCATAACTAGTGCTGGCCGGAACCATAAATTGCTCTGGTTAATCGATCTTGTATGCCAAACCAAGCCAAGTCTGTAGGTAATTGATCAAAGATAATTTTCTGATATCCCTTGATATCTAAATCTCTCAATAAACCATATAAATCTCTAGCGACGATATTCGGATCTTTTGGTAAAGAGTACCAATCTACGAATTGTGTAGGCCACCTTTTTTGTAGCTCTTGAACATCACCAAAAGTAACCACCCCTATTTTTCCATTGATAAAATCAGCCTCACATAGCGCATCTGTCTCCTTTGAGATTAAAAGCGTCTGCGGTGCATAGTGTCCAAGAACTCCCCCTGAATGCTTGATCTCAGAATGTAGATTTGTAGTCACCTCTCTACCTAAAACGGAAAAAATATCTTCTGCTGTAATCATCCCGGGTCGTAAAATAACGGGGCCAACTAGATCAATTCTCGATAAATCAAGAATTGTCGATTCAATTCCAACTGCACACTGACCGCCATCCAGAATGGTTAATGATTCGTCACCGATGAAGTTAGAAAACTCTTCCCAAACATGTTGTGCTGTTGTGGGTGATATTCTTCCAAAGCGATTTGCTGAAGGTGCAGCTAAACCAGATCCAAAGGCTTGAAGAATTTGAATAGTGAGTTCATGTCTAGGCACCCTGATGCCTACCGTATTTTGCCCACCTGTAACAAAATGAGATACATGACGGGATTTTTTTAAAATCAAAGTCAGCGGCCCAGGCCAAAAAGCCTTCGCCAAAACAATCGCTTGGGGCGGAACATCACTCGACCATCTAGATAACTCCATCTCCCAAAAAACTGATTGCTCATCTTCTATTTTAGGTGGTGCAATATGGATAATAAGAGGATGGTTTTCAGGTCGGTTTTTTAAACGGTATATTTTTTTGAGGGCCTGTTCATCGAAGGCATTGGCCGCTAAGCCATAAACAGTTTCCGTTGGAATCGCCAGCAACTGACCTTGCTGAATGCGTTTAACAAGTTCTAGTATGTCAATTTCTGATTGGGGAATGATCTGAATACTCACCCATCATTCCTTATCCGTGGGAAATTCAAGTATCTCCATTGCCTGATATGCACTTTTTAGAGCGTGCCCTACTGATTCGTCTAAAAAATTAATATGGCCCATTTTGCGCCCAACTTTAGGCTCCGATTTTCCATATAAATGAAGTTTGGCGGATGGCATGGCTAATATTTTCTGCCAATTTGGTGACATTTTTATATCAATGTTTTTACTATTCGCCCAAATATCGCCTAATAAATTCAGCATGACTACTGGGGACATCAGTTTAGAGTTGCCTAGCGGGAGCTTGGCAAGAACTCTAACCTGTTGCTCGAATTGGCTTGTCAGACAGGAGTCTAAACTATGATGGCCTGAATTATGTGGTCGTGGAGCAATCTCATTAACGCACATCGTCCCATCTTTCAAAATAAAAAACTCAATGCACATTACACCTACATAATGCAGCTCACGGATCATTACTTTTGCTGCACGTTGAATATGATCATTGATCGATTGAGTCATATTGGGTGCTGGCACCATACTCAGATGTAATATCCCGTTTTGATGAATATTTTGGGCAATTGGCATTAGTTGTACCTCATCATCCGCACCCCGAACAATCATGGCAGACAGCTCAAAGTCTAAATCAACTTTTTTCTCTAAGACACAAGGCACTTTTCCTAAAGAGGTCCACGCTGGCAATAGTCCAGCTAAATGATGAACTGTTTGTTGACCCTTGCCGTCGTAACCCAGCTGAGAAGTCTTTAATATCGCAGGAAATATTTCCTTAGGCACTTGAGTTATATCAGCTTCTTGCTCTATTACACAGTAATGAACTGGTCCAATCGCAGTTTTAGCTAATATGTTTTGAAAAAATTGTTTTTCTTTGATCCGATTTTGGGCAATGGAGACAGCGAAGCTATCCGGAGCAACAAAAACACCTTGTGCAATTAAAAAATCAATTGTCTTGGCTGGAACATTTTCAAACTCGGTACTAATCGCTCGGCACTGTCTTGCCATTGTTAACAAGGCTTCTCGATCTTCATAATTGGCTTGCAAATGCATCTGAGCAATTTGTCCAGCCGGACTATGCGGATCAGGGTCTAACACACAAACTTGGTAACCCAAGTCTTGTGCAGCTTGCACAAAGAATCGACCTAGTTGCCCGCCGCCTAGAATACCTAAAAATGATGGGGGATATAAGGGTCCGTCTTGATCAAGCATAACTTATGGCAAAGTCATTTGCTTGGCTTTATTCGTTTGAGCATCACGAAAAGCCTGTAATTTTATTTGTAACTCTGGGGAATGTAGGGCTAAGTTAGCAATGACATGTAATGCTGCATTAGCGGCTCCCGCCTCTCCAATGGCAAATGTAGCAACAGGAATTCCCTTGGGCATTTGCACAATCGAGAGCAAAGAGTCTTCACCTTTGAGGTATTTAGAAGGTACCGGCACACCATAAACCGGGATGATTGTTTTCGCTGCCAACATCCCTGGTAAATGCGCAGCACCACCTGCTCCAGCAATAATAGCCTGTAGACCTCTATCTTTGGCTGACTGGGCATAAGCATACATCTCGTCTGGCATTCTATGCGCAGATAAAACTTGTCGCTCATGAGGAATTTCAAATTCAGTTAATATTTGCGCCGCAAAAGACATGACATCCCAGTCCGAATTGGATCCCATGACAACCCCAACAATAGGGGCTTTAGTTTGACTGTTCGCTGTTTGGCTCATTTGATCTCCTGAGTTGGATCTTCTTTATTTTAATGCCGTTTACAAATCGTCCCGTTATTGGGTCAAAATCTGTAAAGCTTCTAGGTACTTGGCGGATGTTTTTTGAATAACTTCCGTTGGCAAATGTGGTGCGGGAGCTTTTTTATTCCATGGCTGGTCCTCAACCCTCACTGACTCTAACCAATCTCTGACAAATTGCTTATCAAACGAAGGTGGGTTCTGGCCAACAACATAAGATGCGGCGGGCCAGAATCTAGAAGAATCAGCCGTCAAAATTTCATCCATTAAAACTAGCTGGTTATTTTTATCTAGGCCAAACTCAAATTTAGTATCCGCAATAATAATGCCCTTAGTTAAAGCAAATTTAGCCGCTTCTTGATACAAGGTGATACTAATTGATTTGATCTGGTTAGCGAGCTGATCCCCAATCCGCACAACTACATCAGCAAAGCTAATATTTTCATCATGATCACCTACATCAGCTTTAGCAGCAGGAGTAAAAATGGGTTGCGCAAGCTGTTGAGCATTTTGCAATCCCGGAGGTAAGTCAACTCCACGTACAGAGCCTGTTGCTTGGTAGTCTTTCCAACCACTACCCGATAAATAACCGCGCACCACGGCCTCTACCAAAATCGGCTTCAAACGTTTTACAACGATCGACCGGCCTTTTACTTGATCTTTTTCAGCAACACTGACAACCGTCTCAGGATCGATCCCAGTGAGATGATTCGGAATGATATGTCCTAAACGCTCAAACCAAAAATTTGCCATTTGATTTAATACAATCCCTTTCCCAGGAATTGGCTCTTGCATCACTACATCAAAAGCTGAAAGACGATCTGTGGTGACCATTAATAAATGTTCGTCATCCACAGCATAAATATCTCGTACCTTGCCTTTAGAGATTAAAGGTAAGGATTGAATAGATGTTTCAAAAAGCGCGTTAGACATTATTTAACCAGTTGAGCAAGCTCGCCGGAGTTATATTTATCTACCATTTTCTCTAATGCAATCGGCTGAATCTTAGATGCCTGGCCTTCACAACCGAAAGATAAATAGCGTGCCTTACAAATCAGTTTGGCAGCTTCACGAGCTGGCTTTAAGAAATCCCGAGGATCAAATTTTCCAGGATTTTCAAATAAATATTTACGTACTGCAGCGGTCATCGCCAAACGAATATCCGTATCAATATTCACTTTACGAACCCCATTTTTAATGCCTTCTTGAATTTCTTCAACAGGCACCCCGTAGGTTTCCTTCATATCGCCACCAAACTCGCGAATCATCGCAAGCAATTCTTGTGGAACGCTAGAAGATCCATGCATCACTAGGTGAGTATTCGGTATGCGTTGATGAATCTCTCGAATGCGACTAATCGCTAAGGTATCACCAGTCGGCTTTTTACTGAACTTGTATGCTCCATGACTTGTACCAATAGCAATTGCTAAAGCGTCGCACTGGGTTTGGCGAACAAAGTCTGCCGCCTGTTCTACGTCAGTTAATAGCTGCTCGCGAGTCATCTTGCCGTCAGCCCCGTGACCATCTTCTTTATCACCCATCATGGTTTCTAATGAGCCTAAAACACCTAACTCAGCCTCAACGGTAACTCCGATCGAGTGTGAGAACTTCACAACTTCTCTAGACACTGCTACGTTATATTCGTAATCAGCAACGGTTTTTCCATCTGCCATGAGTGAGCCATCCATCATCACACTGGTAAAACCACTTTTAATCGCGGCCATGCATACCGCAGGGGTTTGACCATGATCCTGATGCATAACGACCGGAATATGGGGGTAAGACTCAATTGCAGCTTCAATTAAATGTCTTAGGAAAGCTTCCCCAGCATATTTTCTAGCCCCTGCCGAAGCTTGCATAATCACGGGGGCTCCGACTTCATCAGCAGCTGCCATGATCGCCTGAACTTGCTCTAAGTTATTGACATTAAATGCAGGTAACCCATAACCATTTTCGGCTGCATGATCGAGTAATTGTCTCATTGATACTAACGGCATTTTTTCTCCAGATCTATTTCACTTTAATTATTTTAAGGGTATTTGTTCCACCAGCCTCACCCATTGGCTCACCAACCGTCAAAGCCACCATATCCCCACTCTGAACAACCCCTTTATTTTTTAAGAGATTTTCAACTTGACTCAAAGCAATGTCGCGATCGTTGCTAACATCTATTCTAAGAGGTATCACATTACGATACATTGCCAAGGCGCGTTGCGTTTCAATTTTTTGCGTTAATGCAAATATCGGAGTATGTATCTTATGCCGACTCATCCAAAGTGCTGTCGACCCAGACTCCGTCAAGGCGGCTATCACCTTCACCTTTAAATGAAAGGCTGTAAATAGTGCGCCCAAAGCAATGGATTGATCAATCCTTGTAAAGGTTTGATTGAGAAAGTCGTCATCTAGCGTAACGGTTTCAGACTTTTCAGCCTCGATGCAAATAGCCGACATTTGCTCCACTACTTTTACTGGAAACTGACCAGTTGCCGTCTCAGCAGATAACATCACCGCATCCGTACCGTCCAATACGGCATTTGCCACATCACTGACCTCTGCCCTTGTAGGTATTGGGCTAGAAATCATTGATTCCATCATTTGGGTTGCCGTAATCACAAACTTATCAGCATTCGTTGCCAAACGAATCATACGTTTTTGTAATGCCGGCACCGCTGCATTACCAACTTCAACAGCCAAATCACCTCGTGCAACCATAATGCCATCCGATGCAGCGATGATGCCCTCCAAAACACCAGGCTCAATCGCCTCAGCACGTTCTATCTTGGCAATCAAACGAATCTCTTGATTTTTTTTCAATACATGCTTTTTCGCTAAACTGCGTGCCAACTCCATATCTTTTGCGTTTTTCGGAAAACTAATGGCGATGTAATCTACGCCCATATCAATCGCCGTAGCTAAATCTTCAATATCTTTTTCAGTAAGTGCTGGAGCCGTTAAACCCCCTCCAGCTCGATTAATACCTTTATTGTTCGATAACTCACCACCCATCTCAACTAGGGTATGAATACATTGACCAACAACTTTTTCTACCCGCAAAATAATCAATCCATCATTCAGAAGCAGTTGGTCTCCCGCAAGCACATCTTTTGGCAGATCTTTATAGTCCAAACCTACCTGAGTTTCATTCCCCAGCGCGCATTGCGCATCTAATAAAAACTTAGCTCCTGTTGCTAATTGGATTTTGCCATTTTCAAACTTCCCCACACGAATCTTGGGGCCCTGCAAATCAGCCATGATAGCCACCTCTTTACCAATCTGAGCTGAGATTTGACGGACTAACAATGCTTTATCACGGTGGTCTTGAGCAACACCATGAGAGAAGTTGAGTCGAACCACATCAACCCCAGCTAATAAGATCTGTTTAAGAACCTCTGGTTTTGAGGTT
Organism: Burkholderiaceae bacterium; assembly: GCA_947472645.1. GTDB lineage: Bacteria > Pseudomonadota > Gammaproteobacteria > Burkholderiales > Burkholderiaceae > Polynucleobacter. The sequence continues at coordinate 35,781 of CANJBQ010000011.1, forward strand.
GCAGGCCCTAAAGTGGCAACAATTTTTGTGGCTCGTGTCAAACTCATGCGTTCGCTCTTTCTTGAAGTATGGCAATGGCAGGTAAAGTTTTACCCTCTAAAAACTCTAAGAAGGCACCTCCTCCAGTAGAAATATAACCAACTTGTTTTTCAATTCCATATTTTGCAATCGCCGCTAGGGTATCACCGCCACCAGCGACACAAAAAGCTGGGCTGTGGGCAATAGCAGCAGCTAACATTTTGGTACCCCCACCAAACTGATCAATTTCAAAGACACCGACCGGTCCATTCCAAACAATCGTGCCAGCATGGGCAATCATATAAGCGAGTTTAGCTGCCGTTTTAGGGCCTATATCCAAAATCATGTCATCTGGAGCAACTTCATTGACTGACACTGTATTTGCTCTGGCCAAGGGAGAAAGCTCGTTAGCAACAATGACATCCTCAGGAATTGGGACCGTTGCACCACGGCGCTTCATGATTTCGATGATTTCTTTTGCCTCATTCACCAAGTTTGGCTCTGCTAAAGACAGTCCAATCGGGATTCCTGATGCCAAAATAAAGGTATTCGCAATCCCTCCGCCAACAATCAGTTGATCTACTTTTTCAGCAAGTGAACGCAATATAGTTAACTTCGAGGAAACTTTTGATCCTGCCACGATGGCTACTAATGGCCTTTGAGGATTATTTAAAGCAAAAGTAAGCGCATCAATCTCGGCTTCCATCAAAGGTCCTGCACACGCAATCGGTGCAAAACGCGCCATTCCATGAGTGGTTGCCTCAGCACGATGCGCGGTACCAAATGCATCATTGACATAAACATCACACAATTTTGCCATTTTTTGCGCTAAATCAACGCTGTCTTTTTTCTCGCCAATATTGCCGCGGCAGTTTTCTAATAAAACCACCTCTCCAGGCTGGACTCGAAAATCTATAGATACCCAATCGGCAATAAGAGCAACCTTGCAACCCAAAAGCTCTGCAAGCCTATCTGCAACCGGCGCCAATGAGTCCACAGATGTTAAATGTCCTTCTGTAGGTCTTCCCAAATGCGATGTCACCATCACAGCCGCGCCAGCGTCAAGACACATTTTAATCGCGGGAATTGATGCTTTAATACGGGTGTCCTCAGTAATTCTTCCGGAAGCATCTTGCGGCACGTTAAGATCTGCTCGAATAAATACTTTTTTACCATGAATTTGGTTTTTTGCGACTAAATCCGAGAGTCGATTGATTTTTATAGTAGTTGGCTGAATCATAGTGAAATTATTATTAGACAAGAGACATAGACTGTAGTTCAATAAATCATCATACAGGATGCAAAAACACTCAATTTGTTCAGAATACAATAAGCCACAAAATTCCTGTAACAAAATCCAGCCTGTTTTACAATAGATAATCTTGTTATATCCGTTTAGGAAATTATAAATGTCAATGTCTGATCGCGATGGATTTATTTGGTTTAATGGAAAATTAGTGGATTGGCGTGACGCCAACATCCATGTACTGACGCATAGCCTGCACTATGGCATGGCGGTATTTGAGGGCGTAAGGGCCTATAAAACTGATAAAGGTACAGCTATTTTTCGTTTAGATGAACACACCAAGCGCTGGTTTAATTCCGCTAAAATTTTTCAAATGGAGATGCCTTACTCCCAAGATGAAATGTTCAAAGCCCAAATTGAGGTTGTTAGAGCTAACAAGCTTGCATCTTGCTATTTAAGGCCAATTGCCTGGATCGGCTCTGAAAAACTCGGAATCTCTGCAAAAGGTAACAAAATATTAGTATCAATCGCAGCTTGGGAGTGGGGGGCCTATTTAGGTGAAGATGGTCTAAATAAAGGTATTCGTGTAAAAACATCCTCCTATAGTCGACATCATGTCAATGTCTCCCTAGTTCGAGCTAAAGCTTCAGGCTATTACATTAATTCCATCCTGGCGAACCAAGAAGTTACCGCGCATGGTTACGATGAAGCGCTCCTATTAGATACGGATGGTTATGTTTCTGAAGGTTCAGGAGAAAATGTATTTATCGTTCGCGATGGAGTACTTTACACTCCAGATTTAGCCTCTTGTCTAGCAGGTATCACTCGTGATGCCATTATGAAAATTGCTAAAGATTTAAATATCGAAGTTCGGGAAAAACGGATTACCAGAGACGAAATGTATTGCGCTGATGAGGCGTTCTTTACAGGTACAGCCGCGGAAGTAACCCCAATTCGTGAATTAGATGACCGCATCATCGGTAATGGTGGCAGAGGTCCTGTCACAGAAAAGATTCAAAATGTATTCTTTGACATCGTTAAAGGTAAAAACGATAAATATGCTTCTTGGCTTACTTACGTTTAATTGAAAAAAGATGATTACCACTCAAATTCCGATTGAAGTAGATACAAAAGACTTACCCCTACATTGTCCAACCGGCAGTACAAAACATTGGGATTTACATCCTCGTGTTTTCTTAGATATTGCCCATACTGGACATGCCAAATGCCCCTATTGTGGTGCTGAATACGAACTGAAGCCTGGTGTAAAAGTAGGCCACTAAACTATATGCCCCATACCCTCATCATCGCACCCAATTGGATTGGCGATGCAGTGATGTCGGAACCTCTAGTAAGGGAAGTATTACAAACTGGAGCTAGTCTCACCATACTTGCCAACCCATGGGTAGCACCAGTTTATCGAGCTATGTCAGGAGTCATTGAAATTCTCGAGGCAGATTTTTCTCATGGCAAATTAGAGTTTTCTCAACGAAGAGCGCTGGCTAAGCAGATTAAAAACAAAAATTTTGATGATGCTATTATCTTGCCCAATAGTTGGAAATCCATTCTAATTCCTTGGCTTGCGCAAATTCCGCGACGCTATGGTTATCAAGGGGAATTTAGATCTCTTTTTCTTAGCAAGTCTTTACCTAATCCACCAAGGCTTGACCGACCGCCCATGGTCGAACACTATTTGGCATTGGCCAGCCTTTTAGGGTCAAAAGATAAAACAAGACTGGAAACTTCTACAAGACCCCAGCTTCAGGTTCGCAAAAATAACATCAACGACTCAAAAACTTTCCTTGCATCTTTGCCAAACTCTGAGAACTTTTATGTTCTTGCTCCCGGCGCTGAATTCGGCCCTGCAAAGCAGTGGCCATGTGAACACTTTGCCAAACTCGCAGAATACATCTTGAATGAAAATTCGATGACAAATGTCGTTTTCATGGGAAGTCCTAAAGATAAGATGATTGCGCAGCAAATTACACAACAAATACCGCAAAAATATCAAGAGCGAGTCGTAGACTTATGTGGAAAAACATCCCTTGATCAATCTATCGCCTTAATTTCACAAGCTAAAGCACTTGCCAGCAATGACTCTGGCATGATGCATATTGGTGCAGCTTTAAGCATTCCTCAAGTAGCTTTTTATGGGTCTAGTGACCCTCACCACACACCGCCAATGTCGCCATTTGCAGGAATATTATTTTTAGGACTTGACTGTTCTCCCTGCCACCAAAGAAAATGTCCATTGGGTCATTTGAATTGTTTAAAACAAATTACCCCAGAATCTGCACTAACGGAACTCCATCAGCGAATTTATCAATTGAAAGTAATCTAATGCCGCGCTCCGCACGACTGTTTCACGACGTTGAAGAAGTTATTGAGAACTGGTATACCTGTCTTCTAAAATGCGATCTCGAAAACGCTCTTAATCTATGGTTCGAGGAAGATACCGTGACCTGTATTTTGCCCGATGGCGTAAGACTCAATGGTCATAATGAATTACGCCTCGGCCTCAAAGACCTCATGAAAAACTCAATTGTGCTCGATACACTAACAGTTACTAGTCATACCTACATGGGTACTACGTTTGTTGATAGTACTGAGGCTGTCAGATTCAGTAAGAATGTTTTAGAACCTTCTTTTTACATGCATATGACCATGATTTTGGTTCAAGGAAGTCTTGGTTGGCGCATCGCCCATCTGCATTACAGTCAAGTTTCAAAAGAGTTCATTCAATCACCTTCAATTGCCGGTGATCATGGCTTCCATTAATTACTTTTTCTTTTAACGTGGATACCATCATTGATGCAGCGCTTCAGAAATGGCCTCAAGTACCCAATTGTTATGGCTGGTTAAATTTTGATCGAAGAGGTGAATGGCGTATCCAAAATGAGTATGCCCAACAACACAAACTTCCTGGTGAGCTCATTACACATCAAGGATTTAAATCCTATATTGAAGCTCATCTCGCCCATGATATGCGTGGAAACTATTTTTTTCAGAATGGCCCACAACGCGTATTTATTCATTTTGCGTATTGTCCGTGGGTGATACGTTTTTACCCCCTCGAAGAAGGTCATTGGCAATTACGTACAACTCTAGGTGAGGTAATTGAACCACTTGCTTGTTTTTTAGATGAGCACGGACAAGTGATGTTTGAAGCTGATTTTTCATCACGAATGGTTAATGAAGAAGGCATTTTTGTCAATAAAACCGTTCGTTCAATTGGTTTGCTGCATGATCATGATCTTGAAATTTTTTCTGCTTTTGCGAAGGTTTTTCAAAATAACTGTGGCAGTCTGGGCGAATTTTTGTGGCATCAAAAACTTTCGATAGATCCGATCCATAGTAAAGACTTGCCTGGGCAGTACCACTTTTCAAATAATCCACAGATTTAATTTTTAATCGGTAACCTGCCGTTACTTTTTAACTCTTCACGATATAAAAACTCTAGTTGATTTTTACGAGCCTCAAGCTCTGAGAGTTGGTAAAAGTTACCCGCTCCCTCTTCTTTCGCAATAGTTAATTGCTGTATCGCTGCCGGTAATGCTCCTTCACATACATATTTCTCCGCAATAGCGGCGTGGTAGCCCAAGGGATTATTCAGCTTAGCATTCCCCTCAGCAAGAAAAGTCCACCATGTTGTATCGTCTTTTTGTATCTTCGTCTTTTGTTCTAACCAACGAATACCTTCTTTTATTTGTCCAGAGGAGTAATAGGTTTGTACTAAAAGAACACCTGCAGCTTTTGACTGAGGATTGTCGTTCATTATCTGCAGTGCCATTTTTTGCGCTTGAACAAAATTTCCCTTAGCTAGCTCAATTTGTCCGGCTGTGACATTAAAAACAAAGTTTGATCTCGGAAAAATCTCTACTGGACTAATTTTTAGAAATAATTCTTTACTTTTATTCAGAAGCCGCTCTGCCTCCATGGGTTGTTTATCTCGTAGTGCAATTAAAGATAGACCAAAATTACTTTGCATCGCTTTAACCAGATTTTTACTCGTCGCTAAATTGTTAAAATACTCTTTGAGGGGTGCAGCATCTGATAATTGATTCATTTGCTCAACTTTTGCAATCGTCTGATTTAAATAAAAATCAATCGAATTTTTTAAGACGCGGCTCTTATTTTGATCCCCACGAACACGATCTTCCATATCTGCAATTCGATCGGTGTTTAATGGGTGGGTTCTGACATAGGCGGGCACACCACTATCCATAATACTTGTGGCCCTTTGTAATTTTAGGAAAAAGGCTGGCATAGCAGTCACATCAAAACCTGCTGCACGAAGAATTTGATATCCAATCCGGTCTGCCTCTCTTTCAGCGTCCCTTGTGTATGTTAATTGGTTTTGTATGGCTAATGCTTGACCTCCAATAGCTAATCCTTGCGCCGCCCCCGGATTACTCTTAACGGCAATAAACGCTAACAATATGGATGCGAGCATGATGATGCTACTACTCGTTCCCATCCCTGCACCACGTGCAATATGCTTTTGCGTTACGTGACCAATCTCATGTCCCAGTACAGACGCCAGTTGAGATTCATTATCTGCCAGTAGAAACAAGCCCGTGTGAACCCCAATGTAGCCCCCTGGTAAGGCAAATGCATTAATGCTAGAGTCGCGTACATTGAAAAATTCAAATTTAGGTGCAAATGGCCCAGAGACGTCAGAGCCAGAAATCTTTTGCTGTTGGGCTCCAACAACAAGTTCACGGCCTAGTTGATTGAGGTAGTCATACATGACCCAATTCGTAATATAGTCCTGATCTTTACGAATCTCCCGCATGATGCGATCACCAAGTTTATTTTCATCTAAATTACTCATATCCCCAGATGAAACGTCCCCTAGGTCAGGCAATATAATGGGCGAACGCCCACCCAGCGGTGGCTCAATTGTAAGTTCTTTACGCTGATTTTGAATCGTCACTTTATCGTCTGCAAACAATTGCAGGGGATACAATAGTTCAAACCAAACTATTGAAATTAGAATGTAGTAGATAATACTTTTTTTCAAAGAACAACCTTTAAAGACAAACAAGTGAACACAATCATGCTAACTCATTTTAACCAAGCCGGGGCTGCACACATGGTAGATGTCGGTAATAAAGATTCTACAGAGAGAACTGCGATTGCAACTGGCTCTATCTATATGTTACCGAACACCCTTGAATTAATTATTGCTGGCAATCATAAAAAAGGTGATGTTTTAGGAATTGCCAGAATTGCAGGTATTCAAGGAGCCAAAAAAACTAGTGATTTAATTCCGCTATGTCATCCTATTGGCTTAACTCATGTTTCTGTAGATTTTGAGGTTTTGAAAGAGTCAAATACGGTATTGTGCACTGCGTTGACAAAGACAATTGGTCAAACTGGTGTTGAAATGGAGGCGCTCACAGCAGTCCAAGTAGCACTTCTAACTATTTATGATATGTGCAAAGCAGTTGACCGTGGCATGGTGATGGGTGATATCAAGCTGCTTGAGAAGAGCGGTGGTAAGAGCGGGACTTGGGTGGCGGAGAAGTAAACGCTAACCTAAGTAGCATCCAGAGTATGTGACTTTTAGTCTTGTCCAAATGAAGACATCTACATTGCATATTTTTTGCGCATGAACAGACATTGATAATAGGTAAAGAATTAAGAGTGGTTTTTTCACAATCTATCTCGACAAGAGTATGTGATGAGTTTAGTTAATGAATTTATAAATATTGTTTAAACCAATTAATAGTCTCCTCATAAGTGATTTGACAAGTCACGGGATTTCGAAACTCATAACTATCATAATGCCCACTATCAGGAAGCTTAACTAATTTTTTAGGCTCTCCACATTTTTCAAAACAAGTGATTTGCTGAATCGGGGGTACTAGATTATCAAATTCAGCGTAAATAAATAATGCCGGTCTAGGGCTAATCTGATTAACTACCCATTCTGGACGATAACGCATCGTAGCCTCCGCACTCTCTAAATCTCTTTCTTCACTCTGAAATACATGCCCTTTTTCTTTATGCATTTCTCTTTGCCTTGCAGAGTCAGGATCTCTCAACATAATATCCCCATGAAAAACCATTTTGGGCTCACCAGTTCTTACTCTGCGCTGTGCATCTTCTTCTACCATTTTCTTAAACTCTAACCATTCCCAAGGTCGACGAATACTTTGCATCCAAGTCTGACCATTCATAACCCCTACACTAGTCACTAAAACTTTGACACGTTCATCATGCGCCGTCACCCAAACTCCGTTGGCACCACCAAAACTTGTACCAAATAATCCAATTCGTTTTGGGTCTACTCCTGGGATTCCTTGAATATATGAGATGGCGTCATAACAGTTTTGAGCTTGTTCAAGTGCACGATGGCGATTTCGTTTTCCTTCACTATCACCAAAACCTTGATAATCAAATCCTAAAACAAACCATCCAGCTTTACATAATTCAATCATCATGTGTGTACAGTCTGCCTTTGTATTTCCACTGTAGCCTGCAATAACTAGTATTGCCGGCCGAGGCGCATCACCCACTAGCCAATCAGGGGGCGTATATAAATATCCTGCTAAACGCAACCCGTCGCTGTAAAAATTTACACTGTCATACTTCATATCAACCTCTCGTTTAATCTGGTGTAATACCTGCCTGTTGAATCACTTTAGCCCACTGAGCAACTTCTAAAGCAATCGATTTTTTAAATTGATCCGGTGAGCTCGCAATAACCTCCCCGCCATCTTTTTGAATTTTATCCATCACATCAGTCGAGCGAAGTGCTTTTGAAACTTGCTCATTTAACATTTGTATGATGGAAGGTGGAGTCCCCTTGGGCGCTACAAGCCCTACCCAACTATTAAATTCATAACCTGGGACAAATTCACTTACACTTGGAATATCAGGGAACATTGGTAATCTTTTTGGACTTGTTACCGCTAATACCTTTATACGTTGAGAGTTCATTTGCCCAGCTGCAGAAAGAACAGATAGGACGCTTAAGTCAACCTCACCGGACATCAAGGCCATTAATGCGGGGCCACCACCTTTATAGGGAATGTGGGCAAATTTAGTACTTGTTTGAAAGGCTAAAAGCTCAACCGCTAAGTGGGTGATTCCACCTGCACCAGATGTGGAATATTTAATCATTCCCGGGTTTTTCTTGGCGAAAGCAATTAATTCTTGTAGATTTTTTACAGGTAAATTCGCACTCACTGCAATCATGCTTGGTGATGAAACCATCATACTAATTGGTACAAAATCTTTTTCCGGATCGTACGATAGTTTTGGGTATAGTGAAATATTTGCAACCAATGGAATCGTATTAGCTAACAATGTATAGCCATCCGCTGGGGCTTTAGCGACTAGTTCATTGCCGATGTTTGTAGAGGCCCCAGGTTTGTTATCTAAAATAACACTTTGACCTAATCCTTCAGACATTTTTACAGAAATCAAGCGCATAACACTATCCACATTTCCACCCGGAGCTACTGGAATAATGACTCGAATTGGTCGAGTAGGATATTGAACATTCTGTGCATTAACACCAATTACTAAAAAAGCAGAAAAAAGCAGGCAGTATCGAACCCATGCAAACATGATTTGTCTCTTATTAATTGATGATTCAATCATACTGTTCAATATGTTAATGGTCAATCCTTAACCAGTTCCATCTTCGCCTAAAATTTGGCGCCCCTTCACACCTTTAAAAACATCCATTATTTAAGATAATGATTTACCAACGCCGAGGTAGCTATCTATAATTTTTTGATTTTCTAATAAATTAGACGCTTTATCTTCTAAGACAATCTTACCCATCTCAAGTACATAACCTCGATCGGCTATTTTTAAAGCGCCTCGCGCATTTTGCTCAACTAACAATATTGAAATTCCACTATTTCGTAATTGATAAACTTTTTGCAAAACCTCATGCACGATTTTTGGGGCAAGTCCCAACGATGGCTCATCTAACAATAATATTTTTGGTTTAGCCATCAATGCCCTACCAATGGCTAGCATTTGCCGCTCTCCTCCAGAAAGAGTATCTGCAAGCTGACGGCGCCGCTCTTTTAAAATTGGAAAAATTTTAAATACGTCATCCATTAACTTTTGCTGATCTCTCTCACCGATTTTCCAACGATGAAAATTTCCTAATGCCAGGTTATCTTCTACAGACATTACCCCAAATAATTCTCGAGTCTCTGGCACTAAACAAACACCTTTAGCAACCATCCTAGCAACTGTGTGTTGCTTTAATGGTTCACCATGAAAGAGCACCGATCCTGTTGAAGGAATCATCCCCATTAATGCGTTTAATAAAGTGGTCTTCCCTGCGCCGTTTGGGCCAATGACCGTAATGATTTCACCCTCTTCCAGTTGCAGATTCAATTCCTCAACTGCTTTAATTGAGCCATACGCTACAGTAAATTGGTTAATCTGAATAATAGGCGTACTCATGTTTTACTCGCCATTGTTTCATCTGATACGCCTAAATAAGCATCTAACACACGAGGGTTCACTTGTATCTCCGCTGGAGCACCTTCTGCAATCACATTTCCAAAATCAATTACAGTAATTCGGTCTGCCAAATGCATGACAAATTCCATATCATGTTCAATAATCAGAATTCCTAAACCCTCAGATTTCAGTTGCAATAAAAGATCAGCTAAAGCCTTTTTTTCAAGATGTCGAAGCCCTGCAGCAGGCTCATCTAGAAGTAATGCTACAGGTTGTCCCGCAAGAGCCCGAGCAATTTCGATGATTCTTTGCTTTCCTAGTGATAATGAACTAGCGGGCAGGTTTTCGGACCCGTCTAAGCCACATCTTCGAATCTGTTTTAATGCCTCAATTCGAAGCGCTGACTCTTCTTTTCGATCTAGTCTAAACATCGAAGCAAACCAACCGCACCGCCCCCGAAGATGAGCTCCCAAAGCAACATTTTCAATAACCGGTTGATTTTTTAATAACCTTACATGCTGAAAGGTTCTACCCAAACCGCGCTGTGCATAATCTCTTGCTGGGCGAGCAAACATATTCTCTCCCAAAAACTCTACATGCCCTTCGGTTGAAACATCCACTCCTGAAAGAATATTAAAAAAGGTACTTTTACCGGCGCCATTTGGACCAATCAGAGCATGTATTTCTCCCGCCTTTAAATGCAATGAGATCGATTGATTGGCGACTAGTCCCCCAAATCTCTTTGTGACTTTATTGGCTTTTAATAATGTCGTATCCGACGCAGGAATTTGTCTAACGCTCAAATGACTTGCTGGATATTTATCAAATGGAAATTCATTATTTATAGGAGAAACAAAATTAAATAATCGTGCAAACCTTGGCCATAAACCATTGGCGTAATACTGCAAAATAATCAGCATCAAAATACCAAAAATGATTGCTTCGGTACTGACATTATTTCCAAAAATATGCGTTGGCATATCTTGTAAATAATTTTTGGTAAACGTAAATATTCCGGCTCCAAGAACAGCGCCCCAAAGATAGCCAACCCCACCGATCACAGCCATAAAAATATATTCAATACTTGCTGATAAATTAAAGGGGGTTGGATTAATGAACCGTTGAAAATGGGTATACAACCAGCCAGAAGTTGAAGCCATAAGGGCTGCCAACAAAAAAACCTTGGCTCGATATGCAGTCGTATGAATACCCATTGACTCTGCCATCAATCGATTAGTTTTTAACGCTTGTATCGCCCGACCTTCTCTAGAGTTAATTAAGTTATTTAATATCCATATAAAAAAGAATAAAGCCAACCAAATTACTATGCCAAATGTTCGAGAGGTATCTAATTTGAAATGCCCTAAAGACAAGGCAGGAATACCCGTCATGCCCGTATGGCCACCTAAAAACTCTAGAGTTCCAAATAGATAGAAAAAACTTAAGCCCCATGCAATCGTACATAACGGTAAGTAAAAACTTGATAGGTTTAAAGTGAGGAGGCCTAAAAACCAAGCTAGTACCCCTGCAATGATTAATCCTAATAATAGTCCAGCCCATGGCAGTAAAGATACCAAACCTGTACCTTCAAGCATCTCTATAATTGGTGCTGAGGTACAAATCCACCCCGTCGAATATGCCCCAATACCAACAAAAGCGGCCTGGCCAAAAGATGTCATTCCCGCAATACCGGTCATGACAACTAATCCAAGAACTACCACAGAGTAAATGCCTACATAATCCAATAAAGAAATAGTAAAGTCAGGCAATAAACTCCACGCAATGATAAATAGCAACGAACACAATATATTGAAGTAAGTCCTTTTCATTCTTCTTCCTCAACATGTCTTGATCCGAGTGAGCGCCAAAATAAGATAGGAATAATTAATGTAAATACAATGACTTCCTTATAAGCACTTGCCCAATAGGATGAAAATGCTTCTAACTGTCCAACAATTAAAGCGCCAATGAATGCCAGAGGAAAACTTGCAAGGCCCCCAATAATGGCAGCGACAAAACCTTTCAATCCAATTAAAAAGCCAGTGTCGTAGTAAATTGTTTGCACAGGAGCAATTAAAATACCTGATACTGCTGCAATCAATGCGGCCATAGCAAAGCTTAAATCCCCACATAATTCAACTGGTATTCCTACTAGCCTTGCTCCCGTGCGATTCACCGCAGTAGCTCGCAATACTTTTCCTAGATAAAATTTTTCAAAAAAAAGAAATAATAAACTCACCAGAATCATGGTCACAAATATAATAATCAGTGACTGGCCTTTAATACTCACATTACCCAACATCAAGCTCATCTCAGTAAATGCAGAGATACGCCATCCCTCAGCCCCAAAAAAGATTAACCCAAGACCCACCATGACGCCATGCAAAGTGACTGCCGTAATTAATAAGAATAAAACAGATGCAGATTGTATCGGCCGAAAGGCTAGCCGATACAAAAGAGGGCCTAAGGGAATCACAATGGCTAAAGTACTAATAATATGATGCGTCAAACTCTCCGACGTAAATACAAATAACAGCAGTGAGGCACATAATGGGAAAAAAATTGTCCAAGTGAAGGTCAATCCCCAATCTAATTGCTCCCCCCTTCGCCAACGCACTATCTCTACACATAAAACCACGCAAGATAAAGCAATCAATAACCAAAAGGTCCCGGGAATTTTTGCGGCCTCTAGCGAAGCCATTGAAAGAGCAGAATAGGCAACTAAATCACCCTGAGAAATAAAGATAACTCGAGTGACGGAGAAAACGAGGACTAAGCCAATTGCCAATAAGCCATAAATGGCTCCATTAATCAAACCATCTTGCCCTAAGAAAAGAGCAATATCAAAATTCATTTATATTCTTTTCGAAACTTTTTATAAAAAAGGCCATAAAAGTGGGGATTTCAACGTCCCCACTTTTGGCTTATCTCAAACTACATTAAGGCTCATATTTCCATGTGCCATTTTCAATTTTCACCATCACGCGTGAGCGCTGATCTAGCCCCAAATGGTCTGTTGGTGTCGTGTTATAAATGCCGTGAGATGCCGCTAAATCTTTTACATTTTCTAATGAAGATCGAAGTGCGGCGCGAAATTCTGCTGTGCCTGGCTTCGCTACTTTTAATGCTACTGGAATAGCAGCAGCCATCATTTGTCCGGCATCCCACATGTGACCACCAAAAGTTGATACAGATCCTTTGCCGTAAACGTCTTCATAAGCCTTGTAATAAACCATCGCTGATTTTTTCACGGGATTAGAAGCCGGTAATTGAGGAGCAACTAAGATAGGGCCTACAGGAACAAAAGTTCCTTCAACATCTTTACCACCAACACGTATAAAATCATTATTCGCTACACCATGAGTTTGATAAAAAATGCCTTTGAACCCAACGTCTTTTAATCCTTTTTGCGGCAATACTGCCGGTGTTCCAGACGCGGCTATTAATACTGCATCTGGTTTACTGCTCATAATCCTGAGTGCTTGACCAGAAACTGAGCTATCCGTTCTTACAAATCGCTCATTACTAACAACTTTTATCTTCTTCAACTCAGCCGCTGTTACAAAAGTCTGGTACCAGCCTTCACCATATGCGTCTGAAAATCCAATAAAGCCAACTGTTTTTACTCCATTATTTGCCATGTGTTCAGCAACCGCTAATGCCATCATAATGTCGTTTTGAGTGGTTTTGAATACCCAGCGTCTTGGCCCGTCTACAGGTTCCACAATTTTCGCCGATGCGGCGACAGAAATCATCGGTGTCTCGCCTTGCGCAGCAACATCGACCATCGCTAAAGAAGCTGGCGTAATTGATGACCCAATAATCAAATCTACCTTATCTTCAGAAATTAATTTACGCGTATTCTTCACGCTTGCCGTTGTATCACTTGCATCATCCAAAATGATGTAATTAATTTTTTGGCCGGCTAACGTTTTCGGTAAGAGACTGACTGTATTTTTTTCCGGAATCCCTAAAGAAGCTGCGGGACCTGTAGTGGAAACATTCACCCCTATAGTGATATCAGCCAAAGCCGATATATTCACTGCAAGTAATGTTACAGCTAAAGTCATTTTTTTAAATTTCATTTTGTCTTCCTCTAAATATAATAATAATTATTGATGGCCATCTAACCTAACCAGCTCTTTTCATTTCAATTTCTCTCATACGAAACTTTTGCACCTTACCACTAGCTGTCGTCGGAAATTCATTCACAATCCTAAAAACTTTGGGGATTTTAAAACTTGCCAAATTCCCTTTACAAACTTCTTTTAATTGCTCTGGGGTCATTGTTACATTATTCTTGACACGAACCCATGCGTATAACTGCTCTCCATATAACTCATCAGGGATCCCAAATACCTGAGCTTCCGCGATCTGAGGAATCGTATGTAAAAACTCTTCAATTTCTCGAGGGAAAATATTTTCTCCTGCACGAATCACCATTTCTTTCATACGACCAACAATTGATAAGCAACCATCTACTAGCATAATAGCTAAATCTCCTGTATGCATCCAACCATCAGTATCTATTACTTTAGCTGTCGCTTCAGGGTTTTGCCAGTATCCTGGCATGACTAAATAACCCTTAATGCAGAGTTCTCCGGCAGTCCCTAATGGTAAAGTCTCACCAGTTTGAGGATCGACAATTTTTGCCTGAGTATGAGGTAAAACAGATCCCACTGTTTCTACTCGTTGATCAAAACTATGGTCTAGTCGTGTTTGAAATGAAATCGGGGAAGTTTCTGTCATTCCATATGCTACCGACATTTCATTTGCGTGCATCTTATCCATGACTGCACGCAGTACCTCTGCAGGGCATGGCGCGCCACCCATAATTCCGGATCGTAATGATTTCAATGTAAATGTATCAAACTTAGGATGATTGAGCATCGCAATAAACATCATTGGTACTCCATATAAAGTAGTACATGACTCACTATCAATTGTCGCTAAGCAACTCTCCGGATCAAATACTTCAGTTGGAAAAACGACTGCAGCACCTACCGAAAAAGCTCCCAAGATTCCTAGAACCATACCAAAGCAATGAAATAAAGGTACAGGCACACAGATCCTATCACTAGCTGAGAGTTTTAACCTGGAGATGATTTGGATTGCATTATTGACCATGTTGTAATGATTCAGGGTCGCCCCTTTTGGGTTGCCCGTTGTGCCAGATGTATATTGAATACTAATTAACTGGTCTGATGTAATTGCCGACGTATATCTATCGACTTCCGCTAGGGATTTACTACCTGACATTTCTAATAATTGACCCCAAGAAATTGCGCCATCAATAGGTTCATCATTAAAAATAAAAATAGATTTTAAATACTGGGATTGCTCTTTAACTTGCTTCGCAAGATCTAAACAATCTTTATCCCGATAAAAATGATTAATAAAGATGGCTTTACAACCTGAATGTTCAACAACATGCTTCAACTCATTCAACTGATAGGCAGGGTTAATGTTGACCAAAATAACGCCAATCTTTGCTACTGCAAACTGTACAAGAACCCACTCAAAGCGATTCGCGCTCCAAATACCTACTCGGTCGCCTGGCAAAATGCCGCTTTCTAAAATAGATGCCGCTACTTTTTTTGCTAACTCATCTAATTCTTTAAAATTCAACGTTCTTTGCTGCCAAACGCTGATAACTGCAGGATGTTCTGGATAATTCTTGACAGCCTGAGCCAAAATATCATTCACACATTTATTTTCAAGTGGTGGAAGTGTATCTCCAGAAGCAATTGATAAGTGATGGTTTAACATTCTATAACTCAACTATTTTGAATAGACTCATCGGTGGAGGATAATTTTTTAGCACGAAAAAATTTAATAGGTTTAAATTCTTCATCCTTAGGAACGATAGTTGACCCTGAGTGGGTTAGCGAACCCTTGATGGCTAAAGCTAATTTTTCACTCGCATCATCTTGACGAGCAATTGCGGGCTCAATAATCTCTTGAATAATTCGATTGAAGTCTTTCAACCCTCTCCGATACGTGCCACTATATCCTTTGATCATACTGGCGCATTCCACAACCTGCAAACCAAAGCTGTAAGATATTTGAGCTGCTGATTCGATGATATGCAACCATCGATTGATATTTTCTTGCTCCATCTTAAATCGATGTCCAGATTTTCTAAGGACTCTCATCTTAGCAACCAGCCACAATAGCAAAAAGCCGTGTAAGCGAGATGTCTTTAAATAAATACCAACGTTAAAGGAATTAAGTTTTTCATTACGTTCGGCCCATTGCAATATTGGCCCAGCAATTGCCGCTGGCATAAAGCCACAAAACTCCTCTAAACCAGGCTTTAAATACTCAGTAACTACGAGTGGTTCATGGTCTTTTGCATCTAAATCTTTTCGAATGCGTGCAAAACGCGTTTTCCGAGACTTTAGATCGGCAACCCGCGCTAAGTCTTCAAATGACATTCTTAATGCTAAATGGCGAGCCGTTTCACACAGCAATTTATAACCCTGATGAATGCCGCCCACTTGTTTATCTAACTCCAAAATAGGCTCAAGTCGTTCAACATACTGTTTTGCGTAATTTAAGTTTTGATAATCAACCAATCTTAAGATGCCTTGTTCAACATAGAAATGAGTCTCGTTAGGAAATTTTGACTTCATCACATCCAGCAATTGCTGAACACTTTTACTACTTTTAAGAATTTTGTGAGTTGTTCGTGACTCTTGAATATGATCAGAGGCATTCATTTTGTTAGTTAACTCATAACCGAGTGCAAAACCTTTTAAGTTTGCCTGAACGGCAATGCCTGACTCTTTAATGATTTCTTCATAAATTTCACGAGTAATTTTTAAAACTCCTGAGGCAGCAACAGCACCCAACATGACTGAACTGATCCCACTCTTCGACTCTTGAACCAACTTGTCCATATCAAATAAAACAGCTTTTTGTGACATTTTTAATACCGCTTCTCGTAAACGATCTCGATCAAATCGTCCATCACCCATCATTGACTTTTCTGAGGTTGCATAAACGCGATGCGAGGAAGTAATCAATGTAGTTCTATTGGGTGTTACATAACCGTTTTGCATAGCTCTTGCTGACTCTAATAACTCAGAGGCAATCATTAAATCTACCATACCAGGCATCGGAGTTAGTGCTAAAGGGTTCGTTGACTTTAAGTCCGCTAGCTCTATGTAATAGGTTGTAGCGCCTGTTCGCTGAGCTACTCCCGGAATTGATGTACATTGGACACGGTAACCGGCCTTGCGAGCAGCATCCCCTAACCAGTCGGTTAAAACTCCCCCACCTTCACCGCCTAACGCTGCTATCAAAATTGAGACTTGTTGAGAACTCATAAGGCACCTTCTATCTGCTTCGATTTCGATGCTTGCAGCATTTGTATAAAAAATTGCTGTATTTGATTTAAAAAACGATCCCAAGAACTTGGGTTTTGAATCACCTCAGCACGATAAAATGATGGGCATAATACCGCAGCATGAGCAACTTCGCCACAATTTCCGCATCCAATACAGGTGCTGGTAATTGAAGAAACCGGATGTTTTCTTAACGGATCTGGATTTTCTTTAATGGTTAACGAAGGACAACCAGATAGTCGAATACAGGAGTGATCACCTGTGCAAGTGTCTTCATCGATACCAAAGCGCGTCTTGACGACTCTTTTTCTAGACTTCAACTGTGCAGCTTCAATAGGCTTTATTCGTCTTTGTTTTGCTAAAGCACACTCGCCATCTGCAATCACGACTTTTAAACCCTCTTTAGGATCACTCATTGCACTCTTCAATGCAGAAATCATTTGACTTACTTTATAAGATGGAACTGTTTTTATCCACTTCACCCCAACGCCACGTAAAGCAGACTCAATATTCATCTCAATTGGTTCGTTCTTAAAATTAGTACCCGATGATGGAATGTGTTGATGCCCAGTTGCTGAAGCATACCCATTTTTTAAGATCACTAATACGCCATCGCCTTTATTAAAGACATAACTTGCAACTCCTGTAGTCAAACCACTATGCCAAAATCCTCCATCACCACTAATACTGATGACGCGACGATCCATAAGTGAAGAAATCCCAGCTGATGAAGCAAGCCCCATACCATATCCTAAGATTGTGTTACCGGCAAAAAATGGCTCTAAAGTCGCAAAACTATGGCATCCAATATCAGCACTAATATGCACCGGGCCTATTTCGTTTTGTAATAACTTCATGGCAGAAAATACTGGGCGCTCCGGACATCCTGTACAAAAAGTCGGCGCACGGGGGGGTAAGGGCGCCCCCAATAACTCAAGTGCTTGTTGACGCATTTCTTGAATAAATAAACTCTGTTGACGAACATCTTTGGTGCTGGCTTCATTCGGCAATACCTCAGCAACATATTTTGTAATACCATCCAGCATCACTTCACCGATATACTCACCAGCCATTGGAAAGACATTTTTACCATAGACCTTAATCGGTAGTTGCTCATCTTGTAATAGAGCTTTAATCGCTTGTTCTAAGAAAGCAGGTTGCCCCTCCTCAATAATCAATACACTATCTTTACCTCGACAAAAATTAGTGACTTCATCCGGCACGAGAGGATACGTTACATTCAGTACCATTAATGGAATTCGGGATTGATCAAGATCATTCACTAAATTGGCGGTTTGCAAAGCTCTTAATACACCGTTATACATACCACCTTGCAAGATAATTCCAACATTGGATAAATCTCCTTTGAAGAACTCATTCATCTGACGATCTTTAACAAACTGAATTGCGGCTGGCCAACGATGCATTATCTTATGCTTTTCTTGTACATAAGTAGCAGGGGGCAAACTAATTTTTTCTGGTTCAAAGTTAGCTTCCGATAACAGGTCACGTGTAGAGATTTTTGGGCGAATATTATTTTTAGTTTTAAACTTCCCTGTCATGTGACATGCACGAATGCGCAACTCCATAATCACTGGTGTATTACTTACTTCAGATAGCTCAAAGGCTGTTTCCACCATATTCACAATATGCTGTAAATCGGGCCGAGGGTCTAACAACCAAGCTTGTGATTTCATAGCGAATGCGTGGGTTCTCTCTTGAATAATGCTAGAGCCTTCTCCATAATCTTCGCCAACAATAATTAATGCGCCTCCCTTAACTCCCGCTGAGGCTAAATTCGATAACGCATCTGAAGACACATTGGTTCCCACAATGGATTTAAAAGTAATCGCGCCACGTATTGGATAATTAATTGAAGCGCTCAACATTGCGGCAGCTCCTGCTTCATTAGCGCAATTTTCGACATGAATCCCAAGGCTACTCATAAATTCATGAGAATCAGATAAAACATCAATTAAATGTGAAACCGGTGCGCCTTCGTACCCACCTATATACGACACTCCTGATTGAAGAAGTGCTTTTGTGACAGCTAAAATACCTTCGCCTTCAAAGGTTGCCCCATCTCCTAATTTGAGCATCTGTACTTCTTTAGCAAACGAACGTTCAGCCATTTTATTTTCTCCTTACCGCAACATACTCCCAAAATCTAATAAACAACCTCTAAAGAACTTTTTTAGCTCAACTTGATTGCGCCCAAAATACTGAACTGACTAAATTCAAGATTGGGTAACCACGTTGCAATAGATGGGACCCAAAATACCACTGCCAATAAGATTAAACTCATTACAAGAAATGGGATAACAGATATAAAAATCTGTCCCATAGATACTTCTTTAGGCGCCACACCTCGCATCGTCATTAACAACAGGCCATGTGGAGGCAACAACAGGCCTAATTGCATACAAATCAAGAACATCACTCCAAACCATACTGGATCAATCCCAAGTTTTTGCACTATAGGCATAAAGATAGGCAGTGTAATCATCATCATACTTACCTGATCGACAAAAATTCCTAACAAGATAAGAATAAGCATCATACAAGCTATCAAGGCGTTACTTGACGTAAACTGATCAGTGATGGAGGCAACTAAGCCCGTACTTGCTCCAGAAAAAGATAATATTTGAGCAAATGAAGTTGCCCCCAAAATAATAAATAAGATCATCCCAGAAATTCCAGCTGTGCCTTGTAATGATTTAATCATCGCTTCAATGGTCAGTGAGCGATAGATCATGGCAAAAATAATGGTCGCGAAAGCGCCTAGAGCAGCACATTCGGTTGGAGTGGCCCAACCAGCAGCTAAAGCCCCTACAACAATACCAAAAATAGATAATGTCGGAAGAACATATAAGAAAAATAAATGCCAACGTTCCCAAAATTTCATTGGTCGATTTGCATCTTCCTCAACGGGCGCGAGATGTGGATAAATGGAGGCACAACTCACAATCCAAATAATAAATGCTATAGAAAGAATCAATCCAGGTACCACCCCACCAATCAGTAATTTCGAAATAGAAATTCCCGATAAAGAACCTAATAAAACGGTTAATGCAGAGGGTGGAATTAACATATCAACCGCACCAATAGCCATGATTGGGCCGACTGCAATCGTAGGATGATATCCCCGGCGCAACATGACCGGCAACATTAAAGAGCCCAACATGGCCGTTGTAGCAATCGTCGAACCAGATATCGCAGAAAAAATGGTGCCTGATACAACCGCAACAACGGCTAATCGACCCGGAACTTTAGTAATTAAACGCTCAATACCACTAATTACTTTTAATGCCAGCCCTGTATGAAATAATATTTCTCCCATCAACACAAACAAAGGTATAGGCGTTAACGCAAATACTGAAATAGAACTAATACCATTTCGAACCAGCTGAACTAATCCAGGCTCACCGCCCATATAGATGAAAGCCCCAACAATATTGACCGCCATAAATGTCAAGGCAACGGGCATCCCTATAAAAAGTAACAACATAGATCCTGCCAACATGATCCATGCGGCAATTTCCCATGACATCATGCTGAACTTACCGCATCATTTCGCGGCTCCATCTCACTATTTTTTAAGCGCCAAATACGAAAAAGCATTTCAATGCTTAATAAGACAAAAACAATGGGAATCGGCGCTAATGACCACCATTCTGGTGTCACAAGGGTTTTAAAATTCACCGAGCCAGAGATAAAGCTTTGGTAGGTCGCATTCGCACCATACCAAGTAAAAATAAGACAAGACGCTAAACCGATAATATCGCCCAGCCATTCCAATAACCACGCTATTTTTGGTGGCACAATTTTTAAG
Organism: Burkholderiaceae bacterium; assembly: GCA_947472645.1. Lineage (GTDB taxonomy): Bacteria > Pseudomonadota > Gammaproteobacteria > Burkholderiales > Burkholderiaceae > Polynucleobacter. Next base: position 56,665 of record CANJBQ010000011.1, read on the forward strand.
AAAATATCGACGCGAATATGTTGCCCATTGCGTAACAGCCATGGCGCAATACTCAATGTCAAAACGTATAAGAAGAATTCCGAAACTTCATTACTCCAGCTTAGTCCAATAGGTAAACCAGGAATCATGAAGTTTCTCAATAAAATATCCGCCACAATGATGAGCATCATGAGAAATAATAGTAAACAACCCAATCCAGCGAGGATGGCTAGCATCTTTCCGTAAAAACGGGACAGAGCCTCCATTATTTTGCGACAAGTTTTTTAAGCTGCATCGCAAATTCAGGGCTTTGCTTCAATGCGTTAGCCCATCCTTCTTCATAGGCTTTATCAACGAAAGCTTTTGAAGTGGTGGCATCAAATTTGATCGTTTGTATCCCGCTTTTAGCTTGTCGACTAATTTCTTCTTGGTTATATTTAACCCAAGAGATATTTTGAGCTTCTAATGCGGCTATTTGTCCTTGCAAATATTTACGTTGCACTTCAGTTAATTTTTTGTAGGCCGGCAAGTTCATGACCAAAGAAACCTCTGCATCGTAAAACCCTGGATCTACTCGATATTTTGTTTTTTCATTCCAATTTAAATCAAAAATACCTCCAATTGGCCACCCATATCCGTCAATGACGCCACGCTCTAGTGCGGTATAAACCTCACCAGGAGGAATTGTGACTACATTTGCGCCTAATGCTATAAAAAATTCTCTATAGACGGGAGAGATTCGAATTTTTAATCCAGTTAGATCTGGTTTGTCGATTTTTTTATTGACATACAGTTGAAATGGCTGGTTTTCTACAAAACGGGATAAGTACAACATATTACCCTTTTCATTCCATACCTTATTAATTAAATCATAAGCCCCATTTTTACGTTGCTCTGCGATTGTGATTTGGGTTAACTTTAAAAAATCCGCCTCGGGCATAACATTGGTATAAAAAGCACCTGTTGCCAAAGCAATATCAATAACTCCTGTCTTTACCGCATTACCAACTTCAAAAGTCGGAATTGCTTTAGGGCCGCCAACAAAGTTAATCTGTAAGACCCCTTTACCCTCAGCATTAAATTTTGTAATCCACTCTTGAATATAGGTAACATATTTTGTGTTTTCAGGAAATCCGCTTACCATTCGAAGTGTTGTCTCTTGAGCTTGAAGATGTCCTGAAGTACAGAAAAAGAGGACAAGTAATAGCATTTTTTGTATAACATTTTTCATAGGTAGCCCGTTAATGAGGTTTACGTTACTTTGGCCCAAAAGCTGGGCTCTGTTCTCCATAGATTCTTTTTTAGATCTTTTTTGTTATTTTTATTATAGGTAAAAAAGACTTAAGAAAGATTGATTATTGGTATTAACCCCAATTCAATACTTTATTCAGGATTCCTAATTTTTTAATTATGTCCAAAGAAGACCTTTATGCGGCAGCTCTGGATTCCAACTTACGATTTTGGGCATCCCAATTACGCTCTAAATTAGAAATTAAAGCTGGACTGAAATGACAATAGGCCTGCTCCTTTGCATATACCGCCATATATTGACGGAACATATCTAAAGGCTCCTGCGCAATCCGAAATGATTTTCTATTACTCGATGCACTGACAACACCAGAGGATGTGATTAAATCAATCGTTGACTTGATTGTTTGATCAATATCCTGATCCGGAACCACGTAGTCACAAATTAAACGACCTTCTGGGCTTGCGCATTCAATGCGTCTTTCCATCATGATTGCTTGACGAGTTACACGATCACCAACAAATCTAGGCATACGCATATTCGCAACACCTGGAATAATTCCTTCCTTACGTGCTGGTAAAGTTAAATAGGCGCTCTCGCCAGCAATATTAATGTCCATGACTAATAAATATTGGCAACCACCACCGATCGCAAAACGATCAATTGCAGCAATCCATAATTTTTCATGCGTCTTACCAAGAATTTCATTCGGTGTAATCTCTGGGTAGGCAATCCCTCTATAAATCTTATTGATAAACCCCATGTCACGATCCATATACCAGAGGAAAGGAATTTTGCCACGATATAAGCGCGTTAAATTAATGCCGGTACTAAATGTTCTTAATCCTTTGTACTTACCTTCCTGAATAAAATCACCTCGCAAAACCGCAATTTGAGTGGCCGGATCTTGTATTGCAAGGTCAACTGCGATTTCCATATCCGTTAAAGTGTTATCGTCTTCAGCATGTAAGAATCGACCATTTTTAAAATAAACGCTAATAGATTTATCACTCTTTTCTACGATGGCCGTGTTTAATTCTAGGCGCCCATCTTTCATCAATTGGTCATAATAAGAAGCTGTTTGGGGGTGGGGTAATAACATCGTGTGACAAAGGTGCATGCCGCATTTGACGTTGGCAAGTACATGGCTTAATAAGATGCCTTGATCTATTTCATGACCATCTTTTTCACTTTGCAATAGCTCCGCTTCTTGGGCTAAGGTTGCAATTGAGGGTGTTAAGCCAGGCACGATCTGCCCAGCCGCTAAAACTAATTGTTCCACTCTCACAAATTGTATGTAATGGGAAGTTATCTTTTCATATAGAGCTTGAACATGGATATTTAAAAATTTCTCGCGTTGTTCTCTTGATAATTCAAGAAGCATATTTGCTGCCTCTTTTTGTGCTATCGATCTTTTTGCCTTGGGTGGTAACTTTGCTAAAAGGCCTAATGCATGTAATAAATTTAAACTGGTTGCTTTACTATCAACCATAAAATCTCCAGTTATGACGAGTCGATCTGGGCTTAATTGATGAATATCATTTACTCCAAAACCGATGGCTGTAAGAGCTAATTCGTATTTATTAGTCATATTATTTTTTATATATTTATTAGAAAATAGTTACATTGGTGAAATGGACTTACGCAGGTACTGTGTTCATTTAGGCATATTAACTATACCATTGGCACTTTTAGCCGATTAAAAATGTTTGTTGAGCATTTTAAAACCCCCACTATATATCCAAAACTGTGTATAGTTTATATACAAAAAAGATTATCCACTATAGGGGACACTCATGAACTATTCATGCGGTTTAACGTTTAATTACTTTAAACGAATTATTAACGTATTTTTTTATCTACTTGGCTCATCAATATTTTTCACCCTACCTACTTTTGCACAAGGGGTTGATGATTCTAAAAATATGAAGCTTGAAGGATATAGCGATCTTCAAGGTAGAACTGCGTATCAACCTACCATTGAAAAACAAGGGGATAGATGGATTGCCTATATTGGACACCATGGTGATAAAAAATTAAATCCTCTATCGGGAAAAGTTGAAGACAATGGTACCTCTATCCTCGATGTCACCAATCCTAAAAAACCAGTTTATTTGTACCACATTCCTGGTCAAGAAGGTAAGGCAGAACGTGGCGGAAGCCAGATGGTTCGTATTTGTAGTGGTGCGTCTTTACCGAAAGGTGATAAAAGTAAGTTTTATATGTTACGGGTATTTGGTAACCAGGCTCATGAAATTTGGGACGTTACAAACCCTGCAATGCCAACGCTTTTAACAACCATTATTAAGGGCCTTAAAGACACGCATAAAAACTTTTGGGAGTGCGATACTGGAATTGCTTATTTGGTTTCTGGTAATCCGCAGTGGCGAACAACTCGCATGACACAAGTCTATGATTTATCCGACCCAGCTAATCCTGTTTTTATTCGTGACTTTGGCCTAGTTGGCCAACAACCTGGTGCAGGAGGAGCGGTTCCAACTCAATTACATGGTGTCATGTCAACTGGACCCAAGGGCAATCGTGTTTATTTTGGTTATGGCACAAATAATGAAGGCATCATTCAAATCATTGATCGCGATAAATTACTCAATGGACCAAAAGATCCAACACCAGAAAACTTGCTATACCCACAAGTTGTCAGGCTCGATCTCCCAGCTATGCATGGCGCACATACAACGTTCCCTATGTTTGATGTAGATATCCCCGAGTTTGCAAAAAACTATCTTGGCAGAAAACGGGACTTTATCGTTGTCACCGACGAGGCAATTCAAAAAGAATGTTTAGAGGGCCGTCAAATGGTTTGGTTTGTTGACTCAACCAATGAAAAAAAACCATTTGGCGTATCTAGCTGGACCGTTCCAGAAAAAAGTGGTAACTTCTGCTCAAAAGGCGGTCGCTTTGGAACTCACTCATCGAATGAAAATATGACGGAGGTTTTTTATAAAAAACTCATGTTCTTTGCTCATTTCAACGCAGGGGTTCGAGTACTAGATGTTCGTAACCCTTTTAGTCCCGTTGAAGTAGCTTATTTTGTGCCTTCCATCAATAAGAATACGGTGGTCCTTGATTCGCCACCGAGCTCTAAAACTGACCCTCTGCCTTACACAGAGGCTTCTAATAAAAAAGTGATTCAAACTAATAATGTGGAAGTTGACGAACGTGGTTTGGTTTATATCGTTGACCGAGCTAATACTGGAATGCATATCCTATCCCTAACGGGTAAAGCACGGGAAATCGCTGATTGGAAAGCTGCCATCAAATGATCTTGATGCATCGGGTACTGATAGGCACGATATTTTATTGTTTATTAAGCTCGATTGGATTTGGTAAAGAAGTAAAAGCTACTCTTGATTTAACAAAGGGGCTAGCCCCTTTGAGCCAACAAATCATTAAGGTCAATAAGAATGATGTTGTTCGTCTAGTTATCTCTAGTGATGAGCCGGGTGATCTCCACCTGCATGCTTATCATCTTTCTGTCCATTTAGATCCTAAAATGAAATCAGTTTTAGATTTCAAAGCATTTGCGACTGGAAGATTTACTTTTGAATGGCATTCTGGAATTAGGTCATCTCTTCCTCAAATGAGCCATCAAAAAGCTTTAGCCACATTAGAAGTTTTTCCTGAATAGTTGTGAAAATTGTTCGCCTAGCTTTAAATTTATTTTTTTGTGGCTGTTTTTTTATTGCATCTCTATGCAATGCTCACAGTATTGAGGAGAGATATGATCTCCCACTACCCCTATCTTTTTTCATTATTGGTAGTGGCCTCGTAGTCCTGTTATCGTTTCTTTTTTTATTTATTTCCTATCCGAGCATTATTCACCCACACAGCCAGCCAAAAATTATTTTAAGGCTTGCTACACATCAACCCTTTTTATCATTGGTAGTTGGTGTGGCTAAAGCTCTATCGATTCTTTTATTTTTTACGGTTTTAGGCGCCTGCTTTTGGGGTAATCCTGACCCCCTTGAAAATTTAGCTCCGAATTTTATTTGGATTACCTGGTGGCTCGGTCTTTCATTACTCATTTCTTTTTTGGGGAATTTTTGGCCAATCATCAATCCTTGGTCTAACCTTTTTCATATTTTTCAGTGGATTTTCAATAAGAGATTCCCCTCTCTACCAACCACATTAAATTTACCGCTGCCCACATTCTTTAAAATGGCTATTGGTACTGGATTTTTATTAACTTGGAGTTGGTTAGAACTCATCTATCCCGTAGCATTTGTTCCAGCACGTATCGGTCAACTTATTGGCATTTGGACACTGATCAACCTAGTTGGCATGTGTCTTTTCGGAGTAGCTACTTGGCAAACACGTTGTGATGTTTTTAGCATTTATTTTTACTGGCTAGGAAAATTTGGTTGTTTTTTTTATAACTCCGTATCCAACACCTTAGAGCGTAGATATCTCAGTCAAGGCCTCTATTCCTTGGATGCCAATCAAATTAACTCCATTGGACTTGCCCCTTTTATACTCGCCATGCTCTCAACAGTATTATTTGATGGGCTCCACAGTAATTCAGCTTGGCTTATTTTTGAACAATATCTCATGAATATCTTTCCACAATGGCTCAACGCATCTTTTAATTTTTCTGGGACCTTTGGACTAATATCAACATGGTTAATTTTTTGGGCCTTTTACCGAATTAGTTGTTACATTCCGCAAAAATACTGCTCTAGTGCTGACCTCACGTATCTTCCTGATTATTTAGCGCCTAGCCTGATTCCAATTGCTGTCGGCTATTTAATTGCCCATAATTTTTCTAGCTTTGTCATTCAAATACAAAATTTTATTTTTTTAATTTCTGATCCTTTTCACCTTGGGTGGGATCTATTCCGAACCAAATCATTTAGGCCCAATATTGCCATCATCGATGCGGGCTTTACATGGTATTTAGCTTTTTTTGCCATTTTGATTGGTCATGTCCTTGCACTAAGATGTAGCCATCTTATTTTTATTAGGATAACTCATCAACGTAAAGATGTATTGATTCTGAGTATCGCCCATACTATTCTGATGGTGTTGTTAACGATGATGAGTTTAATCATCATCGCTGAACCAATGACTATTTCTTAAACGCGAATCAGATCACGTATCACTCAACGCTCATTCTGTTGAATGAGCTCTTTTTTTCAACCACAAACCTATGACAACAACGGAAAGAATTCCGAGTATTTGGAAGGGTACGTTCGGCTCACCTAAAAAGCCTTTTAAGGATTCATGTATTGCTGGATCTGAAGCAAACATCTCGCCCGCTAAATAACCTAAAAGTGCTGCCCCAAGGGTGATAATCACGGGATATTTTTCCATCACCTTTAATAGCATCGTACTACCAAAAATAATCAAAGGTATGCTCATTGCAAGACCAATGAGAATCAGTGGAATGCGCATTGCTGGTGGTGCGCGGTCTGCAGCAGCAGCTACGGCCACGACATTGTCTAGACTCATCACGATATCTGCAATTAAGATAGTTCGAATCGCACTAAACAAACTAGGTGATGCGTCCATATCATTGCCATCATCACTATCAGCCATCAACTGAACACCAATATAGACTAGTAGAATAGCGCCAATCATTTTTAAGTAAGGCAAACCTAATAACTCAACGGCCACCAATGTAAGTACGATTCTTAAAAAGATTGCAGCAGCACTACCCCAAAAGATAGCCTTACGTTGATGTTCCTTAGGGAGATTTCTTGAGGCCATTGCAATAACCACCGCATTATCCCCAGAAAGTAAAATATTGGTGAAAATAATGTACGCTAATGCAACCCAAACTGCGCTGGATGAGAAATCCATATCTGTCCTTTAGTCTTTTAATTAATTATTTAATAATTTTTATTTTAAATGATTTTTATATTCACAAAAAAGGGGTTGCCCCCTTTTTTTATTGAACCACCATTACAGCAGAAGTTTTTACAACAATGCTTTTAATAGTTTTGCCATTTCAGATGGATTGCGAGTAATCGTAAACCCGCATTCTTCCATAACGGCTAATTTTGCATCTGCAGTATCCGCTCCGCCAGAAATTAATGCGCCTGCATGTCCCATCCTTTTACCCGCAGGTGCTGTAACACCAGCAATAAATCCAACAATCGGTTTTTTCATATTCGCTTTACACCAACGTGCGGCGTCCACTTCGTCCGGTCCACCAATTTCTCCAATCATAATGACCGCATCCGTCTCAGGGTCATCATTGAATAATTGCATGATTTCAATATGCTTCAAGCCGTTAATCGGGTCACCGCCGATTCCTACAGCAGAAGACTGACCTAATCCAATTTCCGTTAACTGTGCAACCGCCTCATAGGTTAATGTTCCTGAACGACTGACGACGCCAATACGACCTTTACGGTGAATATGGCCTGGCATAATTCCAATCTTAATCTCTTCAGGTGTGATTAGACCGGGACAGTTAGGTCCAAGTAACATCGTTCTCTTTCCACCTTTGGCTTCTTTTTCTTTCATGCGGTTACGCAGCTCCAACATATCTTTGACGGGTATTCCTTCTGTGATACATATCGCTAAATCTAAGTCAGCCTCGACAGCCTCCCAAATGGCAGCAGCTGCGCCAGCAGGGGGTACATAAATGACGGATACGGTTGCACCAGTTTCTTTTGCGGCCTCTTTTACGTTACCAAAAATAGGAATCCCAAAGATTTTCTCTCCAGCTTTTTTAGGATTGACTCCCGCCACAAAACACTCTTTACCATTTGCATACTCTTGGCATTTTTCTGTGTGAAACTGACCTGTTTTACCCGTGATCCCTTGTGTGATGACGCGGGTATTTTTATTAATCAAAATTGACATGTATATTCCTCTAAAATTTATTGAACTGAAGCAACTACTTTGGTCGCAGCTTCGGCCATCGTGTCGGCACTAATAATTGGCAAGCCTGATTCGGCTAACATCTTTTTGCCGAGGTCTTCATTCGTCCCCTTCATACGCACCACAAGAGGAACCGATAAATTGACTGCTTTACAAGCTTGAATGACGCCATCTGCGATCACATCGCAACGCATAATCCCACCAAAAATATTCACCAAAATCGCTTTGACATGCTTGTTTTTGAGCATGATTTTAAATGCTTCTGTTACTTTTTCAGCCGTTGCGCCACCACCTACGTCTAGGAAGTTGGCTGGCTCACCACCAAATAATTTGATGGTGTCCATCGTCGCCATCGCTAATCCGGCACCGTTCACTAAACATCCTATGTTTCCGTCCAAAGAGATATATGCTAAATCAAACTTTGAGGCTTCAATTTCAGCAGGATCTTCTTCTGCCTCATCACGATAAGCGACTATTTCAGGATGTTTAAATAATGCATTAGGATCGAAATTAAATTTTGCATCCAACGCTTTAATATTGCCGTTACCTTCCAAAATTAAAGGATTAATTTCTACTAAAGATGCATCTGTATCCATATAGGTCTTATATAAATTCGTAATCACCTGTTTTGCTTGTGCTTGAGATGCCTCTGGTACTCCAATGCCCTTCACAAGTTGACTTGCTTGAGTATCTGTTACGCCATGCAATGGATTAATAAATGCTTTAATAATTTTTTCAGGAGTATGCGCAGCAACTTCTTCAATATCCATACCACCTTCACTAGATGCCATGATGACCACGGATTGAGTTGTGCGATCTGTCAAAATACCTACGTAATACTCTTTTTTAATATCGGCACCGTCTTCCACCAATAAACGACGCACCAATTGTCCCTCTGGTCCTGTTTGGTGTGTTTTTAATTGCATACCTAAAATATTCGTTGCATATGTTTTTACTTCTTCGAGTGATTTAGCAACCTTAACGCCACCGCCTTTACCTCGACCACCAGCGTGTATTTGTGCCTTAACAACCCATACTGGGCCACCTAATTTTTCAGCTGCTTTTACAGCCTCATCAACACTAAATGCTGGTATCCCATTGGGTACTGGGACATTAAATTGGCGCAGTAATTCTTTACCTTGGTATTCGTGGATTTTCATATTTGATTCCTTAAGTTAAATATATATTTTTATCAATAATAACGATGAAACATGATTGAATGAATTCTTGCATTTTATTTATTTTTTTCCAAAGATAAATTTTCCAGCCTGCAGTGGATGTCCATACCAGATAGGGTGGTAGGTTTTAACAGCCTCACCATCGGTTCTGAGTGCGTGACAAGCATTAAACTGGAATGGCAACTCCGCCCCATCTGCACTATGATTTTCAGATTTCACTTGAACACGAAAAATCTCGCCGGCAAAGCCTTGAGTTGCGACCGTTGGAAGAAGCTTTGTAAGCTCCGAAAGATGAGTACATCCTAAGTAACCACCTAACCGACTTTTTACACCCTCCCTAAAGTTTTTTAATAAATTAAGCCCAACTAATTGAGAGTAGTCTGGAGCTATGGTTTCACAAAAACCTGGATAAGGTACGTGGTGCGATTTAGCGCTAGATTCGACAATGTCCATCTGCTCATTAATCGTAATTTTTAACTGCATTTGATGAATCGGCTCATTTTTTTTTCGATGAACCGCTGCTAGTTGGAAATCCTGCGGTTTTGTATCAATTAACTCCGCCTCAATATCCCATAAATCATCATCTCTTCGATAAGCTTTTAAATCGATTTTTCGCTCGTGAACGAGCCGGCGGGAAGAATTTGCATCTTTTTGATTTTCAGACATGGCTATAGTCTAGCATTTCAAAGAGAGTCGTCTAGGGTTTTCCCTCGCACAATTTGATAAATAATGTCTTGATCAAACCCTCTACTGGCTAAAAAACGAATTTGTTTCGCTAAATCTCGAGGATCTTGAGCTAGTTCGCCAAATTTTTTTTCCCAAACCTCATAAGCTCTTTTAGCTTCCGATGGTTGCAGGTCTTTAATATGCTTTGTGATCGTAGTTTTATCAATCTGATGCTGACGCATTTCTTGAACTAAACGATTAACACCTAAACCTTTAGATTTACGCGTTACCAAGCCGTCTGCAAAACGCGCGTTAGATAGGAAGTTTTTTTCAATGAGTTTGGCAATTGTTACATCTAACTCTGCCTCAGATTGAGCATGTGGCTGTAGTTTTCTTCTTATCTCCGATTCACTATGTTCCCGATAAGAAAGATACCTGATCGCACGACCTAAAAGACTCATTGTCTTTTTAGGTCGGCTACCAGTTTCAATGACTTCTAACTGATCCTCAAGCTTCTGGAGGCTCGACTTCGTCATCTTCCTTACCAGATATAACCGCTTTTGAACCTTTAACACCTAACTTTGCACGAATTAGTCCTTCTAACTCTTTTGATAACTCGGGATTGGCTTTCAGAAAATCTCGTGAATTATCTTTACCCTGTCCAATCTTCTCACCTTTATAGCTGTACCATGCGCCAGATTTTTCAATAATGTCTGCCTCAACACCCATATCAATGATCTCGCCTTCACGAGAAATCCCGGTGCCATACATAATGTCAAAAATTGCCTCTCTAAATGGGGGGGATACTTTATTTTTAACGACCTTTACTCTAGTCTCATTTCCAACGTTATCCTCACCTTTTTTGATACTGCCAATGCGGCGAATATCTAATCGCATGGATGCATAAAATTTGAGCGCATTTCCTCCAGTCGTTGTTTCTGGGGAACCAAACATGACGCCAATCTTCATCCGAATTTGATTAATAAAGATAATCATCGAATTCGTCCGCTTAATAGTCCCGGTTAACTTACGAAGTGCTTGACTCATTAAACGCGCCTGTAAACCCGGTAAAGAATCGCCCATTTCGCCTTCTATTTCAGCTCTTGGTACGAGCGCCGCTACTGAGTCAATAACAATTAAATCAATGGAACCCGATCTAACGAGGGCGTCAGCTATTTCTAGTGCCTGCTCTCCAGTGTCAGGCTGTGAAATAAGCAAATTATTGACATCAACCCCAAGCCTTGCTGCGTATTGAACATCTAATGCATGCTCTGCATCGATGAAGGCACAAGTGCCACCTAGTTTTTGCATCTCAGCCACAGCATGAAGGGTCAAAGTAGTCTTACCTGAAGATTCTGGCCCATAAATTTCTATGACACGACCCCTTGCAAGACCCCCTACCCCTAATGCGATATCAAGCCCTAATGAGCCCGTGGATACTACTTGGATATCCTGTGCAATCTCAGCATCACCAAGGCGCATGATGGATCCCTTGCCAAATTGTTTTTCAATTTGAGCAAGTGCCGCCGTTAGCGCTTTTTGCTTGTCGTTACTTAACCCAGAAAATTCTGAGTTAGCTGAGTTTCCAGGGACCGTATTTGCGCTCGCCTTTGACTTCTTGTCATCCATCTTTTTTCCAATCATCATCTTTTCTTTATAAAGTTAATTATGAATACAAATGTACTGTATAGAAAAACAGTACTTTTTACAACTTATTTTTTACTTTTGATCAATTTATTCCACTTTTGTGATTTTTTTCATGAAAAGTAGTAACTCCACTATAGAAGCATTTTGTGTAGTAGTTAAATAGATTTTCTGTCGGAAGAGGTTGTTGTTGATGTAGGAGTTACTTTGGGTTCGATAAAAGCTCAAAACATCATCAACTTATACTAAGGAATTACCCTAAAAACCCACCGTTTTATAGCGAGAAGCATGGATAATTCATCATGTTTTATTTTTATTACAACTATGTAGGAGTTATTTGACTATGGCGACATCCAATGATGTACAAAAATCTGCCCCAATGACCTCTGAAGAACGTAAAGTTATCTTTGCCTCGTCTTTAGGTACCGTCTTTGAGTGGTATGACTTTTATTTATACGGTTCTTTAGCTACCATTATTGGTGCTCAATTCTTTTCCAAATTAGATCCAGGCTCTGCTTTCATTTTTGCATTATTAGCATTTGCCGCAGGATTTATTGTTCGCCCATTTGGCGCTGTAGTATTTGGTCGTTTAGGTGATTTGATTGGTCGTAAATACACCTTCCTAGTCACGATTGTGATTATGGGTGCATCTACCTTCTTAGTGGGTATATTACCTAACTACGCTTCTATAGGTGTAGCTGCTCCTGTCATCCTAATTACATTGCGCGTTTTACAAGGTTTAGCCCTAGGTGGTGAATATGGTGGTGCCGCAACTTATGTTGCTGAGCATGCTCCACGGCACCGTCGCGGTTTCTTTACTTCATGGATTCAAACAACAGCCACCTTAGGTTTGTTTTTATCTTTGTTAGTTATTTTGGGTTGTAGAGAGCTTACCGGTAAAGACTTTGAAGTATGGGGATGGAGAATTCCATTTATTGTTTCTATACTTTTACTTGGTGTTTCTTTGTATATCCGTTTACAAATGGCTGAGTCTCCAGCATTTCAAAAAATGAAATCTGAAGGGAAATTATCCAAGTCACCTTTAGGCGAGTCTTTTGCTCAATGGAAGAATCTTAAAATTGTCATCTTGGCTTTAGTCGGCTTAGTAGCTGGTCAGGCTGTAGTTTGGTACACCGGTCAATTTTATGCCCTCTTTTTTATCACTCAAGTCCTCAAAGTTGATCCCAAAACAGCGAACCTGTTAATTGCAGCAGCTTTATTAATTGGCACACCTGGTTTTATCTTCTTTGGCTCACTGTCAGATAAGATTGGTCGTAAAGTAGTCATCATGTTAGGTTTACTGCTAGCTGTGATTACCTATTTGCCAAATACACCAATTTCCATCTTCAATGCTTTGACACACTATGCCAACCC
>CANJBQ010000012.1 GCA_947472645.1 Burkholderiaceae bacterium
GGGTGGTTGAAATAATAACGCCTGCAACCTCAAAAGTATCAAACTGTAGGTTGATATTTTTTTGCGTTGATCCCGCGAACTTCGCTGTTAAATCACTCATGATTAACAAAGCTCCTACGGTAATTAATACCGTACCTACAGTGGATTCAAAATGATTTCTTTTACTAAGAGGCTCAAGTAAATATTTAAAAAATAAATATCCATAGGCAAAAAATAAAGGTGTCATCAGCAACGAAATCAACCAAGGAGAAATACCCCACGTAGCATAAATGGTTGAAGCGAGAACACCTCCAATAGAAAGGAGTGTGCCGTGGGAAAAATTCAATATTTTGACCACGCCATAAATTAATGACAGCCCAAATGCAACAAGTGCATATAAGCCTCCAATTAACACCCCCCCCAACATCACTTGGGCTAAAACTTCAATAGATATCATGTTCTTATTGCCAAGATGGTGAAGGCCAAGTTAATTTACCAGTGGCAGCTTCCTTAGGCCAGACAACAATAACTTGCCCACCTTTTTGCATTTGAACTGTAAAGGCGCCATTGTTCGGAAAACCTCTTTCATCAAACACAATATTCCCTGCTGGTGACTTAAAGGTGCCTTTAAATAGAGCATTTTTAACTAATTCACGATCTATAGCGCCGGCTTTTTCAATCGCCTGAGTCATGGTCAAGTAAGCTCCAATGCGTCCCAAACTAAACGGATAGTCAAACATACTAACATTTGATTTAGTTAAGACAGCTTCGACAAACTCACTGTAATCACCTTTAACACCCGGATACCACGGCAACTCTCCTGTCATACCCTGAATGTCGTCCCCAACTTGTTTGTAAAGAGCTCCAGATAAAAATGAATGGTGTACATCCATCACTTTAATTTTCATCTTCCGAATTTGCTGCACTAACGAAACAGATGGGCCATCAAATGAGCTAATGTAAATAATATCCGGTTTAGCTGCACGCACTTTAGCTAACAGTGCAGTAAAGTCTTTGGTGTCCTGTGCAAATAGATCTTCACCGATTACCTTAATACCTTGAGCTTCTGCCTTTTTAGACCAAAAACCAGTGATTCCTTTTGTTACTGGATTGTCATGTGTAATAAAGTAAATACTTTTTGGTTTGGGCTCAACTGTTGCCAACATATCAAAATAACGTTCTGACCAACGCGGAACTACGGGATAAGGTGTGCCCCAGATATACTTTAACCCGCGATCATAAACGGAAGGTGACGCAACGTTTGCCATCACCATTGGAATCTGATGCTTATCAGCTAACGGAGGAACTGGTCCACCCATAGAAGACCAATCAGGTCCTACGAAAAAATCAACATTATCAACAGTTGCCATTTTTTCGAAAAGTGATACTGCTGTAGCTGGTACACTTTGATCGTCATAGATAACAAACTTAATAGGAACTTTCTTATTACAATTTTTTACAAATACTCCACCTGATTTATTTAACTCTTCAGCAAAAACTTCTGTCATTTTTCTCCACTTATCTGCCAGCGTTGAAAATGGACCTGTTTCTGAGATGGTCGTACCTAATAAGATGGGATCATTACATGAACCCAGCTTTGCATAGCTATTAAAAGTAAAACTAAGACATAAAAAACTCGAAATTACTACAGAAATTAATGTTCGGTAACTTTTCATATTGCTCCCTTTTATGTTTTTATAAAAAATGTAAATCTAAAATCAACTTCTTACTAATGCTTAAAAAAACTATCTTGTATTCCCACTAAACAGCTATATTCTTCATTAATCTAGCAACATCTTCTTGCTGATTTGATCTTCCCTGGTCAACAACTCGACCTCGCTCAATCGCATAATGTCGATCACACAAATGTAAGGCCTTATGCACATTTTGCTCAATCAATAAAATAGATACACCTTGCTCGCGAAGTTTTTTTAACAAGGTAAAAATTTCATTCACAATCATTGGCGCAAGCCCTTCAGTTGGTTCATCAATTAAAATTAATCGTGGTGAACCCACCAAGGCTCTACCAATAGCCAACATTTGCTGCTCACCACCAGATAAAGTATTACCTAGCTGATTTTTACGCTCTAATAATCGAGGGAACTGCTCATATAATTCTGTAATTTTATGTTTATGCTTTGAGCGAACATTCGACGGCAGTTGCATTAAGCCCATTTTTAAATTATCTTCAACCGTCAATCCTGAAAAAATTCTCCGATCCTCAGGTACTAAAGCAATACCTAATCTAGCAATTTTTTCACTTGGCCACCCAGCGATATTCTGTCCCTGAAAAGTGATCTCGCCTTGACGAGGAGGTAACCAACCAGCAATAGTTTTAATAATGCTAGTTTTTCCAACTCCATTACGTCCAAATAAACCAACAACCTCACCTTCGGCAATTTCTAAGTCGACACCCTGTAATATATGGGATAGACCAATATATGTATGTATGTCTTTAATTTGTAGGAGACTCATACGGCATCTCCAAAATAGGCGGTTTGAACGATTGGATTACTTCTTACCTTTTGTGGACTTCCTTGCGCAATTTTTTCTCCTTGAGCCATCACTACAACTTGCTTGGATAAGTCCATAACAAGCTCAACATCATGCTCTATCAACAAAATCGTGACACTTTTACCTAAGTCGGCAATTAATTGAGAAGTCTCATGCGTATCACCTTGAGACATACCTTGAGTAGGCTCATCAAGCAATAAGATTTTAGGACGCAAAGCCATGGTGACGGCAATTTCAAGACGACGCTGCTCTCCATGAGAAAGGGCCCCCGCCTGCTCGTCCTTCTTTGAGTCTAATTGAAACACCTCTAAGAGTTCTTGTGCTCGATGAAGCGCTAATTGACTTTTATGAGTTACGCTAAACAATTTTGACCAGGATTCTAATTTTTGAGAGGCTAACAGTAAGTTTTGCTCTACAGTTAAATCGAAAAATAAATTCGTAATTTGAAAAGACCGTGCCATCCCTCGACTTAAACGCTCAACAGGTTCTAATAAAGTGACATCGTCGCCACCCATCAATAATTGACCTTCATCCGGCATGTATAAGCCACTCAACAAATTAAATAATGTTGTTTTACCTGCGCCATTAGGGCCAATAATCGAGGTAACTCCTAAAGGCTCCACATCGAAAGAAACTCCTCCTACAGCACGTAAGCCACCGAAATATTTAGTTAAATTTTTAGCTTGAAGGATTGGCATGATCACTGCGCATCCTTCATTTTTAGCTTAGCGCTTAGCATACCGACAATACCTTTTGGCGCAAATATCACAATGACAACAAACATAAGGCCGATCACAATATGATGATGCAGAGTCAACGTGCCAATAACGGATTTCAATATCATGAGTAAGCTACTACCAAAAAGCGCTCCGATCAATGTGCCTACTCCACCTAACACTACAGTAATTACAGCATTTCCTGAAACACTAAAGTACATTAGCTCAGGAGAGACAAAACCACGCAACATCGGATACAAAGCACCAGAGACTGCTGCTACTATCGCCGCCAGCACAAATGCAATACGTTTGGGTGCTTGCGTGTTATAGCCTAAATAAGGTAAGCGAGATTCATTAGAACGAACACCATTCCAGATCCTGCCTAATGGGGTATACAGAAAATATTTAAGTGTGAAATAAATAGTTGCCATGAATATAAAAGTAATGACAAAAAAAGTAATCGCATCACCAAGATTCAATGTAATAAAGGGAAAGGGGATTTGTATAATCGGTACGCCCACCATACCATCGGAGGCCCCCAATGATCGTGTGTTATAGACTGATTTCGCAAAAACTTGTGCAAGACCAAAACTAATCAATGCAAAATATACACCTTTTGAGCGCAAGGCTATATAACTGGTTATCCACCCAAGAAATGCAGAAGTTATTGCTACAACAAAAATGCACAGCCAAAATGAGGGTATCCAGTCTCGCAATATGAGGGCGGATACATATGCTCCAAAACCAAAATAGAGTGCCTGACCAAGCGATAACAACCCTACAATACCGAGTAATAAGTCAACCGATAAAGCTAGGCCACCAAAGATTAAAGCTTCGGTTGCTAACCTGAGAAAAAATGTATCACCAGTTAGCTTTCCAATCACCACCAAAATAATAGCTGCCGTGAGCATCAACCACTCCATGATACGGACTGCCTTTTGTTGATACTTATCCATTTTTCATGCCCGCATATAAACCGCTAGGCTTAAACATGAGTACTAGTACCATGACAGAAAATACAATGGGGTCTGACCATACTGGCGAAATGTATAAAGAGGATAAGGACTGCAGTTGTGTTAATAGCAATCCAGCAATCACTGCGCCTTTAATGCTGCCTAATCCACCAACAATCACAACAGCAAAGGCTAACAAAATAAAATCTTTACCCATCGTTGGAAAAACAGAATAAATTGGCGCCAATAACACTCCTGCCAAAGCTGCAAGAGCCACTCCAAAGGCAAAGGTTAATGCATAGACAGTATTGACCGGAATGCCTAGGGATGCGCTCATATCGCGATCTAATGTCGCAGCTCGTACGATAGATCCAATGGATGTTTTATAAATTAATAACCAAACTGACAAAATTAATAAGGCTCCAAAAACCATCAGAAATATTCGGTAATTCGGAAACATCACGCCTAAAACATCACTTGCACCAGTAATAGGAGTAGCGGGTTTAGCTGTATTCGCACCCCAGATAACTTTATATAAATCCTCTAATATTGTTGCAACACCAAAAGTTAAGAGCAAAGTTAATATATGTCGATCTTTATGATGAAAAACCTTTTTAATCAGCAGTTCTTGCATCGCAATACCAAACGGCACTAATAGCAAAGGAACAATCATCAACGTCCACCAAAAAGAAATGCCAAGGCTCATTAGAGATACACTAAGAAATGCACCTGCTGCGTAAAACTCACCATGCGACATATTAATGACATCGAGTAAGCCAAAGATAATGGTTAAACCCAATGCCATTAATATCACAGCAACCCCAATGGATAATCCATTGATGATTTGCGGTGCAAATATAAACTGCAAACTTTCTAACATGCACAGCCTTTAATTAAATTAGAAACGAGTACATGTGTCTGGACCAATCGCTTGCTCAGCAGGTACACGACTAATGACAATAAACTCACTTTTTTCAACCTTAACAGCATACATTTCTTGCATCGCCTGATGATCAGCGCCACGCATTTTTTTCATGCCTTGTGGTGTTGCCCATTCAAGATCTCTCATTGCTACACGCACTTTGTCAGTTTCAGTTGATTTTGCTTTCTCGACAGCCGCTTTATAAAAATAAATCAGGCCATATGAATCTGTGCCATATAAATCGGGTTGTGTTTTAAACTCACTTTGAAAGGCTGCAACAAACTTTTTATTAGCCGGAGTTTCAGCTTTGATGGAATAACCTACCCCAGTCACATAACCTTCAGCCGCAGTTCCAATCGCGGTCATATTTTGCGATGTCACTGTCCCCGCAGCGCCGACCAAAGTAACTCCTTTATTGACCCCATATTCACTCATTTGCGTTAACAAACGTACTGTGTCATTACCCGCAACAGAGGTATAAATTACGTTTGGTTTTGCTGCGCGAACTTGCCCGAAATATGGTGAATAATCTTTATTATCCAATGGCGCAAAAATTTCACCTACAGATTTTGCACCCTTTTCTTCAGCTGCTTTTTTAAACGCAGCAACTGTTGATCTCCCCATTTCATAGTCAGGTCCAATAAAAAACACACTTGCATTCGGTTTTTCTTTCGCAAGCCATGCTGCAAGTGCTGCTGATTGCATACCAGCACGTGCATTAACTCGAAATACGTTTGGAGAACACTTATCCCCTGTAATTGAATCCGCAAAAGAAACTGTTGTTGCAATCAATTTATTATTTCGTTCAGCTAATTGTCCAACAGCTAACGTAGATCCAGAATTAACTGTACCAGTTAAAAAGTCGACGTTTGAAACCTGAAATAACTTTTCTGCTTTTTGAGTAGCGACCGCAGGATTGGCTTCTTCATCTTCAAAAATTAACTCGACTTTTCTTCCCATAATTCCGCCTGCAGCATTGACTTCTTTAGTAGCCAACTCCAAGCCCATTTTGACTTGTTGTCCAATTGGTGTATAGGTGCCGGATAAAGGTGTTACAACACCTATTTTAATAGGTCCATCTGCCGCCAATGCTAAGGATGTTCCCAATACGACTGAACTCATGGCTATTACAATTTTTTTGATTTGCATTTCTGTCTCCTTTAGTTAAATTATTTCCCAGTGAAGTTGGGTGTGCGCTTACTATGAAAAGCTGTAACTCCTTCTTTAAAATCTTCCGTCGTTCGTAACCGACTATACGAATGACCTTCTAATTCAATTGCCGTACTTAATAATGCATCATCTGTATCATTCAACAATTTTTTGGCAGTTCTTTGAGCTATTGGCGAGAAAGCCAATAGTTCTGCCGCTAAAGAGTCAACTGAGGCAGATAACTCTGAATCATCAACAACCATCGTTGCGACTCCCCATTCATAAGCCTGCTGACCCGAAATACGCCTTGAGCGCATGACAATATCTTTGGTCCTAGTAATACCAACCATTTTTTGTAATCTAGCAGACCCGCCTGAGCCAGGGATTTGCCCAAGTTTTTGTTCAGGTAGCGCGTATAAGGTAGATTGAGTGGCGATACGGAAATCACACGCTAATGAGATTTCAAAACCAACACCAAAACAATATCCTTGATTAGCAGCAATCACTGGTTTAGTACACCTCGCCGGTGCTGCAATATTCCAAGCTAATTTAGATACATGTTCAGGGCTAGCTTCTAAAAATCCCTTAATATCTCCGCCACTTGAAAAATGCTCACCTTCTGAACGAAGGACAATAATACGTACACGTTCATCAGCGTCTAAAGCCTCAAAACAAGCTCTTAACTGATCACGTTGCGGCATCATAATTACATTAAATGGCGGACGCTTAAGAACAATGTCAGCACGCTTTTTCTCTTCATTGATTTCCACATAAAAACCATCAAGGTCTTTTAAAATATTGGCAAAGGGATGACTTATCAGACTCATTTTTTTCCTATCGTTAACTTAATTCGTATTCACCAGCAATTAATTTTCTTCTTAAAATTTTACCTACCGGAGATTTTGGTATTTCTTTAACAAATACATATTCTCTTGGACGCTTAAAGTTGAGTAATTCAGATTTTTTACAATAATGATCTAACTCTTCTGCTAAAACATCTTGTTTCAGATGAATAAAGGCAACCACCTTTTGTCCAAGACGATCATCTTTCATGCCGGCGACAGCTACTTCATCTACCGCAGGATGTAAGGACAAAAGAGATTCAATTTCTACTGGGGAAATATTCTCGCCCCCCGATATGATCATATCGTCTACGCGACCAGTTACAAAAAGTTCGCCCTCTTGATCAAAATACCCAGTATCACCTGTAAAGTACCACTCACCACGTAATGATTTTTCGTTGGCGTCAGGCCTTTCCCAATATCCCGAAAAAGCTTCTTCACTTTGTAAGTCACAAATGATTTGCCCCTCTACCTCAGGCGGGAGAAGATCCTCACCAGTCATCTTTCGGTTTCCGTCATCCAATGCAACGACTCTGATACGCTCATTAAGTCCAGCCCTGCCTGCACTTCCCGGTTTTTCTACGGCCCATTGATTAATGGTGAAGGTGTATATTTCGCTAGAACCATAATGATTAACAAATAACTCTGGCTGAAAAAGTTGATTGAGCTCTAGCAACAAGGCATCATGCATAGGAGCTCCAGCAAAACCAAGTTTAGTGGTCGTCTTTACTTTATCGCGGCTAAAATTACTTGCATTAATCAGGTCATGATACAAAGTTGGCACTAAATATAAATGAGAAACTTTTTCTTGAGCAATTAAGTCCACCGCAGTAGGTGCATGCCATTTAGGTAAGGCAATATAGGCGCCATTACCTAAACATAACGCCAATAAAGTTCTAACACCCATCGTATGATACAAAGGCATTACCCCTAAGGTTACTTCATAACTTCGGTACTGGTTCTGTGCAATATGAGCAATTCCCGCAGCACGTTCAGCAGCTTGCGTTCTAGGTACGCCTTTAGGCTTTCCAGTTGTCCCGGAGGTATACAACATCACCGAACAATCCGTTGCACTTGCATAAGAAATTGGCATTTGACGTTGCGCGACGCAATTTGAAAAAAGTGCCGAGTTGATCACAATACTCTCACCTGATCCACAAAATACTGAAGGAAATTCTTGATCTTTTAGTACCACAGCTAATTCAGCACTACTGGCAGATTCATAAAAAACGAGTTTGGATTGTGAGTTATTTAAATAAAAATCAATTTCATCTGCTTTAGCACGCCAATTAATCGGAACAATCGTAATACCAGCCATCTGGCAGGCCCAATGCAAAGTTGCCGCCTCAAATCGATTTTGTAAAATACTTAAAACACGATCTCCTTTTTTTAATCCTTGTTGCAAGAGATACTGCTCTAAGGCGCCTACAAGTAACGCCCACTCTTCATATGTATATCGAAGCTGGCCATCAACAATCGCCAAATGTCGAGGGCATCTTTCAACAGCTTGTAAAAAAGTTCTTCCTAGATCTAACAATTTAGGCACCTACCTTGCGTCGATGATTAGCAACATCTAATATAGCCTCAACAATTCCTTTATAACCTGTGCACCGACAGATATTTCCAGAAATTGCTTCACGCACCTGCGCTTCTGTTGGGCTTGGGGTATCGATTAAAAACTTAGCGCTTGTCATTAAAAATCCTGGGGTACAAAAACCGCATTGCAGGGCATGATGTTTTCTAAAGGCTGCTTGTAAATCACTAAGCTCCTTATCAGAAGACAACCCTTCCACCGTTTGAATATCTTTGCCATTAGCTTGATAAGCGAACATAAGGCATGACCTCACAGGCTCACCACTAACGTGAATCGTACAAGCTCCACATACTCCATGCTCACAACCATAATGGGTGCCAGTAAGTCCTAGTTCATGGCGTAAAAAATCACCCAAGGTAGTTCTATATTCGCAATCAGCGACACGTTGAACGCCATTCACAGTAATGGCTACAGTTATTTTTTGACTTAAGGGTAATTGTGACATATTTTCTATTTACTCTTTCACCGTATCAAGTTGTTTAATCAACAATTCACTTTGACTTTGCATCAAATGTCTTCTCAAACCAGAACTCGCCGTTGGATCTTCTCGCACATTGACGGTATTAGCTAAGTGAGCCGCAAATGTTAAGGCTTCATCTGTGGACGCTAACTTTTGCCTAAAGACGAGGGGCGTATCATCAATTCCGCCATAAGCAAAGATCCAGTCATGATCATTTTTGATGATAGCAACAGAGACGACCGCAAAATCACCATGTCGATATCCATACTCTGTAAACCCAAATTGTGAATTTTTCATTAATTTAGGGAAAACCACTTTTACTAAAACCTCATCCATCTGACGATCCGTCTGAAGCGCTCCAATAAAAAAATCTTCGGCTAGAACTTTTCTTTGTTGACGATGATTCGCTAAAATCACCCATCCATTTAATGCTGATAATGCCAGTACTAATTCTGCACTCGGGTCTGCATGAGCGATTGAACCACCGATAGTTCCTCGATTACGAATTGGACGATGGGCAATCCAAGGAATCATTACAGCTAATAAAGAATGGGAGATATTTTTACTCAAATAGTCTTCTAGTTGAGCTTGTGAAACAGCCGCCCCAACTTCAATACAATCCGCCTTTTCAACAATATCATTGAGTTCTTTTACTTCGTTGACATCAATTAAGATGGATGGGGTCGCAATACGCATCGCTAACATCGGCACTAAAGTTTGGCCACCAGCAATAATCTTAGCCTCTTCCCCATGCTGTGCAAAAAGCTTAACTGCTTCGCTCAAGGACTTGGGTTGATGAACAACAAATGGGGCACTTTTCATACATCCCCAATCAGTTTTGTTTTCATTTTTGTTAACCAACTCGCTTTTTTTTCACCTGCTTCTTTTGCCAAAGACTTAAATAATTGATCTAGAACAATACGAATACTTCCTTCAAGGAGTCGACTTCCCACCGCAGATAATTTCCCTGAAATCTTAGCTTGATAGTCATACGATAATTGGGTATTTTGACCAATGCGTTTTAACTGAACTTTTCCGGATCCTTGAGCAAATCCAAGTGGCCCACGACCTTCCCCAGAAAGTACGAAATTGGTTGGCTCTTGAATCTCACTTAAACGTAAGTGTGCCGTGAATTTGGCTTTAATAATACCAATACGAACGACCGCTATACACTGATAAAGAATATCTGAGCCTTCCCTCGTTTGGTTCATAGACTCACATCCTGGAATCACGTTTTTCAGGCGCATCGGAACCATCAGCACTTGAAAAATACTTTCAGGACTAATTCCAAAATCGATGACTCCTTGCGCACCAAGTGGCATATCTGCCTGATTTGGCGCTGATTTAATCGTGTTAATGTTCCTTGCTTCTATTTTTTTCGCCTTCACCAACCACTCATGAACACGCGTTGGTGTAGCAGGTAAGCGAATATCATCATAACCGATGGCATCAGCAATCGCATTCGCAATACAAACTGGAGTACTCATATTATTTCCCTCACCCAATCCTTTTGCACCCAATGGCGTAAACGGACTAGGAGACTCCATATGAATAATCGTTGGTACCGGAATCTCACTGGCTGTGGGGACTCGATAATCAGCAAATGTACCAGACAAGAAATTACCATCAGAGCTATAAACAAATTCTTCAAGCAATGCTGCGCCGACACCTTGACTAAACGCACCATAAATTTGTCCATCTGCAAGGGCCGGATTCAGAATAACGCCTGCATCATGCAGTGTGATGTATTGATCTATCTTCGCACTACAAGAAATAGGATCTATTTCAATCCCACATACATCTAACGCAAAACCATAAGCTGCTGATGTATTAATACGATCATTTTCATCTGTAGCATATAAAGTTGAAGCGCTCCAAAAAACGGTCTCACGAAGAGCAAACGATTGTTCATCGCCTAACGCTTGAGCAACCACAGCAGGCGCCCAATGAAAAGAGCCACAGATTCGTGAGAAAGGAGCGCTTTTATTTGTCTTTGGATCAGTAATAGTATCTTTTGCAAAAATCAATTCCTCATGATCCGCCGCTAATGCATGTTTTGCATATTTAAGGATACGTTGCTTTAATTTAACTGCCGCTTGATGAGCAGTCCCAGCTACTGCTCCAGCAAACCGACTCGAATAATTTCCAGCCGCCACTGACCATGCATCTTTATGCGTGTCAAAATCGACATTGACCACTATCGCTGCGGGTGAAATACCAAAAACATCAGCGACAACTTGTTGAATCACTGTTTGATGACCTTGTCCGGCTGGTGCTGAGGCAATATTAACGATCACTCCACCCATTGGATCAATACTGACCGTTGCCGAAGCAATGGCGCCATTTTTAGGGCCCGCCTTATCTCTTTGCTCTTTGGAGAGAACTGTGGCGATATATCCCATATTGGAAATGGATGGCTCCACAATTGAGGCATAACCTATACCGTACCAGCGTCCTTCTTTTTGAGCTTGATGCTTTCTCTCAAGGATTCTTTGATAAGCATCTGATTTTTTTATAAGTTCTTGTGCTTGTAAATAATCACCTGAGTCTAGTAAAGCACCTGCTGCAGCCTGAAATGGGAACTGTTCTTTTTTGACGTAATTGAGTGCGGTAATTTCAAAATACGATTTATGAAGATCTTTAGCAATCTGGTGAACTAATCTCTCTAAAGCATAATAAACTTGGGGTCCACCAAAGCCTCTCACTAAACCTGAAGGCGTTTTATTAATGACCACCACACGATTTCGCACGAAAAGATGCTCAATATCGTAAGCACCCGTTAAACATCCGTGCATGCGATAGAGCGTTGCTGGCTCAGGAGCTCTTAAGTATGCTCCGCAATCCTCTAACTGATCATAGTCCAGCGCTAATATTCTGCCATCATTTCTTACTGCTGCTTTTATCGTTGTAGATCTTGCCGTCGCTGAAGTAGCTGCGACTAAATGCTCTAAACGGTCTTCAATAAATTTAACCGGTCTTCCCACTTTGCGAGAAGCTAAGCAACATAAAACAATGTAAGGTAGTGATGATTGCTTAACGCCAAAACTACCTCCTGAATCTGGCGGGTATTGATGACGCAGTTTATTTGCAGGGACATTCAACGCCATTGCCATCACCGTGTGTAATGAAAACGGCCCCATAAAACTAGAAGTAACGCTATATGACTCTTCTGCTTGCGACCAACTCGCAATGACTCCTGAGGTTTCAATCGGTGTGCAAGAATTTCGTGGATAATCAATATCAATACTAATGACATGATCTGACTTTGCAAAGATTTCTTCAGGATTGCCATAACAAAATGATCGATCAGAGACGCAATTACTTGGCGTGCCTGGATGTAAAATCACCGCATCCTCTTGGATGGCATCTTTCACATCCACAATAGCTGGCAAGGACTCAAATTCAATCTCAACTAATTCAACACCATCCTCTGCTAATGCTCTAGATTCAGCAATTACCATAGCAATAGGCTCACCAACATATCGAACTCGATCCATTGCTAAAACCCATTGACGCATCTCTGACTTCACCGCCCCTAGCAAAGGCTTAGAGAGTTTAGTAATGTCCTCTGGTAACAACACCTCACGAACCCCCTTCAGTAAAAGTGCTTTAGAGGCATCAATCGATAAGATATTAGCGTGCGGTAATGGTGATCGAACGATTGCGGCATATAAAGTACCTGGATGAATAGGTAAATCATCCATATACTTACCTGCACCTCTTAAAAGTGCAGCATCTTCCACGCGCTCAATCGCTTGTCCCAACAACGGAGAATTCAAACTGCCTCCAACTATATTTATGATTGAGTAGAGTTTAAATCTTTTGAAAAATTTATATCAAAAATTCATCCGAAGATTAACCAATCAGTCCGATTCTTTAAACGGAATGAGTCGATTTTTCGACTTGGCGGCGATAAAGGCTTGGTACAACGCCTTGATGCTGCCTAAAAAAGCGAGTGAAATGACTTTGTGTAGAAAATCCTAAAACATCACTAATTTCTATTAAGCTAGCGTCATCTGCAGCTAATGCCGTAAAGGCAAACTCCATCTTCAGGACGTTAGCATATAAAAGCGGAGATAAACCCGTACAGCGCTTGAACAATTCAAAAAAATGCGATCGGGATAAGTTCACCGCTGCAGCAATTGTCGTCAAGTCCTTTGGGGCGTCCTCGGATAAGCGCATCATTTGCATCGCACGACGAATTCTCGGATCCATATAGGCTAAATTACTACTAGGTGGCCTCACTATCGAAGCATTGATCACCACACGCGGGTCGACAAAAGAAAGGATTAAATTTAATAATAAATTATGTAAACGCTCCGTCGTAATGTCATCTGACCACCAAAGTTCTGTCACGACTTTTTCAATCGATATTTTTTGTTCTTCAGATAATTTAATCGTCGACTCTAAAAAAAATTGAGGGTGATGACTATTAATAAAGCTTTTACTAAATTTAGCTAACCAAGCGGGCTCAAGGTAAAGTGCCAGTATCACAGTTTGGCCATCACCTTGAATCTCATGCAAATAAGAATGCTCTTCCCAAGCATTCACGAGAACCGCATTATCATTCGTTAATGGGTAACTTTGACCACGTACCCGAAAAGCCGTATCTGGTCCCGATGCTTTGATTAATAGGTGACAATGATGATGAGCGTGAGAAATTAAAGGCGCATCCATTTCAAGAAGCGCAACGCGACCAAAATCACCGTGGAATAAACGAATTGGTATAGACATAAGACTCTAAGATACACACTGTATAAGAACTTAGGTAGTGATTTTACCTAGTAATTACCCTAAATAAAAGTAACAAATAACCCATTTGTCTGATTTATTGGGTTAATAAATCAGGATGCCACCTGATAAAAGATATTTCTAAGATTGAAGCAATCCTTTTAGAAATTTCGATGACTGTTTTGGAGACAATATAACGACTAGTAAACTTGGATTAAATCTGCCATTTTTTTAAACGATCTTCATCACTCGTTCTAGCATCCACCCATCTAGATCCATTCGGGGTATATTCTTTTTTCCAAAATGGCGCTGAAGTTTTTAAATAATCCATTATAAATTCACAGGCCGAGTATGCATCCCCACGATGAGAGCTAGCAACCGCAACAAATACAATTTGATCCATCGGCATTAATTTACCAACTCGATGAATAATCGTGGCATTGAGCACCTCCCAACGCGCTTGAGCCTGTTGAATAATTGCTTCTAAAGCTTTTTCCGTCATGCCAGGGTAATGCTCTAACTCCATCGCTTGGACAACATCGCCTTGATGGGTATCTCTAACTGTACCGACAAACATATTGATACCACCAATACCTGGTAAAGCTTTTCGTAAAAGACTTAACTCCTTAGAAACATCAAAATCATTTTCTTGAATAGAAATTTTCACCTAACCTCCAGTAACCGGGGGGAAAAATGCAATTTCCGCTCCAGGAATAAGTTGGGTCTCAATCGACACCATCTCCAACTGTTGTGAGATACGAACATTTTTATGAGGTGCGAAAACATCCTCCCATCCTGGTTGATATAGGGATAAATAATGGCGTAAATCACCAATGGTTACGACCGTTTCTGGCAAATCGATCGCCAATCGATCTAATTGCAAAGTTTCTTTGAGAGAGGCAAAAAATCGGATCGAAACTTTCATCAGTTAACCATGAAGTAATTGGTTGAAAGGTATAAAGCGTATCTTATCGCCTTTACGAACGATTTGTCCTGGGGGTATATCTGCTAAACCATCACCCCAAGCGGCACTCGTCAAAACTCCAGAACTTTGATTAGGAAATAAATCGAGTTTCCCATCTTGACGAATCTTGACTCTTAAAAATTCATTGCGCTTATCCGGTCTTAACCAATCAAAGTTAGACTCCAATAAGACATAAGGGTCATGTCGTTGTTCTCGTCCCTGCAATGCCAAAATGAATGGCCTGACAAATAATAAGAATGTGACAAAACTGGATACAGGATTGCCCGGTAAACCCATAAACCATGCCGAACTCTCAGATTCTCTGCGCACACTTCCAAAAGCTAACGGCTTGCCAGGCTTAATGGCGATTTGCCACATATCTAATTGACCTTCTGCGGTAACTGCTGGCTTAATATGATCTTCTTCGCCAACTGAAACACCACCTGAAGTCACAATCAGGTCATGTTCTTTAGCTGCCGCTCGTAAAGTATTTCTCGTCGCATCGAGCGTGTCGGGAACAATGCCAAAATCTGTGTAATGACACCCTAGAGCTCTCACACAGGCAATCAAGGTATCACGATTGGAGTTATAAATACCACCCGGTTTGAGTGCTTGTCCAGGCAAAGTGAGTTCATCACCCGTAAAAAACAAGGCCACTTTAATCCTTTTTTTGACCATTAACTGGGTCATTCCGGCAGAAGCGGCAACACCTAACTCCTGAGGCCGCAAATAAGTACCCGCTTGGAGAACGATAGATTTTTCACGAATATCCTCACCTTTTTCGCGAATCCATTCACCCGACTTTGGTATGTGATTTACTTTGATCTGATAACCAATACCACTTTCACTTGGCTTACCAATCACCTCACAATCCTCTTGCATCACCACAGCTGTTGCGTTGGGTGGGATACTAGCGCCAGTAAAGATTCGTGCCGCTGTCCCTGCCTGTAGAGGTTGGCCCACATATCCAGCTGGAATTCTTTGCGTCACAGTTATCACTATGCCCTCTTCAGTGATATCTTGCGCACGCAACACATAACCATCCATCTGCGTGTTATCCATTGGAGGCACATTAACTGAGCTGACTAAATCTTGAGCCAAAACTCGTCCAAGACTTTCTTGTAAAGAAACCATCTCTCCAAGTGGAGAGGGTATCGCGTGCGCTAATAAGATCTCTAACGCCTGAGATGCTGTTTTCATACTCATGACGTATGACTAACAATAAATTCTTTAATCGCAGAAACCTCGGGCGATATTTCATAAATCCGCTGAGGTAATTTCTCAATCCCCATAAAAGCATCTGGGCGCTCAGGCAAATACCCTAAAGCTTCTTCAATCGTCTCAGAAAACTTGACTGGCAACGCTGTCTCAAGAACCAACATTTTTACGTGCGGCTCTAAATATTCTCTAGCAACCTTGACACCATCCGCAGTGTGCGTATCAATTACTACCCCGTATACCCGAGAGATTTGCTGAATTGTTTTTAAGCGGTCTTCATGGGCACTTCTCCCGGAGACAAAACCAAACTGTTGAATCATCTTTTTCGCTGGATGACCAGAATAATCAAATCCACCGACAGTTTCTACCTGAGCAAATAACTCTTTTACCAAAGCTCCATCTCGCCCTAACCAATCAAAGACAAACCGTTCAAAATTACTCGCCTTTGAAATATCCATAGAAGGGCTCGAGGTATGAAAAGTCTCATCAGACTTTCGAGCGCGATAGTGGCCAGTTTTAAAAAATTCATCTAAGACATTATTTTCATTGGTTGCAACAATGAGTTTGTGAATCGGCAAACCCATCATGCGCGCAATGTGGCCGGCACAGACATTACCAAAATTTCCAGAAGGAACACAAAAAGATACCTTTTCCTCACTAGATGAAGTTGCCCTTAAGTAACCAGCAAAGTAATAGACAACTTGAGCAACCACTCGAGCCCAATTGATAGAATTCACCGTACCAATCTTATAAGTCGATTTGAAATTTAGGTCATTACTAACCGCTTTGACAATATCTTGGGCATCGTCAAAGACACCTTGAATAGCAATGTTAAAAATATTAGCATCTTGTAATGAATACATTTGAGCGCACTGGAAAGGACTCATCTTGCCAGATGGGGAGAGCATAAATACCCGTATCCCTTTTTTTCCCCGCATAGCATATTCTGCAGCACTTCCAGTATCTCCAGAAGTAGCCCCTAAAATATTGAGCTCAAGATTTTTCTTCTCTAATGCATACTCAAATAAATTCCCAAGTAATTGCATTGCCATATCTTTAAAAGCCAACGTAGGCCCGTTTGATAAGGATAAAAGTCCTATCTCAGTACCAGATTCATTTCCCAGCCAATGAATTGGGGTAATGTCATTCGCATTATCATATTGACGGCCATGACAATATACTTTAGCGGTGTATGTTTTATGGGTAATTGCTTTTAAATCTTCGACAGGAATATCGTCAGTAAATAATTGAAGTACCTCAAGAGCTAAATCAGCATAAGATAAACTCCGCCACTGATCTAAGGTTTCTTTCGAAATTTTTGGATAAGATTTTGGCATATACAAGCCACCATCAGGAGCTAATCCAGCGAGCAATATTTCAAGAAAGGAAAGTTCTTGAGATCCACCGCGTGTCGAAATATATTTCATGCAGATTAACTCAACTCTTCTAAACGAATTTTCGTTACTGATCCTTTAACCGTCGGCAATAATTCTATATCACTGATTGCTTGAATCATGAACTTCTCTTGAGTTTGATGTGTCAATATCACTAAATCCGTCTGACTCTCACCAGCATCCGCTTCTTTTTGCAAAAGAGCGTCAATCGAAATAATATTATCAGCTAAGATTTTTGTTATTTTTGCCAGTACTCCAGTCTCATCAGAGACCTTAAGTCGCAAATAATAACTCGTAGTAATCTCACCAATGGGCATCACTACCGTATTCATTACCTTATCTTCTTGAAACGCAAGATAAGGTACGCGTTTATTTTGCTCGACAGAGTCATACCGAATAATGTCGACCAAGTCAGCAATCACAGCAGATGCTGTAGCTTCTGAGCCTGCACCTTTACCGTAATAAAGTGTCGTTCCAACAGCATCACCTTGAACTTGAACTGCATTCATGGCGCCCTCAACACTGGCGATCAATCGTTTTGCCGGAATCAAGGTTGGATGAACTCTGAGCTCAATACCATGACTCGTCCTTTTTGTAATTCCAAGTAATTTAATGCGATAACCTAATTGCTCTGCATACTGAATATCAATAGGTTCTAATTTTGTGATGCCCTCAATATGCGCTTTATCAAATTGGACTGGCACACCAAAAGCGATGGCGCTCATGATCGATGCTTTATGTGCTGCATCAATTCCTTCAATATCAAATGTTGGATCAGCTTCTGCATAACCTAAGCATTGAGCCTCTTTTAAAACCTCATCAAATGAAGATCCTTTATCTCGCATTTCTGAAAGAATAAAATTGGTCGTACCATTAATAATGCCGACGATCCACTCAATCCGGTTAGCAGTTAAGCCCTCTCGCAAGGCTTTAATAATCGGAATACCACCAGCTACTGCAGCCTCAAATGCGACGATAACGCCTTGCTTTTTTGCCGCTGCAAAGATCTCATTGCCGTGAACTGCGATGAGTGCCTTATTCGCCGTAACCACATGCTTACCTGTAGCGATAGCCGCCAATACCAATTCTTTAGCAATACCATAACCACCAATTAATTCGATAACAACATCAATCTCGGGATTATTAATAATTTGGTAAGCGTCGTTCACAATCTGTGCGCGGCCCTGCACAATCTCTTGAGCCCGCTCAGTATTAATATCAGCAACCATGCTAATTTGAATTTGACGACCAGCACGACGTTCAATTTCTAATTGATTACGCTGCAAGACGGTAAAAACACCGCCGCCCACTGTTCCTGCACCGAGAAGACCAACTTGTAGAGGTTTCATACCATTAACCATTAAATGACTGAGGAATTTTAAAGCGTATTATTTCATTGCCATGTTAAGGGAGTCAGCACTCGTGCGCTGACGATAGCGCTCCAAAAAGCGCCCAAGCCGAGCAATTGCCTCCCGCAAAACATCTTCAGTCGGCAAAAATACAAGGCGAAAATGGTCTGGATGCGGCCAGTTAAATCCTGAACCTTGCACCAACAAGACTTTTTCTTCTTTTAAAAATTCCGCGATAAAGTTCTGATCATTTTGGATGGGATACATCTGTGGATCAAGTTTTGGAAATAAGTACAAGGCTGCTTCTGGCTTCACACAAGTTACCCCAGGAATCTTAGTAATCAAGTCATAAGCAAGATCTCGCTGTCGGCGCAGCCGACCACCTTCTCCCACTAACTCGTCAATACTTTGATAGCCACCTAAGGCAGTCTGAATCGCCCATTGCCCTGGAACATTAGCGCATAAGCGCATCGATGAAAGCATGTTTAAGCCTTCTATGTAATCCTTAGCAGGAGTCTTATCTCCAGAAACAATCATCCAACCAGCACGATAACCACAAGAACGATAATTTTTGGATAATCCATTGAACGTAATCATCAAAACATCAGTTGATAATGAAGCCACTGAAGTATGTGTTTTGCCGTCATACAAGGTCTTATCATAAATTTCATCGGCAAAAATAATGAGCCCAAACTCTCGTGCTAAAAGCACAATTTGCTGTAAAACTTCATCCGAATAAATGGCGCCCGTCGGATTATTCGGGTTAATAATTACAATACCTTTAGTGCGTGGCGTAATCTTCGCCTTAATATCCTCAATGTTAGGTGACCAGTTTTTTGTCTCATCACACAGATAATGAACTGGCGTGCCACTCGATAAACTAACTGCAGCCGTCCACAAAGGATAGTCTGGTGCTGGTACCAAAATTTCATCCCCTTGGTTCAGTAAGGCATTCATGGCTAAGACAATCAGTTCTGAAACACCGTTACCTGTATAAATATCATCAATTCCAACACCCTGAATGTTCTTTTGTTGGCAATAATGCATGATGGCTTTGCGTGCAGTAAAAATCCCCTTAGAGTCTGAATAAGCCGCCGAATTGACTAAGTTACGAATCATGTCTTGCTGAATTTCTTCAGGTGGATCAAAGCCAAAGACCCCAACATTACCAATATTGAGTTTGATAATCTTCTGCCCTTCTTCTTCCATCTTAGAAGCAAGCTCTAATACTGGTCCCCGAATGTCATAACAAACATTATTCAATTTGTCAGATTTAAGAAAATTTTTCACTATATCCACACAATTCAAAGTTAATGAGCGACTTTAACGCTCGCTATAATAACTATATTATGACAGAGCTGACGCCGTGAAACTACAACCCGACCCAAAAGAAGCACTCAATACAGTAACTCGTTACGATGCTCGATATATCGAAATCAACGAAAAACGCTTTAATCAGTCGATTATGTTGATGCCACAGGGTGTTGTCGAAGAATGGCAGGTACAAAGCTTTGACGACTTAAGTCGTCAAGATTTCTCTAAAATGATTGAGAAAAAACCGGCTCTCGTCATTTTTGGAAGCGGTCAACGCATTCGGTTTCCAGTACCTAGTCTCATACAAGACCTTATCCAGGCACGTATTGGCTTTGAAACCATGGATACCCAAGCAGCTTGCAGAACGTATAACATTCTCATGAGTGAGGGACGATTAGTCCTTGGCGCTTTTTTAATTGAGCACGCATGAACTCTCCATCTTTCAAATCCGAAGCTTCGTTGTTTTCTAATAAAACCTGGGGAATGCAGCATCTCCTGTGGTTAAGCATACTCTCCATCATTTGGCTTGGTACCCTCGGTTGGCGACACCTCATTCCATCGGATGAAGGACGTTACGCAGAAATCGCTCGAGAAATGCTCATGAGTGGTAATTGGATTGTGCCACGCTATAACGATTATTTGTATTTTGAAAAACCACCTTTACAAATGTGGGCAACAGCATTGGCTTTTAAATTATTTGGTATTGGAGATTGGCAAGCGCGCTTGTGGAGTGGCTTAACCTCTCTGATGAGTATTATTCTCGTGGGCATTACTTGTGGCCGCATCTGGGGTTTAAGGGTTGGGACAATTTCAGCACTGATCCTGGCTTCATCCCCTCTATGGATCATCGGTGGCCACTTTAACTCCCTCGATATGGGGGTGGCATTTTTTATGTCGAGTGCTTTATGTTGTTTAATGCTTGCTCTTCATGCGCCAACCCGCTCAAAACAAGAACGGAGTTGGATGCTAGCCTGCTGGGTCATGATGGCTCTTTCAGTACTCTCTAAAGGCCTAATTGGTATTGTTTTACCAAGTTTCGTTTTGGTGTGTTATTCCCTAACAGCAATGGACTGGGCTTCTTGGAAAAGAATGCATTGGATCAAGGGACTCATCGTATTTTTTATCATTGTCACGCCTTGGTTTGTGCTGATTATTCAAAGCCATCCAAGCTTCTATCAGTTTTTCTTTATTCATGAACACTTCGATCGCTTCACGACGAATGAACACCAACGAACAGCCCCCTGGCACTTTTTTTTACCGTTGCTCGCCGTAGGATTCTTACCTTGGTTAATCCAATTACCCTCAGCTATTTCCTGCGCCCTCAAAGATCGTCAAACTGAAGGCGGGTTTAAACCCATTTGGTTATGCTTTTGCTGGGTCTTTGCTATCACCTTCTTTTTTAGCTTTTCTAAATCTAAACTACCAGGGTATATATTACCCGTCTTACCAGCTTTAGCCATCATCACAGGGGTCTCAGTAGCTCGACTTTTTGAAAAGAAAAATCAATTAAGTCGGCAAGGTGCAACACTTTGGCGACTTCAACTGATCGCCTTTGGACTTTTATTTACAGCTGGATTCTTTTTTATCTCTAAGGTTCGTGAAACAGGTGAATATTATGAGGTCGCTTTATATGCTAAATACGCTCAAATCGTCACAGCAGCCTTACTGATTGGGGTCATCGGATCTCTCGGAGCTTGGGTCTATCGCCATAATACGATAAAGAGTTTCTTGATTTTTTCTATGTCTGTCATTACCTTATCCCTAACAGCGGGTATTGGGCACGAAGCTGTTGGTAGACTCTTATCAGGCTACGATATGGCTCAAAAAGCCAAGCCACTTATCCAACCCACCGACCCACTTTATAGCATTGGAATGTTAGACCATACAGTTCCTTACTATTTACAACATACGGTCATTATGGTCAATCACAAGGATGAATTGGAATTCGGCATTACCCAAGAACCCGACCGATGGATCCCTTCCGAAGAAGCATGGATAGAAATTTGGCAACAATATCCTGATCAAAAAGCTTTTGCTATCATGAGTTTGTTAACCTATAACCAACTCTTGAAAAAGGGTGTAAAAATGCAAGTGATTTCACAAGATCCATTGCGTATTTTGGTGGGTAAACGCAACCTCTCCTCCCCTTGATTCGGGCCACTTTTATACATATCTAAAATACATCTCATATGACCCCTCAAAACCATGTGTTTTTACCATTCACCAAGCCAAGTATCGATGAAGCTACTATTGCAGCGGTGGGGGATGTTTTAAGATCTGGATGGATTACGACAGGTCCCAAATGTACCGAGTTTGAAAAAATACTCTCGGAGTATTTTGGTGGCAGACCAGTGCGCTGTTTCTCAAATGGTACCGCAACGATGGAGGTGGCCCTTCGCGTTGCGGGTATTGGCCGTGGAGACGAAGTCATTACAACGCCAATTTCTTGGGTCTCCACCTCAAATGTGATTTTAGGAGTTGGTGCTAAACCTGTTTTTGTGGATGTTGATCCATTGACCCGCAACCTTGATTTAAATCTTGTGGAAGCCGCAATCACCCCTCAAACAAAAGCCATCATGCCAGTCTATCTTTCCGGCTTGCCTGTAGATATTGACCGCCTTTACCAAATTGCCCATCAACATCATTTACGCGTGATTGAAGATGCGGCTCAAGCACTTGGCTCGATGTGGCGAGGTGATCCCATCGGAAGCTCTCGCAACATCCCCTCAGACCTTGTCAGTTTTAGTTTTCAGGCAAATAAAAACGTGACCACCATCGAAGGCGGGTGCCTCGTCATGTCAACTGAAGCAGAGGCTATTCTTGCTCAAAAATTACGGTTACAAGGGGTGACGCGTACCGGCCTCGACCACATTGAAGTTGATGTTTTAGGAGGTAAATCTAACCTCACAGATATTAATGCCGTCATTGGGATTCATCAAATTCAACAATTACCGCATTTCAATAATCAGCGTAAAGAGCTCGCAAAGCATTATTTTAAGTGCTTTGAAAAAACTAATCTTGTCAAAGGTGGTCTAGAACTACCAATCCCAGATTTTATCAATAGCAACTGGCATATGTTTCAAGTCGTGCTACCTATTGAAAAATTAAAAAGACTGGGCATGAGTCGCTCAACGATTATGCAAAAACTCAAAGATATGAATATCGGAACCGGCGTTCATTACCCGCTGATTACCCAATTCAAACTCTATAAAGACCTTGGCTACCTCCCTGCACATACGCCTATTGCTCAGCGTATTGGTGAGTCCATCCTTACTTTACCGCTCTTC
The DNA here is from genome assembly GCA_947472645.1 of Burkholderiaceae bacterium. GTDB lineage: Bacteria > Pseudomonadota > Gammaproteobacteria > Burkholderiales > Burkholderiaceae > Polynucleobacter. The sequence goes on from CANJBQ010000012.1 coordinate 23,387, forward strand.
CCACTCATGTCTAATAATGATGTTGAAAGAGTCGTTCTTGGCTTGGAAACAGCCCTTCTTGAGGTCTAATCTCGCGTTTTTCCTATTTTTATAAAACCGTCATAAAATCAGACTATGCAGATCATTTCTGACTCATTACGTCAATTAACCCCTCCGCCTCCATTAAATCCGTTGATTTCAGTGGTTATTCCTGTTTATAACGAAGAAGCTGGATTAGAGGAGCTCTTTACACGCCTATACAAAGCACTCGACCTCATGGTCACAGAGCTTTGCGTGCGGTATGAAGTTGTGTTTGTTAATGATGGCAGTCGTGATCACTCTGCCGCTTTGCTAGCAGCGCAGTTTGATAAACGTCCAGAATCAACTAAAGTTGTTTTATTTAACGGTAACTTTGGTCAACATATGGCGATTATGGCGGGCTTTAGTTATGCCAAAGGTGATTTTATTGTCACGCTCGACGCGGACTTACAAAACCCTCCCGAAGAAATTAGCAAAATCGTCAAACAAATGTTAGACGGGCATGACTATGTTGGTACGATCCGTGTCGCTAGAAAAGATTCCCATTTTCGTCGGTACGCATCTAAAGCAATGAATCAATTACGTGACCGGATTACGAAAATAACGATGACTGATCAAGGTTGTATGATGCGTGGCTACAATCGCCGCATTGTCAATCTCATGAAAAAAAGTAAAGAATTAAATACCTTTATTCCAGCCCTTGGGTTCACCTATTCTAGCAACCCCATCGAGATTGAAATTAACCATGAAGAACGCTTCGCAGGTGAGTCTAAATATTCTTTTTACCAATTAATCCGCCTGAATTTTGATTTAGTGACCGGCTTTTCCGTATTGCCTTTACAAGCTTTTTCTCTGATTGGAATCTTATTAGCCTTAGCATCTGCAACTCTCTTTATCTATCTCATCATCAGGCGCTTTTTAATTGGCGCTGAAGTAGAAGGCGTCTTTACTTTATTTGCTTTAAATTTTTTCCTCTTGGGAGTTATTTTGTTTGGATTAGGCCTGCTAGGAGAATACGTCGGGCGTATCTATCAACAAGTTCGCAAGCGACCCCGTTACGTCGTGATGGGGGTTTTGGAAAGTGATGCAAAAGAATAAGGCAGTTGTATTTGCATACCATACAGTAGGCGTTAATTGCCTAAAGACACTGCTTAACCATGGTTTTGATATACCCCTCGTCCTAACCCACGAAGACTCTGTGAGTGAAAATATATGGTTTAACTCGGTTCGAGATCTATGTTCTGAATACCAAATACCCTTCATAACACCTACTCGTTTAGATGATCCACAACTCATCCTTCAACTCGAGACCATCGCCCCAGATTATATTTTTTCTTTTTATTACCGACATATGATCCCCAGCAATATCTTGATGATGGCTAAGGTAGCCGCTCTCAATATGCACGGCTCATTACTGCCAAAGTATCGTGGTCGCGTCCCCATTAATTGGGCGGTATTAAATGGCGAGACAAAAACTGGTGCAACACTTCATGTGATGGAAGCAAAACCTGATGCGGGGGATATCGTTCATCAAAAATCCGTAACCATACTTCCCGATGAAACCGCTTATGAGATTTTTTTAAAAGTAGCAGAAATTGCTGCCTCAACTCTCGAAGAAGTCTTGCCAGATCTTTTAGAAGGCCATGTTCCAAAACGTCCTAATCGAATCCAAGAGGGTAGCTATTTTGGCGCAAGAACACCCGAAGATGGCAGAATCGATTGGCAAAATGACGCCTATTATATCTATAATCTGGTCCGCGCAGTTGCACCGCCCTATCCAGGGGCCTTTACCGAGATAGATGGGAAAAAACTAATCATCACCAAGGCGATGCTCGCAAGTCTTCCAAATCGACTGATCAACTCTCGACTTGGATTAGATGTTGTTGATCAACGAATTTATGGATTTTGTGGTGATGGTCGTGCACTTTTGATCTCTCAGCTTATCCTTGAGGCAGATGAGGTTTCTCCTTCAGAACTTCAACAAATTCTTTTTAACTCCACAAGAGAATAAAATAAGCGTTATTACCAAACGGAATTCATTTATGAGCAAAAAGATTTTAATCCTAGGTGTGAACGGTTTTATTGGTCACCATTTATCAAAACGTATCTTAGAAACTACCGATTGGGACATTTATGGCATGGATATGCAAAATGATCGCTTAGGAGATATGGCACAACACCCAAGAATGCATTTCTTTGAAGGTGATATTACGATCAATAAAGAATGGGTTGAATACCACGTCCGTAAATGTGATGTAATTCTTCCCCTGGTGGCCATTGCGACCCCAGCAACTTATGTCAAACAACCACTGAAGGTCTTTGAGCTCGATTTTGAAGCTAACTTACCGATTGTTCGTTCCGCTCATAAATACGGCAAACACCTCGTTTTCCCATCCACCTCTGAAGTCTACGGAATGAGTACTGATACTGAGTTCGACTCTGCATCTTCGCCACTGATTTATGGTCCCATCAATAAACCACGTTGGATTTATGCTTGCGCTAAACAACTCATGGATCGTGTGATTTGGGGTTATGGGATGGAAGGACTTCGCTTTACCTTGTTCAGACCATTCAATTGGATTGGTCCTGGTCTAGATAGTATCTATACCGCAAAAGAAGGCTCATCAAGGGTAGTAACACAATTTTTAGGACATATTGTTCGTGGAGAACCGATCAATCTCGTCGATGGTGGAGCACAAAAACGAGCCTTTACCTATATCGATGATGGTATCAAAGCATTAACTTTAATCATCGAAAATAAAAATGATATTGCTAATGGAAAGATCTATAACATCGGCAACCCGAGCAATAATCATTCCATTAAGGACCTCGCTAAAATGATGATGGATATCGCTCACCGTGTTCCAGAATATCAGGCCTCGGCCAAACAAGTTGTTATCCAAGAAACCACCTCTACGGAGTATTACGGAACAGGATACCAAGATGTTCAAAATCGTGTCCCAAAAATCGATAATACGATGCAAGAGTTAGGCTGGAAACCTGAAACAAATATGGCAAATGCATTAGAGCATATCTTCGAAGCATATCGTCACGACGTTGTTAAAGCTCGTCATTTAGTCGATCATTAACGCCATGGGGAGTATTGCTCTCAAAGTAGATGTAGATACACTGCGAGGTACTCTTGAGGGAGTACCTCGCCTGCAAAAACTACTCGAACAACTTGATATTAAGGCAACTTTTTTATTTAGCCTAGGTCCAGACCATACAGGTTGGGCGCTAAAGCGTATCTTCAGACCAGGTTTTTTAAAAAAGGTCTCCCGTACTTCTGTCATTGAACACTATGGACTTAAAACACTGAGTTATGGTGTACTTTTACCCGCCCCAGATATTGGTATAAAAGCAAGAACGACATTACAGTCCATCTCGCAAGCAGGATTTGAAGTCGGTATCCATACTTGGGATCATATCGTTTGGCATGATCAAGTTCGTCATCAAAATGCGCAGTGGACAACTGAACAAATGAAAAAGTCGTTTGATCGATTTACTGATATTTTTGGAACCTCACCAACAACACATGGTGCAGCCGGTTGGCAAATGAATCAATTTGCGATCGAACAATTAGATCTTTGGCAAATGCAATATGCCTCCGATGGTCGTGCGCCACTCAATCTAGTACCATTTCGCTACCAACTAGAGCATGGGCCTGCAAAACACATTCAATATCCAACAACGCTACCAACTTTTGATGAATTACTTGGTGTTAATGACATGGATGGTGATGATGCCGTCAACCATATCCTTAGTCTAACCGCAAATAATCCCAATGACCAGGTCTTTACCCTCCACGCAGAATTAGAAGGTCAAAAACTTTTACCCTACTTCTCCAAACTACTCACTGGATGGTTAAAGCAAAATCACCATTGTGTTGATATGCGCAGCCTTCATCAATCTTGGGTAGCAACAGGTCAAGCTCGACATTTGATTACGCTACCACTTGAATTTGGTTCTATTCCCAACCGAAGTGGTGAACTCTTAACCATGGCTACCCACTGAAATCATTACCTGTCATCAAATGATGGCAAAATAGGGAAATATTTTTTAGGAGATAAACTCAATGAGCATCAAAATTGGCGATACCATACCCGAATGTACTTTACCGGCCACCTCAGGATTGGCCTTTAGCTCAGCGTCCAGTCTAGGTAAAAACTTGGTTTTGTATTTTTATCCGAAGGATGCCACTCCAGGTTGTACGATCGAAGCCGGGAACTTTAGAGATCTGATTGATGATTTTACTAAAGCTAATACCATAGTCATCGGAGTATCAAGAGACTCCCTGAAGTCCCATGAAAGTTTTAAATCAAAATATGATTTACCTTTCGAACTCATTTCAGATACAGACGAGACTTTGTGTCAGATTTTTGGCGTTATCAAAATGAAAAATATGTACGGAAAGATCGTTCAAGGTATCGAAAGAAGTACATTTGTATTTGATTCTAAAGGAGTTTTACGTCATGAATGGCGTGGTTTAAAGGTTGCAGGTCATGTTGAAGAAGTTTTAAAGTCGGTGCTTGCAATGTCTTGAAAAGTAGGTTAACTTATAGTTAATGCACAGAAATAGATGTTCTTTCACTGTTTTTAAAAATCTTGACCACATTTCTCGAGATTGGGATACTTCCCCCCTCAATTTACTATCTGATTTCCCGATCTTCTTTACGAACATACTAAAAAGTCGCTGCTTAATGTCAGCGATTTTTTTTGCCACACTTTCCTCATCCATTTTCCCAATAATTACCTTAAGGAGCTAGTGAATGCCACTCCCCCCAGCACCAACACAAACAGCTGATGAATTAAATATTCCCAGAATTAAAAAATTAGATCTCAATAAGCCACCAGCTCCCCTAGTTGTTGCAACCTTTGCTGAGGACGAAGTTGAACTAGAAGAAACTCACCCTGAAACTGTAGAGGTGAATGCGGCGCCACAAGCAAGTCATATTGCCCTTGAAACCATCAACAAAATGAAGCAAGTAACGCCAGCCAAACCAACTCGTAGTAATAATAAAAATCGTCGGTCCTCTGTCGATGCCAAGTTACGCCTATTTGTTTTGGATACGAATGTTTTAATGCATGATCCTTCCTCATTGTTTCGCTTCGAAGAACATGATGTCTACTTGCCAATGACTACCCTAGAAGAGTTAGATAATCATAAAAAAGGGATGAGTGAAGTTGCTAGAAATGCGCGTATGGTCAGTCGTGCTCTAGATGGTCTCATTGATGACACAAGCGGCTTACTCGATGAAGGTATACTGCTCTCAAAATTAGGTAACAAAGATGCTACGGGAAAATTATTTTTCCAAACAGATTTAAAAGAAATGAAATTGCCTGAAGGACTTCCCGAAGGAAAAGGCGATAACATGATTTTGAGCGTGGTTCGCTCACTTCAAGAATCACATAAACATTATGATGAAGTCGTCTTGGTATCTAAAGATATTAATATGCGGATTAAGGCAAGAGCCCTTGGCTTACCCGCTGAAGATTACTTTAACGATCAAGTTTTAGAAGATCGTGATTTGATGTATGCGGGAGTACTCGCACTTCCTTTAGATTTTTGGCCCAAGCATGGAAAAGGGATGGAAAGCTGGAGTGATGGAAAATCAGGTACGATGTATTACCGTATTACTGGACCAATCGTACCCGCAATGATGGTCAATCAATTTGTGTATCAAGAAAATACGGATGGCAGCACACCCTTTTATGCACAAGTAAAAGAAATCAACGGTAAAACCGCCCTACTGCATACATTAAAAGACTTTTCACATCAAAAAAATAACGTATGGAGTATCACTGCGCGAAATCGTGAACAAAATTTTGCACTTAACCTGCTCATGAACCCTGAGGTTGATTTTGTGTCCCTTCTCGGGCAGGCCGGAACTGGTAAAACTTTGTTAGCTTTAGCCGCCGGCCTAGAACAAGTTTTAGATAGCAAACGCTATAACGAAATTATTATTACTAGAGCAACAGTTCCAGTCGGCGAGGATATAGGATTCTTACCAGGCACTGAAGAAGAAAAGATGCAACCTTGGATGGGCGCATTTGATGATAATTTAGAGGTTCTTCACCGCAGTGACGACTCCGCTGGAGAATGGGGTCGTGCCGCGACACAAGAACTGATTCGGTCACGCATTAAAGTAAAAAGTATGAACTTTATGCGAGGCAGAACATTTGTCAGTAAATTTGTCATTATTGACGAAGCCCAGAACTTAACTCCAAAGCAAATGAAAACACTTATTACCCGTGCCGGACCTGGGACCAAAATGATTTGTCTTGGGAACATCGCTCAAATTGATACTCCTTACTTAACTGAGGGTTCATCCGGATTAACCTATGTGGTTGATCGATTCAAAGGTTGGCGTCATGGTGGTCACGTAACACTGGCGCGAGGCGAGCGTTCTCGCTTGGCAGATCATGCGGCAGATATCCTATAGATGTACTTTCCTAGCAGTCCTGATAGCTCTACTATCAGGCTGCACTTCATTGACATCGAATAAGGTTTCTAAATCATCGCTTAGTCATACTCAGTTACCTGATTTTTCGAAAGATACTAGTGCTGGTCTAGACGATATTTCTGTGGCGGCAGTTAGTCTCATCGGCACCCCTTATCGCTGGGGTGGTAATACGCCACAGAGTGGTTTTGATTGTAGTGGTCTAGTAGGGTATGTTGTCCAAGTGACCAGAAAAAAAAGGCTGCCACGCACTACCATCGATCTGGGTCAGTATGGTGTATCTCTCAATCTTCAAACGCCAGCACCAGGAGATCTTGTATTTTTTAATACTCTAGGTGATACCCACTCACATGTCGGCATTTATGTCGGGCAAGGACGATTTGTGCATGCCCCCTCAACGGGCGGAACTGTAAGGATTGATGACATTAAAAATCCCTACTGGGCTGCACGTTATACCGAAGCCCGTAGGGTGGTGGTGAATAATTAATCTTCTTCGTATTCAGACTCGCCAAAAATATCATCTTCTAAACCGAAAAACTCCGTTAAATGCTGATTAAATAATTCAGTTTGCTCAACATTAGAAATATGCGAAGCATTTGGAATGATATGTAAGACTGAATCATGAATCTGCGAATGGATTTTTTTAGCCATCTCAGGAGGGGTGCCATGGTCGTGCTCACCAACAATAATCATCGTTGGGCAATTGATCTCTTTTAAGCGATCAAAAGTATTAATATGCGCAATCGCAGCACTACATCCCGCAAAACCTTCAACCGGCGTCGCTAAAATGCCATTGGCAATTTTTTGCAATGCCGGTGATTTAGCATTTTTATATTCTTCAGTAAACCACCTAGTCAAAGTACTCTCAAGTAGGCCTTGCATACCTTGATCACGTGCAATTTGAGCACGGTCACCCCACATTTGAACAGCGTTTTCAGGGCGACGACTTGTCGTATCTGCTAGAACGATTGATAAAAATACTTGTGGGAGCTTGAGTATCATTGTCTGACCAATCATCCCACCCATCGATAAACCCATCCAATGCATTCTCTGGATGCCCAACTCTAGCATCAACTCAAATGCATCATTGGCTAATTCATCTAAGGTATAAGGTGCTGTTGTAACAATACTCTTACCGTGTCCCCTTGTGTCAAAACGAAGCACTTTAAAATGCTTTTTGAGCAACTCCATTTGGGGATCCCACATATGCAAGTCACATGCTAAAGAATGAGATAAGATCAGCCAAGGACCTTCACCTTCAATTTCGTAATACAAACCATTTTTACTCGTTCCTTGCATCTGCATCTCCTTTATTTATTCAGCTGTAATCTTTGCGGCTTTAGCAATACGTATAAATTCATTCACTTGTTGTTTAATCATTTTATCGAAATCATCAGGAGTATTCGAGATAGGCTCGAGTCCTAAACTAGAATATCGTTCCTTAACATCCGGTAATTGATTAATTCTTTTTACTTCTTGAGAAATTTGCACCAAGATATCTTTAGGTGTCCCCATGGGGGCGATGAGCCCGTACCAAAATTCCCATTGGTAACCAGGTACTGTTTCTGCAACAGTCGGCAGGTTTGGAAATTCTTTCCCTCTTTGTAATGAAGTAATAGCAATGGCTCTAGCACGCCCATCACGAACCATATTAATGGCGCTTGCGTAGGGGCTAATAAAAAAGTCGACGCGCCCCGATAAAACCTCCGTGATACCCTCTGGAATGCCTTTAGTCGGGACATGTAAGAACTCAACGCCAGTTTTTGCTTGCAAAATCTCTGCCGCAAAGTGAGAACCACTTCCAACACCAGCTGAACTGTAGGTATATTTACCCGGATCTTTTTTAGCTAGAGCGATAAATTCGGCGATGGTGTTCACTTTTAAATTTGGAGAAACTAACACGAGTGCAGAACCAGTTGCCGTTAAAGTAATCCCCTCTAAATCTTTCAAAGTATCAAAAGGTAACTTACTATAAATTGCAGGGGATATCGCAAAAGCATTCGAGACAGACAAAATGGTGTATCCATCGGGTTTGGAGCTGGCAACAACTTGAGTAGCAATATTAGCTCCAGCGCCAGGGCGGTTTTCAACCACGACACTTTGGCCCCATTTTTCAGTCAACTTTTGACCAATCACACGTGCCGAAATATCAGGGCCTCCTCCAGGAGAAAAGCCTACGACAATCTTAATTGACTTATTTGGATAAGTTTGTGCCGCTACATATACAGCACCAAAAATCAAAAGAAATGCTATAAATCCGCGGATTGGTTGAAATACATATTTTTTCATGTAAGCCCCTATGGAAAGACTCTATGATAACCAATGATTTATTCTTTCTAACAATCTAAAAGGTCTAAAATACTAAAACTCACAAAGAAAGAAAATGATGGCCTTAAAACAATTACTCAAGAATAAATTTTTGATGTTCATCTGGATAGCTCTATCCTTTAGTACTAATGCTGCTCAAGCCGATACCTTTCCCTCAAAAACTATCACGATTGTTGTACCCACAGCCCCCGGTGGTGCCAATGATGCAATGGCACGAATCATTGCTCAAGGACTCAGTCAAAAGTTAGGTCAATCAGTGATTGTTGAAAATCGTGCTGGCGCTAATGGTGCTATCGCTAGTGAATTTGTTGCAAGAGCAAGCCCAGATGGCTATACCTTGATGTTTGGCTATATTGGTACCCATGGCATTAATCCGGTATTACAAAAGCTTCGTTATGATCCGGTGAAAAGTTTTGAACCGATTTCGATGGTGGCGACATCACCAACTCTCGTTGTGGTCAATATGAATCTGCCTGTCAAAAACGCCAAAGAATTAGTGACTCTTTTAAAGTCGGAGCCAGGAAAGTATTCGTATGCATCTGCGGGTAAAGGTACCGCGCCCCATCTGACTGGTGAACTATTTAAATTAAATACGGGAACAGAGATATTGCACGTTCCCTATAAAGGTTCATCTCCAGCCATTCTTGATACGATTGGTGGCACCACCCAAGTGATGTTCCCAAGCCTTTTTACTGCCTTTCCACAAATTAAAGGTGGTAAATTAAAAGCCTTAGGTATTGCAGGTAAAAAAAGATCCCCCGTCTTGCCTGATGTGCCTACTCTTGCAGAACAAGGCATACCGAATATTGATGTCGATCAGTGGTACGCCATGTTCGCTCCAGCAGGTACCCCTAAACCAATTATTCAATTACTCAACAAAAGCCTGATTGCTGTCTTAAATGAAAAGGTGAATGAACAAAAAATTGAAGAGCAAGGTGCTACGGTAGATACCTCAACACCTGAAGAACTCCATGAATTTGTTAAAAAAGAAGCTATTCGATGGAAAAAAGTCGTCGATACTGCCAAAATCACTGTGGATTAATCATGTCAAAACAAACTCTATCTGTTATTACATCTGGGGCTTTTGCTGCTGCCCTAAAACTTTTAGCTCCTATGTATGAGAAGAAGACTGGAAACACCATCCAACTCTCTTTTGGTTCATCCATGGGAACTGCCGTAGACTCTATTCCTACGCGACTATCCCAAGGTGAAGTATTTGATGTATTAGTTTTGGCTGGACCAGCGCTAGATAGCTTTATCAAAGAAGGTGTTATTACCATTGGCACGAAAGTTGATCTTGCAGGTTCAAGAATGGCTGCTGCTGTTAGAACAGGTGACAAGATTCCCAATCTATCCACTTTAGAGGGCTTTAAAAATACCCTGCTAAGCACCCCAAGAATTGCCTATTCTGCAAGTGCAAGTGGTACCTACCTATCAGAGGAGGTTTTCCCTAAAATTGGAGTGGCTGATCAAATGACCAAGGCCGCTAAAAAGATTTTTGGGGAACGTGTTGGGACGATTCTGATGCGAAATGAAACTGATTTAGGATTTCAACAGTACTCAGAACTGCTCCCCATTGACGGTATCGATATTATTCGGGAACTCCCCCCAGAAATCCAAAAGACTTTTTACTTTACAGCAGGGATAGGGGCGAAAACAACCCAATTAGCCCTAGCACAAGAGTTGATTGCCTTCCTCGCCTCCCAAGAAGCTGCCCCAACCATTCAAGAAACCGGTCTAGATGCCGTTTTAGCCCCTCTACCCTGGAAATAATGTCGGCGTAATAGCCACTCCTTGGTTGTAGTAGTATCACTAATAGGTAATCTACCTATAGTTTTAGACTGTTTTCTCAATTAAATTAATCCCTTATTTAATATTCTTGAGAAAAAGTATTGATCATGACGACTCTTCAAGTCAACGGACACATCGTAGAAGTCACTGCTGAGCTAAATACTCCACTGATTTGGATTTTGCGCGAACAACTCGGACTCGTGTCAACCAAATACGGGTGTGACACAGGCTTATGCGGTGCTTGCTCAATTCTTGTCAATGGTGAGTTAGTCAGTTCATGCTCTTTTCCTTTATCCGCCATCAAGGAAAATGATCAGATTATGACGGTCGAAGGTATTTCCCAAGAAAAATATAATCAATCAAACTCTAGGAACTACCGAGCAAATATTTGAAATTAAGGTCGTTCTTGATGCTGAGTTGCATCATCCAAAATATCGAACCACTCCGCCTTACTTCCCACATAAATATGTGAGCTCACTTTCGTATCGATTTTGACGTCTAAGGTGCCTAAACGCACGCGCATAATGAGTGGCGTTGTTGCACGTTGACTGAAAAGTTGAGACCCACAATGCGAACAAAAAAATCGATCAACTTTGCCTGGGTTATCAAATTTCTTAATTAAATCCTGCCCCCTAGTCACCTCAAAATTTGATCTCAAAATTTCTGTGGATGTCACAAATGCTGAACCACTAGATTTTCGACAACGCTGACAGTGACAAAAAATAATAGGGCCGATTCGATCATGAATCTGATATTCAATTCCGCCACATAAACAACTACCTTGAACTGTCATATTTTTTCCTCAAGCAGTAGGTGGTAACTGACGATGCCAAAGTGTTTGGCTCTGATAAGCATTCGCAATTCGTAAGAGAACCTCTTCAGAAAACGCTTTTCCTACCAATTGGAAGCCAACTGGCATCTTCCGTGATGAAAATCCCCCCGGCACGCTAATCGATGGAAAACCTAAATAATTAATACCCTTTGTGACGTGAGTAATTTTTCCTACACCCTTTAAAACTTCATCCAAGGTACCGCGAGTACTCTCTTCTATAGATGGTGTATGCACCTGTATGGTTGGTATGAACATCACATCACAATGTGCAAATACTTGATCATCAAATTGAGCTTGATACCTTTTGATCTGCGTAAGTGCATTTTGATACTCTTCATTAGAGTACTGATAACCAGCTTCAATTCTAGCTCTGACTTGATCTGCATACGCATCCGGTGATTGCTTCAGCCACTCATGGTGAACTTGTAAAGATTCAACCCCCATTAAGATTCCCATCATTTGATTAATGGGCGCCATCTCAGGATTATCCAATTCCACAATTTCAATACCTAAACTTTTAAATACAGCAACATTTTCTAAGAGGACTTTTTCAATCTCTGAATCAACTCCCTCCCAATAATAATGCTTAGGTATCCCAATCCGCATCGCTTTTACTGGCTCTTTTAAACTGAGCTCATAATCAGTCTGTTGATTCATTAATACGGTGAGCATCCTTGCACAATCGCGTGCATTTTGAGCAATAGGTCCAACACAGTCCAGAGTGTGCGCTAACGGAAAAACTCTCTCCGCACTCACCAAGTTACGAGTTGGCTTTAATCCCGTAACACCACACATGGTCGATGGATGACGAATCGATCCTCCAGTGTCACTTCCAATCGCACCAAAAACCATGCGGGCACTGACTGTAATGGCAGAGCCACTCGAAGAACCACCACAAACCATGAGCTCATTCCATGGGTTTTTGGCGTGTCCATAATACTGATTAAATCCCGTTGGCCCCATCGCAAATTCAGTCATGTGCAATGACCCTGTATAGACCTGTCCTGCAGCTTCAAAATAGTCCATGACAACTGAGCTTTTTTCAGGAACATGGTTTTTCAAGATTTTGGATCCGATATGTGCAGTTCTACCTGCCATAAAGATCAAATCTTTATGGGCAAGAGGAACACCATGCAAAAGACCTAAAGGACGATGATGCGCTTGCAAATCATCAAGAACTAAAGCACGCTTTAAAGCACTCTCTTCGTCAAGTCGAAATACCGCATTGAGTTGCCCACCAATCCGTTTTAAGCGCTCAATGGACCATTGCGTGAGTTCATAAGAACTAATTTGACGACTTTTTACTGCATCAACAGCCGTGCATAAATCCCAATGCAAAATATCATTCATGATTTATTTCTCTGGATAAGCTTCGTTGTACCACTCATAAATTTCTTCCCCAGTCATATGGATGACGTCTGCGTGACGGTTAATATGCTCATAAACTTTTTTCAAATAAGCAATTCTAAAAGGCATTCCACTAATGTAAGGATGTATGGCAATCGATAAGATCTTCGGACGTTCATTGGCCTCTTCATAATATTGATCAAATGTGTCGATACATTTTTGTGTCCAATAATTTGCTTCATGATGTTGAACAATCATCATTGGAATATCATTATTTTCAACAGTATAAGGTAATGTGACTAATGATCCGTGCTCTGTTTTGACTCTGGTAGGTTCATCATCATACGGAAAATCACCAACATACTTAACGCCCGCTTTGGCCAGCAAGTCAGGGGTTTCGAAGGTTTGCGTCAGTCCGGGGCCTAACCAACCCACGGGCCGTTTACCCGTAAATTTTTCAATTGTATCCATCGATTTAGCGATCATTTCTGCTTGATTCTCGACTTTATGAATAGGCATCTGTTCATAAGAGTGCCCCATAAATTCCCAGCCTGCATCTAGGCAAGCTTGAGCAACTCTTGGGTAATCAATACAAACACGTGCATTCAGTGCCAACGTCGGCTTGATATTGAGTGAGTCATATAAGCTTTTAAACCGCCAAAAACCTACTCGCATCCCGTACTCATGCCATGCCCAATTTGGCACATCAGGGAGTAATGGCACACCTGTTGGCGCAGGAATCACTTGACGCGCCATGGGTCTAGAGATGTCCCAAACTTCTAAATTGACAATACTCCAAATGATCACTTTTGCTTTTTTCGGAAACTTCAGCGGCGGACGATCAACAATTGCTGAAAAAGTGGTTCTCTCTGTAGGTGACATGGGCATGATTCGGCTTCCTATTTTGTGGATATGTTAAATGTTTTAAAACCAGTTTGAATGATTTGTGAGAGCGTACAGTATAAAAAACGTGCGCCTTGTGAAGCTAATTTTTCCTGCGTACTAGGCAAACCTGGAAGCCCCCAAAGCCTCTGATACTTTTGTAATTCCTGGATGACGCCATCAACCGCTTGCCATAAGGACTCTACTTCAAGATCCCCCTTAAACCCCATACTATGCGAAAGATCATTGGGGCCAATCAAAAAACTATTGACAGCAGTTGAATTCGCCATCTTGGTGATATTCTTGACAGCTGTCTGAGACTCAATTTGAGCAATACTCATGAATTTTTCAGGCTGACCTTTACTGACATAATCAATAATTTGAGCAATCTGCTCTAACTCTTCAACAGTGTCCGTATGTGGCACAACAATGCCATCAATCCCTCGGTCAAGGTAACGAATCAATACCTCTGGTTGCTTGGACTCACTCCTGAGCATCGTGAACATGCCATGATTTTTAGCACTTCTAACCATCGGCCCAATACTTTCTATACCAATAGCAGTCCGCTCACAATCAATGAACAAGCACTTTGCCCCTTCAGTTGCTAGCATGTCAATAGTATCGAGTGAGGGGCCACCAACATTAATTGCCCAAGTCAAGTGATGAGATGACAAGTGCTTAAATAAAGAATTCATAAATTTTCACTAAAAATTAAATACCTCACAAAGATATATTACTTTGTGAGGTATTAGATTACACCATTAAAACAAATTAGACCATTAATGGCTTAATCCGCTGGGGTGAAAGAGGGTATTGACGAATACGCACTTGGGTCGCATTGAATACAGCGTTAGCAATTGCAGCAGGCAATGACACCAACCCCGGCTCAGCAACACCACCTGAAGGTTTATCAGGGCGGTTAAGTAGGACAATATCTACTTTACCAGGGACATCCTTCATGGAAGCGATTCGATAAGTATTCCAGTCAACACTCAATACCCGATTATCATCAAAAGTGACTTCCTCGTATAAGGCACGACTAATCCCTTGCATAATTTGCCCCTCAAGCGAAGCACGAACTCCTGATGGATTTATCACTAATCCACAATCCATTCCAACCACAATGCGCTTCACCCAAACTCGACCCGTCGCTTTATTGACTTCAACTTCACAAGCAACCGCAGCAAAGGATTGATAACCGGTATATAAGGCAAACCCACGCCCGGTAGAAATCTTTCCAGTTGTAGTGGGTTTGTAATTACTATCCCAACCAAATTTCTTAGTAACCGCCTCTAAAATATCTTTTTCCCGAGGATCTTGAATATGCTTTAATCGAAATGCTACGGGATCCATTTGACTCGCTAAAGCCACTTCATCCGCAAAACACTCCTGCGCAAATCGGGTTTGCATCTCTTGAGGAGCACGCAAATGGGCTGTTCTCATGGGAGAAGCTTGCTCAACATAAGGCGCAACCGTTTCCCACCAATGCACATGATTCGGAAATTTATAAGTTTCCTCTGGGATATTAAAATTAAAAGCTGTCCATTTTTTGTGACCAGTTTGCATACCAACTAAAGTATGTTCAGGGCTTTCGGCATTAAATTTAATATCCCAACCGTTAAAACCTTTAGCCTTAAATAACCAAGCAGTCACATTGTTTTTATCATCCAAGCCCGCTTTCATACTCATGATCGCAGCCGGTGCTTTTGGACCCCAAGCCGTCCCCTCTTCTCGAGACCACTGCACACGAACAGGGCGACCATACTCCTGAGATAGTAAAGCAGCTTCATAAGGAGCTTCATCAGCATCACTGCGGCCATATGATCCGGCACCATGCATCCATTTGGCCTGCACATTAGCAGGATCAACTTTTAATAACTTAGCGATACCTTGTCTTTGAAAATGTGGTTTTTGGGTATCCGTCCAAATTTGAACGCTATCTGCCTTAACATCAACCACACCACAAGAAGGAGCAATTCGAGCATGCGTCTGAAAGGGCGCGAAATATTCTGCTTCAATCACTTTGGTGGAAGTTTTTAACGCTGCATTGGTTGGCTCTACGTTGTAATCTTTTTTACCAAAAAACATCGGTACGGCATTCACAAAAGTTGGAGTAGCATTTTTGATGTAATCAAACACTTTCTTATCCCCGCCTTGAAGGGGTCGAAATTCTTTTGTCCAAACGACTTTTAACATGCGCGCAGCTTTTACTGCGTCCCATTCATTTTCAGCAACAACTGCAATAAAGTTATCTTTTTTGAAAACCTTCACACCAGGTATAGATGAAACCGACTTCTCGTCAACGGAGATCGGTGTCGCTCCTGCCTGGGGTGGCCGAATTGCGCGACCATGTAAAAGGTTATCTGGTCGAATATGCGCAGTGAAATGTTCAGCGCCAATCACTTTATCTTTAATGTCACGGCGCGGGGCATCTTTACCAACAATAGTGTATTCACTTGGATTTTTCGGTTTAGCAAGGCCTATCACATTGAGGTCATTGCCAATCTTTTTATTCCACTCTAAATTAGTGGCAAAGTTTTTATCACCCACGAGTTGTGCATACGTTACTGATTGACTTGGATTTCCCTTAACAAAGACTTTACCGTCGACTACTTGTAAATTATCTGGTGTTGTATTTAACTCTTTTGCGGCCAGGTCAACTAAAACTCTTCTCGCTTCAGCTGCCGCATTGCGAATCGGGATTGCGCCTTGCCGAACTCCAGAACTCGCACTTCCACCACCTTGATTAGCTGAAGATTTAGTATCTCCTAACAAGACGAGAACTTTTGCAAGCGAAACATCTAACTCTTCGGCGGCAACTTGAGCATAAGCTACGTCAAGGCCTTGACCACAATCCATCTTGCCAGAATTAATCGTGACTAATCCATCTCGACCAATCTTAATCCACGTATCGAGCGCAGAGGGATCAGGACCGAGCAATTTAGGAGCAACCGCTTGCGCCGCCGCATCCAAGATGGGATAAACTCCAGAGAATCCTACGACCAAAGCTCCTGAGCTTTGTAAAAATTCGCGTCGTGTAATATGTGTCGAGCTCATTATTTTCCCCTTAAGCTTTCATGGTTTCACGAGCTTTTTTGACAGCTCTCAAAATAGCAATATGTGTGCCACAACGACATTGCAAATTATCTAAACCACTCACAATTTGCTCATCAGTAGCGCGTGGATTTTTTTCTAAAAGTGCAATCGATTGCATAATCCAACCATTGGCGCAATATCCACACTGCGAGGCCTGCTCTTCAATAAAAGCAGTTTGCATAGGATGAAGTTGATCGCCTTTAGCAAGGCCATCAAGTGTACGAATCGTAAAATTGGAATTCGCTACTGAACTCGTTGGTGTCACGCATGAACGTACCGCTTGATTGTTAACCAACACCGTACAGGTTCCACATTGAGCGAGCCCACAACCGAATCTAGGACCTTTCAATTTGAGTTGATCAGTTAATGTATACAGTAGAGGTTGGTCTGCAGGCACATCAACTTCTCGTTTGGTGCCGTCGATTTGCAAAGTGTACTTTGGCATATTGTCTCCTAACTAAAATGGTATTTTCTTTTATATGATACTAATAAATATTAATCATAATGCTTTATGCCACAGGTAAATATTTTGCCAGCCATAGGGTAATTACTGACTCTACCCGAGGATCAGCTTCTCCCATCATAAAATGCTCTACATCATCAAAGAGATGTAATTCAGTAGGTTTTTTGGCTTTTTTAAACATCTCAATTGACTCCGAGGTCGGCGTCACTGAATCAATCGCAGCATGTAATAGTAATAATGGTCGTGGCGCCAAAGCAGCCAACTTCGTTTCCGGCATAAAGTCAAAAATACTTTGTGCTGTATCGACTGAAAAATCCATCACTGAATTACTTGGCAATCCCTGGCGTAAGTGCGGCGGAATCGGAACAATATCAAATCTAGATACCATCATGGGTTTGCCATGTTCGGCTCGGTAAGCCTTACCTTGGGCTAACATATTTTTAAATTTAATCCATGCCTCTTGTCCAGGGTGTTGACCTTGTAATTTACGATCACCATTTCCCCATCCTCCAGCACAAATTACCGCGGCAACCCTTGGATCATCTCCCCCAGTATAAATAGAGACCGCCCCTCCAAAACTTGATCCAGATAAGCCAATTTTTTGTGGGTTAATCTCAGGACGTTTCTCAAGATAAGTAATCACATCTTTCGTATTTTTCACTTGATCTTCACACAAAACCATCCCAGGAAGACCACCACTAAGTCCGCAAGATTGCATATCAAAACGCAATGCAAAATACCCCAAACGTGTGTATAAGTCACAAGGAACTTTAACGTTAGCACCGTCTTTATTCGATCCAAAACCATGTAAAACAGCAATACAAGGATATTTTTTACCCTCAATGTAGTCAACTGGGTAATGTAAAACGGCGGAGAGTTCTATGCCATTCGAGGGAATTAAAAGATTTTGTTGCATAGTCAAGTCTCCTTATGTAATGATACAAATCTTAATACAAAAAACATGGCGCTCGAATAATTCAATCATTTTGATGCCAAATTGTTTGAATCACATCGTCAAACGGGACTTTATCATTATGAGAATCATCCAGTGTGCGTTGATCAGCTTATTATTGTTCACGACTCTGACTTCCTATAGTCAAGAGTACCCATCAAGACCTATCAAAATTATTCAGCCATTAGGTGTTGGTACTCCTGCAGATCTTTTTTCTCGGGCAATTGCTCAACAGCTTTCAGAAAAATTTGGTCATGCAGTCATCGTCGAAAATAAAGTTGGTGCTAACGGACTGATTGGGATGGATGCCTGTGCAAAAGCGGCGCCCGATGGATATACGATCTGCGTACCCAGCTTTAGTCAAGTCTCCTTAAACCCAGTAGTTTATCCCAACATCCCCTATGAACCTTTGAAAGATTTAGCGCCTGTTGTTTTCGTTGGTTTTATCACCTCTTCTATCTCGGTTAACTCTACTTTACCTGCTCTCTCCATTAAAGAACTCGTCGAATTAGCTAAGGCTAAACCAGAGTCCATCAATTGGAGTTCTTGGGGAGTTGGTAGCTTTTCACATCTTTATATGTCTTGGTTAGAAAGTACTACAGGTGCAAAATTTAAACACATCCCCTTTAAAACGATTGATCAGGCATTAACCGCGACACTTGCTGGTGAAACACAAGTATTTATGAATACTCCAGGACTTGTATTGCCTCATGTGAAATCAGGAAAACTAAGAATCCTGGCCATCGCAGGACCCAAACGATCGCCACTGCTAGACGCTCCAACGCTAAAAGAGCAAGGCTATAACGCAGACTTTTTAAGTTGGATTGGAGTGACTGTTCCAACAGGAACACCTAAAGATATTATTCAAAAACTCAACGTGGAAATGAATAAAGCTATCACAGATTCAAAATTTGTAGAAAGAGTCTTGACGCCAGCCTCCGTAGAAGCTGTCGGTGGAACACCTGAAGAGTTCGGTGCCTTCATGAAATCAGATCGTGAAGTTGCTACTAAGCTGGCTAAAATTGCAAAAATTACATTTAACTAATAAAAACATATCTCATTACGGATCCTTAACTATTCCTTGAAATTTTCAAAAACCTTCTCTGAACCGACTACGGTTAAGTAACCTCTATTTCTATACAGTAAGTTGTCTTTATCTCTAATATTACAAACTTTATCTCGACAAATATTGGGGTAAGTATCATAATTTTTTATTTTGAGTGAATCGATTTCAGTCATTAACTGCCGTCGATCTTGAAAATACTTTTCCTCGATCTCATGTTCATGCATGACACATTGCTGATTCATCACTGGCCGAAATGGCGGTAGTCCAATGCAATCCAATGGGTCAAAAGATAAGGTAGGCGGAGGGTAAATAAAAATCACTTGCTTTTGATGCTCTTCAAAATAACGGATGGTACGCTGGAGTTGAGTTTTCAAATCTTGAGTAACTTTAGGTTGTCTCATCGTAAGAAAAATGATTTTAATGTCGGAGTTATCCGCTAAATCACGAATCAATTGATTCATCTTTTCTGAAATATTGAGCTCATAACCTTCTTCTGGAGGCTGTTTCAATAAAGGTTGCATCCCAGGCCAACCAAACATCGCAAAGTTGATCTGCTCTTTCTGATAATGATGTGCAAGTCCCTCGAAATTATTGTGAGCAATACTGTCACCAATCATCACCCTTTCTAAAGCTTTAGTTGGGTGAGAAATCCGGCAAAACCTTGGGTCATATCGATGAAATAATTTTAAACAAGCTTGATCTGTTTCTGGAGGGCGCCCGCCATAATGATTGATAACGTGTTTTTCTCTTATTTTCAAGCCGTCCCTAACCCAAGCGTTCCAACCTATATATCCTATCAACATCATGAGCGCTATGAGTATTAATGCACTCTTATTCGATTGATACCGAATAGACTTCTCTAAAAAGCGATAACTAAAATAGGCTAGAACAAATGCGGCAAGAATTAAAAGCCAGATAGCCATCACGGATAGTTGTCCTTGAGCAATGATCTGTCCAAAACTAATCAGTGGCCAATGCCATAAATACAGTGGATAACTAATTAATCCTACCCAAACCATACTCCTCATGGATAAGATGTTTTTACTCACCCATGAATTTTCTCCGGCGAAGATCAGTAATAAAACACCGAATGTGGGAAGTACAGCCCTCCAACTAGGATAGGGATCACTGGAATCGATGGTCATCACAGCAAATGCAATAAAACATAATCCCATGCTAGATATCCAAGTTGCATACTTCAACTTCAATTGCTGTGCAAAGTCTCTTCGGAAAATTTCTTGATAAGCCAGTAAGGCACCAAGCAATAACTCCCAAACTCGGTTAATCGGCGAATAAAACGCAGTAATAGGATTGATTTGAACTTGGAGCATATTCACTAAAAAAGAAATACCAATCAATCCACAAATCGCTGTTAAATAGCCCCATTTTTTTTGGTATAAGAACCATATGATGAGAGGCCAGACAATATAAAATTGCTCTTCCACGGCTAATGACCATAAATGTAATAACGGTTTTTTTTCTTGAGCCTCATCAAAATAACCACTCTCGAACATCAGCACAAAGTTTTGTACGAAACCAGCACTACCAGCAATATGCCTACCTAATTCTTTATATTCAGCAGCATATAACGCATACCAACCAAATATATAGCAGGAAAAAAGAACGAGTAATAACGAGGGGAAAAGACGACGTATTCTACGGCTATAAAAATCAATAAAAGAAAATTGATTTATCTCTAAATGGGTATAAATAATTGCGGAAATTAAATAACCACTAATGACATAAAAAATGTCTACTCCGATAAATCCGCCCGAAAAGGACCTCGGGAATGCATGGAAAAATATCACCATGAGAACTGCTAGAGCCCTGATGCCATTAATATAATTTTTATAGATTAGCTGATGGGTCAAAATAGGAGCTCAATGATTTAATTAAAAAATCGATTCAATATCATAACCTTTATTAAAAGCGAAGTATTTATAACTGCTTTAAGTGCTCACCAAATGGGTGAATAAATAACGCCGTCATCTTTGAACATCAACAAAGTCAGATTAAGCGTCAAAAAGGAACGTTAGAATTTGGGGGTGAGTTCGGCTTTTGAAATGGAGGTGTATACCCAAGAGCTAAGTTGTCAAACTTCGTAAACTCACCCTGCCAACACAATTTAACAGGGCCGATTGGTCCGTTACGTTGCTTACCAATAATAATCTCAGCAATACCGACAGCATCAGTTTCTGGATGATAAACCTCATCACGATAGATAAATAGAATCACATCCGCATCTTGTTCAATCGCGCCCGATTCTCGTAAATCAGACATCATGGGACGCTTGTTTTCACGTCCCTCTAAACCACGATTGAGTTGAGATAGAGCAATAACTGGACATTGCATTTCCTTGGCTAAAGACTTTAAAGATCGAGAAATTTCAGAAATCTCATTCGTGCGATTTTCGTTCGAATTAGTTCCCCTACCAGACATCAGTTGTAAGTAATCAATGACAATTAATCCAACATTGCCATATTTTCTGGCCATCCTCCTCGCTCTTGAGCGTAACTCTAAAGAATTTAAAGATCCTGTTTCATCAATCAACATGGGTGCCTTACTTAGATACCCAATCGATTGAATAACTCTTGGCCACTCTTCATCAGATAATCGACCAGTTCGGAGTCGACCTTGATTGACCCGACCTACCGAACCCAACATTCTAGAAGCTAACTGAGTCGCGGACATTTCCATTGAGAAAATGAGGACAGGTAATCCCTCTTTGATAGCCACATGCTCAGCAATGTTCATAGCAAAAGATGTTTTGCCCATACTCGGACGACCCGCAACAATCACTAAATCACCTTTTTGCAAACCACTGGTCATCTTATCTAATTCAATAAAGCCGGTGGCAACTCCAGTAATTTCATTTGAACCACCGCGATCATACAACTCCTGTATTCGATTGACAGTCTCTGTCATGAGCGGTTCAATTTCAAAAAATTCATTTTGACGTCCGCCTTCACCAATCGCAAGGATGCGAGCCTCAGCCTCATCTAAAATATTTCTAACCCCTTTTTCAGGAAAGAAAGCTTCATTAGCAATATTGTCGGCGGTTTGTATCAAACGACGCAATATACTTCGGTCACTAATAATTTGAGCGTAACCACGGACATTGGCAGAGCTCGGCGTATTGGAGGCTAATTGATTAAGGTAAGAAATACCGTAATTTTCAGAAAGACCAAAGGACTTTAACTCTTCATGAATTGTTAAAACATCCGCCGGCTTATTCTCATTAATAAGTTTAGAAATACATTGAAAAATAATCCCATGCTCAGAACGATAAAAGTCAATCTCCCGAAGAATGGGCGCAACATAATCGAGGGATGAGTTATCTAATAGAAGAGCGCCTAGGAGTGACTGTTCAGCCTCCACAGAGTGTGGTGGAACCTTTAAACCTTGCACAGCCCGATCCTCTTCTCCTGTTGGAGTAATTAATCGGAGCGGGCCTGCTTCAGGCATTTAGGGACTCTTTATCGTAGTGAATAAAACGATTAAACAGCTTCGCCAATCACTTTCACAACCACTTCAGAAACAACATCGGTGTGGATTGCGATAGAAACTGGATACTCACCAACAGCTTTTAAAGGACCATTGGGTAAACGTACGGCACCTTTTTCAATCGTAAAGCCTTTTGCAACTAATTGCTCAGCAATATCATGATTAGTGACAGACCCAAACAAACGGCCATCAACACCCGCTTTTTGGCGAATCTCAACGACAGTACCCTGCATTTTTTCACCAACAGCTTGGCTAGCAGCTAACTTTTCAGCGGCAATTTTTTCTAATTCAGCACGGCGTGCTTCAAACTCTGCAATCGCAGTATCTGTGGCACGACGAGCCATACGTTGTGGAATTAAAAAGTTGCGCGCAAATCCATCTTTTACGCGTACGACATCGCCCAAATTACCTAAATTGGCGACTTTTTCAAGAAGAATGACTTGCATGAATATAACTCCAATTAGTGTTTATGTTGATCAGTGAATGGCAAAAATGCTAAAAAACGAGCACGTTTAATCGCCGTATCCAATTGACGCTGATATTTAGCTTTGGTACCCGTCAAACGTGCTGGAGTAATTTTGCCGTTCTCACCAATAAAATCTTTTAATGTATCAATATCTTTGTAATCGATCTCTTTAACGTTACCAACTGTAAAACGGCAGAAACGCTTACGCTTAAACAGCGGATTTTGAGCCGGCTTCTTTTTAAGATCTACATTTTTTTTACCAAATGCCATATAAGTTCCTTTAACTAGAAATATTTGTAATGTGAAAGACTAGCGCCTTTTGACGTACTGATTGGTGAGCCATAAATCCCTCAAAATTTCTCAACTGCCCTATCTCCATTTGATGTAACGCATTTACTTCTGTTCCAATGGCAATCGCCAAGATTTGCATTTGTACTTTTCGCTCTGTCCCTGCTTCACAAACCGTTCCAGAGTAATCTAATTGACATTCTAGAACTGCCTGCCCTGCTGGTGTATATCGAATCGTATCTTTATTGACTAATCTTGCCGTCAGTCGAAATTCATTGATTGGCTGACCCAATTCCGTCATTAAGCTGCAGGAGCCTCCACTTGTTGATTTTTACGGGACTCTTCTCTTTGAACTTCTTTCATCATGATTGAAGGCTCAGTCTCTGCTTTTTTCATTTGAATAATCAAATGACGCAAAACAGCATCATTAAATTTAAATGCATGCTCTAACTCAGAAAGAGTCGGCTGATCACATTCAATATTCATGCATACGTAATGAGCTTTAGCCAATTTGTTGATCAGGTAAGCCATCTGGCGACGACCCCAATCTTCGATACGATGAACTTTACCGTTAGCCGCTGTTAATACAGCTTTGTAACGATCAATCATCGCAGGCACTTGCTCGCTTTGGTCCGGATGGACGATAAAAACGATTTCGTAATGACGCATCAAACACTCCTTATGGTTGTAGCTACCTGAGCGTCAGTTCTCTGTTTAAGAACAGTCAGTGTAGCAAGGGTGAAAATTAAAAATTTGCAAAACCGCAAATTAGCCCTCTATTCTATCAACATCCTTGTTGTTATCCAAGCCATTTATACATTTAAGACACATTTCTTATAAAAAACTTGCGCTTAGCGAATAACTGTATATAATAACAGCGTGTATATACATTCAGGTGGAGATTTATGATGAATCAGCCCTTACCGAAGTTAACCGCTCGTCAAGAAGAAATTTTGCAACTTGTTCATGACTCTATTTCCGAAAATGGGGCTCCTCCCACACGTTCAGAAATTGCTCAAAAACTGGGCTTTGCATCCGCAAATGCCGCTGAAGAACATCTTAAAGCCTTAGCTAAAAAAGGCTATCTAGAACTTAGTCCAGGGACATCTCGCGGCATACGCATTCGGGAATCGATTCGCCAAACTGCAAAGCAGTTAAGCCTTCCATCCCAAATGCTTGCGCAGCTTACACTCCCCTTAATTGGACGCGTCGCTGCCGGGGCGCCAATCATGGCTATCGAACATGTGGAGCAACAAATTCCCGTGGATCCGAATTTATTTAAAAATGGCGCTGACTATCTGCTGAAAGTAAAAGGCCTTAGCATGCGAGATGCTGGGATACTTGATGGAGACTATCTCGCTGTGAAAAAATCTTCCGAGGCTCACAATGGGGATATTGTAGTTGCCAGAATTGACGATGAAGTTACTGTAAAAAGATGGATGAAAGTGAAAACTAGCTCAGGAATCCAAATCCAACTCATCGCTGAAAATCCAGACTTTGAACCAATTATTATTAATGATGATCATCTAGACTTTGCCATTGAAGGACTCGCGGTTGGCCTGATTCGACCTAACGGACTGTAAACAACTAGACCCCCATCAGTCGGGTTGTTTACGCATCAAATTCTCTAACGACTAACGCTTCTCTTGCTTAGTAATTTCTTTCTCATCCTGCCATTCATAGACACCGGTACTCGTATTCAATAAACGTAAAGTTAAGTTGTAATAAACTTCTTTCATTTTTTTATCGGATTGAGGAATACTGACAATCTCACCCTCTAAAAGATACTTTGCACCCTCAAAATTACCTATCTTAGTGGAAGTTTCTTTGTTATACATCCCTGAATTTTGTCTTGTTAGCTCTCCAGTAATATTCGTCATACCATCCGCTTTTGCCGCAAACTGAACTTGACCACTTTTTAATAGCTGAGTCTCTATTTTGCTAGTAATCAAGGCGGTATCAATATATTGATCCGTTTTATTTTTAACAGGAGCAACCGTAATGAGTGGGGGCGTAGGTGAATTCATGACAATTCGTGTTTGTAACAGAGAACGTGTCATTGACTCAGCCAACATTTGCAAATCCGTAATCCCATAGCTCGTAGAGCGCACCTGAACTCGGTTCGAATCCACGTAGGAAACCGCAGGTTCTGAAGCACAACCAAATAAAAGAACACTAGCAACGCTAAGGGTGGCTAACTTCAAAAAACGGTCATTATTTTGCATAAATTACCTCTATTAATAGGAATCAAGTTGAATTTTAAATTCTGTTGCTTCAATGGTTGGGGCAACCCCCTCAATCACGGCAGTTCTTCCATCTGGAATAATGAGGGGTTTCCATGCCTCATCTCCCCATACCTGCTCACCTTGAGACCCTAGCCACTGAAAACGATACTGAACAGGCTTAGAATTCCCATTATTTTTAATGGTTGCCTGTGCAATTAATAAACCATTGCGATCAAAACTTTTTAAATCCTCAATTTTCATGTCACTCGTCTTACCCATTCGAAATGAGTGCTTATCAATAAAAGATGAGCAGGATGTCAATAAAAGCATCGTAATCACAAAAATTAGTCGTGTATTGAAGTTTTTTCTCATTTTGGTCATCTTCTCATTTACATTCAAAAAGTTTTCAGTAGTAGTTCTATCATATTAACGTGTTGGCGCCACGTTAGGTTGACTTGGAGTCATATTTAAAGGCGCAGGAATATCTTTTATGACTGAAGAGATGGGTTGCCCTAGATTGATCGCCCCCACACCAACATCATTGCTTGACATCACTGAGGCGCGGTCTCGAAAAACCCGAATATAAACCACCATTTTATCGCCATTAAAAGCTATTTGACGACCAACCAAAGACCCAGTTTGGGTTCGGGCCAAAATTCCTCTAGTCCCATTAGGGATCTGAGCTCTTGCTAAGTAAATATTAGCTGGTAAATTAGACCAATGCCTTACATCCGCTGAACTAACTTCTGACATAGTGATACCCGTGATAAGGCCTGCAATCGCTCCAAGCGTAGCTTGATTAGAGTTATTAGAGTTATTGCCCTGCACAGCCCGCTGTGTTGCCACCTGAGCCAAAACTTGTGCCACAGCCCTGCTGCCAGCTCTTAAAATATATCCCGGCATCTCATCTCTTAAATCGCGACGCGCCATACTATCAATGTTTGTGACCATACTAAGGTTGATTAATTGCCCATCGACCGCAAGTTGACCCGGATTAAAACGCTCGGTATTATTTGCGATATGTGGGTAAGACACCGTAGCAAAACGTAACTGACCATCAATTGGAATAGGTATATTCACCTTAAAGTTATCGATGATTGGCAAAAAACCTGTCTCAACGACAAACAAGGTATCTGTAGTTCCTGAAACAGAGGAATTAATCGGTAGATTGATATTGGCATCTACATTTTTTAAACCTTCTTGTAGGAACGGTACATCAGGTCTTAACTCAATAGCCAATCGATAACCTGGAGCCGCTAAAGAAGGCTCACGTAATTTTTCAAAAATAAAAGCCGCTAAATAATGCGCTGTTGCACTTTGATAAGAATTTTTTAAACTCAGAACCTCAGGGTCCGATAATGTGTTGACTGGATAGCCACTAATCACAGGATTTCCTTGCATGAATCGATTATCAATCGACCCTTGCATTCCTTTTATACCTTTATTTTTTTCCACTGAAATGGCGCGATATTTAGCTTCATTAAAACTTGCGAGGTCTTGTTCGCGCTTGACCATCTTCATGACTTCGACACGCGCATTATTCCAATCCCCTAACAACAAATGATTTAATGCAATTGAATATGCTAAAAGAGACCCTTCGTAACCTTTCATTTCGTAGTCTTTGCCGATCCCCTCTGCAAGTAGGTATCCGCCAAGATTAGAAAGGGATGATTTGAGAGTTGCCCTTTTTATCTCGCTTTGACGCAAAACCTCATCAGCAGATAAAAACTGGCGCGTACTATCTGGAATACGTGACGTTCCCATTAAACGAAAAATACTCCCCTGCTCCAGGTTGTAAACGTTATTTTTTGAGGGAATGGCTTGATCTATTCCTAAGGAGGCGGCCGGTAAATTCCCCATCGCAAATATTTGATGCGCTTGATTCACTTTCGTTTGCTGAGACACACAACCACTCAAACAGAATATGAATAGTAGGATCAACCGGGTCATGGATGAAGGTTTCAGAGGTTCTTTCATGAGGTTAAGTGACAATGAACATTGCTTCAAAGGTTCTTAAATGTAACACTTTTGATTTCAATATAGCAACCAAACAACCATTCATGTCTTTAATGGCTTAAAATATGGTCAACCATGAATGCGCCTCGCTCGATTTTTTCGATTCCTTCTGCACCACACCTAAATTCTTATCCTAAATATTGGGCAGAATGCTTTGGTCGCGCGCCCTTTTTACCAATGTCTCGGCAAGAAATGGACGTTCTTGGGTGGGATACATGTGACATTATTTTGGTGACTGGCGATGCCTATGTGGACCACCCAAGTTTTGGTATGGCTATTATTGGTCGACTTCTCGAGTCACAAGGCTTTCGTGTAGGCATCATTGCCCAACCTGATTGGCAATCTGCAGATCCCTACAAAACGCTAGGTCAACCAAACCTGTATTTTGGTGTAACAGCCGGCAATATGGATTCCATGATTAATGGTTACACTGCCGATCGCAAAATTCGTAAAGATGATGCTTATACGGCTGGTGGCGTGAGTGGGAAACGGCCTGATCGTTGTTCTTTAGTTTATGCACAACGCTGTAAAGAAGCTTATCCGCAAACACCTATCGTGATGGGTGGTATCGAGGCCTCGCTACGCCGTATCGCACATTATGATTATTGGCAAGATAAAGTAAGACGCTCTATTTTGGTTGATGCAAAAGCCGATATTTTGCTCTATGGAAATGCTGAGCGTGCACTTGTAGAAATCACACATCGCTTAGCGCGCGGTGAGAAAATTCAAGAGATCACCGATGTTCGAGGTACTGCCTTTATTCGACGCACATCCGCTAAGAATTTTATCGAAATCGATTCAACGCAAATCGATGAGCCTGGCAAAATCGACCCTGCTATCAACCCTTACCTGATGCCAGATGAACAAGCTGCAGCACAAGGTCAAACTTGCGCTAAATCATCCCCTGACGCAACAGAAGTTGCTGTTAAAGAGCAACCAATACAAATCCATCTATCACCCAAACAAAAATTACACAGAGACTTAACGGTCATTCGATTGCCAAGTTATGAGGCTGTCAAACGTGACCAAGTACTTTATGCTCATGCCAACCGTATTTTGCATCTTGAAACAAACCCTGGCAATGCAAGGGCTCTCGTGCAACAGCATGGTGAAGGTGCCTCCATCAGAGATGTATGGCTCAATGCTCCACCAATTCCCTTAACCACCGAAGAAATGGATTTTGTTTTTGATCAACCTTATGCTAGAGCCCCTCATCCTAGTTATGGTGATGCGAAAATACCAGCTTGGGACATGATACGGTTTTCAGTCAATATCATGCGCGGTTGTTTCGGTGGGTGTACTTTTTGCTCTATCACGGAACATGAAGGTCGAATCATACAAAATCGATCCTCGGATTCCATCATTCGCGAAATCGAGGATATCCGCGATAAAGTGCCCGGCTTTACAGGAATCATTTCTGATTTAGGTGGCCCAACCGCGAATATGTATCGGATAGCCTGTAAATCGAAAGAGATTGAAGCTCATTGTCGCAAACCTTCTTGCGTCTATCCAGATATTTGCCCCAACCTCAATACTGACCATACACCACTGATTCAGTTATACCGTCGTGCGCGAGCTATTAAAGGTGTTAAAAAGATTTTAATAAGCTCTGGTCTAAGGTATGACTTGGCCATTAAAGCCCCCGCCTATATTAAAGAATTGGTGACCCACCATGTCGGCGGCTATCTCAAAATAGCACCGGAACACACTGAGGGTGGTCCATTATCAAAAATGATGAAGCCAGGTATTGGTAGCTACGACAAATTCAAAGAGTTATTCGATCGGTTTTCTAAAGAGGCCGGTAAAGAACAATATTTAATTCCATACTTTATCGCTGCTCACCCAGGCACTAGTGATGAAGATATGATGCACTTAGCTCTTTGGTTAAAACAAAACGGTTTTCGAGCCGATCAAGTACAAACTTTTTATCCATCACCAATGGCTACAGCCACGGCGATGTATCACACGAATAAAAACCCTCTTCGTAAAGTGACGCGTGAAAGTGAAACCGTCGATATTGTTCGTGGTGAAAAGCGTCGTCGCTTACATAAAGCTTTTTTACGTTATCACGATTCCAACAATTGGCCTTTACTGCGTGAAGCATTAAAAAACATGGGGCGTGCAGACTTAATCGGCAATGGTAAACAACATTTAATACCAAGTTATCAACCGCGCCTCGATGGCAGTTACCAAAGTGCACGCCGCAAAAATTCGACGCCCATGTCAAATGCTAATCCAGTGATGAAATCCAGAATTTCCACCAAGATGGTGAATAACCCTCGCGACTTTACGATTCCTGAAGCAACTCCTCGTTCCAAACCAAGGACTTCGAAGGGCAGTATCTTGACACAGCATACTGGACTTCCACCACGAGCATCAGCAAGATCGTCTTCTAAAAAGAGTAAGGTCTAGTTCCTTTTATGTGGGAAGTGATTCGTCGGTATTGTGCGCTATACCCTAAGGAGTCCGAATTATTATTCAAAAAAACGGCTTTTCTTGAACATCTAAAAAATCCATTTCCGCGTGCTCTTTTACCAGGACATATAACCGCTAGTGGCATTGTGATTCAGCATCAAGAAATGTTACTCATTAAACATCGTTATATCGGTGAATGGTTTCAGCCAGGTGGGCATGTTGACTCTGAAGAAGAGCCGCTCCAGGCGGCAATACGTGAGGTTGCTGAAGAAACTGGGTGGCAAACCACCCCCTCAAGCTTCCATGACCAAACAATACCCATTGATATCGATGTTCATCTGATTCCAGCAAACCCTAAAAAAAATGAGCAGCAACATCTTCATATAGATTTTGCCTATTTATTAGAACCTATCCAGCTTGGTATCGCTACTGACCCTGAGGCGGTTATGTGGGCAAAGCTAACAGATTGCGACGCGCCACGCTTAGCCAGGTGCGTCAAAAAATATATTACCCTAACGCATCCCTAAGAAACCGCTAGCACCCACTGCGGCTCCAAAAGCAAGTAACCATAAAATATGGATGCGGGTTACCCAAACTAAAATGGCTGTAATAAAAGCGACTAGCCATATTTGCCAATTATGACCCAGGACAAAGTCTCCGCGCACAATAACCCAACTTGAGACCAGCATCGAGCCAATGACCACCGGTGCTAAACCTTGCTTAAAGGCAATCACACCCATCTTCTCACTATTTTTCTGGACCCAACGGGTGGCCGTGTACGTCAAAATACAAGAGGGAGTTAAAGCACAAACCAAACACATCACAAAACCCATTAAGGCATAGATGTAGTGAGATTGTCCAAGTGGTGTTGCATTAATTCCAAAATTCCAACCCATCATTGCCATCATCAAAGCATTAGGGCCAGGTGATGCTTGAGCAAGTGAAATCCCTGAAGAAAACTGAGCCTCAGTTAGCCAACTATGCTCATTGATAAAGAATCGATGAAATTCGGGGATGAGTGCGATGGCCCCCCCTATTGCAAAAAATGACATAGTAGAAAATTGAAAGGCTACTGTCAACCAATCAGAAATATCAATGGTCACGCTGAGGAACCTTTCTGATGTTGGCGAATAATGCACCAATACGTTGAAAGGCAAGAAGATGTGCCCATTACTAGTAATACCGGAATTAAAGGAAACTTAAAAACAGCCAGCAATATAAAAGTAATGATCGAAAAAAATAGTGCTATTACAAAGCTTAAAGGATGAGTGCGAAAGCTACTGGCCATCTTCAGAGAGGTGCCGGTAATTAATCCTGCAGAAACAGCCCCCATACCCTGCAAGGCAGAAGCAACTTCGGGATACTCACGAAACTGTTCAAAAAAGATGGCCACCAGAATCAACAAAAGTGATGGAAAAGTGAAGACTCCTAAAACAGCAACCAATGCACCCATGGCACCAAATGATCTTGAACCGAGCATGACTAATAAATTAACAATATTTGGCCCAGGTAAAACTTGTGCAACGGCCCATTCCTCTAGGAATATTTGTTCGGTGAACCATTGACGCTCTTCCACTAAGACGCGGCGAGCTACCGGGAAAACCCCGCCAAAGCCCTGCAATGCCAGCCAAGTCATCGCCCAAAAGAGTTCACTAAGAGATTTGGGGCTTTGTGGACCGGATGCGAGTTTTTGTTCCATAATCAAGTTTTTAACGAATCAACTAAGAGAATACATTAAGATAATATGAGAGCACTAATAATTCTTATTCTTCTAACATTTTTATCTACCGAATCTTCTATGGCACATACTCCCGCATCCCCAATCGTCAAATCTGAATTAGCCCCTACAGGAAAAATTCGGGCATCCATTAATGTTGGAAATCCTATTTTGGCAAAGCGTGATAGTGAACATACAAAGCCCTATGGCGTCTCTATCGATTTGGCAACGAATTTAGCCAAGGAATTAGGGCTTGAACTTGAACTGGTGGTTTTTGACTCAGCAGGTAAGTCAGTAGATGCTGTTTCAAATAAAAAAGCAGATTTTGGATTTTTTGCCATTGATCCAGTTCGCGGAAAAGAAATTACTTTCACGCATGCCTATATCGTTATCGAGGGCGCGTATGTAGTCCCAAATAACTCACCCATCCAAAAAAATGAAGAGGTCGATCAATCGAAAAATCGCATTGTGGTTGGCAAAGGAAGTGCTTATGATCTTTACCTCACTCGTGAGATTAAAAACGCACAAATTGTTCACGCACCAACCTCACCGAAAGTCGTTGAGTTTTTTGTCAGTGGGGGCTATGAAGTTGGGGCCGGAGTGAAACAGCAGCTCGAGATGGACCTCAGAAACTATCCAACGATACGAATATTACCAGGTCGATTTATGGAGATTAATCAATCAATGGGAGTCAACAAAGATCTTAGCGAAGAAACTAAATCCTATCTCAAGGACTATGTGGAGCGGATGAAAGCCTCCGGCTTTGTTGCTGAAGCTTTAGTCAGGCACAAGATTCAAGGAGCCAGTGTTGCGCCTGCCGGTAATTAAGTTTCTTCCTCAACGACCTAGCTATTTTTAATATAGGTAATTGTCCAACAGATGTAATACAAAAAAATCTTTAGCCATTTCAACATGCTTTTTATTACTAAAAAAACTTCTCTTAGAGTAGGTGATCCATTTTTTTTCTTCACTGCGAAAAGTATCTAGTAACGTTTTTTGGTGGATGAGATTAGGGTCTTTTTCAAAGGCGTAAAAATCTACCGGACAATTAATTCTCTTGGCATTTTTTAAAACTCTTTCATGATGGGCATAATGAGAACCCCACTGCCCAAATATTGCAGCGCCTATTCTCATGTCGGTTGCAACTACCTCAATCCCATAAGCCGTTCCCATGGATAATCCAAAATAGCCAATATGACGTGCATCAACCTCTGCCAGCTCACAAAGCGCATCAACGGTGATTTTCCAGTCCATCACCATGGGTGTAATCGTTTCTTCCCCATCGATCCACGCTTGATCAAATTCATGTTTCATCATACTTTGATCAACAGTTCCCACTCGGCGCGCTCCATGCATGGGTCCATCGATGGCCGCAACAACAAAACCATATTTACCACACATGAGACTCATAAAATCCATTAAATCAGGAGATTGACGATCCTCATCCTCTTGATGAGCCAAAAGAAGTAATGGGCGAACACCTGAAGATGCTCTTGAATGCCAAACGGTTCCAGAGAAATCTTTTTTCTCATGTTCATTAAGAATCGTAAATTCCCTTGCAATGATGCGGGGTTTTAAGGAATAAACTATAGGTGTGGAGATTGTTTGAAATGGCATTCGTTAATGTAAACCAATCAGTCGATTTAAAGTTAATTTTTGAATCATAAAATCATATCAGTCAAATTCTAAATTACAAGATGAAAAAACCGATTGTTAAAAACCCTGTAGCAAAAAATCTAGCGAAACTAAACAAGAAAGCTGGAGCTCATGGCAAAACAGAAAAGGCACAACGTCGTGGCGCTTCAGTAGCGCTTCAGAATAAGCTGATAGATGAGTTATCTAACAAGAAAAAATAAATCTAAAAAGAAGATCCTGGTTGATTAAGAAACTCCAACTCCTCTAGTGTTGAAGTTCTACCTAAAATGGCATTACGATGCGGATATCGATTAAATCGATTAATTACCTCAGAATGCCTAGCGAGTGAACGAGCATATGAGTCCAACCCAACAGATTGAAAGTAAGGCTGGGCAAATTGATGAATAACCTTTGACTCACTATGCATCATCGGCATATATAAAAATCCCTTTTCATCTGGCATCAGCCCCGTATTTTTACCTTGGAAAATAGCGTCTTGCGTGAGAACAAGCGCCATCGGATCGCTAGCAAAAGATGATGGAAGATGCCGATACATATTGCGTGAAAACTGATCCAAAACAATAATTTCCGCTAAGCGGCCTAAAGGGTTTTCACGCCAATCAAACAACTCGCCCTGATATGCCTGAGTATGAGTATTTTGAAAACGTTGCAAAATCATCTGATCAAAAGCATCTGATTTTTCCCACCACTGTTTTGGTGAAATCTCAACGAACCAAAATCGTAGAATATCTTCAAAGTGAATTTTCATACTGGGTTACTACCTAAATGATGATTAAACAGATTCTTTTTTCGAGGGATAAAACAGCTCTAATAGAAAACATTCAGTATAGAATATGATTATCGTCAACACAAAGGTTATCCTATGTCAGATCATCACACCCCTACCGATTGGAAACATGATGGTGTGAGGGTCGTTCCCGGTAATCAGCTTGACACTAACACCCCACAAACGCCCGGCATGAATCGTGCTGCCGCAATCAACTTTGCACGTGTTGGGGCACAAAAATTGTGGGCAGGTACAGTAACGATTCACGCTAATGCGAAAACTGGCGCTCATCACCACGGAGCTTTAGAAAGTGTTATTTATGTCATCAAAGGTAAAGCCAGAATGCGCTGGGGTGATCATCTAGAATTTACTGCTGAAGCTGGTCCGGGTGACTTTATTTATGTGCCACCCTATGTTCCCCATCAAGAAATCAATGCAAGCCCTGATGAAGCGCTAGAGTGTGTTTTAGTGCGCAGTGACAACGAAGCAATCGTCATGAATTTAGATATTGAGCCCATTGAACATCCTGAAAATGTCTTCTGGATAGACCCAATCCACAAGGATCCAAAAATGTAATTGAAGGAAGTTTGAGTTGCCGTTTCAGCAACTTATATAGCCTTTAAAGCAACAATTTTGGGGTGGCTGATGGGGCTCGAACCCACGACAACAGGAATCACAATCCTGGACTCTACCGACTGAGCTACAGCCACCGTAGAAAAGACTACTATTCTACATCAAGATAGCTGTTTTCAACAATGGCGGCGATTAAAAACTCGTGTCTTTACAAACCCATTCTTTTTGATGAAACTCACCAAGGCTCTCATCAAAAATCAACCAAACTAAAAATGATTTCAAACCAAATGTCATCGTCTTCATGCTGTATCTCCTCGAACTATTGAGATACCAATATACTGTATATTTATACAGTATTCAAGTAATTTATAACAGTACTGTTGTTTTTTTACTGTTTATATCCACAGTATTCAATATACACCCTTTTTCTGCTTCGAAGGGCTCCAAAACTCAATAGGGGCCATGTTTTGTGGCAAACGCCCCACAGTTCC
This sequence comes from Burkholderiaceae bacterium, assembly GCA_947472645.1. Lineage (GTDB taxonomy): Bacteria > Pseudomonadota > Gammaproteobacteria > Burkholderiales > Burkholderiaceae > Polynucleobacter. Next base: position 58,740 of record CANJBQ010000012.1, read on the forward strand.
TTGATAAGCTTGGCGAATTATCCCTAAATCAATTTCCTCATCACCCGTCATATAGGCAAATTCGGTGACTCCAATTTGTTTTTTACCGTAATCAATACATGCAAAACCCACCGGATATCCGGTCATTAAGGTTAATCGATAAAAACCGCTTCTCCAACCTGGTGTTTTTTTTCGAGTCCCTTCAGGGGTAATGACTAACCAAAATTGATTCGCATACCGCATCTCATTAGCCAATTCAGATACATAACCCTGCGGACTATTCCGGATTACAGGTCGGCCACCAACATATTTGAGCCACCATCCTACGATAGGAATCCTAAATAAACTATCTTTCGCCAAATAATAGACAGGTAACTGTATCGCCCATTTAGCTAATATCCCCAACAAAAAATCGACATTAGACGTGTGGGGATAAACAATCAGAATGCCGTGCGTCCCAGGTAAGCCCTCAAACTTGACCTTCCAACCCCATATCCTCAGGATCAAATGGCTGAGTTTTCCACGGGGGAATTGAAGCCAATTTTCTTTATCAATGATTTTTGTCATTTATTGGATTATGTACTCAGACGCAAATATCGTTGAAGCTCTCGTAAAAAATCCTCCCTTAAAGAGGCGTGTAAAAATTTTCCAATTTCAATCGTTTTACCTTGATAACCAATTCGAATCATTTTTTTATCCGTTAACATATGACTCAATTGGACCCAGGAAGAGTTAAAAACCATCAATCGGTTTTTGCCAGCCTCCGAAATTTCGATTTCTAATTGCCCCTTTTTTAGGGTAATGACCTCAAAGTCAGTCGCATGGCGAGCATACAACAACAAAGCAAATGCCAAAACAACCAATTCAAGAAACGTAAATGGTAAAACGATCCAAATACCCTGAATCAGAAAAAAACCAGCAACTAATAGTGAGAAAGTGGCTTGTGCGATATAGAATAAAAGAACTTGTCGGGGTGTAAAAGAACAGTTTTTTTTGAAAATCCATTGATGGAGGGGCACAACAAGATGGTTACTCATTATTTATCTCATTATCTAAAATCCAGTTCTATGGTTATTGTGACATTATTTTTAATAGGCTGTGATCGGAACGACTACGTAACATGGAAATGCTCTTCTGCAGATCCTCAGGAAAAAGCATTTAGCTTCATTCTGGAAGGCTCTAAAATGACTCTGGTAGGAACGCCCTATTCTTTTTGTGGTAGTTATGGGGCAAACAGTTTTTTTGATACCCCTTGCCCACCTACCCCCACAGATGCGCATATTATGTTTCATCAAAAATCTGGTGCATTGTTTATTAATAGCAAACCTTATAGGTGTAAATCCCTTTAAAACATGACGAATATTCGCTCTTTATTAGATAAAACAGAGTTTATTGCCGTTGTAGGTCTTTCCAATGACCCCAATAAAGCATCTCACCGTGTAGCGGAATTTATGCAATACCATGGCTATAAAATCATTCCTGTAAATCCCAATGAAACTAATATTCTTGGTGAAAAATGCTACCCTAATTTAGAATCCATTCCCTTTGCTATTGATATGGTCAATATTTTTCGACCCGCCAAAGATTGTCCCCATATCGCGACGAGCGCAATTGCTATCGGGGCTAAATCTGTTTGGTTACAACTGGGTATCGTAAGCGACGAGACCAGAGAAATGGTTGAAAAAGCAGGGATAGATTTTGTGATGGACCGCTGCTTAAAAATTGAATACATTGCATAATCGCTCAATGAACAAGACACTTTGGTTAAAAACCCTGACTACTGTTGTCTTTAGCCTATCCATATACCTGCCCTACTCATCAAGCTTTGCGAATGATTCACCTCTTCAAGAAATAAAACCCTTTCTACCGAATGCACGGCAAGTTGGTCAAGGCCCTTTTACTTATTTAGGCTTTAAAGTATATGATGCGAAATATTTTGTGAATGATGATCAAGGTAAAACAGGTTTTGCGATTCGTCTTGACTACACCAGAAAAATTTTAGGTACGGAATTATCACGGGCAACAGCTCGTCAATTGGAGCGACTAGGCGCCTCGGAAAAAGATGTCGCCATTTGGGAACAAGAACTCAACAAACTATATCCCAATGTCGATAGTGGTCACCATATCACCGCTATCTATCAACCCAATGATGCAACATTTTTTTTTCATAACGGGAAACAAATTGGCAAGATTTCTAATGAGAATTTTTCTAAATACTTCTTTAGCATCTGGCTAGATCCAAAAACAAATCGCCCCGAATTACGCCTTCAGCTTTTAGGGGATTTATGTTCTCCTAGCATTATCTCTACAATTTGTTTAAGATGAGTGTATGAATACTCTTCTAACTTCTCTAGAAAGAAAAGACCTTCGTAAAAACATGCCTACCTGGGAATGTATTGAAGGGGTAGATGCCATTCATAAAAATTTTGCATTCAAAGACTTTAAAGAAGCATTTGGTTTTATGACGAAGGTTGCCGAAGTGGCAGAGCAACAAAATCATCATCCAGAATGGTTTAACGTTTGGAACCGTGTTGAAATTCGATTATCAACACACGATAGTGGTGGTTTGACTCACAAGGATGTTGAGCTTGCCAAACAGATTGACGAGATTTTTGAGTCATCTAAAAACTAAGCACTTCTTGATGATTATCTTTATCTGAAATTATTGTAGATAAAGATGAATTATCACGACGAATTTTGGTCGTTAGATATTCCCATATCCTCAAGGAAATCAAATACCAAATCCAGCCTCAATCTTGGATTAGACAAACCTAAAAGGTGTTCTTTTTGTCCCGCAGTAAGTGGCAAGAGCTCACACCAGCGATTCGCCACCCAACCACAATCATCAAATAAATGAGGCTGATTAAATGGCATCTGATCTTCAGAAACACCTTGCATCATCATAGAATCAATCACTTTTTTCAAGGTATCTGCTGCCACTTTTAATTCGTTAGGAATAGACATCAGTGGATCTTTCTCCATTACTTCTACATCAGCTACCCAAAGACCATTTTTTTTACGCTCACATCCTCTGATAGTGAACCGCTGACTACCTGAACATTGAATAACAAATAAGCTCGGTTGAACAGCATCAAAATGAGTGATATTCGCCAATGTACCCACTCGAGAAAAACTAATTTTTTCGGTAGGAGTTCTCACCTCTCCCCCTTGATCAAGTGTCACAATCCCAAAAGGTGCCATGTCCTTTACACATGACTTAATCATGTCCAGATAACGTACCTCAAAAATTTTTAAATCAATCACACCATCAGGGTATAAAGTTGTTCCCAATGGAAAAAGTGGCAATGTTAAAAACTCTGTGTCATTCATCATTCGATTTCTCCCTAAGCGTTACTTTGCCATAACCTTATGAAACAAATCCGACTGAAGAAAGAAATTTAGCCAATCAAGAAGTTGTTTGATAGGTAATTGATGACATTTTTGAATATCAACATTAATAAACTGTCTTATAAAAGGGAAAATAGCTACATCCAAGAGGGAGATATTCTGACCCAATAAAAAAGGCTGATCTTTTAAGCGTTGATTTAGTGGGAATACATATATCTCCAATGCTTCCTCAAAAATCTTTTGTGTATCTTCCTGCGGGTAACGCTGAGGATACTTATAGATATCAAGTAAGCGCTTAAAAGGACCATCATTCATATCAATCCAATGATCCGTCAATTGCTTTTGTTCAGTGCTCGGCACTGGCAACCAAGCTTGAGGATCATGTTGATGTAGGGCCCAGTACATAATATCAAGGCTTTGATCAATCACTGTTTGCTCAGCCGTTAATAAAACGGGCACAGTTCCTTTTGGAGATAATTGCAACATCTGTTCTGGCTTATTCCGTAACTCAATCTCTCGCAGTTCAAAAGGTATTTGAGAATAAATTAGTGTAAACCTTGCGCGCATAGCATAAGGACAACGTCTATATGAGTATAAAGTCGCTAGCAATTAATCAAAAGCCTCTGAGCCTTGATGCATTCTTGGTAGATGAATGAATTTTTCTCGGGGTAACTTTAACAAATGTTTTTTTATGATTTTATAAATATCTAAATCAAATTCTGCTTTTCCACTACCGAGTAATTCATAGACTTCTTCTTCATTCATGGCCGAACCTAAATAACACCATTGATCAATAATATGTAAACTTTCGCCTTCCTGAATTCCTATGGGTCCAGAATGGGGCCAAATGGAGACCTTAAATTTTGCAAGAACACTGTGTAATCTCAAATGATGCTGCGCTAGAGATTCCTCCCCAACACATGCCCCAAAACATTGTTTGACTTGATAACCAAAACAAGACTTCCCAGGAACCATTTTTTCTAACCCTAGCAACCCTTCACATAGTTGGTTCTTTTTAGCTAAATTCTGCAGTATCTGTAATGCTTCTCTACGACTATAAAAAAGCCCAAATAGATCCTCTTGTACACCTGGCCTTAAATCATCATGACGCACTAATTGAGGAGTAAGAACACCTTTCTCATTAGCGCGCAATTGCCAAGCACACAAGTCCTTTGAGCGCCTCAATTTCACATTCATACTAGGTAACTTCTCTTTAATCAATCTAGACTCTAAGAGTAAAGCTCCAATTTCACCTTCGGTCTCAATCCAGTCAATATCTTTAATTTGTAGAGCAAGCTTCATTTCTTTTCGCAGAGTTAATGCACTCGAAAAATGCCCCATGATCCTCGATTTGATTGAATTACTCTTGCCGATATACAGCGGTCGACGATTTTCAGCATAAAAGATATAGACTCCAGGCTTATCAGGAAGGTTCTCAACTAATTTTGCATCGATATTCGGTGGTAAAGAAGGTGTTTGTAATAACTCTTTTACTGCAGAGTGTAATTTTTGAGCACCAAAATGTGTAATACATTTTTGCCAAAACTGCACTAAGAGTTCTGCATCACCCAATGCTCGATGACGCGCACTCACTTCTAGGCCATGAACTGCAATCAACGTATCTAAATTATGTCTTGCTTGGTCAGGGAAAAGGAGCCGAGATAATTTAACCGTACAAATCACCTTTGCACGGAAATCAATCCCCATTCTTTTAAAAGATGCTTTGATAAAGCCATAATCGAAACGTGCATTGTGAGCGATAAAAATCTTATCTTTTAATTGCATCAGGATCTCTGGAGCAATATCATCGAACCGGGGTTGATGAACAACCATTTGCGGGGTTATCCCCGTCAAGCGCTGAATATTGAATGGGATATTGATTTCTGGGTTAATCAGCTGGGACCAAGAAGAAGATTGTCCATCTTGTATGGTTAAAACACCAACTTCAGTAATCCGATCTCGATCTACATGCCCCCCCGTAGTCTCTATATCGACAAAAGCCAATGGGGGAAAGTCAGCGATCAAGGAATCCATACTGAAACAATAATGGATTCTGATACTTTTTGCATTATTAAGGAGGATATTATGAATCTATCGCATAATTAGAATATGCACCGTCGACACTTTATTCAACAACTTAGTGCTGGCTTTTTGCTCGGTACTTCAGGCTCCCAAGGCCTTGCAGCAAATTTAGGCAAAACACTTGGTTTGCCCCGAGTGATTGTGGTTGGCGCTGGGTTTGGAGGACTTACCGCCGCGAAATATCTTCGGCTGTTATCTCAACATAAAATTGAGGTCCTGTTGATTGACCCAAGCCCTACTTTTATTTCTAGTCCAATGTCGAATTTGATTTTTAGCAATCAATTTGAACTCCATCAATTAATATTCTCTCGGCAGGCAATGGTTAATAAACATGGGATTCGATATATTCAAGACACCGTGTCACGAATTGATCCCGAAAAACAAAACATTTTGTTGTCTTCAGGAGAAAAACTGAACTATGACAGGCTCGTTATTTCGCCAGGAATATCCTATCTCTTTGATGATTACGCAGGTATTCGAGATAAAAAAAATGGGGAAGGTATTGTGCATGCGATGCAAGCTGGCCCACAAACGATTCAGCTCAAAAAATCATTGCAGGCAATGAAAGATGGAGGAGTGTTTGCCATCACAATTCCTGTCGCGCCATATCGTTGCCCACCATCCCCTTATGAGAGAGCTTGCCAAGTAGGTCTCTATTTCAAAAAATATCAACCCAAAAGTAAAGTCCTCATCCTTGATGCTAATCCAGATGTCACTTCTAAATCACTACTATTTAAGAAAGTTTGGGCAAATCACTTTCCCAAAATGATTGAATATCGAAATAATCACACTCTGATGGATGTGGATCTTCAAGATGGACGTCTTTTATTTGAAGTTCAAGATGATATTACCGCGGATGTTCTGAATATCATCCCACCAATGAGAGCAGGTGATATTGCGCATACTAGCGGCCTAACTAACATTAACCGTCGGTGGTGCGGTATTGATTTTCAGACCTATGAATCTACCGTAATCTCGAAAATCCACGTTTTAGGTGATGCCACCCAAGGGGCTGATTTAATGCCTAAATCAGCCCAAATTGCATATGGTCAAGGAAAAGCCTGCGCGCAAGCAATTACAGAGCTATTATTGAATCAAAGCCTCAAGCTTCAACCTCAATACAACAATCTTTGTTATAGTTTTATGACAGAATCAACCGCTGCACACATTAAAACTGACCACCTCTATAATTCGAATCTTAAAACAATGAGCGTAATTCAAGGGTCTCAAGAGCTATCAAACTCCCCTTCTGTGGAGGACTTTAAACAAGGTGTAAAGTGGGCGAAAGATATCTGGAAAGATATTCTGACTTAATAGAGCATTTATTACAAAAATAACTTATAGTATTTCAGAACTAAAGGGGAAATCATGCAATTAACCATCAATAATGTTGTCCACAACATCGATGTGGAACCTAACATGCCGTTGCTCTGGGCCATCCGTGAAGTCGTCGGATTAACCGGCACGAAATATGGCTGCGGTATTGCTCAATGTGGCGCCTGTTCGGTCTATCTTAA
>CANJBQ010000013.1 GCA_947472645.1 Burkholderiaceae bacterium
GAACCCCCGTTCAAAGCTTTGCAGGCTTCTGCCTAACCACTCGGCCATCGCGCCATTGTAAGGAACAAAAAGGGAAGCTTTTGGCTTCCCCCAATATTCTGGAGCGGGAAACGAGGCTCGAACTCGCGACCTCAACCTTGGCAAGGTTGCGCTCTACCAACTGAGCTATTCCCGCATATTTAATTCAATTTCTAACAGACTTCTTTAGGAATTCAATTAAGACTACTATTTTAGCAAATTTTCTGAAAAAAGGCTAGATGTCACCCTTTTTCAATGATCACTTGCTTGGCTTTTTGTAAATAATAAAACATTGACCAAAGTGTCAGTAAGGCAGCAATAACAATAAATACATGACCGATTTGACGGCAAGGGACTCCCAGTATTGGTCCGTCATAGAGTAAAAAGCTGACCGCAATGAGCTGCATCGTCGTCTTGACCTTACCTAAAAAGTGCACTGCAACACTCGCAGATGCGCCCATCAATGCCATCCACTCTCGCAAGGCCGAGATCGTAATCTCACGTCCAATAATAATGATGGCTACCCAAACCTGAACGCGGTCAAAATTCAGTAAAACGAGCAAGGCGGCAGCAACAATTAACTTATCCGCTACAGGGTCTAAAAAAGCGCCAAAATTGGAAGACTGCCCCCATTTTCGAGCGAGATATCCATCTAACCAATCGGTCGCTGCTGCAGATACAAATAAAATAGTGGCAATGAGGTTTTTCTCATACATTGTAAAAATAGTGTCTGGAACATAGTAAATACCGACTAAAAGCGGTATGACAGCAATACGTAGCCATGTTAAAAAGATCGGAAAATTAAATGGCATGCCTGTTGGTCTATTCATATATTCATAGATAGGTATAAGAATACATCTAGTGTAATTGTTTATATATTTGCTGTGCTAAAGAGCTAGAAATCCCTTCAACCTGAGAGAGCTCTTCTACTGTTGCGCCAGCTACTCCCCGAATCCCTCCAAAGCGTGCCAAGAGCTTTTGTCGACGCTTAGCACCAATTCCCTCAATCTCCTCTAAGCGAGACACATTCCGCGTTTTTTGACGTTTGGCACGCATGCCTGTAATGGCAAATCGATGGGCTTCATCCCGAATTTGAGCCACTAACATCAAGGCAGCATTATCAATCCCCAATGACAATGGTTCGCGCTCATCGGCAAAGATTAAGGTCTCAAGCCCAACTTTGCGCCCCTCACCTTTAGCCACGCCAACAATCAAGCGAATATCGACTCCTAGCTCGGTTAAGACTTGCCTTGCCACCTCGACTTGGCCTTTGCCACCATCGACCAAAATAATATGTGGTATTTTTTCTGCCGCAAGCTCAGCAAAAGCTGCATACCTTCTACCTAAGACTTGTTTCATGGCAGCATAATCATCACCAGGTGTGATGTCTTCAATATTAAAACGCCGATACTCTTTATTTTGCATGGTATGGAATTGGTAAACGACACAAGATGCTTGTGTGGCCTCGCCAGACGTGTGACTAATATCAAAACACTCAATGCGTAATTGCTCGGTATCGTCGATTTCTATCCCTAAGGTCCGTACTAGATCTTTGGACCTAGCACTTTGACCACTGTTCTCACTAATGCGTTTGAGCAGAGATAACTCAGCATTATCTTGAGCTAGTTTTAACCAATGCCTTCTTTGCTCTTGCGGGTGCGTAATAAACTGAACCTTCTTTTTGATGACCGCAGACAGAGACTCTTGGATCAGCTCACCCTCTTCACCTAAATCAATATTCATGACATATACCGCCGGCAGCATCCTAACGGTAGCATCATTGGCAACATCTTCATCCAAATAATGTTGTGACATAAAGGAGAGTAAATAATCCTTGAGCTCCGACTGAATATCTCCCTGAACTTTGACAACACTGGGAAAATACGCATGATCACCCAAATGCCGCCCCCCTCTAACCATCGCTAAATTCACGCAAACTTGACCCGTTTTTTCAACAACTGCAAGAATGTCAATATTGGTCTGCCCATCAGCCACAGCGTCCATAGACTGTTGTTGCAAAACACCGGATAAATCAGCAATGCGGTCACGCACACCAGCCGCTTTTTCAAATTCAAGCTCATCACTAAATGCTAACATTTGGTCTTCGAGCTCAGCCATAACCGAAGCATGATCACCCTCTAAAAAGGAAAGTGCTTTACCAACATCTCTAGCATATTCACTCGTAGCAATTAAACCAACACACGGGGCACTGCAGCGATGAATTTGATGCAATAAACAAGGCCGCGAACGGTTTTTAAACACCGTATCTTCACAAGTCCGAAGTAAAAATACCTTTTGCAAAATTTGTACGCTATTCCTCACGGCCCAAGAGTTCGGAAAAGGTCCAAAGTAGGTATTTTTCTTATCGGTCTTACCCCGATAAGAAGTAATCCTGGGAAAAGTGTGCCCAGTGAGCATGAGGTAAGGGTACGACTTATCATCTCGAAACAAAATATTAAATGGCGGAGCTAATGCTTTAATCAGATTATTTTCTAAAATTAACGCCTCTGTTTCGGTGCGCGTGACAGTAATCTCAAAGTGATGAATCTTTGAAACCATGCGCTCAATCCGAGGCGATAGCTGCGTCCTCTGAAAATAACTAGTGACCCTCTTACGCAGGTTTTTGGCTTTGCCAACATAAAGGATATGCCCATGCACATCAAAAAATCGATATACTCCAGACAGGTCAGTTATTTCTTTGACCTTTTCTTGCAACACTTCAAGAGTACTCTGAGTCATGCGTTTTGATATTTTCTGTCATGTTGTTGATAATTATGGTGACATTGGCGTCTGCTGGCGACTTGTCAAAAGATTAGCCCAAACCCATTTCACCTCAAGCGATCATTTTACTGCGCTAGAGAAAGATCATTTTCGACTATTTTGTGATTATCCAGATTTAATTGAAAAGATTGCTGGTGATGAAGGTCTGCGGGAGATGCTCTCACACGGTGTAGAAATACTGCCTTGGCACTCCACCAATCAATCACTGAGTGATGAATTCTTCCCAGATGTAGTTATCGAGACGTTTTCCTGCACCCTGCCGCCAGACTACTTAAGCAAAGTTAAAGAGTTTGGTAAACCATTGATTATTAATGTCGAATATTTAAGTGCAGAGCCTTGGACCATCTCTGCCCACGGGATGCCATCCCCGCCAATTCAACTTGGCGATGCCCTACGCTATTTTTATTACCCGGGATTTAGCAAAGACTCTGGTGGACTTTTACAAGGAAAACTACCATCCGTTGATGAACATAGCACCTATATCCCTCGCTCACTCGATCAAATCTGGCGAACATTACGCCCCCCTTCAGAAGCGAAAAAAGTCTGTATTTTTACCTATGGTGCAGAAAAACTAACCCAACTCCTTGACCAGATGCAAGCCAGTAATCTACCTATAGACGCTCTTATCTGTGGTGAAAACGCCTTACACACCAGCCATGCTTGGCTCGAAGAGGAACTCTCTCAACCAAAGAATCGGCAATTTTTGCGTCTAATTCCCATGCCGTTCATCCCACAAGATGATTTTGATTGGTTACTCCATGCTTGCGATATGAACTTTGTACGCGGTGAGGATTCATTTGTTAGAGCCCAATGGGCTGGTAAACCATTTGTCTGGGATATCTACCCCCAAACTGATGGTGCCCACATCAACAAACTAAACGCTTTTTTAGAAATCTATCTCAAAAATGCCACACCCGCCGGTAAAAATGCTGCTTTGGCCGCAATGCAATGGGAGGAATTTTCACATTGGTGGCCAGCCCTTCATACAATGACCCAACATGCCATCATGTGGCGTCAAGAGCTGATGAAATCACAAATGAATGGGGACCTCGCCATCCGTTTAAGGGATTTCATCTTAGAGAAACTAAAAAAAGGTTAAAATCATTGGTTTGATATTCAAGGGAAATCGTCGATGAAAATCGCTCAAGACATTCGTGTAGGAAACGTTGTAATGATTAACAACGAACCAATGGTTGTGCAACGCGCAGAATACAGTCGTTCTGGCCGCAACTCATCTGTAGTAAAGATGAAATTTAAAAACCTCATGACCGAGGCTCCCACCGAAGGAATCTATAAAGCCGACGATAAATTCGATATCGTGATTCTAGAAAAGAAAGAATGTACGTATTCTTATTTTGCTGATCCAATGTACGTTTTCATGGATACGGAATACAACCAATATGAAGTCGAAGCCGAAAACATGGGCGACGCACTGAACTATCTTCAAGATGGTATGACAGTTGAAGTTGTATTTTATGAAGGTAAAGCCTTATCGGTTGATTTACCAACAATGATCATCCGTAAAATTGTTTATACAGAGCCGGCTGTTAAAGGTGATACATCTTCTGGGAAAGTGATGAAGCAAGCTAAAATCGAAACGGGTTATGAACTTCAAGTACCCCTCTTTTGTGCAACAGATGATTTGATCGAAATTGATACACGTACCGGAGAATATCGCAGTCGTGCCAATTAGTTAATAAAAATGTACCTAACAAAAAAGGAGCCTTTGAATCAAAGGCTCCTTTTTTTATCGGCTTAAGCTATCGATATCAAACCATGACTTTGCAACAACATCTTGGCTTCAGAATACTGAATCTCCTGTTGCAAGGTTTTCCAATCATATCTAGGATTGGTTGGAAATAAACGAATGAGACGTTGCTTGGAAACCGCAAACAGTTTTTCATTGATGCGCAGATGCGCTAACAATTGATCTACCTGCGCTGGACTATTGCAAATCAATACGGCGTCACACCCTGCGGCAATGGCAGCCTGCGCTCCTTGCACAACATTACCCATAACAGAAGCACCTTCCATGGATAAATCATCACTAAAAATGACGCCTGTAAATCCCATTTGACGACGCAAAATATCTTGTAACCATTTTTTGGAAAAACCCGCCGGAAATTCATCCACTTTGGGATAAATCACATGCGCTGGCATGACAGCATCTAATACAACACCAAGATCAGAATACGGCTGAGCATCCTTACGTAATATCGTCTCTAAAGTCCGATCATCGACTGGGATTTCAATATGCGAATCCGCCTTGGCATAACCGTGACCTGGAAAGTGCTTTCCACAATTCTTCATGCCAGCTAATAAAAGTCCATGATTTAAACTTCTCGCCAAAATGGACACGATACTAGGATCCATATGAAACGCTCTATCACCAATCACGGAACTATTTCCATAATCCAAATCAAGGACAGGTGTAAAACTAAAATCCACGCCACAAGCGAGTAGCTCGCAAGCTAATATGTAACCAACGGCGGTTGCTGCCTTCATGGCGAGCAAGGCTGTTTCTTGTGGAGTATGCTTGCCCGCTGGCAACTGCTTCCCGCTCCACAACAAACCTAATCTTTGCATAGCCGGTAAATGAGTAAATCCATCTGTTTTACAACGCTGTACGCGTCCACCTTCGTGATCAATAGCAATCAAAACATCTTCACGCACTGCTTTAATAGCTTTTGTTAATGTGGTGAGTTGTTGGCGATTCTGAAAATTTCTACCAAATAAAATGACACCACCGGTCAAGGGATGAGCAATCCGCGCTTTATCCTGTTCATTGAGAACCAAGGCTTCTACGTCAAGAACGATGGGGCCAGGTGAGTAATTTTTCTTTTTCATAATTTCCGATGAAGTTGTTGATTCCTGATGTTGATCTTAAACATTGCTGCATAACATGCAAAGCGTCTTATTCGTTTTTGGTGACGATAACCACTGCACTGACCATCTCCATCTCATCAGTTAGCGTAACCTGTGCCGACCACCCTTTTTCTTGCATAAACTCTTGTAGGGCACCATGATAAGTCAGATAAGGCTTACCCGATGGGTAATTCAGCGTTTGTACAGATTGCCACATCATCGGAAAACGCATTCCTAATCCAATCCCTTTGGAGAACGCTTCTTTGGCCGCAAAGCGAGTACATAAATAGGCTAAACCTCTTTTGGCATTGCGCTCTTGCCGTGCCAAAAAAACTTGGTACTCTTGAGGTCCTAAAATCCGCTTGGCAATCCTCCCTTGCGTGCGTTCATACGTCGCCGCCATGCGCTCAATTTTTAATAAATCGTTACCAATGCCCACGACCATTAATGCACCTGATTTCTGGCAGCAACCATGAGGGACTTCATATCAGCAATAGCAGTTTTCCAACCTTTAAAAACGGCTTGCGCCACAATGGCGTGACCAATATTGAGCTCAGCAATCTCAAGTATTTGCGCAATGGGGGTGACATTGGACTCATTGAGCCCATGACCTGCATTCACTCTTAAACCTAGACGATGTCCAAACGCGCTTGCCTTGGCAACCCTTGCCAACTCATTGCGTTGATAGTCAACGGTGGCATCAGCATAACTACCAGTATGCAACTCAACAACCTGCACACCCAAATCAAAAGACGCTTGCAAAACCTGTACTTCAGGATCAATAAATAAAGAAACACGAATACCTTGGGCATGAAAAATCTTGACCGCATTCTCGATAGCTTTCATTTGCCCAAGAACATCTAAGCCACCTTCGGTAGTCACCTCTTGACGTTTTTCAGGAACCAAACAGACATCATGCGGCTGGACACGACAAGCAATGTCAATCATCTCTGGGGTTAAAGCACATTCCAAGTTCATGCGCGTATTGATGAGTGGTCTTAACGCAAAAAGATCAGCATCTTTAATATGGCGGCGATCTTCTCGTAAATGTAAGGTGATTAAATCCGCACCTGCAGCTTCAGCCTCTAAAGCAGCCCGAATCGGATCCGGATACGAGGTACCTCTAGCATTGCGCAGTGTAGCAATGTGATCAATATTGATGCCAAGTTCAAGTGGTTGAGCGTTCATATCAAATCTTCTTTAAATCAATCAAAATCTGCCGAGTAGTCAGTACCTGATCTTGCAAGTGTAAGCTGAGTAAAAACCGCATGAGCGATTTACTTAAGGATAAAGTCTCTTGATCTTCCATGTCAAAGTTCGCTAGATTCATTAAATGCTTACCTTGTAAGATCGGCCAGTGAGCTGGATCATGATCTGTGGAAGGTCGTAAACCTCGCTCCGGTTGATATACATAATGGATATTAGGTTCGAGAGAAGAACCACTCTCTTGACAATAATCTAGCGGGGCACAATAACCTGTCTCTTGTAAAAGACGAATCTCAAAAGGCCGCAAAATCTTTTCAAACATCTCTTTTGCTTGTGAAAGCTCCAACATGGTTTGGTGATAATGATCAAACAAAGATTCATGGGCATCTTCACGCGCTAAAAATTTAACAATCAACTCATTCATGTAAAACCCACATAAGAGGGCATCACCAACAAGAGGCACAATACCCCCCATCCATTCGGATTTAGTGAGAGTTTTTAGTTCGTTCTTTCCTGTCCAATGAACTTCTAAGGGCTGAAACTGTTGCAAGACAGGCCTCAAACTAGAGTGTGGTCTTTTAGCGCCCTTGGCAATCAGCGCGACCCGACCATAGTCCTTGGTAAAAACATCGAGAATTAAGCTCGTTTCCTTATAAGGAATGGAGTGCAAGACAAAAGCCGGTTCATTAAAGACCCTCATGGCTTATTCCAAACCTTGTTCCCGCAATGCCGATTGATCATCTGCCCAGCCGCGTTTGACTTTCACCCAGGTCTCTAAAAAGACTTTGCCATCAAAGAGCCTTTCCATATCGATCCGAGCTTCGGTGGAGATGCGCTTTAAACGCTCACCCTTCTCACCAATGACCATTGGCTTATGGCTATCTCGATCAACCAAAATGGTCGCTGCTATGCGGCGCATTTTGCCATCCATACTAAATAAGTCAATCACGACAGAACTTGCATAGGGTAATTCTGCGCCGGTATGCCGAAAAACCTTCTCCCGCAAAATTTCAGCAGCTAAAAAACGCTCACTCCGGTCGGTTAATGTGTCCGCATCATAAATTGCTTCACGCTCTGGCAGGTAACCTTCGAGAGTAGACATCAAGCGCTCAACATCATGAGGATGCTTGGCTGTCATGGGTATGATTTCAGCAAACGCAAACTTGTGCGACATGTCTTTAATAAATTCGAGCAAGTTGTAATCTCGCTCTGAAGGTGACTCTGAATGGGATGCAAATACATCTAACTTATTCGCCACTAAAACTACTGGCGTTTCACCACTGAGCATTTCCAGAACTTGTGCATCATCTTTAGAAAAATTACCAGCTTCAATCACCAGGCAAATTACATCAACATCACCCAAGGTATTAGTGACGGTTCGATTGAGTGACTTATTCAGGGTACTCACAAAGTGCGTTTGAAATCCCGGAGTATCTAAAAAAATAAACTGGGCAGTAGGCGTTGTATTAATACCGGCAATCCGATGTCGCGTGGTTTGAGCCTTACGCGAGGTAATACTAATCTTTTGACCAACAAGGGCATTGAGTAAGGTGGACTTACCAACGTTAGGCCGACCAACGAGCGCTATAGAACCACATCGAAATGTCATCGATTATCCTTTTAAGGTGAGATTTAACTGCTCATCACCGTTACTAGGATCAAGAATGCTTTTCTTTTTCCGAGCGGCTGTTTTTTTGTTAGGACGCCCGCTTTGAGGTAAGGCTTTTTGTGATGCAATCAGCGCCAATTTCGCTGCGGACTGCTCAGCAGCCCTGCGACTAGCTCCAGCTCCTGAAACTTTAATATTGAGACTTTCCAC
This sequence comes from Burkholderiaceae bacterium, assembly GCA_947472645.1. Lineage (GTDB taxonomy): Bacteria > Pseudomonadota > Gammaproteobacteria > Burkholderiales > Burkholderiaceae > Polynucleobacter. Next base: position 8,690 of record CANJBQ010000013.1, read on the forward strand.
ACCACACTCAACTTCAAATTGTTGATTATGCGCAACACCTGTAGTGGCGGTAACGGTATAGACTGGCAGCGGCAACTGATGACCTTGCAAGTACTCTTGCAAAAGAGTCTTATCGTCTTTACCCAATGTTCTAGGATCAACATTTTCTAAGATCTGTGCGTATAAACGTCGTAATACTTCTCGAACTTTCCCAAATCCAGCCTCGATAAAGATCGCAGCAATAATAGCTTCTAAAGTGTCCGCCAAAATAGACGGCCTTCTAAATCCACCACTCTTTAACTCCCCCTCACCTAAGCGAAGATAATCAGATAAAGATAGGCTTTGTGCAATTTCATATAAGGCTTGTTGCTTGACTAAATTAGCACGTACCCTAGATAAATCACCTTCATCCAAAGCCTGAAATTTTTCAAACAAAATTTCTGCAACAATACAATTCAGAATCGAATCACCTAAAAACTCTAATCGCTCATTATTCTTTTTTCCATGACTACGATGCGTCAATGCCTGCATCAATAAATCTGATTTTTCAAATCGATAGCCAAGTCTTTCTTGTAAAAGAGTTGTGTCGATGGTGATTCGGGAGTTCATATTAATTAAAAGCCCCTACCCGACTAGGATCACCAAAGTTCATCCAAATAAAAATTGCTTTCCCCACTAAATTATTTTCTGGAACAAATCCCCAATACCGAGAATCTTGACTATTGTCGCGATTGTCACCCATCATAAAATAATTACCGGGTGGAACCTTACAAACAAAGCCCTCAAAGTTGTATTGGCAACTTTCTCTATGAGGATATGCCGCCTCAAAATTACTCGGAAAACCACTAGGACGCTGTGGATCATTTTCGATGCCATGAGTGACGTTTGCCAAATCTTTCGGATAAGTCTCCATTAAATGGATCGGCTTTAGATTGGGCGGTGTCATCCGATCAATAAATTGACTACGCTCGTCGCCACCAACCGGGGGAACAAAAGCCATACTTTCATAGTTAAAGGCTTGACCATTAATCGTCAGATGTTTATTTTTATACTCAACAACATCACCAGGCACTCCAACTACGCGTTTGATATAGTCAACAGACTCATCCATGGGATATCTAAAAACGACAACATCTCCACGCGCTGGATCACTAATAGAAATCAGTTTTTGATTCCAGACGGGGAAACGAACCCCGTAAGTAAATTTATTGACCAAAATAAAATCGCCAATTTGGAGCGTAGGTATCATCGATCCCGAAGGAATCTTAAATGGCTCAAACAAAAAGGAACGTAGGACAAATATAAAGGCAATAATCGGAAATAAATCGGCAGTAAATTCTAGCCAAATCGATTTTTTAGTGATTCCCGCTGAAGCTCGCTGTGGAGCAAAAATCTTTTTATCTAAAATCCATAATATTCCACAAATCACAAACAGCGCCAATAAAATTTTAGCAAAATGTTGCCCTATCGCTGACCAATAACTCATTTATCCTCCACCTGCGAAATCGCTAAAAAGGCCTCTTGAGGAATTTCAACGTTACCTACCTGCTTCATCCTCTTCTTACCTGCTTTTTGTTTCTCTAACAACTTACGCTTGCGAGAAATATCGCCACCATAACATTTTGCTAATACGTTTTTACGTAAAGCTTTCACGTTTTCGCGCGCAATGATGTTACTACCAATCGTCGCTTGGATTGCCACATCAAACATTTGCCGTGGAATAATCTCCCGCATCTTAGCAACGACCTCACGACCCCGATACTGACTATTCGTACGATGAACAATCACGGATAAAGCATCGACCTTGTCGCCATTAATTAATATATCTACCTTCACCACATCCGATGGACGATTTTCTTTAAACTCATAATCCATCGAGGCATAACCTCTTGAAATTGATTTGAGACGATCAAAAAAGTCCATGACAATCTCAGCCATTGGCAACTCATACGTCAGCTGAACTTGACGACCTAAATATTGCATATTGGTCTGTATGCCACGCTTACCGGTACATAAGGTAATTACTCCACCAACATACTCTTGAGGCATATACAAATTCACTGTGACAATCGGCTCAAAGATCGTCATAATTTTGCTGGGTTCGGGCATCTTTGATGGATTATCGACAGTCACCTTGGACCGATCACTAAGTTCCACTTGATACACAACCGTCGGAGCAGTCGTAATTAAGTCCATATCAAACTCACGCTCGAGTCGCTCTTGCACAATTTCCATATGCAATAACCCTAAAAATCCGCAACGAAATCCAAACCCTAGAGCCTGAGATACTTCAGGCTCATACATTAGGGAGGCATCATTGAGCTTGAGTTTTTCTAAGGATTCTCTGAGCGCTTCATATTGGTTGGCCTCTACGGGATAAAGTCCTGCAAAAACTTGTGGCTTGACCTCTTTAAAACCCGGCAAAGGAACTGTCGATGGAATTCGGCCCTGTTGTCCCGGAGCATGCGTAATCGTATCTCCTACCTTGGCAGCCTTAAGCTCTTTAATTCCTGCAATAATAAAACCCACTTGACCAGCACTCAGTTCAGGGCGATCAATCGATTTTGGTGTAAATACACCAACATGGTCAACTAAATGGGTTGAGCCATTAGCCATCAACAAAATCCTGTCTTTGGGCTTTAAAGTGCCATTTTTGATGCGCACCAACATGACCACTCCAACATAATTATCAAACCAAGAGTCAACCAGTAAAGCCTGTAGTGGCGCACTAGGGTCACCCTCAGGAGGTGGGACACCAGTAATCAAGCGCTCAATCACTTCTTGGACGCCTAAACCCGTTTTTGCAGAGCAGGTGACGGCATCTGTAGCATCAATGCCAATAATATCTTCAATCTCTTGGATGGCTTTTTCGGGGTCCGCGGAAGGAAGATCGATTTTATTCAGTACCGGTACCACCTCAACGCCTAGCTCAATCGCTGTGTAGCAATTAGCCACCGTCTGAGCCTCAACCCCCTGAGAGGCATCAACCACTAGTAAAGCACCCTCACAAGCCGATAAAGACCGACTAACCTCATAAGAGAAGTCGACGTGCCCTGGGGTATCAATCAGGTTTAAATTGTAAATTTGCCCATCTCGAGCTGGGTAGCTGAGCGCCGCAGTTTGGGCCTTGATCGTAATACCTCTTTCCTTCTCAATGTCCATAGAATCAAGGACTTGCTCTTCCATCTCACGGTCAGAAAGACCTCCACATAGCTGAATAATACGGTCGGCTAAGGTGGATTTACCATGATCTATATGGGCAATGATGGAGAAGTTTCTTATGTTTTTCATGAATTCCTTAAACGGCTTGCTGTAGCACAACACCATATCGTGCTGCAATAAGACGTCTTAACGTATTGTAACGGTTTAGGATTTTCGGGGCATTTCTATTTCAACAACAGGTACATTGACATCACGGACTGCACCTTTATGCCAAACTTGGAGTTTTACCTTCGTACCTGGTTTAATTTCACTAACAGCCTTCGTTAGTTCGACACCTTTTTCAATATCTTTATCGTTAACTTTCAAAATCACATCTCCGACCTCAATCCCCGCCTGCGCAGCAGGTGCATTAGGATCTAAAGCACGTATCAATACGCCACGCGGCTTACCCGTAAAGCCGAGATTTTCTGCCAATTCTTTATTGAGTTCTGTAATAGTCACGCCAATTCGCCCTCGAACAACGCGGCCACTTGCCCTTAAAACATCAGAAATTCGAATCGCTTCATCAATTGGAATTGCAAATGAAATGCCCATAAACCCACCGGAACGGGTAAAAATTTGAGAGTTAATGCCAATTGCCTCACCACGAGTATTAATCAGAGGCCCACCGGAATTGCCAGGGTTAATGGCGACGTCAGTCTGTATAAATGGGGTAATACTATCGTTAACCTCACGACCCTTTGCTGAAATAATCCCAGCACTGACCGTATTGTCAAAGCCAAATGGGGAACCAATCGCCAAGACCCATTCGCCCACCCGAACTTTGGAAGATTCACCAATCGGTAACTTCGTCAGATTCGTTGCTTCTATTTTGACGAGTGCAATATCTGTTTTGGGATCAGAGCCAATCAACTTCGCTTTAAATTCTCGCTTATCCGTTAATGTGACATAGATGGCGGTTGCCCCTTCTACGACATGCGCATTGGTCAAAATATAACCGCTTGCATCAATCACAAAGCCAGATCCAGTGCCTCGATCCTGCTCCTGAGACTTCGGCGCTGCTTGATTGGGAGGTTTTTGTTGACCAGGAGGAGTTTGTTGTTGAGGTAAATTCGGGAAAGGGATACCTAAAAAACGACGCAATAAATCAGCCTGATCTTGCGGCGTCAAATTGGAAGGAACTTGATAAACTGTGACTTTTTCTGTTGTGCGAATATTAACAACGGCTGGACTGGCTTTTTCAACTAAATCAGCAAAGTCGGCAATAACTCGCCTTGAACTTGGGGGAGTGACTATGGTCGAATCTTGGGGCGCAGGAGAAGATGTCTGAGCTAACAAAGATGGGGCTAGCAAGGACAGCATCGATACTAGAAATACGCGCATTAACGCAAATCGACCACTTTTCATCGTTGATAAATAATGATGTTGTTGAAAATAATATTTTATAGTCTTTTGAAGACTAGCGTACCGTTGGTGCCACCAAAGCCAAAGTTGTTTTTGACGGCAATATCGATTTTTAGATCCCTTGCCGTGTTGGCACAGTAGTCCAAATCACATTCAGGATCTTGATTAAAAATATTGATCGTTGGCGGAGATTTTTGATGATGTAGCGCTAAAACGGTAAATACGGCCTCTAATCCCCCTGCACCACCCAATAAATGACCGGTCATGGACTTGGTAGAGTTCACAATAATTTTCTTGGCGTGATCACCAAGCGCCGCCTTAATCGCGTCTGTCTCATTTTTATCACCGAGCGGTGTAGAAGTTCCGTGGGCATTGACATAATCAACTTGATCCACATTAACCCCAGCATCCTTCAAGGCATTGAGCATACAGCGACGAGGACCATCCATATTGGGGGCTGTCATGTGATAAGCATCACCACTCATCCCAAATCCTGCTAGTTCTGCATAAATTTTTGCGCCGCGTGCTTTGGCATGTTCATACTCTTCAATGACCATCACACCACCCCCCTCACCGAGAACAAAACCATCACGGTCTTTATCCCAAGGTCTAGAAGCAGTTAATGGGTCATCATTACGGACGGATAATGCTCTTGCCGCAGCAAAACCACCAATCCCTAAAGGTGAAACAGTCGACTCTGCACCACCCGCAATCATAACATCAGCATCACCATACTGAATCAAACGTGCCGCCAATCCTAAACTGTGAAGGCCTGTCGTACATGCGGTTACCGCACCTAAATTAGGACCCTTGAGATTCAACAAGATACTTAAATGACCGGAAATCATATTAATAATCGAACCTGGGACAAAAAATGGGGAAATACGACGAGCACCACGCGCCGTGTACTCTTTGTGAGTGGCTTCTATCATCGGCAATCCACCAATTCCTGAGCCAACCAACACGCCACAACGCTCGGTATTTTCTTCAGTAATAACAATGCCGCTGTCGACAAATGCTTGCATTCCTGCTGCCACACCATAATGGATAAAACTATCCATATGTCGGGCTTCTTTGGCGGAAATGTAATCTTCGATCTGAAAATCCTTCACCTCTCCGGCAAAATGCACGGATAAGTCCGAATGATCAAATTTGGCAATGGTTTGAATGCCCGATTTCCCAGCGAGGAGGTTGTCCCACGCTGAGTGAACTGTATTACCGACGGGACTTACTAAACCTAGACCGGTTACGACAACACGGCGTTGGCTTTTTCCATCAAACACTAAGCTTAGCCTTTAGCTTTCGAGGAAGCAAAATCAATTGCTAACTGAACTGTAGTGATCTTCTCTGCCTCTTCGTCAGGAATCTCAATACCAAATTCATCTTCTAAAGCCATTACCAGTTCAACGGTATCGAGAGAATCAGCGCCGAGGTCGTTAACAAATGATGACTCATTTTTAACCTCTGCTTCTGTGACGCCTAATTGCTCGGCGACAATTTTCTTTACTCGTTGTTCAATGTTGTCCATGCGTTCCCTCCAGGGATGTTGTTAAATTAAAAGTATTTTATCAGTTTCGTAAAGCTTTATGCGAGATATAAACCCCCATTGACGTGCAAAGTGGTTCCAGTGACGTATCCAGCCTGTTCAGAGGCCAAAAAAACGACGGCATTTGCAACATCAACGGTACTTCCTAGCCTACCTAGTGGAATATTCCCTTTTAAACTATTTTGCTGCTCTTCAGATAAAGCGCGGGTCATATCAGTGTCAATAAAGCCTGGCGCCACACAATTGACCGTAATATTGCGACTACCGATTTCTCTAGCCAAAGCTCTTGTCATACCAGCCACTCCAGCTTTGGCCGCTGCATAGTTGACCTGACCTGGATTACCCATATGACCAACAATCGATGTCACATGAATAATTCTGCCACCTTTGGCACGCATCATGGGTCTTAAAACAGCGCGACTTAAACGAAAAACTGCCGATAAATTCGTCTGAATCACCGCGTCCCACTCCTCATCTTTCATGCGCATCGCCAATTGATCCTGAGTAATCCCAGCATTGTTGACCAAAATATTCAACCCGCCATACTCTTTGACGATGGCTTCAATAGCTTGTTCACCAGCGCCAGCCTCAGTCACATTAAGAACAATACCTTTACCAGCGGTTTTAATCTGTGCACCACTAACCAAAGCTTGCGTGATACCTTGCGCACCCGACTCAGAAGTCGATGTACCGATGACCAAAGCGCCAGCATTTGCAAGCCCAAGAGCGATCGCTTGACCAATTCCTCTTGAGGCACCCGTCACTAGGGCAATTTGCCCATTTAAGTCGATATTCATCTTATTGGTTTAAACCTTCTAACACTTCAGAAATACTGGTTGGGTCATAAATATTCATTATTTTAATATTTCCATCAATGCGCTTGACCATGCCTGCTAAAACTTTTCCAGGACCACACTCTATGATATGTGTCACTCCATGTTGTGCCATCAACCGAATCGTTTCAACCCACCTAACCGGTGAATATGCCTGACGTATTAAGGCATCCTTAATCCCAAGAGGGTCATTAATCACAGTCACATCAACATTGTTAATGACGGGGATACCCGGTGAGCTAATCGAAACGTTCTTTAAATAAATGCTTAACTCTTCAGCCGCCGGACGCAATAAACTGGAATGAAATGGCGCTGAAACATCTAAAGGTACCGCCAGTTTTGCACCCGCAGGTTTTGCATGAGCGCACGCATAATCTACCGCTTCTTTATGACCCGCAATGACAACTTGGCTAGGCGCATTAAAGTTGACAGGGTCTAAAGTTTTACCGGTGGCCGCCTGTGTATCAAGACAAAGTTGACGAACTTGGTCATCACTCATACCAACAATCGCTGCCATTCCTCCAGCACCGACAGGTACCGCATTTTGCATTGCCTTAGCCCTAAACTTCACTAAAGGTACCGCATCATGAAACCCCATGGCGCCCGCCGCAACGTAAGCCGTGTACTCACCCAAACTATGACCTGCCAACATCATGGGGACCGAACCACCTGCAGATAACCAAGCACGATAAATGGCAATGGCGCTAGTGAGCATGACAGGTTGGGTATTTTCTGTGAGAGCTAAGGTCTCTTTCGGCCCCTCTTGAATCATTTTTCCAATATCAAATCCTATCGAGTGTGATGCCTCTTCTAATGTGCTTTTGACAACCAAGTTGTCGATAAAAGCATCTAACATCCCAACCGTTTGAGAACCTTGTCCAGGAAATACAAAAGCAATCTTTTTTTCCATATCCACTATTTTTTTATCATCAATCTTGATTCAACTATCTTAGTAACGTATACATGCCGCGCCCCAGGCAAAACCACCTCCAACACCCTCTAATAACAAATGTTGTCCGCGTTGAATTTTGCCGGTACGAATACCATTATCAAGTGCAAGTGGTACAGAAGCCGCCGACGTATTGCCATGATCATCAACAGTAACAATGACGTGATCATTAGTAATCCCTAATTTTTTAGCTGTGCCTTGCATAATGCGGATATTAGCTTGGTGCGGAATGAGCCAATCAATTTGTGAAGGCAGTAAATTAGCCTTTTGCAAAACTTCTTGACCTACTTGCTCAAGCACCCTGACCGCCAGCTTAAAAACAGCAGGCCCATCCATGACCAAAAATCCTGATCCTTCAATTGCGCCATCCTTGGCATGACCTGGAATACACAAAATATTGCGCTGAGATCCATCGGCATGAACCGCTGTACTTAAAATACCAGGAGTCGAACTCGCTTCAAGAATCACTGCACCCGCGCCATCACCGAATAAAACACACGTCGTGCGATCCTCAAAATTTAGAATCCGTGAAAAAATTTCTGCACCAATTAATAGGATGCGACGATTCGCCCCACTCGTGATGAGAGAATTAGCTAAATGAAGCCCATAAACAAAACCAGAACATACTGCCTGAACATCAAAAGCAGCGCATTCACTGGTAATGCCTAATTTATGCTGAACAATACAAGCGGTACTGGGAAAACCTCCAATATTGTCGGGTGTTGATGTTGCAAGAATAATCATGTCAATATCTTGGACATTAATATTCGCCGCCGCAATCGCCTGACGCGCCGCATGAACAGCCAAATCGCTGGTCATCTCATCAGAACTTGCGAAGTGACGCGCCTTGATTCCGCTGCGTGAAAAAATCCACTCATCGCTCGTTTCAATGCCTTTCGTGCGAAGCTGATCGGTCAATTGAAAGTTGTCGACGCGATTCATCGGTAAATAACTTCCAGTGCCAGTAATATTTGCAAATACAGTCATGTTGGTTATTTTATATCGGTAATTTCTGGATCTTTAAATTCTTCAATTTCTTCAGCACTTTTCATGTGTAAATCTTCAACGTTTTCAAAGGCTTTTTGAATATTTTCAACCATATGATTTTTGGCAGCTTCGTAAGCTCGGACGAGTGCTATGTAAAAAGCAAAGCGATCAGCAGATCCATGACTTTTAATAACAAGACCTTTTAAACCGAGAAGCATCGCACCATTGTATGTGCGATGATCTACTCGTTTTTTAAACCGTAACAAAATAGGGAGCGCTAAGAAGGCGATAAACTTAGTCAACAGTGAACGACCAAACTCCTCCTTAATCATCTGGGAGATCATACTCGCCAAACCTTCACTCGTTTTTAAAGCGACATTACCCACAAAACCATCACAGACAACCACATCGGTGGTTCCTTTAAAAATATCATTACCTTCGACATTGCCATAAAAGTTGAGTTGGCTTTGCCGCAGTAACTCGCCTGCTTGCTTAACCACTTCATTACCCTTGATCACTTCTTCACCAATGTTGAGTAAACCAATCGTGGGCCGTTCATTTTTCTCAATCACCCTCACCATAACATCCGCCATGAGAGCAAACTGTAATAGATGCATCGGCTCACAATCCGAATTCGCGCCAAGATCTAATACCGTTGTTCCTGTGCCTTTTTGATTGGGCAAGCGCGTAGCAATCGCCGGCCGGTCAATACCAGGTAATGTTTTTAATACATAACGAGAAATCGCCATTAAGGCGCCCGTATTACCGGATGAAACAGTGGCCTGTGCCGTATTCAATTTAATTTGCTCAATAGCAACACGCATCGAAGAATCTTTTTTTCTTCGTAAAGCAATTTCAATAGAGTCGTTGCTAAGAACAACTTCCGTTGCATGAACAATTTGAATGCGACTTTTAATCTCTTTACTAGCTTTACGTAATGAATACTCGATCTCAGTACTATGACCAACTAAGATTAATTGACTATCGCTAAACTCATGCAGTAAATCAAGACAAGCGGGAACAGTTATCGATATCCCATGGTCACCACCCATGACATCTACGGAAATGGTGACAGTCATTTCAAGAATTTTTTTGTAAAAGACGGCTGATGCCGTCTTATCAAATGTATGAATTCCTCGAAAGAATTCATCATATATTTAAACCCTAGGGTTCAAAATCAATGGATTAATCGTTTTTAGTTTTAACAACTTTGCGGCCACGATAATAGCCTGATGGGCTAATGTGATGACGCAAATGAGCTTCGCCAGTCGTTGGCTCAACTGCCAAAGATGGGGCAACTAAAAAGTCATGAGCACGGTGCATGCCACGCTTTGAAGGGGATTTTTTATTCTGTTGGACGGCCATAGTTAACTCCTAAGTAATCCAATATTTTACATGAATCGCAAAATAATTCCAAGCAATTTAGGTATTTACGCGTCAAATTTGAGCTTTTTTAAACCTAAAAAAGGATTTTCAGCGGATGAAATAGGCTCTATGGCAATGGGAGAGCTATCGCTTTGATTCACGATTCCTGGGGCCAGGATGATTTCAGGACGACACTGCTCAATCCGATGTTTGGGGATTAAGGGTAAGCTCAATAACACTTCATCTTCAAATAACTCAATTAAATCAAATTGATGGCTATTTAATAAAGCATCTTCATGATCAATCTCTAAGGGGAAATTCTCAACCGCCTCCTCCGTGTCTTGCAACAAAAACTGGGAGGTAAATTGCATCTCTTCTTCATAGTTGTTTAAACATCGCTGACACTCTAAAGGGTAAGCAAAGGATAAATGAATGGAAAAGCGATACTCCTGCATTTGATTCGCCTGTTCATCCGCCCAAGTGAGAATCTCCCAATAAACCCCTTTTTGAATCACATCAAACTCTGGATCTTTTTGTTGAATCTCATCGACCAAACGCGGCAAATCCCGAAATGGTAAAAAACCTTTACTATGAAAACTCTGTCCTGACTTAAAATCAACTTTACGCAAATTTGCTAGACTGAAGGTCACTTCCTGAACGGGCTTATTTTTAAGAGACATCTGTATTTCTATCCGAGTAAACAATGAAAGAACAACCTGATCTTATTCTAGCCTCTTCTTCAAAATATCGAAAAGAATTATTAAGTCGTTTGGGTATCCCTTTTTCGACGAGCTCTCCAAGCATCGATGAAACGCCTCTTCAAGGGGAAACAACCGATCAATTGATAGAGCGCTTATCCAACCAAAAAGCCGCGGTGGTTGCGGCACAATTCCCGAGCGCCTGGGTGATTGGCTCCGATCAAGTTGCTGACCTGAAGGGGGTTGCGATCGGCAAACCAGGTAACCATGAAAAGGCCCTCGCCCAACTCAAAATGATGCAGGGTAAAACTGTTACCTTTAAAACGGGCCTTTGCTTAATGCAGCAGGTATCCAAAAGGTCAATTTACATGTGCGTCCCAACAATGGTGAGATTTCATGAACTCGATGATGCCACCTTAGAAAATTATTTACACATCGAAAAACCTTATGATTGTGCTGGAAGCGCGAAATCTGAAGGCATGGGGATTATCTTGTTATCCGAAATCAACAGTAACGACCCTACTGCACTCATTGGTTTACCTCTCATCGCCTTGACAGGATTGCTGCGAACCGTCGGATTTATGATTCCTCGCCCATTATGAAATTAGGCACCCTGTACTTAGTCCCTAATACATTAGGCGAAGACAACCGAGATGCCCAAATCCATCACGTAATTCCACCACAGGTTGTGCAGATTGCCTCACAACTAGATTGCTGGATTGTTGAAAATGCTAAAACTGCCCGGTCATTTTTAAATGCAATCAATCAGGTTTGTCCTTTACGAAAACCTTTGCAAGAAATCATCATGAAGCAATGGCGCGGACCTGATTCTGATCTCAAACCTATTGATCTCATTCAACCGCTCTTGCAAGGACAGGATATGGGTCTAATGTCTGAAGCCGGATTACCCGGTATTGCTGATCCTGGAACTGAAATCGTTGCCATAGCCCACAACTTGAAGATCCCCGTTCGACCTCTAACCGGCCCCAATTCATTAATGTTGGCGCTGATGGCCTCAGGCATGAGTGGACAACACTTTTCCTTTCATGGCTATCTACCGATTAAACCGCCAGATCGCTTGAAAAAACTCAAAGCCATGGAAAACGATTCAAAGATGCATCAAAGTGCACATCTTTGGATAGAAACGCCGTACCGAAATTCGTCAATGCTCTCAGGAATTGTCACGGGATTACAACCCAAGACACAAGTTTGTATAGCTATAGATTTAACCTTACCAACGGAACTGATCATGCGTCACAACATCGAGGATTGGAAAAAATTACTACAAGATCAAACAGGTCCTTTACCTAAAGATCTAGATAAAAGACCCGCTGTCTTTATTTTGCAATCGTAATTATTGGAGCGCGATACCTTTAAGAGAACTTCCAAACGAGGCTCCAAACGAAGCACCAAAACGTTTGGCAATACGCTCAGCAACATTTTCTGTTTGTGAGTAATCAACCATCTCTTTCTCTCCAATAACGTCTTTTGCGACATGACTGATAGTGCCAATTTCATCGGCAATACCTAATTCAACGCTACGCGCTCCATTCCAAACCATTCCTGTAAACAAATCAGGGTTTGGCTTCAGTCGATCTCCACGACCTTGCTTGACGACGTCAATAAATTGTTGATGAACTTCATTGATCATTTCTTGAAGAGCCTCACGATTTTTAGGATTTTGCTTCACAAAAGGATCCAACATATCTTTGTTTTCACCGGCTGTAATCACACGACGCTCAACACCCAACTTATCCATCAAACCCTGAAACCCAAAACCGCTCATGATGACACCAATCGAGCCCACCAAGCTAGCCTTATCCACATAAATTTTCTCACCAGCCACTGCAATATAGTAACCACCTGAGGCACAGATTTCTTCGACGACAACATAAAGCGGTTTTTTGGGATATTCCTGACGCAGTCGAAGGATTTCATCATGAATCATGCCTGCTTGCACTGGAGATCCTCCAGGGCTATTAATTTTGACAATGACACCAACACTATCTGGGGATTCAAACGCAGATTGTAATGCCGCATTAATATCAGAAGCATTCGAGGGAGTATTACTCGCGATCTCACCGTAAATATTGACGACAGCAGTATGCTTTCCAAGCACTGTGCTGGATTTTGACTTAAATGGGTTGAAGATAGCATAGATAGCCAGTAAAAAAACACCTAACCAAATGACGCGCCATAAAGTTCTCCAACGACGCTCACTACGTTTATCTTTTAAATTCTCATTGAGCAAACTTTCTAAAGCTTGTTTTTCCCAATTGATTTCATCACTCATTGCATATTCCTTTTATTTTGCATGTTGAACACTTTAACGAAGAAGTATGTCACGTAATTCACTAACGTGATCGACGCAGGCAATTGGCTCTAAATGGAGTAATTCGCTCTTTGGATGAGCACCATACGTTACCGCAATCGCATCAACACCTGCATTTTTAGCCATTTTTAAATCGTGTGTCGTATCACCAATCATCAGCATTTTGGTTGGGGGTGTGCCCCAACGATCAATTAACTCGAGAAGCATTTGGGGATGCGGCTTTGCTTTGGACTGATCGGCGGTTTTTGTGTCATGAAAAAAGTGCTCTAAACCATGAAAGCTCAAGGTTCGATCCAGACCATGCCGCGGTTTACCGGTTGCGACAGCTAATAAATGACCTTTGTGTTTTAAATCGTCTAACAACTCTTTAATCCCATGAAACAAAATCAATTCATGATCAACACTTAAGTAATAGTGCCGAAAGCGCTCTAATACGAGCGGATAATCACCCTCATCTAAATTTGGCAAAATCATTTTGATGGATTCATTTAACCCCAGGCCAATGACATGACTAGCTAAAGCGCTATCGGGAACTTCAAGATCCAAATCAGCGCAGGCTTTTTGCATACAATCCACAATCGTTGGCGTGGAATTCATAATCGTCCCATCCCAATCCCAAACAATCATTTCATACCGCAAGTGACTACTTTTCATACTTCATTTACCTTTACTTGTGCAGCATTTGTATCCGCTGAAAAACCATCTGGCAAAGGTGCTTGAATTTGCATTTTTTCTTTGCTCACCGGATGTGTAAAGACTAAACGAAAAGCGTGAAGCATGAGTCGTTTTGCACCAACTTTTTTATCTAAATCAACAACCCCATATTTATCATCCCCTAAAATAGGATGACCAATATACTGTAAATGAACCCGAATTTGATGCGTTCGACCTGTTTTTAGCAAGGCCTCTGCAACGAAACACTGTCCACCATGTAATGAACCCAAGTATTTAATAATGGTGAGGCTTGGTTGCCCAGAATCTTCGACTTTCACACGACGCTCACCATTAGGGAGCAGATACTTCTCTAATGGGAATTTAAGGGATACATGCCCTAAACCACCTTGATATTGGCCATGAGCCACTAATATATATCTCTTATCCCAAAGACCCGCACGAATATCCTCATGCAAGGCGGTTAAAGCACTTCTTTTTTTCGCTAATATCAAAATCCCAGAAGTGTCCCTATCCAGACGATGAACCAACTCTAAAAACTTCAGATCAGGTCGGGCCATCCGCAAAGCCTCAATCAACCCCAAAGAAACTCCAGACCCACCATGAACTGCCAAACCAGATGGCTTATTCACAATCAGCAATGCGTTATCTTCAAACAAAATAGGTAAATGATGGGATATTTTATTGGCCGAAAACTGTAATTGATCGGAATTCATCTGAACTTCGGGTTGCGCGACCCGAATCGGAGGAATTCGAAGAATATCCCCATCAACAATCCGCGTCGTAACCGTTGCCCTCTTTTTATTGACCCGAACCTCACCGGAGCGAATTATGCGGTAAATATGGCTTTTTGGTACCCCTTTTGCCCATTTTAGTAGGAAATTGTCAAGTCTTTGCCCTTCTTCCTCAGCAGAAATAGTGATTTGAGTGACTGCGGATTCTGACATTAAGGGGTTTTAAGGTAATTTTCTATAAATTCGTGTAGGACTTTTACTACTAATGACTACTTTGCAATATAATCACTCTTTACAGCAAGTCTAAAATACAGTTGAAGACGAATCCAAATCAGAATATTTCCAATTGTGTGACCTGATTGTTGTAATTATAGCTAGGGAAGGCATTTTCCCCAAGGTAGCTCCCCCCTTGTTGAAATGAGGAGTAGAAATTGAAAGCTCTTGTTGAGCGCCAGTAGAATTTTGACAGACATTTTTGTGAACGCCAAGAGGCACGATTAGCCCTAGCGAGCATGCGAAGTAGTTTCATTGAATCACTTATAAGTTATTCAATATTAAAGGTTTTTAGGATGCAAAATAGCGTCCCGAATGGTAAACACCCAGTTTACCCAATCTTCGCACTGTTAAATACTCTTCGACTCAACGCTTTCTGAAAAGGAACTGTTATGAAAAGAATGTTATTTAACGCAACTCAACAAGAAGAATTGCGCGTTGCGATTGTCGATGGACAAAAACTCGTTGATCTCGATATCGAAGCTTCAGGCCGGGAACAACGCAAAGGAAATATCTACAAAGGTGTCATTACAAGAATTGAACCTTCTCTCGAGGCTTGCTTTGTCAACTATGGTGAAGAACGTCATGGCTTCTTACCATTTAAAGAGGTTTCTAGAAGCTACTTTGCTGAAGGTATCGATATCAAAAAAGCTGGTATTCGAGACGCCCTCAAAGAAGGCCAAGAAATTATTGTTCAAGTAGAAAAAGAAGAACGCGGTAATAAAGGTGCTGCTTTAACGAGCTTTATCTCCCTTGCAGGTCGGTATTTAGTATTAATGCCTAATAACCCTCGTGGTGGTGGTGTTTCTCGTCGGATTGAAGGTGAGGATCGCCAAGATTTACGTGAAGCCATGTCTGGTCTTGAAATCCCCGATGGGATGAGCATTATTGCCAGAACTGCTGGTATCGGTCGTGATACCGAAGAATTACAGTGGGACTTAAGCTATCTGATGCAATTGTGGACAGCCATCGATTCTGCCGCTAAATCGAATAACGCCCCCTTACTAATTTATCTAGAGTCTAGCCTCGTGATCCGTGCGATCCGCGACTACTTCCAACCCGATATCGGTGAAATCCTCATCGATACCGATGATATCTTCGAACAAGCACAAGCATTTATGTCAGTGGTCATGCCTGACAATATGGCTAAAGTAAAACGCTATAACGAAGATGTACCTTTGTTTTCGCGTTTTCAAATTGAACATCAAATCGAAACAGCCTACTCAAGAACAGTGAACCTACCATCTGGTGGCGCGATTGTGATTGACCATACAGAAGCTCTCGTGTCTGTCGATGTGAACTCTGCCCGTGCAACTCGTGGTTCAGATATCGAAGAAACAGCCACTCGAACCAATCTTGAAGCCGCCGATGAAATCGCACGTCAAATGCGCTTACGCGACTTAGGTGGACTTCTTGTCATCGACTTTATTGATATGGAATCAACAAAAAGTCAAAAAGATGTTGAAAACCGAATTAAAGATGCGCTCAGACATGACCGTGCACGTGTTCAAACTGGCAAGATTTCGAAATTTGGTTTACTTGAACTGTCGCGCCAACGCTTGCGCCCTGCTCTTTCTGAAGGAAGTCATATTACTTGCCCACGTTGTACCGGAACAGGCCATATTCGTGATACAGAATCTTCAGCACTTCAAGTTCTTCGCATCATCCAAGAAGAAAGTATGAAAGAAAACACAGCCGCCATCCATTGCCAAGTACCAGTGGATGTAGCTGCTTTCTTGCTGAATGAAAAACGCTCTGAAGTGATTAAGATTGAATCGCGTTCTAAAGTGAATGTGCTGTTGATTCCGAATAAATATTTGGAAACCCCACATTACAAATTGGAACGTCTACGTCATGATGACCCACGCCTTGATCAGCAAAAAGCAAGTTATGCAATTGCTGAAGAAGTCGCTAAAGAAATGGAAGAAGATACTATCGTCAGTCGTAGCGCTGAAGAAGTCAAACCACGTCAAGTCGCTGCAGTCCGTGGAATCACTCCGAGCCAACCAGCTCCAGTGAATCAGCAACGCCAAGAAAGAAACCAACCAGAAGCTAAACCCGCGACCTCTTCAGGTGGCATGTTTGGGTTTATGAAACGGATTTTTGGTGGATCATCTGCCGCAGTTGCTCCTACTCCAGTGGTCGTCGAAGCACCAACTCCGGCAAGTCGCCCGGCTAGAAAATCATCTCAGCGTCATGGACGCAACGACCGAAATGATCGCAATGATCGTCCCGATCGTCCACGCCAAGAAAATAAAGAGAAAGCCTTAGACAATAAACCAGAGGGCGAAGATACTGTTAGCGGTGATCAAAAATCAGCTAACCCAGCTAAACAACGTCGTGGCCGGGGTCAGCGTAATGACTCTGCACAAAGCGCTGAGACTTCAACGAGCTTAGATGCAAATCCAGCATCTATCAATGGTGAAACTAGTGAGTCTAGCGAGGAAAAACGCCGCTCACGTAACCGTCGTGGCCGCAATCGCAATAAAGATCGTGGCGACCGCGCTGATCGACCAGCAGACAGTGCTTCTGAAAATACACCGCCAATGCAGTTGGAAGGTGATGCGTCTGTAGCTCCAGTCATTCAGTCTCCTTCGACAACGCCTTCGGCGCCACAAGTTGCTGCCAAGAGCGCCGTCGTTCAGGTGATTACAGTAGCGCCTATTTTGCCAAGCGTATCCGTTCAACCTCTTGTTCGTGAGCCCTTAGAAGCTGTTCTCTCAACTGTAGGTCTCGTCTGGGTTGATACAAATCCGGAAAGACATCAAGAGGTCTTACAACAAATTGCAGCACAACCAAAACCTGTTCATGTCCCACGTGATCCTAAGCCGGTAACTCCATTGCCAGAAGGCCCAATGATCCTTGTGGAAACAGGTGGAACTGAACGCGTTGTTCATTAATCTCTAAGCAGGCTTCGAAGGTATGAAAAAAATCATCCCGATTGCATCCCTTGAAGCCTTGCATAGCGAAACAGCAACGGCTGAGGTCCCCCTTCAGCTCGTTCACCCTAATGGCTTTTTAAAAGATACTCGAGGTCGACTTTTACATGACCTACGGATATCCGTTACCGATCGCTGTAATTTTCGTTGCCCATACTGCATGCCCAAAGAAATATTCACGAGCGACTATAACTATCTTGGGCAAAAAGAACTCCTTAGCTTCGAAGAAATTACTCGTGTTTCTAAAATATTTATCTCACACGGCGTTGAAAAAATTCGCCTCACTGGGGGAGAACCGCTCTTACGTAAAGGGATCGAAGACTTGGTGGCGATGCTCTCACCCCTCCAAACATTACAACAACAACCGATTGATCTCACCTTAACCACTAACGGCAGTTTGCTCAAGAAAAAAGCGCAAGGTTTAAAAGACGCTGGACTTAAAAGAATTACCGTTAGCCTAGACGGCATCAACGATGCCACCTTCCGCAAAATGAATGATGTAGATTTTCCAGTAAAAGATGTTTTGGAAAGTATCGAAGCCGCTGTTGCCGTTGGATTTGCTTCCGTCAAAGTCAATATGGTTGTAAAAAATGGAGTGAATGATCACGAAATACTACCCATGGTCAAACACTTTAAAAATACCGGTGTCATCGTTCGCTTTATTGAGTATATGGATGTTGGCAATACCAATGGCTGGCAAATGCAAGAAGTACTACCGTCCAAATCCGTGATTGAAAGAATTCAAGCTGTCTATCCCTTAACACCTGTGATTTCGCAATACCCGAGTGAGGTGGCGCAGCGCTGGAAATTAGTGGATGGAACAGGTGAAATCGGTGTCATCTCAAGTGTGACTGAAACCTTTTGCCATAACTGCTCAAGAGCGCGACTCTCCATGGAAGGAAAACTTTTTCTGTGCTTATTCGCTACCAAAGGTTATGACTTACGCGCACTTCTTCGATCGCAAAGCGATGACCTTGTATTAGCCAATGCCATTGCAAATATTTGGCAATCGCGAGATGATCAATACTCTGAGTTGAGAACGCAAATTCAACAAGGTGTGATTTTTCATCCTAAAGTAGAAATGTCGTATATCGGGGGTTGATGCTTTGAATCATCTAGAACTTGTTGAAGGACTAATCCTGTGCGGTGGACAAGCTCAAAGAATGGGCGGTCAAGACAAAGGTTTAATTACATTAAACACTAAACCCCTATATCAACATGGTATTGAACGCCTCGTGCCGCAAGTCGGGCACATTATGCTCAACGCCAATCGGCATCAAGATATTTATGGGAAATCAGGCTACCCCGTTTATAGCGATACGTATCCGGGTTTCGTAGGGCCCTTAGCGGGGTTTCATGTGGGATTGTCCCACTGCAAAGCGCCTTATCTAGTAATTATTCCGTGCGACTCCCCCCTCTTTCCTGATAACTTAGTGCAACTTCTCTTTCAAAATCTAGAGTCTCAACAAGCAGATATTGCTTATGTCGTCACCAGAAATACTGGGCAGGAAAAACAATCCCATCCCGTTTTTTGCCTCATGCGTAATGGCCTCAAAAATCATCTCAGTGCCTTCCTTGATTCGGGGCAAAGAAAAATCGATAAATGGTTTGGTCAATTACGCTCAACGGAAGTTATGTTTGCGAGTGATGATGCTTTTATTAATATTAATACTCCTGAAGAATTAATCCAGGTAGAAAGTCGCTTAAAGTGAGTGCCCAACTTCCAGCAACCAATCATTGGCAAGCCACTTGGCAACAAAGTAAAGGTACCGACCTTTTTAATCCACAAGCTCTTGCGCTAGAAAGTGCGCAAGAATTTATGCGCTCCTACACACAAGGTTTTCGAGACCAACTAAAGTCACAAACTATCCCCCTAGAACAAGCACTGGGAAGGGTCTTGTCACATCCCATCATCGCAAATATGAATGTGCCAGTCGCAAATAACTCCGCGATGGACGGCTACGCGTTTCATTCTGAAGCTTTACAACAAGGTTCTCAGGTTCGCTTAACAGTCATTGCAAAACAGTTCGCAGGACAAGCCCTTACTCCAAGTACAGCAAATACCTTTGAAAAAAATAGCGCTGCGGTTCGCATCATGACCGGCGCTCTAATGCCACCTCATTGCGATACTGTTGTACCGCAAGAATGGGTTACAACCCATGATGATCAGATTGAATTTGATGCGCAGAAGATATCTGCCGGAGATAACCAACGCCTCAAAGGTGAAGACCTGCGCTTCGGCGATACGGTCTTATCGCAAGGCCGTATTTTGCGAGCGAGTGATCTTGGTCTCATTGCATCCATGGGCTTTGCCAATGTCCAAGTTTTTCAAAAAATGACCGTTGCTTACTTTTCTACAGGTGATGAAGTTACCGCTGTTGGCGAAACCCTTCCAGAGGGTTCTTTGTATGACAGTAATCGTTTTACGTTACTAGGAATGCTTTCACGCATGGGCTTTGATCTCATCGATCTAGGAATCGTTTGTGACGAGCCAGAGGCTCTCAAACGGGTCTTTTTAAAAGCAGCAAGTCAGGCAGATGTTATTATTACCTCCGGTGGTGTTTCAGTAGGAGAGGCTGACTTCACCAAAAAGATCATGCGCGAACTCGGTGACGTAGCCTTTTGGACACTAGCGATCAAACCTGGTCGTCCGATGGCCTTTGGCAAAATCAATAGTCCTAGTAGCGAAGCTGTTTTATTTGGCCTCCCCGGAAACCCCGTTGCCGTCATGGTGACTTTTTACCAATTAGTTCGAGATGCACTCTGTTATATGAGTGGCGCTAATGACTATTCGATACCCTTAATGCGCGCAAAATTAGATGGTGACTTCAAAAAACGTCCTGGACGTACTGAATTTCTCAGAGGAACACTCTTTCGTAATGCGCATCACGATCTTTGGGTCAAACCCCACGGCCATCAAGGTTCAGGGATCTTGCGCTCTATGAGTGAAGCGGACTGTTTAATCGTTTTGCCAGCTAGTGTGGCGCAAATTAACCATGGTGATAATGTTGATATATCTGTGCTTAATGCATTAATCTAATATAATTCGTCATAATTCAGTTACCCATCCAAAGAGTCCTATGACAAGCAGTAAAAGAGAAATTATTTCTGTAGATCCAATGCATACCGCCAAGACTCTTGTTTTGGTTTATATGTGCTTCTCTTTACCAGTGATCGGTCTATTTTTTATCGATGCGTACTTTCGATATGGAGAGATTCCATTATTTGTAGTTTTGTACGGCGTATTTCTGAACGTCGTCTTTGGCTTTCTGATCCTTTGGCTAGCCTGTAAAGTCTATAACTGGGTCGCCGGCAAATTTGGCGGTATTGAGCTCGACCTCAAAGAAATTCCCGAAGAAGATTAATCACCTTTCCAAGCCTCTGCATTAATGAGGCTCGGTGGACGTTGTAGCTGCAACCCTGCCATTAAATTATCAATCGCTAAATGCATCATCGCTAAACGCGTCTTTTTCGTGGCACTCCCAATGTGCGGCGCTAAAACGATATTAGAAACCTCTAATAAACGCGGGTTAACATTCGGCTCGCCTTCATAAACATCTAATCCTGCTGCAAAAATGACATTATCAGCCAATGCCTGGGCAAGCGCGTTTTCATCCACAATCCCGCCACGAGCAAGATTGATCAGTGTAGCCGTCGGCTTCATCATGGCTAACTGTTTGGCACCAATCAAGTGATGGTTTTCTGCTACATAAGGCATCACCAACATGACGTGATCAGCGCGCTGTAATAACTCTTCTTTGGTCACATAAGTGGCTTGATATGCTTTTTCAATGTCGGGAGATAAGCGGGTTCGGTTGTAATAAATGACGTCCATTCCAAATGCCAAAGCACGCTTAGCAATGGCTTGCCCAATGCGCCCCATACCCATAATCCCTATGGTTGAGTGATGAACATCAACACCGAGCCTGCCACCTAAAGACCAATTTTTCCATTGCCCATCGCGTAACCAGCGCTCACTCTCAGATAAACGTCTTGCGGCTGCCATTAACAACATAAAACCCATATCTGCCGTCGTATCTGTTAATACATCGGGAGTATTCGTCGCTAAAATACCCCGTTGCGTTAACACTTGAATATCTAAATTATTAAAGCCAACAATCATATTAGAGACAATCTTTAATCGACTAGCTCCCTGAATCGCTTGTGCATCAATCCGCTCACTACCTGTGACGAGAGCCCCATCAACGCCATTTAAACGCTGCGCCAGCTCTGTTGGGTCTAAGGGTAATATTTGATCGTTATAGTCTACTTGGGCAAATGTATTGAGTCGCTCGATACCCTCAGGAAAGATTTGCCTTGCAACGAGAACTTTAGGTAGAGTCGAATTTTGAGGCATACACTTTCTCCAATTAACAACAAAACTTTATTTTAGAGGAAAGGCGCACTCCCCCCAAAAGATATCCCTATGCTCACAATGTATAAGGAAATTCATCCCCAGGAACGATGTAAGGGTTATTTATACGTTAAAATACGATTTTTAGACCAATTTAAAAAACTATGACTTACGTTGTTACCGAATCTTGCATTAAATGCAAATATACTGATTGTGTTGATGTCTGCCCCGTGGATTGTTTTCGAGAAGGACCTAATTTTCTCGTGATCGATCCAGATGAGTGCATCGATTGCGCTGTTTGCGTCCCAGAATGTCCTGTCAATGCGATTTATGCAGAAGATGATGTTCCCGGTGATCAGCAACACTTTATTTCGCTCAACCTTGAACTCGCCCGCTCATGGAAGTCCATTACAAAGTCCAAAGGCTCTCTACCTGAAGCTGAAGAGTGGAAAGACGTTAAAAACAAGTTAGAGCAACTAGTACGTTAATTTTTCGCTGTACTCGCTAAATTTTTTTTAGGATCGTTCGTGTCCGAAATTTCGCCATCCACGCAGACAGGTATTATCGAAACCGAGGCTCTGATCGTTGGAGCTGGTCCTGTTGGTTTATTCCAAATCTTTCAACTAGGCCTTCTGGAAATAAGTGTCCATGTGATTGACTCCTTAGGCGTGATCGGTGGCCAATGTGTCGAGCTCTATCCCGATAAGCACCTTTATGATATTCCAGCCATCCCGTTTTGTACCGGACAAGAGTTGATTGATCGCCTGCAAGAACAAATTAAACCTTTTCACCCTACTTTTCACTTAGGTCAAGAAGTTGCAGAATTAACCCAACAAGCTGATGGTCGATTTTTAGTCGTTACTTCTAAAAAAAGACGATTCTTGGCCAAGACGATCTTTATCGCCGCAGGAGTTGGTGCATTCCAAGTTCGAACTCTCAAAATACAGGGAATTGAAAAATTCGATCACCAACAATTGTTCTACACCATTCAAGATCCTGATTTATTTCATCA
This sequence comes from Burkholderiaceae bacterium, assembly GCA_947472645.1. Lineage (GTDB taxonomy): Bacteria > Pseudomonadota > Gammaproteobacteria > Burkholderiales > Burkholderiaceae > Polynucleobacter. The sequence continues at coordinate 31,929 of CANJBQ010000013.1, forward strand.
TCAGAATATCGTGATTTGTGGAGATAATGAAATAGCCCTCGACTGGGCAATTCATTTTGTGGGTAAAGCTCAAAGCGTCACATTAATCCATCGTCGCGATAGCTTTAAAGCACCTTCAGCCAAAGTGTCCCTCATAAAAGATCTTTGTTCACAGAACAAAATGCAATTTAAAGTAGGGCAAATTACTGGCTTTGAAGAAAATCATGATCGCTTAATGCACCTCCAAATCACTGGTTCAGACGGCCTTACCGACCTAATACCTTTAGATATATTGCTCGTCTTTTTAGGACTCTCACCAAAACTAGGCCCAATTGCTGATTGGGGCTTGGATATCGAACGCAAACAAGTTGTCGTGGATACCGAACGATTTTCCACCAATATTCCAGGTATCTTTGCGGTTGGCGATATCAACACGTACCCCGGCAAGAAAAAGTTAATCCTGTCCGGCTTTCATGAGGCAACACTTGCCGCATTTGCCGCCAAGGAATCTTTATATCCAGAACAAAAAATCCATTTGCTGTACACCACCACATCCCCAAAACTTCATAAAATTCTTGGTGTAGAAACCCCTACTTTCGACTAGGAAATAGGGTTTTTGACTGTTACTGACATAGAATTTCCTGTATGGTTTAGGTATGCCTATTGAATACGCCTCCCTGATTGATAACCTCATAGCTATCATCATTATTGACCTGGTCCTTGCCGGTGATAATGCCATATTGATTGCACTAGCCACTAAAAATTTAGAGCCTGCTTTGCAGCGCAAGGCCATCCTCTGGGGCTCGATCGGCGCTATTGTGATTCGTACCGTCATGACCATCATGGCAGTGCAGCTTTTAAAAATCCCTGGACTGAGCGCGATTGGTGGTATCGCCCTTCTCCTGATTGCTTATCAATTGATGACGGATAATGATAGTGGTCACGAGGGTACCCCAAATGCAACCTTTTGGGGAGCAATGAAGACGATTATTATTGCTGATGCTGTTATGGGAGTTGATAACGTACTGGCTGTAGCAGGAGCGTCTGAAGGAAATATACCTCTCGTTATTTTTGGTTTAGTTGTTAGCGTGCCAATCGTGATGTTTGGTAGTCAAATTCTCTTAAAACTGATGGAAAAGTATTCTTGGATCATCTACATTGGTGGCGCCGTTCTCGTCATCACCGGCGTAAAAATGATTGGTTATGAAAAATTACTTTCTGAATATTTTAACAACCCACAATATCCATTCATCGAATATATTTTGATGGTGATTTGTCTAACTGTGATCATTGGATTGGGTTGGCGTGCGCGGTCAAAAAAATTGCCAATACCAACCAGCAAAATCTAGGTCTATTTGCAGTTTTAGCCTAAAATAAGCCATGGATTCTTACTTACATATGATGCGCCACGTTCTCGATCACGGCGCAAAAAAAACCGATCGAACTGGTACTGGTACCCTTTCGGTCTTTGGCCACCAAATGCGCTTTGATTTGGCCAAAGGTTTTCCTATGGTCACTACCAAAAAATTACACTTAAAATCAATTATTTACGAATTATTATGGTTCCTCAAAGGCAGTACCAATAATAACTGGCTCAAAGAACGGGGAGTCTCCATTTGGAATGAGTGGGCAAAACCAGATGGTGAACTTGGCCCGATTTATGGCTATCAATGGCGCTCGTGGCCGACACCAAGTGGACAGCACATTGATCAAATTAGCCAAATTATTGAACAAATCAAGAAAACTCCAGACTCTCGCAGAATCATCGTCTCCGCCTGGAATGTTTCTGATATTCCGTCAATGGCCCTCGCCCCATGCCATGCTTTCTTTCAATTCTATGTGGCTGATGGCAAGCTATCTTGTCAGCTCTATCAAAGAAGCGCCGATATCTTTTTGGGAGTGCCCTTTAATATCGCTAGCTATGCACTACTCACCCATATGGTTGCCCAACAAACGGGACTTGAAGTCGGTGATTTTGTATGGACCGGTGGTGACTGCCATTTGTACCTCAACCATTTAGAGCAAGTCGATCTACAACTATCACGCGCGCCTTTACTCCTGCCTCAACTGGTGATCAAACGTCAACCCGATAGCATCTTTGACTATGAGTATGAAGACTTTGAAGTCGTTGGATACGAATGTCATCCAGCGATCAAAGCGCCTGTAGCTATCTAATGGAAATGATTATCATTGTGGCTAGGTCCACCCAGGGTGTCATTGGAAGAGATAACGAACTTCCATGGCGCTTGCCTGCCGATTTAGCTCACTTTAAACAGACAACCTTAGGCTCGCCAATTATCATGGGTCGCAATACTTGGGAATCTTTAGGGCGCGCCTTGCCCGATCGACGCAATATCGTCATCAGTCGTACCAAAGGTTTTTCTCCTGAAGATGCAGAAGCCTTCACATCTCTTGAGGATGCTATCGTCGCTTGCAATTCGGTTGAAAAATTGTTCATTATTGGTGGTGCACAAGTGTATGAGCAAGCCATTGAGCTCGCCGATAAAATGATTATTACTGAAGTCGAAATTGATACAGTGGGAGATGCCCATTTCCCAGAATTCGATGAAGAAAAATGGCGAATTACTTCCATAGATGATCACCCAAGCGCACCAGACCCTAAAAACGCAGGGCAACAATTCCCAGCGTATTCTTTTGTTACTTACGAGCGCAAATAAACCCATCTAAGTCGTTGATCACATCATCGATCACTCCCTGCCAGTCTCCAGGAGATTCCTGAAAGTAGAGTTTTGCGGTGGGATACCAAACCGTATCAGATCGATGCTGTAACCAACGCCAACAACCATCAAATCGATTGAGTATCCACACGGGTTTACCCATCGCCCCAGCCAAATGAGCCACTGCAGTATCTACGGTGATCACAAGATCAAGTTGCTCAATGATGGCCGCAGTATCTGCAAAATCTTCAAAACCAAGGTCTTTGATACGAAAATCACTTTGAGGATGATCTTTTCTATAAGTCTCTAATTCTAAAATCGCATGCTCACCTTTTTGTAAATGATAAAAAGTGATGTCTGGGCGCTGTAATTGCGAAAATAATTCGAGTGGAATATTTCGACGTTGATGTGTTGCCCAAGTTTGCGGCATTGACTCACGCACACCGCCTTGCCATACCAAACCTATCTTCAACTGATTCGGATCTTGAATCATGGGCTGCCACTGTGTGATCTTTTGTGGATCAGCTCGTAAATAGGCTTCACTAGCGTAATCCTTTTCCAACAAATCGAGGAGATAAGGCAGACTCATCAGCGGGGTCACCACATCAACGCCATGTGCTTGCTCTTTTGTAGAAATGATTTGATCAACACCCTCGATATTGGATAGAGTCCGTTGAAGCGCCTCAGGAACTTGGAGGATCACTTTCGCACCTAATCGTTGAATATTTTTAGCAAAACGACAAAATTGAATCGTGTCCCCAAATCCTTGTTCGGCCATCAACAACACTGTTTTCCCATGAATAGATTCGCCTTTCTTCCACAGAAATTCAGCAAATTCTTTTGGGAATGTCTGTTGGATAAAATGTTGATCTTTTAGACGCGACTCAAACGCTTGCCAACCTTGCTGATATTGACCAAGGAGCAAATGACATAAACTGAGTCCCCAAAGCGCGCTCGCCTGCAAAGGATCATAAGAGCAAGCTTTTTTAAAAGCAACGCAGGCCTGATCAAGCTGTCTTTCTTCATACAACACCACGCCAAGGTTGTTCCAGGCTTGTACCATCTGCGGATCCAGTTGCAAAGTACGCTCATAACTCTGGCGAGCTAACTCAAATTGGTTCATGTCGCGAAGTACATTACCTCGATTGAGGTAAGCATCAGCATAATCAGATTGATGCTCAATCGCTTGATCAAAATAATGCAGTGCATGAGGGAGGTCATGAATGGCTTGATAAGCCAAAGCACAATTAAAATAAATGGCTGAATAACTAGGCTCGATTAATACGGCTTTTTGGTAGAGGGTAATCGCCTCCTTAAATTGACCTGACGCAAAAAGTTGATTTGCTTGCAAGCCCAACTCTTTTGCAGAATCAATCGAGCGAATCATCCTACAACCCTGATTATGACCCGCCAATCATCATTTCACGAATGAGTATCGAACCACACTCTTTCGTGCCACGAACGAGTGTGTCAGAGCCTATGGCTTCAATATCTAAAAACATTTGTTTGAGATTGCCGGCAATCGTGATGCCCTCTACAGGATATGCGATCACACCATTTTCGATCCAGTAACCAAATGCCCCCCTCGAGTAATCACCGGTCACATAATTAACACCCTGACCCATGAGCTCAGTAACCAATAAGCCTTTACCAATTGATTTTGCTAAGGCTGGTAAATCGTGACTAGGTTTCGTTCTCGTACTGGTTAATTTAAGATGATGCGCACCTCCTGAGTTGCCGGTGGTTTTCATCCCCAACTTGCGTGCTGAATACGTTGACAAAAAATACCCATTCACAACACCAGAAGAAACTACCTGACGCGCGACAGTTTTAACGCCCTCATCATCAAAAGGAGTACTGCCACTTTCACGCAGTCGATGCGGATCTTCGTCAATATTGAGATGATTCGCAAAAACTTGCTGACCTAAACAATTTAATAAAAAACTCGATTGGCGATATAAAGAACCTCCAGAAACTGCTTGAACAAAAGCGCCTAATAAACCAATTGCAATCGGGGCTTCAAAAATCACAGGACATTTTTGGGTAGGAATCGACCTTGCCCCTAGTCTTGATAAAGCACGGTGTGCCGCATATTGACCAATAGCCTTTGGATCAGCTAAATCTTGCGGCAAACGTGATGATGAGTACCAGTCATCCCGTTGCATGGGCGCACCTTTACGTTTACTGCTACTCGCAATTGGCGCACAAGAAATGTAATGACGTGAAAAAGGATAGCCTGCTAAAAAGCCATTACTCGTTCCCATCTGAAAGTGCGTTTGATTGGCAGCAATTGATGCGCCATCACTATTGGTAATCAACGGATTGACTGCATATGCCGCCGCTTCTGCGCGCTTTGAAATCTCTACCGCTTCTTCAACCGATAAATCCCATGGATGAAAAAGATCTAAGTCTTTAGGATTTTTTTCAAGTAACTCTTCTTCAGCTAGACCCGCAAAAGGATCTGGTGCAGTGTATCTAGCGATATCGTAAGCAGCTTGAATAGTTCGATGAATTGAGTCAGGTGAAAAATCACTTGTACTAGCATTACCCCGTTGCTGACCTATGAAGACACTAATGCCCATGGATTTATCAACACTTCGTTCAATCGTCTCCACCTCACCACAACGAACCGAAACGGATAAGCCGTGGCCCTCGGAAACTTCGCAAGCAGCGTCTGTAGCACCTAAGGATTTTGCTGTTTGTAGCGCGCCTTGAATGATCTCTTGAAACTCAAAGGCAGAATATGTGAAAATTTTATTGGTCATTCCATTATCATAGCGATTATTTGCAACATTGATGAAAAAGCCTATGACAAATGCTATCGCTAACGAAAAAAAAATCAATACAGTTCGTATTGGTCTTGTCTCTATCTCGGATCGTGCCTCTTCAGGCATTTATGAAGATCTGGGCATTCCCGCACTTGAAACATGGTTAAAAAAAGCACTTTCCAGTCCTTTTGAGATCGTTTCACGGCTCATTGCCGATGAATCTGAACTTATTACCCAAACACTTATTGAGCTTGTCGACAAAGAGCGCTGTGACCTTGTTCTAACCACAGGTGGCACAGGCCCTAGTCGACGTGATGTCACGCCTGAAGCCACCTTAGCTGCGGCTACTCGTGAAATGCCGGGCTTTGGTGAACAAATGCGCCAAATTAGCCTACGCTTTGTGCCAACAGCGATTCTTTCTCGTCAGGTAGGAGCCCTTCGTGAAATCGAGGGACATAGCGCTTTAATCATAAACCTGCCCGGTCAACCGAAGGCGATTGCAGAAACTCTAGAGGGTCTAAAAGACGCTGATGGCAAAGTGGTTACTCCAGGCATCTTTGCCGCAGTACCATACTGTGTTGATTTGATGGGTGGGCCCTATATCGAAACTCAGGAGTCCGTGGTCAAAGCATTTCGACCAAAGTCGGCTCTAAAACCCACCATCTAAACACTGTCCTACAACCCATACCGCGAGTGTAGGAAATGCCTTCAGCTGTGAGGGGTTCTAAAGAAGTGCTCTCGGTAATAGCGTAGCTCTTCAATCGACTCCACAATGTCTGCATAAGCTGTATGCGCTTGTTTTTTTGTAAAGTTTTTAGCCACCTCAGGTTGCCAACGCTTACAGAGCTCTTTCACGGTTGAAACGTCGATATTACGATAGTGGAAATACGCCTCTAATTTGGGCATATAACGCGCCATAAAACGACGATCTTGATGAATGGTGTTGCCACACATGGGCGATACCCCTGACTTCACATGCAATGCTAGAAAATCTAAACAGATTTGTTCCGCTTGCTCTTCAGTCGTAGTTGAGGCAAAAACTTTATCAATTAACCCAGATTTACCATGGGTCCCCTGATTCCAAGAGTCCATCGCGTCCATCAAAGATTTTTCTTGATGAATCACCACTACAGGACTTTCTGCAACAATTTCTAGATCACCATCAGTAATAATCATGGCTAATTCTAAGATTCGCTCTTTTTCAGGGTTTAGACCCGACATCTCCATATCCAACCAAATTAAACGGTCTTTTTTAAGTTCTGTGTTCAAATCGCATCTCGCTTCTATAATTAACAAATGATATTTACTTATATTTTCCTCGCTTTTTTGCTATTGGGGCTTTTTACCCAATTTTTCCTTGCACAGCGCCAAATTCGTTCAGCCAGCGAACATCAAAATGAAGTGCCAAAGGGGTTTGAAAACTCGATCTCTCTAGCCGATCATCAAAAAGCGGCGCGCTATACCATCGCCAAATTAAAACTGAGCTGGATGGAGACCATGACTTCGCAATTCTTGCTGATCGCTTTAACAATGTTTGGTCTGCTCTATATCATCCATCAAGAACTCCTGCAGTATTTTGCCGCTGGCGTTTGGCAACAAATTGCCCTCTTAATCTCCTTAAGCCTCCTATCTAGCTTAGTAGATTTACCTTTTTCTTGGTACAAACAATTTCGCTTAGAAGAGTCTTTTGGTTTTAATCGCATGACTCAAAAATTGTTTTGGCTAGATTTTCTAAAAGGGTCTTTACTGAGTCTCGTGATTGGAATTCCTTTGCTCTGGGTCGTGCTGACCTTAATGCAAGGTGCTGGTCAATTTTGGTGGGTCTTCGCTTGGGCTTTTTTGGTCGCCTTTATTTTAATCGCCACATGGGTCGCGCCAGTACTCATCATGCCTTTATTTAATAAATTCAAACCACTCGATGATGGTGATTTAAAAACGTCAATTCAAGCCTTACTCGATCGTTGTGGTTTTGTGAGTAAAGGTTTGTTTGTCATGGATGGTTCAAAAAGAAGTGCCCATGGTAATGCCTACTTCACTGGCATCGGTAAAAATAAACGGATTGTATTTTTTGATACCCTGATTGAAAAATTAAGCTCCGCAGAAATTGAAGCAGTCCTCGCCCATGAACTTGGGCACTTCAAAAAAAATCATGTAAAAAAAAGAATGCTCATGACTTTTTTAATGAGCTTGCTAGGTCTTGCTTTACTTGGTTGGTTATCCAATCAAGTTTGGTTTTACGAAAGCCTTGGCGTCCTGCCAGAAATGGACGGTAATAATGCCGGACTAGCTTTGGCACTATTCTCACTCACGATTCCTGTGTTTACGTTCTTCATCACCCCTTTAGGAAGTTTGCTTTCTCGCAAACATGAGTTTGAAGCCGACGCGTTTGCCGCAGAGAAAACGAATGCGCAACACTTGGTCTCAGCACTCATCAAACTCTATCAAGATAACGCCGCCACTTTAACGCCGGATCGACTGTACTCAGCGTTTTATGATTCACACCCTCCCGCGCCGATTCGGATTGCCCATTTAAATGAATTGGGCGCTGCTCAGTGAGGCCTTATTTTGCTTAATCCTACTTTGCAAGCCCTTCTTGTGGCTTCCTATGGTAGAAATTATTTAGCAAGGCCCCTGATCCCTGCACCCGATCAACCGGAATATTTTGAAGTACAGGCACGTGGCAAAAAACACGAAGTCGCCGTGGGTGATCTCCTTGAAATCCAAGTTACCTCACATCATCAAGGAGTCATCGAAAAAACGCTCCCTCGTAAAAATTTATTATTTCGCTCAGACGCCTTTCGGTCAAAATCCATCGCCGCGAATGTCGATCAAATCCTCTTAGTCCTTGCAACTGAACCTGGTTTTTCTCCTGACTTATTAGGGCGCGCAGCGATTGCGGCAAAACATGAGGGTATCGAGTTACGCATCCTACTGAACAAAATAGATCTGACAGAAAAACTCGATAAGGCCAGAGAGCTTCTACTACCCTACCAACAATTGGGTGTTCCTATTCACGAAATCTCTGCAAAATTTCAGGCAGCTAGTTTGGCCAGTATTCAACCTCATTTAGCGGGAAAAGTTTCGGTATTAGTTGGTCAGTCGGGAATGGGGAAATCTACCCTTCTGAATCAATGGGTCCCAACAGCGGTGGCCCAAACAAGAGAACACTCTCTCAAATTAGATACGGGAAAACACACGACCACCGCTTGCAGGTACTACGATCTGCCTTCATCATGGGGGGTATCGAATGGAGTTCTAGGTGCTTTAATAGACTCACCAGGCTTTCAAGAATTTGGCTTGGCCCATTTATCGGAAAGCGAATTACAACACGCCTTCACCGAATTTGAACCGTATTTAGGGCATTGCAAGTTCCATAACTGTACCCATGCTCAAGAGCCAGGCTGTGCGGTCAGAGAAGGTGTCGTTAAAGGGGCTATTGCAAGTACTCGACTGGCGTTATTTGCCCAGCTTTTACATGAAACACGCAATGCTACTTTGCAATTACAAAATCAATAACCACTTAAGGTGAGATCCACACTGCTACAGTGAGCATGCCAAGTAAAATCATCCATAAAACGACGGCGCGCCAAACTAAACTAGCCCCAGCAGTAAGGTGCGCGGGCATTGGTAAAATACCAACTTCTTGAACAGGCACCTCACCTGTGTCGGCGAGTAATAGAGCTTGCTCACTCTTCATCTGCGGTAAGGGCTCACCCAACTGAACACCTAAGGCACCACCACCAGTTCCAATCAAAATGGCCTTGGATTGGGTATCCCATTTCTTTTGATGAAAACGCCATGCATAAGCAGCTTGTTCAAAGTTCCCAACAATCGTAAAACCAATCGCCGTCAGTCGTGTTGGAATCCAGTCGATTAAATAACGAAACTTTTGAATCATCGTCATGAGCTTAGGACTAACCACCCCAAAACGCCAACGCTCCTCAGCCATTAACGTCAAACGATATAGTACTACCCCAGCTGGACCAATCGGTAAAAGAAAAGCAAAAAATACACCAAACACATTAGAGTGAACAGCTAAGATGGCGCGCTCCAGAGTATGCCGAACCACATCAGACTCTGTCATGGTGTCTGTATTCAGACTAGGTCCCACCCACTGAGCTAACTCACGCCGTGCATCATCAAGACGTTTTTCCTCAAGAGCAACTTGAATACTGCGGTAATGGTACGAGAATTGACGAAAACCCATAAAGGAATAAACAATTAAAATATTCCAAGCCAATGCAAGAATAGGTAACTGATAAATGAGCCATAAATGGACCATGAGCACAAACGTCACTGGGGGAATAATCAATACCGTAATCGCTACTTTGGCAGAAGTCTCTTCACCGGTATCACAATAATTAGGAACACGATCAATCCAGGCACGCATGAGTCGCTGTGTCCAGTGGTTGGGCCCAACGGGTGAATATTGTTCAAGTATCAAGCTAAGCAATACAGAAAAGAAAGTCATTCGATTAAGCGCTTAAAAAGTGGTAAAGGTTTCTCAGCATACCAGCTGTGGCACCCCAAATAAATTTGGACTCATAGGGCATCGCATAAAAACGCCGTTGGCCATCTGGGCCTGAGACTTCCCTGATTTGATGATTCGCTGGATTCATAAGAAAAGCCAATGGAACTTCAAAAATATCAGCCACTTCATTGGTATCTGCAATTAAACCTTCGCTAGAAGAAACCAATCCTACAATCGGCGTGACTTGATAACCAGTGATCGTTAAGTAATCTGGCAGATGGCCTAGGTGCTCAACTCGTGAATAGGGTAAACCGATCTCTTCATGAGCTTCTCTTAAAGCGGTTTGCTTAATATCAATATCAGCATCTTCTTTACGACCACCGGGAAAACTAATCTGACCACCATGGTCATTCAAGTGGGCAGCCCGCTGCGTTAACAAAACACTTAAATGAGTTTCATATTGGACAATCGGAATTAATACTGCAGCAACCCTCTTACCTTTCCCCTTGGAGTATTCGAACGACTTTCGTGATTCATCCGTGATTTCTGGAGCCCATATCTTTTCCTGAGAAAAGCGGTCTCTTAGTCCTTGAGGATGCAATACGTTCGCACTCACGGGAGGCGCATCCAAAGATGGCAGGTGGATAGGAACCGTCAATGGGTCAAATTGATGAAGACGTCGTTGCATTAAATAATTATAAGTGGTCTAGATGAAAATGATATGGACGAAAAAAAAGCAGCTCACGCCGCCTTTTTTGAATCATCGCGCAGATTAGCTGGCTACAGCTTCAGTTTTAACTTTGCGAGCAACTAACTTTTCTTTAATACGTGCTGATTTACCAGAACGCTCACGCAAGTAATAGAGCTTAGCGCGGCGAACATCGCCACGGCGCTTAACTTCAATACTAGCGATCAGTGGTGAGTACGTTTGAAATGTTCTTTCAACACCTTCACCAGATGAAATTTTACGTACGATAAAGCTTGAATTAAGGCCGCGATTGCGCTTAGCAATCACAACACCTTCAAAAGCCTGTGAACGTTTACGAGTTCCTTCAACAACATTGACGTTCACGATGAGTGTGTCGCCAGGCGCGAATTCAGGAACAACTTTGGTTGCCGTGAGGCGAGCAATTTCTTCTTGCTCAATTTTTTCGATAAGATTCATCTTGACTCCTTATGCATCATTTCAGCGTTGATCCCAAAACCAGTTTGGACCTGAAAGAGGATACGATTCATTAAAACTGTTAAGTTCGGATGCTCTTTAGAAAAAGCTCATCTTTTTTACTCAACAACCCTTTTTTGCGAGCCACCTCAATTAAATCAGGACGACTCTTTTGCGTTGCGAGCAAAGATTGCTCACGACGCCAGCCCTCTATTATGGCATGATTTCCGCCTAAAAGCACCCCTGGAACTAGGGAATTTTCATAATTTTCTGGTCTGGTGTAATGCGGATGGTCTAAAAGACCGTCCATAAAGCTATCCTGAAGCGCTGAGTCTTTATCTCCAAGCACACCTGGGATAAGCCTAGCCATCGCATCGATGATGGCCATCGCCGCTATTTCCCCACCCGAGAGAACAAAGTCTCCAAGGCTAATCTCAAGATCCACATTTCGATCGATAAACCGTTGATCAACCGCCTCATAACGACCACAAACCAAGGTGATTTGCTCGTTATTGAGTAAATCGAGGGCCATCTCTTGATTGAATGTTGTCCCTTGAGGAGATAACAAAACAACCAAGCCCGCTTTGGCATGGGCCTGTTTGATGGCAGACAGAGCCTTCTCTAAAGGTTCAACCATCATCACCATACCAGGACCACCCCCATATGCACGGTCATCGACAGTTTTACGATTATCCGTTGTAAAGTCCCTAGGATTCCAAGTGTTGAATGTAAACAGCTGCTTTTCTAATGCGCGCCCAACTACCCCACCAGCATGAATAATCTCAAACATTTCTGGGAATATCGTCACCACATCAAATCGTAGGGATGAATCACTCATAGAGATTTACCAGTCCTTTTGCCAATCCACCAGAATTCGCTTGGGATCGGAATCAAGATGAACCTCAATAATAAAAGACTCTACAAAAGGAATTAAATGCTGTTTTTTGGCTTCGTCCTCAGTAATAAGAACCGTCTGAGCACTGTTATCAACGATCTCAACAACCTGACCAATGAACTCCTGCGCTTGGTTGTGGACTTGTGCCCCCATCAAATCGGTCCAATAGTACTCATTGGTATCCGTCGCCGGAAATTTAGATCTCGGAATTGCAATCACAGCAGATTTTAGGCTCAAGGCAATGTCACGATCTGTCAGTCCCACTAGCTCTAACAAGACTGAGCCACTGTGCATCCGCACACTGTAAACATCGTAATCACGATTAAACTGAGGATTTTTAGCGTTAATGAACCAGACCTGCTTAGCAGCTAAAAGCGCTACAGGATCATGAGAAAAAGGACGTATTTTTAAAGCTCCACGAATACCATAGGCTTCTATGACCGTTCCGATTTCGACTAAATCTTGATGTAAAGTCGTCATCGTGACGCCACTAGTAAATTGGGGCTAACAGCCCCAATCAATTTAGTGAGTTGAATGTTGTTTGATTAAACGCTTCACCGTTGGAGACATTTCAGCACCAACACCAGACCAATAAGTCAGACGATCTTGTGCAATACGAAATGCTTGCTCTGTAGCGACCGCTCTTGGGTTGTAATAGCCCAAACGCTCTACAAAGTTTGAATCTCTACGATTACGCTTATCTGTAACAACAACACTATAAAAAGGACGCTTTTTAGAACCACCGCGTGCAAGTCGAATGACGACCATAAATATTCCTCAAAAAAGTACTACAACGATCAAAAAATTAGGGAGTGAAACAATTTAAAACAATTTAAAACAATTTCATTGCATCATTTAACGAAAAGGTATTATTGCAGAATCAAATTGATACCAATGTTACTACCCTAGAAAACTCACTATTTTATCTTAAAATACCCATGACAACCAACAATTATTCCTCAATGAAGCCTATTTTCTCGTTTTTTAAGTCTGGTTTTGTGTTTTTTGGCCTACTAAGCCTGATTTCCTGCAGTAATCTCCTGCCGGATTGCAATTCTTGCTCAAGCCCCCCACTCGCCCAATTGAGTGGCCGTTGGGAATTACTCCGTTGGAACCTACCACCAGATCAGATGGGTCTAGTGAAAAATCGCACAATCCCCCACGGCGACAATGGCGAACCGGTCATCATCGAATTTAATCAAGAAAAAAAAATGCTCTCAGGATATTCAGGATGTAATCGCTTTGTCTCGCAGCTTAGTATCGATTCAAAAAATGCGATCGTTTTAGGTAATATTGGTAGTACAAAAAAGATGTGTCTAGAAAATAGTCGTATGGAAATTGAAAGAGATTTTTTGAATCAACTTGATGATTACCGCTCCTTAAATATGAGGGGCGATCAAATGCTTTTGGTTGGTCGGACTGGCGATATCTTGGTGTTTGGTAGAAGAGGTCCCCCTTAATTTTCTCAGGAATAAAAATACGTTAAATCAAACAGGGCTTTATCATAGCCCTATGCAAAACCTTTTTAAATCCAAGCTCGTTGTTTGTTCACTCAGCCTCTTTCTTCCCGGTACAGGTCTTCACTGGCTGTATCTCAAAGGGACCAAATCTCCTTGGTTCTATCTTCAACTCATTGCTCTTTTATTAGGTATTTGGGGTTGGTTTGAGCTTGCTCAAACTGAAAAAGCTTCTTTACTCGGATGGCTCTTTGTTGCTCTTGGATATATTTCTCTACTGGCAAGTTGGCTCGCTACTTTAGCTTATGGACTTCGCCTTGATGAAAAATTTGATGAACAGTTCAACCTTCACTCACTCCAGAAAAATGCTTCTCGTTGGGCGGTAATCTATTGTTTGGTTACTGCACTTCTGATCGGAGCGTTTATTCTGATGTCAGGACTTGCGATTGCTTTTGAACAATACTTTGTGTCTCAAGTAGAAGCGTCAAAAAAAATATCTCAATAACTACACTCTTCCAACTGCAAAAGATGAGCGCGCTTTGAAGATGGATCTTTGTTAAAACTGCTCAGCAGCGAGTGCGTTGGTAACACCCCCACCTTCAACAATCGTCATCGCTAAACCCGGAACTTGAGTTAATAAATGCTGGGCATAAAACTGCGCCGTTGCAATCTTCGCTGAATAAAAAACAGAGTCTTCCTCATGATGCTGCTCGGCAGCCAGTAAGGCCCTTGCCATCTGCCAACCCGCAAGCGTTAAACCGCACAACTGCAGATAAGTAACACTACCTGCGAACACTCCCTTAATATCCGATTTGGTCGTTGCGAGCACATACTGTACAACTTGCTCTAAAGAATGTCGTGCAACATGTAATTTTTCGAACATGACGTTTGCTGCCGCAGTTCCTGATGCCTTGAGTTCTCCCTCAGTTCTAGCAATCTGCTGGCCGATCGCTTGAATCGCTGCGCCACCATCTCTTAAGGTTTTACGACCAATGAGATCGTTCGCTTGAATCGCTGTAGTACCTTCATAAATCGGTAAGATTCGTGCATCACGATAGTGTTGAGCAGCACCTGTTTCTTCAATAAACCCCATCCCACCATGAACTTGAACTCCAAGGCTCGCTACTTGTACCGACATCTCTGTGGAAAATCCTTTAATAATAGGTACTAAAAACTCATAAAACGAGTGATTTTCTGCGCGGGTTTTTTCGTCAGGGCTATTTTCTGCGGTGTCGAGCGCGGCTACCGTCACATAAGCCAAGCTACGTGCACCTTCTGTATAAGCACGCATGGTCATGAGCATTCTTTTCACATCGGGGTGATGAATAATCGCGACCGGTCCTGTTGATCCCGCAAGGTCTCTACTTTGAACTCGATCTTTTGCGTAACTGACTGCCTTTTGATAGGCCCTATCTGCTAAGGCAATGCCTTGCATACCAACGCCAAAACGCGCAGCATTCATCATAATGAACATGTAAGCAAGGCCATTGTTTTCTTCACCAACCATATAACCAATCGCACCACCATGATCACCATATTGCAAGACAGCAGTAGGACTGGCTTTAATGCCCATCTTATGCTCTAAAGAAATACAGTGGACATCATTACGCTGCCCAATCTGACCACTGTCAGTGACCAAAAACTTAGGCACAACAAATAATGAAATCCCTTTAACACCAGCAGGTCCATTCGGTGTTCTCGCTAAGACTAAATGAATAATGTTTTCGGTATAGTCGTGATCACCGTAAGTAATATAAATTTTTGTACCAAAGATCTTGTGCGTTCCATCTCCCACCGGCTCAGCACGTGTTCTCACCAGTGCCAAATCAGATCCAGCTTGTGGTTCCGTCAAATTCATGGTGCCAGTCCATTTCCCGGAGACCATGTTAGGAATAAATCGATTTTTAATCTCATCACTCGCTGCCACCGTTAATGCTTCGATCGCACCTTCTGTGAGCATCGGGCAAAGTGAAAACGATAAATTAGCAGAGTTAATCATTTCCTGGCAAGCTGTCGCGATGAGTTTAGGTAAGCCCTGACCGCCATACTCCTGCGAATGCGTCATACCCTGCCAACCAGCAGTAACATATTGCTCAAATGCTTCTTTAAACCCAGGGGAAGTAATAACATAGCCATCTTTTAATTGGCTTGGCTGCTGGTCCCCGGTCCAGTTGAGGGGCGCAACCACTTCTTGGGCAAATTTAGCTGACTCACTTAAAATCGATACAGCTATTTCGGAGTCAATGCCAGCATCAGCAAATGAAGGAAGACTAGCCACTTGAGAGATTCCTGCCAAATGATTCATCACAAACATCATCTCTTTAACTGGTGCTTGATACGCCATGAATCATCCCTTCGTCGTTTGTCTTTTAAAACTGAGTGCGCTAGAACGCACAGTCTACTTAACTTTTAATCCCTGCCACCAACTCAGGTACAGCCGTAAAAAGATCTGCAACTAATCCATAATCTGCAACGCCAAAGATCGGAGCCTCAGGATCTTTATTAATCGCCACGATAACTTTCGAATCCTTCATCCCCGCCAAATGCTGAATCGCTCCTGAAATCCCTACAGCAACATATAGCTGAGGTGCAACAATCTTACCTGTCTGCCCGACTTGGTAGTCGTTCGGCACATATCCCGCATCAACAGCCGCTCTAGATGCCCCTAAGGCTGCGCCAAGGCTATCCGCCAAGGGCTCCATGATTTGGTGGTAATGCTCACCCGAACCTAAACCACGCCCGCCTGAGACAATAATTTTTGCTGCCGTCAATTCAGGACGATCCGACTTGGTAGTCTCGCGAGACACAAATTGACTCTGACCTGAATCAGCCACCACAGCTATCGCTTCAATCTGTGCTGAACCTCCCGTTGGGGACACCGGATCAAAACCGGTCGTACGCACCGTAATCACTTTCAGTGAGTCACTCGACTGAACGGTGGCAATTGCATTACCTGCATAAATTGGTCGCTCAAAGGTGTTTGGGTCAATCACTTTTGTAATCTCTGAAATTTGCGCAACATCTTTGAGAGCTGCGATACGAGGCATGATATTTTTACCATTCGCACTTGCCGCAACCAGGACATGACTATAGGCATCTACAATGGCTAAAACTTGTAAAGTGAGGTTCTCGGCAAGTAGATTGGCAAAAATACCATCATCAGCCACCAACACCTTACTGACTCCAGGAATCTGCGCTGCTTGTGCAGCAACTTCAGTGAGTCCTTGCCCCATCAAAACAAGATGAACATCAGTATTAATTTTTAAAGCGGCACTCACCACATTGAGAGTGCTCGTTTGCAATTGATTGTGCTGCGATTCTGCGATTACAAGAACAGTCATTTAAATTACCTTCGCTTCATTTTTTAATTTATCGATCAAGGTCGCCACATCCGGCACCATCACCCCTGCTTGACGCTTACCTGGCTCTACAACCTGAATCGTTTTTAAACGGGGTTGAACATCAACGCCTAAATCTTCTGGCTTGAAAACATCTAATGTCTTCTTTTTTGCTTTCATGATATTGGGCAATGTCACATAACGGGGCTCATTTAAACGCAAATCTGTCGTAACAACCGCCGGCAAGCTAATGCGAATTGTCTCAAGACCACCATCGACCTCACGGGTGACTTGAGCAAAGCTTCCTTCAATGACGACTTTAGATGCAAAAGTTGCCTGTGGCACCTGCATCAAAGCAGCTAACATCTGCCCCGTCTGATTACTATCGTCGTCAATTGCTTGCTTACCTAAAATTACGAGTTGCGGCGACTCTTTATCTGCAATAGCTTTTAAAATTTTGGCGACGGCTAGTGGCTGAATATCTTCACTCGTCTCAACCAAAATCGCGCGATCGGCACCAATCGCCATCGCTGTTCTTAATGTCTCTTGACATTGGGTGACGCCAATGGAGACGGCAATGACCTCAGTAGCAACGCCAGCTTCTTTGAGTCTTACCGCTTCTTCAACAGCAATCTCATCAAACGGATTCATACTCATTTTGACATTCGCCGTTTCCACACCAGAATGATCTGACTTCACTCGCACCTTCACGTTGTAATCAACCACTCTTTTTACAGCAACTAAAATTTTCATGTCGATGACCTAATTAAATAATATCTACAACCCTAAATATTACTGCAAATTCCTTTTTCAAGTCTCTAAATGACGAACTTAACTGATGACAAATATTAGCTTTAAGTCTTTATACATCAATTGCTTTCGCAGAATCAGCGCGTTTACGAAGTTCAAATTTCTGAATTTTTCCCGTCGAGGTTTTCGGCAAGTCCCCAAAAACAATCGTCCTCGGCACTTTAAAACCAGCTAGATGCAACTTACAGTGCTCAATGATCTGAGCCTCAGTGACTTGACTACCCTCTTTAATTTCCAAGAAAGCACACGGCGTTTCACCCCACTTGGGATCAGGTTTTGCAACCACTGCGGCAGCCATCACCGCTGGATGGCGATACAACACGTCCTCAACTTCAATGGAGGAAATATTCTCACCACCAGAAATAATAATATCTTTACTGCGATCCTTAATCTTCACATAACCATCAGGATGGATGACCGCTAAATCCCCAGTATGAAACCAACCACCAGCAAATGTCTCATTCGTAGTTTTTTCATTTTTGAGATAGCCTTTCATGGTCATATTACCCCTGAACATAATCTCACCCATCGTGACACCATCGGCAGGTACTTCCTTCATTGTTTCCGGATCCATGACCGTCATTGCTTGCTCCAAGTGATAACTCACCCCTTGACGAGCATTGAGGTTCGCGCGCTCACCAATATCTAAAAGATCCCATTCCTCATGTTTGACACAAACGGCCGCTGGTCCATAAATTTCGGTTAAGCCATACACATGGAGTAAATCAAAGCCCATCGTCTCCATCCCCTCAATCATGGCCGCTGGAGGCGCGGCACCTGCCACCATTGCCTTCACACCTTTGGGAACACCCTGCTTTAACTCAGAACTCGCATTAACTAATAAGCCATGCACAATCGGTGCTGCGCAGTAATGGGTTACACCATGCTCTTTCATCGCAGAAAAGATATTCACCGCGTCTACTTTACGCAAACAGACGTTAACACCCGCCCTAGCGGCAATCACCCAAGGAAAGGTCCAACCATTGCAATGAAACATGGGTAAAGTCCATAAATAAATAGGATGCTTAGGCATATCCCACTCCAAAATATTGGAGATGGCGCCGGTCATCGCACCGCGATGATGGTAAACAACACCTTTAGGATTGCCGGTAGTACCAGATGTGTAATTTAAACAAATAGAATCCCACTCATCTTTTGGATATTGCCATACATAATCAGGATCACCGCTTTGTAAAAATGCCTCATAGCCCAACGCGCCAATCGCTTGACCATCACCTGTGTAAAGAGGGTCAGAGATATCAATCACCAGCACATCTTTGATCTTCGAGATCTCGAGCGCTTTTTTCATGGTCTGACTAAATTCCGGATCCACAATCACCACTTTTGCCTCACCATGCTCCAGCATAAAAGCAATTGCTTCAGGATCTAAACGGGTGTTCAAGGCGTTAAGAACAGCGCCTGACATCGGTATCCCAAAGTGCGCCTCAACCATTGGAGGAGTATTCGGCAACATCACAGCCACCGTGTCACCCTTACCAATTCCTTTTAGATGCAAAGCGCTCGCCAACCGAATACAACGCTGATATGTCGTTAACCAATCTTGCCGAAAAGACCCATGTACGATTGCCAAACGACGGGGATAGACTTTAGCCGCTCTCTCAATAAAAGATAGCGGGCTCATTGGCGTATGGTTCGCTGCATTTTGACCTAAGCCTTGTTCATACATACTCATTTCCAACTCCAAATGTAAAGATTAAATTTCTGCTAACTCTTTAATATGTGCCACCACACTTCGCCCTAAAGCGGATAAATGATAGCCCCCTTCTAATGAACTAATAATTCTGTTATTCGAATATTTTCTCGCTATCTGCAAAATCTGCTTGGTCATCCACGCATAATCCGCCTCGACTAAACCTAACTGACCTAGCTCATCTTCACGATGGGCATCAAAACCTGCCGAGATAAAAATACACTCCGGAGCAAATTCTTCTAGCCTAGGCATCCATAAATCCGACACAATTTGCCGAATATCTAGTCCCTTGGTATATGCCGGCACAGGAATATTGAGCATATTACTCGCCGAAGAATTTTCGCCACTGTAAGGATAAAAGGGATGCTGAAAAAAACTACACATCAAGACCCGTGGATCATCCCGAAAAGCCGCCTCAGTACCATTGCCATGATGAACATCAAAATCAATCAATGCCACTCGTTGGAGTCCGTAATGTTCTAGAGCATACTTAGCCGCAATAGCGATACTATTAAAAAGACAAAATCCCATCGCACGATGCGGCTCGGCATGATGCCCGGGAGGACGGACAGCACAAAACACATTACTGACCTGCCCTTGCATCACCGCATCAACAGCGGCAAGACAAGCTCCAGCAGCCCTTAAGGCTGCTTGATAAGAATGTGGATTCATGGATGTATCGCCATCAATAGCAAAGTAACCCGCCTTGGGAGAATTTTCTTTTAAAAATTGAATCATGCTCTGATCATGGACCAAGGCAATTTGCTCTTCTGTAGCCAAGGGCGCATCAATGCGCGTAACAAAATCATCAATGCGACTTAAAATCATTTGATCTTCAATGGCGCTCAACCGACCAGGACACTCTGGATGGTAACTACCCATTTCATGCTGAAGAAAATCGGGATGACTGATATAGCCTGTCGTCATAAATCTCTGTTCTTATCTTTATGGTGAATAATCTTATTATTACCTAAACTACTAAATATTCATGATTTTCTCAAAAACTATCCACCGACTCCTTTTTTGGAGTTGCCTCATGGCGCTGAACCTGACCACAGCAAGCCTAAGTCACGCTCAGATCAAGCCCTCTCTAGATCTAAGTCTAGATTCATCAACGCCCGTCATTCTTTCAAAAGAACAAGCATTAGATTTTTTTCTGATCGAGCTGTCCATTCGCGAAAACCTCTCTATTGAAACCCTAAGAGAGGCATTTCGCGATGTGAAATCACAGCCCATTGCACGGCAATATATGGCGCCGCCATCAGGTAGTAAGGGTCGTAAAAATTGGTTGTCCTACCGATCTAATGTGATGAATACGATACGTTTAGATGCTGGAAAACGATTTTTACAAGAACACCATGAGTTTCTTCTTCAGTTGGAAAAAACGAGCGGTGTACCAATGTCGATTGTGGTGGGTATTTTGGGGGTGGAAACAGTCTATGGAAGGAATATGGGTTCGTTTCCAGTGCGTGACGTACTGACCACTTTTGCGTTCGATTATCCACCAAGCCCTAATCGAGCCGGACGCGAAGCTATGTTCAAGGAACAATTACGTGACCATATTCTCAATTGCATCGATACTTTGAATCTCATACCAGTTTCATCCGAACTACTTCGAGCATGCCTCATCCAAGAAGGATCATTTGCTGGGGCAATCGGTATGCCTCAATTTATGCCTAGTAGCATTCGACGCTTTGCACAAGACGGTAACGGTGATGGAAAAATTGATTTACGCAAGAGTCCTGAGGATGCAATGCAAAGTATTGCGCAATTCTTACTCGCCCATGGTTGGAAAAAAGGAGAACCTATTTACCTACCTATTTCATCAGAGATGCAAGACAGTACCATTGTCAAAGAACTTGCTGATGGAGACCCAAACCCCAAATTCACTCTTCGTGAATTAAAAAACCAAAAAATCATTACGAACTGGCCAAGTACTCTTGATGAAAATAGCCCAGCACTTATCGTGGACCTACCACGAATTGAGAAAGACGGATCGAGTAAAGTGGATTATTTGGTTGGTCTACGTAATTTCGAAGTCATTACACAATACAACCGTAGTTTTTTTTATGCGATGTCCGTCACCGAATTTGGTCAAGCAGTGATTCAAAATGGGGTATCCGCTAAAAATACTAAGCCGGGAAAATCCCTGTCGACAAATACCGGTCACCGCGGTCACAAACGATAAAAACAATCGTCGCGTTTTCAATCCGCTGCGCAATACGAAGCGCAACAACTAAAGTTCCTGCTGCAGAAACACCACAAAAAATACCCTCTTCACGAGCCATCCGCCGGCACATCTCTTCAGCTTCCGTCTGCGAGACATACTCCAAAGAATCTACTTTTGAAGGTTCAAAAATTTTCGGCAAATATTCTGGCGCCCATTTACGAATACCCGGTATCTGAGAGCCATCCATTGGCTGTACGCCAATAATTTGTATATTCGGATTTTGCTGCTTTAAAAAAGTAGACGTGCCGGTAATCGTGCCTGTTGTTCCCATGGAGGATACAAAGTGGGTAATTTGCCCATGTGTATCCCGCCAAATCTCAGGACCCGTACCTTCAAAATGCGCAAGTGGATTATCTTTATTAGAAAATTGATCCAGAATGATTCCGCGTCCCTCTTTTTGGAGCTGCGCTGCATAATCCCTGGCATATTCCATCCCACCAGAAGCCGGTGTCAGAATTAATTCAGCACCATAGGCAGTCATACTTTGACGACGCTCAATACTTTGATTTTCTGGCATGATCAAAATCATCTTATAGCCAAGAATTGCCGCTACCATTCCTAGAGCAATCCCTGTATTGCCACTCGTTGCCTCAATAAGCGTATCGCCAGGAGCAATTTCGCCACGCTGCTCAGCACGACGAAACATCGATAAGGCCGGACGATCCTTCACGGATCCAGCTGGATTATTTCCTTCTAATTTACCTAAAATAAGATTATTACGGACCTGATTACCCTCTCCAGGGATTCGCTGTAAGCGAATCAGCGGAGTATTCCCGACCGTATCAGCAATCGTTGGATAAAAGATATTGGAAGTGTTCATCGTATATAAAGTGGCAGAAGTTAAGTTTATTTTACCCCTAAGCTTCTGCCGATGATCGAACACCTTCGATGTTAAGATTCGATACGTATACTAGTCCTTTATTGGACTAGAGAAGATCTATTTGATTCTGGCACTTTTTGCACGAGTCATTGTTTCAGTCGCATCAAAGGTTAAACCAGATTGAGACATTTTTTCAATCGTTTTTTGACCAATCCCTTTGATGCGCGCATTTAAATCCTCGGCACTAAGATATGCCCCATTTCTTTCACGTTCATCAACAATGGCTTTCGCACGGGAAGGCCCAATACCCTTTACATTTTGTAATACCTCTGGAGATGCTGAATTAATATTGACCGCATGCGCGGGCGCCATCGTCAAAAGACTAGCGCCTAAAGCGAGCGCTAATAATCCTTGTTGAAATTTTTTCCATGAACCTTGCTGTAGCTTGAATTCCATTATTTCTCCTTTTAAATACGTACGATCCATATCGCACGTTAGAGAATAACGATCATGTAAAGACGATGTTGACGCTTGTTACGCCTTAAAGTCTCTCCGCTAAAAATTCAGTATTTTCTGATAGCCAAGTCACATATTTTCTGACACCTTGCTCAACAGTATGAAATTCTTGTTGATATCCAGTTGCTCTAAGTAAGTCGAGGCTAGCCTGCGTAAAGGACTGGTATTTCCCTTTCAAATCATCGGGAAAATCAATATATCGTAGCTTGTTTGAATTCACGACATCTTGAAGTGATTGTTCTTTAAAGTTCTCAAGACCTTGAATTTGGTCTAAACGATTTATGACGGTCAGTGCAACATCATTAAAGGCCTGGGCACGACCTGTACCTAAATTAAAAATACCATTTACATGGCGATTCTCATAAAAGAATAAATTCACTTTAACAACATCTTCTACATATATAAAATCTCTTTTTTGCTCTCCAGCAACGTAACCGTCGTGCTGGCCAAACAACTTCACATAACCACTGTCACGGTACTGGTGAAAATGATG
The DNA here is from genome assembly GCA_947472645.1 of Burkholderiaceae bacterium. Lineage (GTDB taxonomy): Bacteria > Pseudomonadota > Gammaproteobacteria > Burkholderiales > Burkholderiaceae > Polynucleobacter. The sequence continues at coordinate 55,257 of CANJBQ010000013.1, forward strand.
AAATGCTACTGAGGCCATCCGTCCTTTGTGCGACTCACGTGGACCGTACACATTAAAGTAGCGAAGCCCAACCACTTGTGATTTTAATGATTTTGCTGTGATTCTTTGACGAACAATGTGATCAAGAAGCACTTTGGAGTACCCATAAATATTGAGCGGCTTTTCACACTCTCTTGTTTCAACAAATTTTGTTGATCTACCATATGTTGCTGCAGAAGAAGCATAAATGAGGGGAATGCCCTGCTCTGCACAAATATCGATTAAGTCGAGCGTATACCGATAATTATTGGCCATCATAAAATACCCATCTGACTCCATCGTGTCAGAACAAGCACCTTCATGAAAAATCGCTTCAATCTTGCCGAGCGATTTACTTTTCAATATTTGAATAAATTCTGATTTATCAAAATAGTCGGAAATATCGAGGTCAGCTAAATTACGATATTTGTTAGCTTCTTTTAAATCATCGACTGCGATGATATCTTTTTCACCACGCGCATTGAGCGCTTGAACTAAATTAGATCCAACAAATCCAGCCGCTCCTGTAACAATAAATCTCATGATAGCTCCTGTGCTGTTACCGTTGCAGTTCCTAATTTGCCAACCACAATGCCTCCAGCTCGATTAGCTAACGCCATAGCCAGATCCCACTCCCAACCTGATGCTAAAGCAATCGCTAAAGTTCCAATCACAGTATCGCCAGCGCCTGAGACATCAAATACCTCACGAGCCTGAGCACCTACATGACTAACCTGATTCTGACGAAACAACGTCATCCCCTCTTCTGAACGCGTTAATAAAATCGCGTCTAAACCCAATTGTTGACGAAGATTTTGAACTTTCTGGGTCAAGTCTGCCTCGCTCGTCCATTTACCAATCACTTGCCGCAGTTCACTTCGATTGGGTGTAATTACCGTTGCCCCAGCGTACTTCGAATAATCATCTCCCTTAGGGTCGACCAAAGTGATCTTACCCGCCGCCTTTGACATGGCAATCATGCGTGATATATGTTTTAGGGCACCTTTGCCATAATCTGAAAAGATCACCGCATCAACCTGTGGCAAGGCCTCTTCAAAGCTTTGTAATTTAGACATCAAGGTATCTATCGTCGGCTCTTCTTCAAAATCTAAACGGATTAATTGTTGCTGTCTGGCAACCACTCGCAATTTAACAATCGTTGGAACAGTGGAATCGATCTGTAATCGACTATGGATATGAAGGTCAGACAGCATTGCTTGTACTTTTTGACCAGCCTCATCGTTTCCAATTAGCCCAAGTAATTGAATCTTTGCGCCAAGTGTTGCGCCATTACGAGCGACGTTGGCAGCCCCGCCCAATCGCTCATCAACCCTTTTAATAGCAACAATTGGTACCGGAGCCTCTGGAGAGATCCTCTCGGTATCGCCAAACCAGTAACGATCTAACATGACATCACCCACCACTAAAATCGACGCTTGCCCAATCCGTTGAATTTCTTGGGATGTTAATTTGACATCCATGTTGTTGAGCACTCGGTTCATATCAGCCATTAATTGTGTCGTCCTATACCGTGATACTTAAACCCGAATTCTGATAGGGTACTAGGTTCAAATAAATTACGTCCGTCAAAAATCAGTGGTTCTTTTAGTTGTTGTTTGAGTATGTCAAAATCAGGGCTACGGAATGCTTTCCACTCGGTAACAATCACTAAAGCATCAGCGCCTTCCAATGCTAAATTCGGCTTATCAACCGTCTTAATCATGGATAGTAACTCAGGTCGCTGTGCAAAGTCCAATGCAAAACAACGCCAAGCCTCTTCAGTGGCTACCGGATCGTGTGCCACGATTTTAGCGCCGCGATGGACTAACTCTGAAATAATCACACGACTTGGCGCTTCTCGCATGTCATCCGTATTCGGTTTAAAGGCTAAACCCCATATCGCAAATGTGAGTCCCGTGAGGTCCTGGCCATAATGCTGAATAATTTTATTTACTAAAACTTTCTTTTGTGCATCATTGACCTCTTCAACCGCATCTAAGATCCGTAAATTTAATGAATACTCTTGGGCAGTTTTAGATAAGGCTTGAACATCTTTCGGAAAACAGGATCCACCATATCCGGTTCCTGAATATAAAAAGCCATAACCAATACGTGAATCAGAACCAATCCCTTGACGCACCGCTTCAATATCAGCGCCAACCTGATCTGCTAAATTGGCTAGCTCATTCATAAAAGAAATACGTGTTGCTAACATGGCGTTTGCCGCATATTTTGTGAGCTCAGCACTTTTTACATCCATATAAAAAGTCCGCTCATGATGTCGATTAAAAGGGGCGTATAACTTGCGCACTTTCTCTTTAGCATAATGACCGTGCTGATCATCATCTGTTCCAACCACAATCCTGTCCGGACGCATAAAGTCCTCAACAGCAGCCCCTTCTTTTAAGAACTCGGGGTTCGATACAACGGAGAACTCAATATGTGATTGTGCTCTTTTAGCTAATTGAACTTTAATCGCAGCAGATACTTTTTTGGCTGTTCCAACGGGTACGGTAGATTTATCAATAATGACTTTAAAATCTTTCATGTACTTGGCAATATTTTGGGCGGCGGCGATAACATACTTTAAATCAGCAGAACCATCTTCATCAGGTGGAGTCCCAACAGCAATAAACTGAATCTCTCCATGCGCCACACTCGCTTCAATATCGGTAGAAAAAACAATGCGACCAGCTTCTTTATTGCGCGTAATCATTTCTTTTAAACCAGGCTCATAAATAGGTACGCCACCTTGGTTCAAAATATCAATTTTTTGATGATCTAGATCTAAACAAAATACCTGATTACCCAGCTCCGCTAAACAAGCTCCAGTAACTAGTCCAACATACCCACTACCAATAATCGTTACCTTCAAATACTTCTCCCTATTCTCATCCGTTTCGTCCCGAATAAATGCTTATGTCGCACCAATTCCTTCACTTCTTTTTGGGGAGTATACATCCCAGTGATTACACCCAGGACACTGCCAATAAAAGCGCCTAGCCCTAAAACCACAGCTACTGCAGGTATAACGGGCCAAGCTATTTGTCTTTTGTTTTAATAAATCTAAAGAGGCTTTAATTTCAGCCGTACTGGCTTCTTGACCTGCTTCTTTAGCCATCATATATTGCGCTTCAAAACGTTTGGTCATGGCCGTCAAACTTGGTGTATTAAGCATGACAGAGTTCATCAGAGCTTGTGCTTGCTTCGGACCTTCCATTCTAAGAACATGCTTAAAAACAATATCCAATAACTCGCCAGAGCCCTGTTCTTGGAGTTGCATTTTTAACTGTTGCAAACCTTCAGCCTCGCGATCTAACTCAGCGTATGCCTTAATCCATTTGTCAGCAATCAGATGTAAATAC